>JBBDUV010000113.1:0-2394 GCA_040903745.1 Bacteroidales bacterium | reverse complement strand
CATTCTTTCAATTAAAATTACCAAATTAAATTGAGGAAGTAAATCTAAAGGCAAGAGGAGGCCTTTTTTTGATCCGAGGAACGAGGATCCCCTCTCACGAACTACAGAGATCACCAAACCCTAATAGCTAATCCGGGATTTCAGGTAACGGGGGATCGCCCCCATCACCGCAGCCACCAACAAGGACCAGGCTGTTGATTGTGAGGCAGGGAACTTCCGGTGCTGCCTCTATTACCGTTTTGCATTACCAGAACTTCGATTGCCGAACCCGCCATCGCGCGGACCGGAGGAGATCGATGAGATGTTCGAATACTTCCTAAACCATGGAAACCAATCCCAAACCGCCGAAGCCATCGGCTGTGTAATTAACATCCTCCGCAACAAGATCGAGAAATACGGCATCGAAGTGGAGTAATACTTGTGACTCCATTCATAATATTTTATCATCCGGTTTATTTAATTGCTTTGTAATGTCTTTTGCTTAATTTAGTTCTCGAATTATTAATTTAAAACATCAGCTTGCTTATAATTTGATGCAGAATTGGAAAGATGACACCCGAAAAACTCATAGAGATACTGCAAAAGGGCGAAGGCATTGAAGTCGAGTACAAAACCTCCCAATTTGAACTGAACAAGAATGTCTTTGAATCCATTTGTGCCTTTCTCAATCGTAAAGGGGGTCATTTGCTGCTGGGCGTAAAGAATGACGGCACAGTTGAAGGAGTGATTGAGGATTGTATACAAGATATTGTCAATGATATTGTAACCAATGCCAATAACCCGCAAAAACTAAGTCCACCGTTTTATTTGTCAACACAGGTAATAGAATATGAAGGCAAGAAGTTAATCTACGTGTATGTGCCGGAAAGCTCGCAAGTACACAGCACCAGTGGAAAAATATTCGACCGGAATGAGGACGGGGATTTTGATATTACACGGCAATCCGAACAAGTCACCCAGCTTTATCTGCGAAAACAAACCACCTATTCTGAAAATCGAATTTATCCTTACCTGACACTTGCAGATTTCAAACCGGAATTATTAAGCCGTGTTCGAATACTGGCGAAAAATGAACGTGCAGACCATCTTTGGCAAGATATGACAGATGAAGAACTGTTACGTTCGGCCGGGCTTTTTAAGCATGACCATCAAACAGGAAAAGATGGCTACACATTGGCAGCCGTATTGCTGCTCGGAAAGGACGAAGTCATTCAAAGCGTATTGCCCTATCATAAAACTGATGCCTTACTCCGGGTAGAAAATGTGGATCGCTATGACGATCGGGACGATATTCGCACCAACCTTATTGAAAGTTACGACCGGCTTATGGCTTTTGTGCGAAAACACCTGCCAGACAAGTTTTACCAGGAAGGAGAACAACGTATTAGCCTCCGTGACCGGATTTTCCGGGAAGTAGTCGGGAACCTGCTAATACACCGGGAATTTGCCAATGCTTTTCCTGCTAAGCTCATCATTGAGACAGATCGGGTATTGGCAGAAAACTGGAATCGTCCGCATGACGGTGGTGTGATCGATCCTGCCAATTTTTCACCTTATCCCAAGAATCCGGTAATAGCGAAATTCTTTAAAGAAATTGGTCGTGTGGACGAATTGGGTTCAGGTGTTAGGAATACTTTCAAATATTGCGGCATTTACACACCCGGAACGCACCCGGAATTTATTGAGGAGGATGTTTTCAGGGCGATTATTCCGCTAAAGGCCAAAGAAAACAAAGAAGTTGTTTCAGCTTCTGATTGGGATGAGATTCGGAGAAAAGTTCGGAGGAAGTTCGGAGAAAAGTTCGGAAAACTGCTAATTGAAGATGATTACGGAAGAATTACGGAAGAATTACGGAAGAATTACGGAAGAAATACGGAAGAAATCGTTGCATGGATGCTCCTGGAACCGGAAATCACCATGGAAGAAATCGCACAGAGAATAGATAAAAGTCAAAGCACCGTTGAGAAAACCATAAAAAAATTAAGAGAAGATGAAATATTGGAAAGAGTTGGATCAACAAAAGCTGGATACTGGAAAATAAACGTTTGAGAAAGGGATGAAAGAATATGATCCAGTTTTCAGAAAATAAAAAGCTGAATTTGTTCAAAAGTCTCTTTAAAGGCAGGGAGGATGTCTTTGCCAAACGCTGGGAAAAAGGAAATAAAAGCGGATACATGCCTGCTTATTATTATGATCGCTACATGTACCGACTCCATACAATGAAGGGTGGTACTTTCAAAAACTACAAAGACAAAGCACTCCTTCCACTTACTGACGAGCAGTTTCAAAAGCATCTTCACGGTGAACAGTTTATTGGCATCTATCCATTACTGCCGGACAACACTTCCTGGTTTATCGCAGCAGACTTTGACAAAGAAAACTGGATGGAAGAAT
>JBBDUV010000112.1:0-70165 GCA_040903745.1 Bacteroidales bacterium | reverse complement strand
GTGGCCGGGATGAGAAACGGAAGTACGGTCAATTAATGACGTGAAAATCTATGTTGATAGAAACAAACATATCATAGATCAGACCTATGATTATTTGAAGAATATATTTAATGAGATTAATTTTTTGCCGATACATCTACTAAAGAATGCTTACCCCATAAAATCCTCCGAATTGTTTTATTCACATTATTCTTCCTTTACACTTTCAACTGATAATGACGAATTGTTTGAACTGCTTAGTTCAGTAGAATTTAATAATGAAGGAATAAAAATAAGGGGTCGCAAATACATCAAAGGAGTTAGGGATTTGCAACGTAAATTAGAGTTCATCATTAGTATATTAAACTGCAACCTTGTATTCAATTTACGATTAAAGGATAGTAATAAGGTTATAAGTATTCGTAAAGAAATTACTGATTCTTGTAATTGCATCAGTTGTTATTTTAACAAACTTGATTTTCATTCTGTATTCTCTGGATTAAATGTGAAACCAAAGAAATTAAAAGATAGACTAGTCTTGGCTTCAATAAATTATAAACTTGGGAATTATGTTGAATCAGCAAGGCACTATACTGTAATAGCAAATATAAGTCATAAAAATAGTAGGATCAGATATGCCATCAGTCAGTACAACTTATCTAAACTTTATGTCTTTATTAAAAATAACTATTGGAAAAACAACAAAGAATTACTCGAACAGTTAAAATCTATTGATCTTGATTCAGTCTTTCAAAAGTCCAAAACAGAACATAATAAGGATTTATTGAACTGGATCCTTCATACGAAATTCTACTCAATTAGCAAAGACAATATTTCAAAGACAGTTGGAAAAATTAGGGATCACTATTTTTCTCAAAAAAAAGGAGGTTGGAGTTCAAATAATTATGTTGTTGAACTAATAAATGAATATGCTACAATA
Organism: Bacteroidales bacterium; assembly: GCA_040903745.1. Taxonomy (GTDB): domain Bacteria; phylum Bacteroidota; class Bacteroidia; order Bacteroidales; genus M55B112. The sequence continues at coordinate 69,246 of JBBDUV010000112.1, read as the reverse complement.
GATACATTTTTAAACAGCAACTATATTATTTTCGATAATTTTTCTGAATATCAGGATTTAACTAATTTATTCGTTGAAGGATTGATCTGTTCCTTTTCAATGAATGAACGTCAGACAACTAAGATACAATTCTTCGATGATTGGATTATTCAACGAATTGTGTTTCATGGTATGGCAGATGAGTTTATAAAGTATTGCGATCGTTATGAGGTAAATTCAATTAAGTATCAGAAAACTGTTTACAATGGTTCTAGCTTTATCGAGCTTATAGATAACTTCTTATTAAATAGTGATAATCTAAGACCTACATACGAAAATTTCTCCGAAAAACAGAATCGCAGGTTCTGGATAAACTACAATAAATATTTTTCAAATCTACTGATACTAATCGCTTATTGTGATCTAGATTGTGATAAGACAAAAGACATTTCAAATAAGCTACTTCATTACCTACAAGAAGAGGATTACATTTATCCTTTAAACATGAAATATGTAAGGATTTTTTTAAGTCGAAAGGGTCAGTATATCGATAAAGATGTTTTATTTGGATTCATACAAGTTGAATACAAAAAGGAAAAATTTCATAATCAAAATCTAATAAAAACTGCAATCCATGAAATTAAGAACCAGTTTAAGAAGGTGGATCTGAGCAATCAGATATTCTCTGAATTATTATCTTATATATTTGATGATTGTACTTCATGTGGAGGAAAGCATGATGCCGATGTTATGCTCGACATATATAATTCAGTTGATGATATTGAGATTAAAAAGGAAATTCATTATCAAATTCAAAAGCAATTGCAGAATAAATTCGATAGTAACTTATACTATCTATCAGTAATGACCAACGTTATTGTTTTGGATCAGAATCTATTCAAGTCATATATTGATGCTATTAAACCAAGAGAAAATCAACGAAGCTTTGAAAGCATTTTTTCTGACGTTAAGGATACTAGGTTCCATCAAGTTAATAACCTCTTAGATATCTGCTTCAAATATGATGTTGATTTAACAGATTCAAAATTTGATGATTATCGAATGCTTGATGTGTACTATGAGTGGTTATTCAATATGGATAAATATGACTATTCAAAATTCAATCCTATTTGGACATATGAATATTGGACAATTCATTATATCGCGCAATACAGGAAGCATCCATTAATACTTAAAAAGGTAATCGAATATTTAGATAAGACTAAGGATAATAATCTTGAAAGAATTGCTTATGAACTGTTTAAAAACACTAATAACAACGCATATGATACCTGATGTTCTTACCTATAATCTTGAAGTAGTGTTTTGTGGAACAGCAAAAGGTGAAGCTTCTGCAATGAAGGGATTTTATTACGCTGGACCAGGAAATAAATTCTACGGAACCTTATATAAAGTTGGATTTACACCTTTGAAGCTAGAACCAAAAGACTGCTTTGATATCAATCGGTATAAAATTGGATTAACGGATTTGGTTCATACAGAATTTGGAAACGATTCTGATATCTCAGATTCAAGCTATGATGTGGACGAGTTTTTAAAAAAAATTGAGCGGTTTCAGCCAAATTTTGTTGCCTTTAATGGAAAGACATCTGCATCATACTTCCTTGGATATAGAGGTATAACTTCTCTTGTTGATTTTGGAATGCAAGAGATGAAAATAGGAAGGTCCCAATTATATGTTCTCCCTTCTACATCAGGAAGTGCAAGAAGATATTGGGTCGAAAGTTATTGGGTCGAGTTATTTAGAAGAATTAATAACCCAGTAAATTGAGGTGTTTATAAAAATAATTTTTGCATATGATACTAGGGACAATAGCAACATATTCATCAATATTTGGTAATCTCAGGCCGGTTCCAAGTTCGTCAAGTCTTATTTCAGGGATATCATCTGATTTGCTTATTAGCTACTATTCTTTCGTTAATAGTGTGTGTTTTTTAAACCCAAATGATAGAAATCTCGAACTAGAAACTATTGGAAAAATCCTTGAAGAATTTCCCAAAGAGGAACAGGATGGCTTCGCAGTTAAAATACTTCAATTTATAGATAAGGCAAAAGGCAGGCCAGTTAAATTCTTTCCAACATTTAGCTTATTGTCTTGCATTGAGGATGAACTTAAAAGAAATATCCGAAGCGAATTAGCCCCTATTAGCAAAGAAAAAGAACGGAATACTTTAATAAACATATTTGTTAAAAATCAACAAATTGATGAAGAAATATCCTCAAGGTTAGGTGATTTACAGGCTGTCGAAGAAGATGAAAAACTTTATAGACTTTTCTGGACAATCAACATTCCTCATTCAGAATTTCAATTCACTAAGGATATCTATACTGCCGCATATATTTCTCTGAGATTTCTTAACTTCATTATCAATTCTCCCAAATTATCAGAACACACAAAGGGTTTTACAGAAACAAGTGTTGACTATCTTAAAGAATTATTCCTGTTGTTCATTAACGCAAGAGTGAACCATGTGTGGAAGTTTCATAGCAACTTCAAAGAAGGTAGTGTCCATGAAAATGAAATCGTTAAACGCATTACTTATGATTTAGACAACAATCGTCAGTTTACCAAAAGAGACTTTGTCGATTTCAGATTTCTTAGGAATTTCCCCATATTAAAAGTAAAAGGCAACTATTCAGTCGCAAATTGGAATTTCATAATTGATAAATTCTACCCAGGAGTAATCTATGATTTCTTGAATAATACGAATGTTAGGGAATCTTTCAAAGGGAAGGATAATCAAGCTAAGGATAACGCTTATTTTTCTTTCATTGGCAAGTATTTCGGTGAGGATATTCTATTTAAAGAGATTTTCAGAAAGATAATAATAACACAAAGTCCTTTTATTATTCCTGGTAACGATGAAGACAATAATTTCGATATGTTTTGCAGAATTGACAATCATATTTTTCTGTTTGAGTATAAGAACTTTATGCTTCCAAAAAAGTTGACTTATGACGATATAAAAAAAGTTATTGATGAAAGATTGATATCAAATAAAGGAAGGAAGAAGGGAATCCTTCAATTAGTTTCCCAAATCAAAAAACTACATGAATTTCCTAATGCATTTGCAGGACTAAAAGGTTTTAATAAAAGTAAAGCAAGATTAGTAATTTATCCAATAATTATTTATGCCGATCCTGTACTTACTACACATGGAATTAATTCGTATTTAAATAAAATATTCAGAGATAGATTAAACAAGTTGAATCCTAAATTAAAATTTCGAGTTCAAGATTTGATTCTTATATCAGAGCATTTCTTTCTGGAAAATTCTGAATTATTTATAACACGAAAAATAGATATGATCTTTCTAATAAACCACTATTATCAAAAGCTTTTTAATCAAAGGAAATCAGCAAAACAGAATAAGAATAATCCAATTAATAATCATTCCCCTTTTGAAGAAGTAGTCAAAAACTATATGGGTAAGAAAAACAGAAAGAAGAGTTTTAACTCATATTATTTTCAGCATATTAAACAAGAAATGTTTCCATTAGAGACTATTAAAAAGATAAAATGAACGTAAGCCTTCAGTCTGATACATATTAGAAATAATATGTGTGGATGTGTCAACTTGATTTGATAATCCTCCCTTTATTTGCTGTCCATATACAGGGGAGGTTGAAGCGTGTTTTGGGGTACGGTGGCAGGGTGTATTATTTGGGGGAGGATTTTTTAATGAAATAAAACAATTCCTAACCCTCAATGTTATACCTGTAAAACCAATATTATGGAACTGGAAAAGAGAAAGTGTAAACCCTGCGAGGGTGGCGTACCACCACTTAACGAAGATGAGATAATGGACTACATCACTGTTGTAAAGGGATGGATCGTAAAAGACAATAAGAAAATAGCAAGGGAATTCAACTTTGTCAATTTTAAACATACCATGAGTTTCGTGAATGAGGTTGCGCGACTGGCAGAGGAAGAGGGCCATCATCCCGTAATGCTCGTATCCTACGGCAGTGTGGAGGTTGAGCTCTGGACCCATGCCATCGACGGACTGTCTGAAAACGATTTTATCATGGCTGCAAAAATCGACAGGATCTAAACTGTCTTCGATTTATAACTTCGTCAGAATTACTTCAACCCACCTGCAGCCTGCTTCGGCAGTTCCTGATGATCATGTACTATGCAAACTCATCATTCAGAATATCCATTGTACAAGTATGCAAGAATCGGTATTCTGATGCATATCAGCATCTTATTCTCAGTTATCGAAAAATAATTTCTCTACGGGGTCGTTGACCAGAACATGATAGATGAATTTTTCCCGCTTTTCTATATCTTTACAAAAAACAACCCCGACAAAATGAACGTAACACGCACCTTCGATCTGCTCGATCGATACAAACAACTGTTTCAAAAGGAAACCGCACTCGCAATAAAACGCTCCCGCAAATGGGAGAGCTGGTCCACCGATGCCTATATTGAATCGTGCCATGATGTGGCATGCGGACTGCTTGAACTCGGCCTCAAAAAGGGCGATAAAATCATTACCGTTACCAACAACAGACCCGAATGGAATTTTGCCGACCATGGCATGGCGATGTGCGGCATCGTACATGTTCCCCTATACACATCCCTCAACGAACAGGAGTATAGCTACATCATCAAACACTCAGAGGCGAAAATGGCCCTGGTTTCCGACAAGAAACTGTTTCAGGAGATCTCAAATGGGGCGGCAGGAAAATTGACTTCCAACCAAATCTACACCTTCGACGAAATTGAAGGTCTCCCCTGCTGGCAAACCATCACCGAAGCCGGCAAAAACAACAGGGAGAAGTGGAGTAAAAAACTCAAGGAGATCAAGGATTCCATTTTGGAAAAAGACTTTGCCTCCCTCCTCTACACCTCCGGTACCACAGGGCAGCCCAAGGCCGTCATGCTATCCCACGAGAACCTGGTGAAAAACTTCATTGCCGCGGCCGGGATCTTTAAACTTACACCCGGCGACAAGTACCTGAGCATCCTGCCTCTCTGCCATGTAGGCGGTCGCATGGGAAATTACCAGACCCAATACAGTGGCACAGGTATCTACTACCCGGAGAATATGGGCGCCTTCGTTACCGCCCTGAAAGAGATCAGGGCCGACGGTTTTGATGCTGTACCCCGGGTACTCGAAAAGGTGTACGACAACATCATCGCCAAGGGAAACCAGCTCACCGGGATGAAGAAAAAGATCTTTTTTTGGGCGGTCAGGCTGGGATTCAAATACAATGCCTGCGGCAAAAACAGCTGGTGGTACCGCAAAAGGCTGGCCCTTGCCGACAAACTCATTTTCAGCAAATGGCGCGATGCGCTGGGTGGCAACGTGCGGCTCGTCGGCTGTGGCGGTGCGAGCCTGCAACCGCGCCTCGAGAAGCTCTTCTGGGCCGCCGGGGTGAAGATCATCAATATGTACGGACTCACAGAAACCTCCCCGATCATCACGATCAGCAATACAGAAAAAGGGAAATTCAAACTCGGTACCGTGGGATCGCTCATCGAAGGGGTGGAGCTGAAGATTGCCGGCGATGGCGAGATTCTCTGCAGGGGCCATAACGTGATGCTCGGTTATTACAAGGACGATAAGATGACCAATGAGGTGTTCGACAAGGAGGGCTGGTTCCATACAGGCGATATCGGTCACCTGGAAGATGAAAAATTCCTCGCCGTCACCGACCGCAAAATGGAGATCTTCAATGACCTCGGACTATTCGACGGGGTTGAATACCTGCCCGTGCCCGAGTTCTACCGCTTCTTCAACGGGCGAACAGATCTCGTTATGCCCCACGACAGGGAAGCGGCCATCGCATTGCTGAAAACTCATTTCCCCGGCGAGGAGCAGGGCATCGACAAATACTTCCAACGGCTGATGAACGCACGCAGGATCAACCTCCTCGAGCGTGACAAACCCGATATCAGTATCGGTGAGTTCCTCGACTCGATCTTCACAAATGAAGAGATCAAACTGGTCCTCCTCGGCAACCTCGGCTATTTCCACGACGATCCCTACACCCTCTCCCTGCGCTACTTCTCCATCGCCGAGAGCGCCTACTTCAACGGCAGGGCCAATTTCATCCGGGGCGGATCGCAGCAGCTGTCCGACAGACTCATGGCGGTGATCAGGGAGCACGGCGGCAAGGTCCTCCTGAGCCACAAGGTCACCTCCCTCGAAATCACCGAAAACCGGATCAAATCTGTTACCTTCATCAACACCCTACCGGGGGATCACACCCCGGTGAAGGCAGCTGCAAAAGAGTTCGTTGCTAACGCGGCGCTACCGCAGGTCGCAGCGATGATGAGCGAGGGTGCCGGGTCGGACATCCTCAGGGAGATCGGGGGGCATCCAGTCGGTGCGTCGTTGCTGACCGTCTATTACGGTTTTTCAACATCACTTAAGACACTGGGACACACCCACTATTCAACCTTTGTTTTTGACGAATCTGTTCATCATCAGAGAGATATACATAACAACAACCGGGGCGACTTCTCAAAAAGAGGTTTCACCTTTGTCGACTATAGTCAGGTAGACTCCCAGCTCGCCCCAGAAGGCAAAAGTGTGGGTGCCATCTGTTGTATCGACTACCTGGACGACTGGAAAGAACTATCCAGGGAAGCCTATCTTGCAAAAAAGAGGGAAGTAGCGGAAGTGATGACCGACCGGCTTGAAAAGTTGATCCCGGGAGTGCGGCAGCATATTGCACACATTGAAGTTGGCACGGCTAAAACGGTGCAACGCTATACACTGAATCCAGGGGGAGCTGTTTACGGCTTCGCACAGCTACCCAACCGGGCACCCCTCAAATCGACCGGGCAATTCAGCAACCTGAATATTGCCTCAGCCTGGGGAAAATTCGGGGGCGGATTCTCGGGTGTGATCTACAGCGGATACATGACCGCCGTTGATATGGAAAGAAAGATGAAATAGCAGGAATCTGCTTTTTCCATTATGAAGTAATCATGCATAGTACCGACAACATGCAAATAATTACGTCGGTAAGGACCAGGAAATAGTACCGGCGCCCCCGAAGAATAGTGCTGGCAGGAACCAAGTAACAGCATCGGTAAGAACCAAATTTAGAGCTTAGCGAAGCTGAAACAGATATAATAATGTCACCGCATTAATTCAACCACAAAAGGTTCAAATAATCCGTAATCCAGCAGGTCATAATCAACACCTGAAGGCTGCTCAACCGGTGCCCGCCTGAAGATCCAGGGGGTCACGAACCCCGGCTGCGCCACTTCGTGGTGCGGCCCCAACAGGTTTTTCAGGGATCCCACCACCTCAACCGTGACTTTGTTTTCTCCGGGTTGTAGAAACGGATCGATGCGAAGCTCGTAGGGCTTGCTGATGATAAAACCCGCCGAGCTGCCGTTTACCTCTACGGAAGCCACCGTACCCGACCAGTCTCTCAGCCGCAGACGGACAGGAGCGCGATCATCCATGACAAAATTGGCAGAGTAGCCAACGCGGTCGCTGTAAAAAGGCAACCCCATCTCCTTCCATGAACCGAGGGTCCTCTTTCCGGTAGCTGCCATCAGCCAACCCTTATCCAGGGCGAACAGATCGAAATCGCCCACCAGGTAGACAGGCTGCAGCTCGCAGTGAACCGACATTGGATCGGCGGTAATTTCGATAATATTTTCGCCGGCCAGGATTCCGCTGCTGATGCGGAATGATCCAAACGCCTGATCAAGCCACCAATGGTCCTTCATGGGCTCCAGGGTCATTCCGTTTAGTCTGACCTTATAGAGGTGGGGACGCTCAATCGCGAGCCGCAGATCGGGTGACTTAAATTTTGAGTCGACAAAGAATGGGTACTGTGCCGTGAAGCCGGAGCCATTCGGGAACGTGTCCCTGTCGAGAATGTTAGTTTTGTACTGTATTGCTGTAAACCAGGGGTTTTCAGCAAAGCCGTGGTGATTGAAAACAGCTGTCTGTGCTTTTGCTGAATACATCAGTCCGGAGGTATCTCCATCGAGGATTACCCTGCAATAGTCGAGCTTCAGTGCATTATCGCCCTTCACTTCAGTCAGGATATCCGATAGTTCCATTTCAATTGCTTCGCCGGTCCACCGCCTGATCCTGCCCCTCTTCTTCTTCACATTCTTATCGCTGATAAACAGGAGCATGCTGCCGGCCGGAGGGATGGTAGCATCGAAGCTAACAATCTCATCTGTCACGATGCAGGGATACTGTTCTGTGTGTCCTGAAAAAAGATCGAGATGGACGATATCTGCTCCCTGGGTGATCATCCTGGTTTGGCAGGATTCTGATTTATGGCTGTTTACGAGAAAAAGCAGCTGACCGTCGTCCATCTGGCGCCGCATATGCAGCAGCGATCCGCCCTTGCGCTCTGTGAATATAAAATCGTCCCTGTAGAGGTATCCGATGAGTCGCGGGTCATTACACCCGGACAATGAAAACCACTGACCCGGATAATCAACGGCCCAGCGGCTGCACAGGTCGGATCTGCTGCCATCGATATACGCCGGGGGATGACAAAGCGCGATCACGATACCCCCATGTTGTAAATATTCCTCCAAAAGTTTGGCGGTTTCGCTGTTCAGGTTCGACATATATTGCGGGATTACAACATAATTATATTCCCGCTCTCCAACAACGAACATATCGCCGGATACCGATCCGTGGTTTTTTATAATATGTTCAGATCCCAGGTCATATTCAATCTGTTCGCTTTCAAGGAGGTCCAGCAACCTCCTGAATTCAACCCCGATCATCTCCATCTCCCTGTTTTCCTGTCCGGGAGCATATGCCATCCATGCCGGTGTGGTAGGCTCCAGTACCAATGTCATGTTGATCTGCTTACCACTGCTCAGTGCCAGTGATAGCCGGGCAAAATAATCATTCATCACCCTGTATTCCTCCTGGTAGGGAGCATGGTAAGAGAAAGAGGGCGGGTAGTCGTTTTTTCTATCCCCTGCAATCGTCTGAAAAGCGAGGTGCTGATTCATCATGTTCACCCCCAGCACATATTGCCAGTCACCGTTTCTCTTCATATCCTCAAAGGCGAGTTCCCAGCCTGATCCTCCGAAAGATTCGCTGAGACGCCTCACCATTCCAAGCTGATTGGCGACACTGTTCAGCTCCCTGACTGCCCGCACGTTGCCAAACTGGTCGGGTCTTCCCTCCCATGTATTGAATAGCATATCTATTCCCGGAACCTGGTGCCAGGCGTACATCGCCATGTTATCCGGACCATGGTGCGGACTGGGCCAACCGTGCTCCCAGTAGTGTCCGGTCCAGGCGAGATTATGCGTTTCCGTGTATTCATGCCACGGCTTCGACCAACGCTCAATAAACATTTCCAGCAACAGTTGGTAGTAATTGTGGCGGACTCTATGAGACATCGCGTTTGTCTCAAAAAGGCCGTTCAGATGTGGTTGCAACTGATACCCCCATCTCCTTTCAAACTGTTCAAAAAGATCCGGGGTCCATCGGATCAAACCTCTGCCTCCCTGGGGAGCGATATTCGGTTCGTCTGTGAAAACCCCCGGCACCTGGGTTCCGAAATGTTCACCGAGCCGCTCTTCATATCCTGTCATTGTAAGCTCAATGAACTTCTCCGTTACACCGGGTTTTAACAGGTCCACATAGGAATGGCCGGCATACCATCCGGTAACAGGGTAATATACTTTTTCATACAGCAGGTAATTCCCGCTTTTGCCAATATATTGGTCATGGCCACCGGTAATGTCTGTAACAGAATCTCCCTCCATCTGAATCAGCAGGTATTCCTTTGAACTGTCAGGCTCGAGAAGAGTTTGCCGGTGCAGACGTAGTGCATGTCCCTCATTGTAGGAGGAGGGCATCTCAGCCGGAACATGACCACCTGCAAAACCACTGGGATAGGAATTCTCATCGTAAAGCCACAGGTCCAGCCCAACCCTCTTTGCCCTTCCTGATGCATACGCAACCAATTCGTACCACTCCTCAGAGGCATACTCGGTGACCATGCCATACCTGGGATGAACTAAAACACCTCCGAAACCCTTTTCAGCGAAATACGACAGCTGTTCGTCGACCATCTCTTTTGTAACCTCACCATTCCAAACCCAGAAGGGAATCGGCCGGTAAGCTTCCGGCACATCATTGAAATATTTGCTCATCCGCCTATAAGAGGTAAAATGGCTGTCGAAATCAACATTTTTACCACATGATGATAATACTATAAGGGTAATAGTTAGACGCAGATATCTTTTGAGAATCATAATGAGAAATAGTTTAGTACGGATTAGTTTCTATGTAAAAATAGGGTTTTATATTACATGAATATAATTCAGCACCAGTTCACGAATTGCGTCCTGGTTTCCAAAAAAAATAACGAACTTGAAATCGTTCATCATTGATGTAACTAATATAAATCAGTATCGACCACTCAGGTATAACATTACTCCATCAATATCTAATCTGAATGTTAAATTATAATTTACAGATTGAATCTTCAAGAAATATCTTGTTTTCATAACAGATATTTTTATTTTTGTTCGGAATTTTCAGGATATGTATGTATGTGTTGCTTTTCAAGGAGTTGACAATTATGATAAAAACTATCACTATTATCAGTCGAAAAAAAGTTGGCAAACCTACAATCAATTAATTTATCAAAAATAAGATACACAGATGATTTCTATAATACTTTCTACTGCTACCCGTATTTTATTACCTATCTTATTATTGTTCTCAATATTTATGTTAATACGCGGACATCAGGAACCGGGAGGTGGATTTGTTGGCGGATTAATCGCCTCGATGGCATTTGCGTTATATGCTATTGCCAATGGTATTTCCAAGGCTCGTCAGATGTTTCCCTTAAAACCCAATATTTTTATTATTGGGGGTTTATTTTTTGCCTTATCAAGCGGTCTTATTTCATTATTTATTGGCAACCCTGCTTTTACAAGTATTTGGGGCAGTTATGATTTTCCGGTCATCGGACCTTTAAGCACACCCCTATTATTTGATATTGGTGTTTACATGGTTGTAATGGGAGTGTCAACCGGTATCGTTTTTACATTAAAACTCAAACAATAATCTTTCATGGAATCATTATTAGCCATATTAATAGGAGGTTTATTCGCAGGTGCAATTTATATGATATTACGCCGAAGTATTATTAAACTGATCATCGGCTTAGTGCTTTTGGCCCATGCATGCAATTTATTAATATTTACCATTGGCACTACCATAAGAGGCAAGGCACCATTAATAGCCGAGGGGGAAAAGCATATACAGGAAACTGTTGCCGACCCATTACCTCAAGCGCTTATACTAACAGCAATTGTTATTGGTTTTGGTGTTACTGCTTTTGCCATTGTTTTAGTTGAACAAGTATTTCAAACGATTGGTACCGATGACTCGAACGACCTAAGAGCATGCGATAATTAAACTCTAAATGTAGATCAGATAAATCATGAACATTATATTAGTTGCACCAATATTATTCCCTTTATTAGTTGGACTTCTCACGCTGGCAACCTGGAGGAAGCAAAAATTGCAAGAGATAATTAATTTATCTGGCGCTTTTGTTTTTTTAATTATTGGTATTCTTTTGGTAGACAGGGTTTTATCTGATGGTATTTTGCACTTTCAGTCAGGAAACTGGGAAGCACCTTTTGGTATCACCATCATTGCCGACACCTTTAGCAGTATTATGGTGCTTATCACTTGTGTAATGGCTTTTGCAACAGCTATCTATTCTGTTTCATCCATGAAAAACAGAAAAAAGCCCTTGTCTGGTATGATTCAAAAACGTCGCCAGTTTGCTTATTATCCATTGCTTAATATTATGTACATGGGTATTAATGGGGCTTTTTTAACCGGTGACCTGTTCAACATGTATGTTTGGTTTGAAGTAATGCTTATTTCTTCATTTATACTATTGTCCTTGGATGGAACTAAACATCAACTGGAAGGGACGTTTAAATATGTTACCATAAACCTCATCTCTTCAGCATTCTTTTTAATAGGGGTAGGGTTTTTATACGGGTTAACAGGCACTTTAAATATGGCTCATCTGGCAGTTAAAGTTGCTGCCATTGAAAACCAGGGATTAGTTACTTTAATTGCTATGTTTTTTCTAATTTCATTTGGCATTAAAGCGGCTGTTTTTCCACTGTTCTTCTGGCTACCTGCCTCTTACCATACACCACCCATCAGTATTGCCGCCATTTTTGCGGGCATGCTTACCAAAGTAGGTGTATATTCATTGATGCGGGTGTTTACACTCATTTTTATTCATGATGTGGGTTATACCCATACCATCTTATTATGGATTGCCGGATTAACCATGCTGATAGGGGTACTGGGAGCAGCATCGCATTATGACATGCGGCGCATTCTTTCATTTCATATTATCAGTCAGATTGGCTACATGATACTCGGACTCGCGCTATATACACCTTTAGCTATAGCAGGTGGTGTTTTTTATATCATGCATCATATTATTGTAAAAGCAAACTTGTTTTTTGTTGCCGGTCTGATTAATCGGTTAAAAGGCACTTTTTACATTAAAAAAATTGGAGAACTTGTTAATGTATATCCCTTTTTAGCGGTACTGTTTTTGATTCCGGCATTATCACTTGCCGGCATTCCTCCTTTGTCAGGTTTCTGGGCAAAGTTTTTTGTTGTAAAGGCCGCTTTAGAAATAAAAGAATATCTTTTTGTTGTAGTAGCTTTAGTGGTCGGTCTGCTTACACTTTATTCCATGATGAAAATATGGAACGAAGCATTCTGGAAAAAAGACCCCGACCTGGTCGAGAATAAAAGCAGCACCATTCAAGGCTTATTTTCAAAACAAAATGTGTTTATGACTATACCTGTTATTCTATTGGCATTGATAACATTAACTATTGGAATTAATCCGGAACCATTTTTTCAGATCGCGGAACGCACTGCCCATGAACTGATGAATCCATCAATTTATATTAATACAGTTTTAGGTAACACACCATAAAAAATTAATTATGAAAATATTTTTTTATCATATCTTCTTAACATTTATATGGATAACGCTAACCATGAAATTGAACGTGGAGAATTTTCTTTTCGGATTCGTGGTAAGCTTTTTTATTTTATGGGTTGTTTATCGAAACAACAAATCAGTCAGATATTTTACCATCGTACCAAGAACATTAAGTTATCTAGCGCTTTTTATTAAAGAAGTAATATATGGCAGCATTCGCATTGGATACGATATAATAACACCAACGCACTACGCAAAACCAGGCATTATTGCCATACCCCTGGATGCAAAAACCGATTTAGAGATAACGCTATTGGCCAATTCCATTACGTTAACTCCGGGGACTACCAGTTTAGCTGTTTCGGCCGACAAAAGCACCTTGTATGTTTATTCGGTTTATATAGATAAAAGTAAAGAGCAAAGCATTTTAGATATTAAAAACGGTTTAGAAAAAAAATTATTGGAGGTAATGCGATGAACTTTGAATTTATCATACTCTACTTTATTTTGCCAGCTTTAAGTATTTCCATGCTGATGATTTTTATCAGGTTATTTAAAGGTCCCAGCCTGATTGATAAAGTGATAGCGTTGGATCTATTGGTAATTGTTGCTATTGGATCCTTTTCGGCCTATTCCATTCTGTTTGATGAAGAAGTAATTATTGATATCGCACTGATATTGGCAATAATTGCATTTTTAAGCACTATTTCTTTTGCATATTTTTATGAAAAAAGAGATGATAGTAACACAACTAAAGAGTAATACAGATGAAAGAGTATCTTGTTTTGTTTTTCCTGATTATCGGCACAATATTTATTCTTATCGCATCAATCGGTTTGTTAAAAATGCCTGATGTTTATTTACGAATGTCTGCATCAACCATTGCCGGTACATTTGGGGTTGCATCCATGTTAATAGCAGTGGCTGTTTATTTTTTGAATATTACTATTACCCTGCATATTATCGGTATTATTATTTTTTTAATTCTCACGGTACCTGTCGGAGCTCACATGCTGGGGAGAGCATCTCACAATATCGGATTAAAAATGTGGGACAGAACTGTATGTGATGATTTAAAAGGAAAGTATGACGAAAAAACAAAGAAGTATAAAAGTATTAAAGACTAAGATTATATGTTAACAATAATTTTGATAGGTTTTTTAACGGCAATAGCATCTCCTTTTATTCATAAGCTATTTTCAAAATACTCGGGACTTGTACTCCTGTTGGTTCCATTAAGTATTTTTGGATATTTATGTACATTTATCGCTCCTGTTTCACAAGGCGAAGTAATGTTATTGGAGTATCCCTGGTTTCCTTCATTTAATATTAACCTCAACTTTCTAATAGACGGACTCAGCTTAACGTTTGCATTTATAATTATTGGCATTGGTGCCATTATCGTGTTTTATGCCAGTGGGTATCTGGCCGGACATAAAAAGCTGGGACGTTTTTATGGTTATCTTTTCTTTTTCATGACTTCCATGTTAGGGGTGGTCATATCTGATAATATTTTTGCTCTTTTTATTTTTTGGGAATTAACCAGTATCAGTTCTTATCTTCTGATCGGGTTTAACCACGAATCTGAAAAATCGAGATATGCTGCCTTGCAAGCGTTATTAGTAACAGGCGGAGGTGGATTAGCCATGATGGCAGGTCTGATTATTATGGGAATCGTTGGCGGTACCTATTCTATCTCTGAATTATTAAATCAATCGGCGCTGATTACCGGTCATGGTTTATATATCCCAATTATTATTTTAATTTTAGTAGGTGCCTTTACCAAATCGGCGCAATGGCCCTTTCATTTTTGGCTACCTAATGCCATGGAAGCACCTACACCCGTAAGTGCATATCTGCATTCTGCTACGATGGTAAAAGCCGGTGTTTTTTTAATCGCCCGATTAAATCCTGTGCTCTCCGGTCCGGAAATATGGCACACAATATTAATCAGCTTTGGGGCAGTAACGATGCTAATGAGCGCAGCTATGGCCATCGGACAAAACGATTTGAAAAGAATATTAGCATATACCACCATAAGTGCCCTGGGAATTATGGTGTTTCTATTAGGGATGGGGGGCAAATATGCAGTTACTGCAGCAATTACATTTTTAGCTGTGCATTCTTTATATAAAGGCGGACTATTTCTTGTTGCCGGTGCCATTGATCATGAAACCGGCACACGCGATATCCGACAATTGAGCGGATTAAAAAAATATCTCCCCCTCATATTTATAGGTGCATTTTTGGCTGCTCTATCCTATTCTGGTATTCCTCCCTTCTTTGGATTTATTGCCAAAGAACTTATTTATGAGGCAACGTCACATTTTGTTGTAAACCCTGTATTACTGACAAGCATTGCTATACTTACCAATATGTTTTTGGTTGCTACCGCTATTATGGTTGGCATCAAACCCTTCTTCGGAAAATTTATTGAAACACCAAAACATCCACATGCTGCACCACTTACTCTTTGGGCCGGACCTGTTCTTTTAGGTGTTTTAGGTTTGGTATTTGGCGTGTTCCCAGCCATCATGTCCAATAATCTTGTTGGACCGGGCGTAATGGCTATCGAGCAAATTACGGGAGCTAAGTTAGCATTGTGGCATGGATTTAATGTGATTTTACTATTCAGTTTAATAACCCTGGCTGGAGGCATTGGTATTTATTTCTTAACGAATACAGTGAAAAGGCAAATGGCCTTTTTTAACAGGATTGCTAAAGTCGGCCCCGAAGAATGGTACAATTGGTTTTTAAAAGGGTTGGTAACCATCTCCTCAAAGCAAACCAAGTTTTTCCAAAATGGTAGTTTGCGAAGTTATTTCTATTATATACTTAGCTTCTTTATTGGAATTATATTTTTAACCATTATTAAATATCAATTAAGTACGTGGATACGCTTTGACCTCAACGATATTTATTTTTATGAAGTTTTAATAGTAGTGATTATGTTCTTAGCCATTTTGTTGGCTATCATCTCAAAATCAGTATTGGGTGCTGTGGCGGCATTAGGTATTATTGGATTTGGAATTGCTCTGTTTTTCGCCTTATTAAGTGCTCCCGATTTAGCGCTTACGCAATTTTCCATTGAAACACTAACGGTCATTCTGTTAGTATTGGTAGTATATAAAATACCCAAAATAAAAAATCTTTCTTCAAAAAAGAATATTACCAGGGACGCTGTATTATCGATTTTGGCGGGTGTAACCGTAACATCGTTGGTATTAATTGTTTTAAATAACCCTGCCGATTCAAAAATAAGCGGTTATTTCCTTGAGAATTCCTATGTAATGGCACATGGAAGAAACATCGTAAATGTTATTCTGGTTGATTTCAGGGCGTTAGATACCATGGGTGAAATTACCGTGCTGGCATTGGCAGCAATAGGTGTTTATACTTTATTAAAATTTCGATATAAAAACTCTAAACTTTAGAATAGTGCGCACAAAGAAAACGATGTGTCTGATAAGATTTATCGGGACCAGCTTACTTGCAAGTCTCCCCAGGCTTCGCAGAAGCTGCTTAGCGCAGGAAGATATAGGGCTGTTTCCCAATAAGATCAGGACAGGTTAATTGTCATAAATTAAGCGATAGGTATAGTTCCAACAAAACAACAAAAATATAGAGAAGAAATAATCGGCTAGACCGAATAAAAAAACCTCGAAATCAATAAAAAAGTAAAAAAAACCTCGAAAATCTGTTTTTGTGTTTCAATGAATTGTATCTTTGACATAATTTAAAGTCCCATATTGGGTTATTGTATTTATTTATTTATTTATTTTTCTTATGAACATTTTTTGTGCAAAACTGAATTACGACACACAGGAAGAAGATCTCAGATCAGCTTTCGAAGCTTATGGGGAAGTAAGCTCTGTAAAAATTATTATGGACAAATTCTCCGGTAGGTCAAAAGGGTATGGTTTCGTTGAAATGCCAGACGACAATGAAGGTCAGGCTGCCATTGACGCACTTAACGACACTGAACTGCAAGGCAGGGCAATTGTTGTTAAAAAAGCCAATCCAAGAGATGACAATCGTCGCGGCGGTGGCAGAGACGGTGGTTACAGGTAGCAGAAGTTTCTGAAAAGACTTATAGTGTGATGGTCCCCGAAGTGATTCGGGGACCTTTTTTTTATCCCATTATCCTGAATAATATCCCTGATCTGAAACAAAAAATGTGATTTGCTGTTTGATCTTAAACTGTAAGATCTTTAATGGTTGCATGAGATACGTCGAGCTTGCATGCTCAAGCTCTATAAATATTGGGGTTTTACTTTCATCTATAAAGATGAAACAACAAATGATTATGAATGTGAAAAAATTGAAGTTTGTAAATACGAAGGAAACAGTTTTTGTAAACAACTTAAGGGCAAGGGTGAATAGTTATTTTGAGAAAAACGGAATCTCAAAATTCGGCAATGGAAATATGGTTATCAAGACAATTTTTATGTTCCTGCTCTTTTTTACCCCCTATCTAGCCATGGTCACCGGAATTGTTAGTAATCCCGGGCTGATCGTTTTTTGTTGGGTACTCATGGGATTTGGGATGGCAGGCATTGGACTGTCAGTTATGCACGATGCTAACCACAGGGCATATTCGAAAAATTCTAATGTTAACAAGATTCTTTCATATACATTAAACCTTTTGGGAGGATTCTATCCCAACTGGCAGCACCAGCATAACACAATGCACCATAATTTTACCAATATAGAAGGATTTGATGAAGATATTGATCCCGGGTCAGTCCTGCGATTCTCTCCCAACAGTCCGCTCAAAAAGCATCACAGGTTTCAGCATCTCTATGCATGGTTCCTTTACGGATTAATGACATTAACCTGGTCCATAGACAAGGATTTTAAACAACTTTTTGGCTACCTTAAGGAGGGGATCGTATTGAATAATAAAATGTCGAAAAGAAGATTGATCATAGAATTGATCGTTTCCAAAATACTCTTTTACGGATATATCCTGGTTATTCCTCTCATCTTTCTGCCAATCCCCTGGTGGAGCGTGATACTACTTTACCTTCTCATGCATTTTATCAGTGGATTCTTGCTTTCAGTGATCTTTCAGACGGCGCATGTCATGCCTGAATCTGATTATCCCCTTCCCGATGAATCAGGAAGTATTGAGAACAACTGGGCGATCCACCAATTGCTAACCACCAACAATTATGCTCCCGAGAGCAAGGTCTTCTCGTGGCTCATCGGAGGACTGAATTACCAGGTTGAACACCACCTTTTTCCCACCATCTGTCATATACACTACAGAAAAATTTCTATAATCGTCAGGGATACAGTCAGGGAATACAATCTCCCTTATCATGTCAGACCAACGTTCGCGAATGCCCTTGTCGAACACTATAAAATGCTGAAAAAACTGGGAAGACCGGATTACGAAAACTCAAAGTAAAAAGAAACAATATTTTTGGGGATCAAGGCATATTGAAGTCATGTTATGTGATGTTAACACTGGCAAATGAGCTACTTTTTGCCGAATGCAATTTATAACCGGCCAAAGCGATCTCGCGAATAACCCTCAAATAAACTTTCACGAGCATATCGGACATAATAGAAATGTCCGGAATGTTCTTGTTGTTCCTGTTGCTGTTGAATATATCATTTTTTTATTACTTTTGGGTGTTGAAAAATCCCTATTCAAAACAAATAAATTTATAATGTATCATACTTACAGTAAGCCTCAATTTTGTGGAAGGACCGGATGGCAAATTCGGTAAACCGGCTAAACGATACAGCGATTACCGTGATATGTTAAAAGCCAGTGACATCGATCAGGCCTTTGAAGAGGGTATCACTGCGGCAATGGCAACGATCGCCTATAAGGAGAACCGAAAAGTTACATGGGATCACGAGAAAGAGCAGGTCTCCTGATCGGGAAAAATTTGCCTTCGGTCATATAAACAAAATATGAATCAGGAGACGTATTAAGCTCATAAACTTTCAACTTTTTTTCATTTTTGTAACAAAAATATTTATCTTCGCAGATATGTACATAATTAAATATACCTAAAACATGAAAAAAACTCTCTTAATTTTAGCTGCTATGGTTTTTGCTATAACAGCGTGCGATAAACAAACTTATGTAGATGGCAATTATTCAGCCACTTACAACGAGCTTGACGGACACGGATGGAATGCATTTGTGGAATTCACACTAACAGAGGACGTAATTAGTGATGTTGATTTCGATTATCTTGATGCAGACGGAAACCGCAAGTCAGAGGACAGCGCATACAACGCTAACATGCTAAAAATTAAAGGCATAACAAATCCTGAGACTTATTGTCCTGCAATTGAAGCTGCCATTGCGAATACTGAAATTGTTCCAGATTACGTATTCATAGATGCAGTTACTGGAGCTACTGGTTCGTCGGAAAATGCCAATATTTTGATGGAGGCTGCATTGGAAGCTGCTGTTGAGGGTCAACCTACAAATGTTGTTATTCCACAACCGGTTGAAGAGGAATAGTATTTATTCAACAAAAGAAACAGAAAAGGCGCCTCTTCAGGCGCTTTTTTTTTGTAGTCATTAACAACAAATATCATCGAACCAAAAGACGCTTCATGTGTTTTTACTGACATAATCAATATTTTAATGAAGCAATGCAAATTCAACCTGGCATGACAGATGAAATGGTATTCCTGGATGTATCGACAGTGGGCACTGTCGATAGCATGAAATACATTAAGAAACTTGGAAAGATTGATCTTTTTGAAAAAACAGCTCCGGAACAGGTTGTTGAACGCTGCATGGGGAAAGAGATCGTCATTACCAACAAAGTTGAAATCCCCGCTGCAATGATGGATCAGCTTCCAGATCTTAAACTGATCTGTGTTGCCGCCACAGGCATGAACAACATCGATCTTGAACATGCATCTCTAAAAGGGGTCCAGGTAAAAAATGTGTTGAATTATTCGACCGATTCCGTGGCACAACTCACTTTTACCATGCTGCTTCACCTTGTAAACAGGCCGTTTTATTATGACCATTATGTGAAGAGCGGGGCGTATGCCAAGAGCGACTCCTTTACCCACCATGGAGAGCCCTTCTGGGAACTCAGGGGAAAACGGATGGGGATCATCGGACTGGGGACCATTGGCCGGCAGGTGGCCAGAATTGCAGAGTCATTTGGAATGGAGGTGGTTTTTTACTCAACCACCGGCAGAAACAATAACATCAACTTCAAACGTTTTGAGCTAGACGATCTGCTCAAGAACTCAGATGTGGTATCGATCCATGCGCCGTTAAATGAAAATACCAGGGGGCTTATAAACTATGAGAAGATGAAACTGATGCGTCCGTGTGCCATCCTACTCAACCTCGGTCGCGGAGGTATTGTAAAAGAAGCGGATCTTGCCAGGGCATTGAACGACAATATTTTGGGAGGCGTTGGTCTCGACGTGCACGAACATGAACCGATCCAACCCGATAATCCGCTTTTAAAGGTCTACGACATGGAGAAACTGATCATCACCCCCCATATGGGATGGGCTTCAAAAGAGGCCAGGGAGCTATTGATTCAGAAGATTGCACAGAATATTGAAAGTTATCAGAAAACAAAGGTAGAGTAATCGAGCGTCCTTAACATTCAACCATCGCAAACCGTTGGAAAGGGAGCATCCCCCTCGCTTGTTGGCTACCATCCGCTCCAGATGCGCCTAAAAAAGGCAGATTCTTATGAACCTGCCTTTATTACAATAAGACTTTATGGCCAGGCACTTCTAAAGTTCCCTGATCTTGATACTGCGAAACCAGACATCATCGCCGTGATCCTGCAAACCGATATATCCCTCCTTGGCAACATTGGCCCAGTCCTCATTTAGTCCGGGGAACTTGGAATCTGCAACCAACTCCTCCCATTCGGGGGTCCAGAGATGATACTCCAAAACATTTGCACCATTCTGCTTATGAACCACTGTACCTTTGTAAACAATGATTTCCACTGAGTTCCATTCGCCTGCAGGCTTTGCATTCTGAGGTTTTGCCGGGATCAGGTCATACAACGACCCGGCCTTTCTGTTTCCATCTTCCCCCAACATGGCATCGGGATGTGCTTCATTATCGAGCACCTGCATTTCAGGAGCTGTTCTCCAAATGGTTGGGTATTTTGGATCCTCCTGTCCGAGATAAAAGATTCCCGAATTACCTCCTTGGGAAATTTTCCACTCCAGCTTGAGGTGAAAATTTGAAAACATCTTGTCATAAATAATATCACCTCCATCTGCTGCACCGGCTTCACCCCTGCCCGATCCAATGCATTTCAGTGATCCATCTTCAATAACCCAGGCTGCAGGAAAATGATCCTTCAAATAGCCGCGCCATCCCTCGGTATTCTCACCGTCAAACAACAGCACGAAGCCCTGCTCAGCCTCCTCCTCCGACAATGTATTCGGCGCAACCAGCTCTTTTTCCTTAGCATCGGCCGATTTCTTATCCGAGGAATCATCTGACTTAGCACCTGTATTACAGGATACCATTACAATGACTGAAAACAAGACATTTGCAAGAACATGAAACAGATTTGTAATTTTTTTCATTTTTATGGTTTTTAGGGTTTAAAAAATTCTTTCAAGTTGCTAAATTTCAGAATTAAATCGGGAAAAATCAAATTTTTCGTTCTAGTTCGTAAAAATTGCCGTATTTCACATGAATGAGTCGGTGTGCAGTTCCAAATTATTTTGACAATAGCTATTGGGGAATGAGTAACCTGATTCGGGGACTTGAATTGCTTTATTATATTTCGTAACTTACCAAAAGTAAGTATTTAAGTCTTTCAAATTCGACGAGTCACTGAAAAACGGTAACACAATGAAAACAATCAACAGAACCGCCAGAAAAGAACGATTCTCTGGTAGCCTGATCAGGGCAAATGATCAGCTATATTATTATGCTCTGCAGCTTACTGAAGACCGTGAAGATGCAAGGGATCTCGTCCAGGAGACAAGCTACAAGGCCCTGAAAAATATTTCCCGCCTGAAATATGATGAGCACAAGAATGCATGGTTATTTACCATTCTCAAAAATACCCATATCAATAACCTACGGAGTGGTCATCACAAGAATATCAAATCAAACAGGGCAGACCAGGAGGTTCAAATATCGGCTGCCCCCTTACCAGAATTTTCCCATCCCGACCGGATCTTTGAAAGAAAAGAGCTGAAAGAGAAGATCAGACAACTTCCTGCAATTTATGCCAAACCAATTATACTGTTTCTGGCAGGCTATACCTACCGGGAGATCGCGCATATGACCGGAACACCTATCGGCACGGTAAAGAGCCGCATTCACCTGGCAAAAGAAAAGCTAAAAAAGACTTATGGTATTATTGGATCGTAAAAAAGACCTGGCTGACTGCATACATCATACCAGATCACATGCATCTGCAGGCATCCAGTGTTTGTCCTTCCCTTCCCATTTTACGTTGCATCCAATTGGATTGGTCTTGCTGATTGACGGCTTGTTGCCGGATGTCAGCTCGTCGAGCACCGTTTGCAACTCATTGACCGTAATATGCGATGCATCCCTCGGGTTGTCGACCGCCCTGCCGGTATATACAAGTTCACGGTTTTCATCAAAAACATAAAAATGTGGTGTCCTCAATGCACCATAGGCCATAGCAATCTCCTGGGTTTTATCGTACAGGTAGACCCATGGAAACTTGTGCTCCTCCATTCGGGCAACCATATGATCGAAATCATCCTCTGCATAGGTGTGCTTGCTGTTGGAGTTGATGCCAACAAATTTCACACCCCTGGGGGCAAATTTTTCTGCAGTTGCCCGTGTAACTTCGTCCGAACCTATTACATAGGGACAATGGTTACAGGTAAAAAAGATTACCAGATATTTTGAGTCGTCAAAACTGCTGAGTGAATAATTTTTCCCGTCTGTTGCCGGAAGATTAAAATCGGGAGCCTTCTGTCCAATTTCTAATGTAAATGCCATAATTTCTGTTTTTTTGATTATACTTTTGGTACTGCCTGGTATTGGGTGTACAACATAATATGCGAGCACACCTTTTTAAGTCTGAGAGGCAATCCTATGCACAACAATGCCATTATGCAGAAAATAAAGCATCTCTAATTCCCAGGTTCTACTGTTATTACAAATACGGCATCCAATTTGTTTAAGAATTTATGAAAAACATTATTTATCTCGCTTTGAATAAACAAATATCCTCTTGAAAGCGTTACCCGTGTATGAAACATAGCCTTATTGTTGCTATATTATTGTTTGCATTGACCGCCTCCTTCGGACAAAAGGTGGGGAGTATTGACCGGGGCGAACTGATTAAGCTGCTAAACCATAGTAACGACACTGTCTATGTTTTGAATTTCTGGGCAACCTGGTGTTCACCCTGCGTGGCTGAGATCGAATATTTTGAATCTTTACACAGGATGCTTTCTGATAACAAACTGAAGGTGGTTTTGGTAAACCTGGATTTCCCCAACCAACTGGAGCAAAGGGTGATCCCGTTTGTTGAAGAGAAAAAGTTAACGGCCCCCGTGATGAATATGACCGAGATGGACTACAATAGCTGGATCTCCATTGTGGATAGCGATTGGTCTGGAGCGATACCTGCCACGTTGATTTTTAAAGGGGCAAACAGGAAATTTATTCCTGGGGAGGTTTCCAGGGAAGAGCTTTTTGAAGCAGTAGACCCATTTTTTGCTGATTTATAATAATATGTTTTTTAAACAGAATAATCCGTAAATATGGAATGCAATCCCTGAACAACAACAACAAAAAAAAAACCGGCAGGACCGGATAAAACCTTGTTTATTAAAAATATCATTTGGATTTTAACTTAAAAACAAAAGTGCCATGAGAAGATTAATTTTACTTACAACAGTTTTATTGGGCCTTTCCACTGGCCTTGAAGCACAGCTGAGTCCAGGTGACGATGCGGTTCCATTCACCCTAAAAAACGTCGACTCAAAGATGGTCAGCCTATCAGATTACAAAGACCAGAAAGGGGTGATCGTTATTTTCACCTGCAATCCGTGTCCCTTTGCAGTGGCTTATGAGGACAGGATCATTGCTTTACATAAAAATTATGCATCAGCCGGTTATCCGGTGGTTGCGATCAATCCAAACGATGACGAAATATCACCCGACGATACGTTTGAGAAAATGAAGCAGCGGGCAGAGGAGAAGAGTTTCCCCTTCCCCTACCTGAAAGATGAATCTCAGGAGATCTACAAGGCGTATGGCGCCACCCGTACTCCCCATGTCTACCTGCTGAAAAATGAGAAAGGGAAGTTTAAGGTGGCCTTTATCGGTGCAATCGATGACAATGCCATGGATGCAAAAGGGGTATCCGAAAGGTATGTGGATCAGGCCATTCGTTCCCTGGAGACCGGAACCAGGGTAAATCCGGAGCAGGTAAAAGCCATCGGCTGTACGATCAAAACGAAAGGATAATTTCTATCTGGGGCAACTGCAATTTTCTCATGACCAAAAATAGATGATTAGGCAGTGAAATTGTAAAATGATTCTCTTTTTGTAGCATAATTCACAACAGAAGATGCTATTTTTACAAGAAAAATCAGCCCCATGCACATTGACTTTTTAGAGATCATTGCCACCTTTATGGTTCTGTTTGCTATTATTGATATCTTCGGTTCCATCCCGGTTATCTTAAGTATTAAAGCAAAAGTTGACACCATTCCGGCAGCCAAAACAACGTTGGTTGCTTTTGGCATTATGCTGCTTTTCCTCTTTATAGGAGAGCCATTATTAAGTATCTTCGGAGTCGATATCTCCTCATTTGCCATTGCCGGTTCATTTGTACTCCTTCTCATCGGGATGGAGATGATCCTTGGTGTTGAACTGTTCAAAAACGAACCGGGCAACAGCAGTGCTATTGTACCGATAGCCTTTCCCCTGATCGCCGGAGCCGGTTCCATCACCTCGCTGCTCTCACTCAGGGCCGAATATCATGTTACAAATATATTGATCGCCCTGACGCTTAATATGGTGGTTGTCTTTCTGGTGCTGAGATTAACCACCTGGTTTGAAAGAATTCTGGGACCCAGCGGACTCCATATCATCAAGAAGTTTTTCGGTATCATCTTGCTGGCAATAGCGGTAAAGCTATTTATCTCCAACACCGGAATAGAACTGGGAAAATTGGATTAACAGATATGATTCGCTCGTTTGCTTTATGCGATCCGTTTCCTGATCATTGCCTCAAGCTCCTTATCGGTAAATGTTACCGGATGGTGTTTATGTGAAGCCTCATCAACAATTTTCGTAATCATCTCATCTGTTACAACCCCGTGGTCGAGTGAAGGAATCTCCAGCACCCTTGATATATTTTCCAGCTTATCTTTAAAGGCAAGCAGGTACTCCTTCGACTCCTTGTATTTGAAATCGGAAAATATTTTACTCACGATCAGGTATTTTGAATAGGCGACACTCTTTTTATCCTCGAGGATCTTATCGATTGTCATAGAATTGACGGTCGACATCAGTGTTCCGCAGACTGTACCATGGGCAATATTACAGTGTGCACCGAAGGGACTGGCAAAACCATGCACCAGTCCAAGTCCCGCATGCGCCAAAGTAATCCCTGAAAACATGGCAGCGAGCGCCATTCCCGAGCGGGCCTCCAGGTTATTTTCACCTTCAAGAAACGCCCTGATCAGGTGCTTTTTCACCATCTTCAACCCCTGCAGGGCCAATGCATCGGTCATCGGGTTCGCCTGCTTGCTCAAAAACGACTCCAGCAACTGCGTGAACGCATCCATACCGGAGGTGGCTGTTAGTTTCGGCGGACAGGTCAGCATCATCTCCGGATCGATGATGGCCACGTCGGGAATGAATTTGTCGTGGCGAAGCGATTTTTTAAATCCCCGCACCCCCACCTCAGAAAGCACCGCATTTTTGGTCATTTCGCTGCCGGTACCTGACGTGGTGGGCATGGCGATAAAGGGAATCTTCTTCCCGGGATGCTCCATATCTCCCACCCCCTCCAGGTAATGCTTCACCCCGTACTCCACAACGAGCATGGCAGAAACAGCCTTGCCAGCATCCATCACGCTGCCGCCGCCTACTGCAACGACCACCTTGATGCCCCGGCCCTTGTATTTGCCGGCGATTTCATCCACCATTTTAGGGGAGGGCTCGGAGCCAATCGATTCCTGGTGGATAGAGATTCCATTCTCCTCCAGGCTCTTTTGGATCTCATTCCCATGACCGGAGTAATGAATGGATGTTGTACCTGTAAGAAGAAGAATCTTTGATCCGTAACTCTTTACCAGTGCTGGTAATTCAGTGCGTTTACCCGGACCGAAAATTATTTTTGGCAATGATGAAAACTGGAATGAAGATACCATAAACAATTTTTTTTCAAAGATAGACTTTTTTCATGAAGCAGGGAACAAATGAATGATAGTCAGGACAAAGACATTGCTAATGGCTTTATACCACTGTCTCCAATCAGTAGATCGTTCCTTGAGTAAAAGGTATTCGATAACCTCCAGGCTCCTTTGGATCTCATCCCCATTACCGGAGCGATGAATGGATGTGGTCCCTGTAAGAAGAGTATTTAAGTATACAGCCATTTTTCTACATGTTATATATCTGTGAATTATGTAACTAATAATAATAGTTGTGTAACACATCATAGCATCCATTGGTACACCTTTGTATCAAACTATTTTTTATTTAAAATAGTAGTTATGGGAAATCTACTGTACATAATCGCTGTAGTATTAATTATACTTTGGGCAATTGGTTTTATAGGGTACAGTTCCGGAGGTATTATACACATCCTGCTTGTAATTGCCCTTATAGCAGTTTTAATCAGGATTATTCGAGGCAGATAAAAAGTATAACCTGTCATCCTGTTTAAAAATAAACACTACTAAAAGCTCATTGATATGTCGCACGAAAAAGAATTAAAAAAGAAGTCCGGTAAAAAATTAGCGGTCTTGAATTTAAAAGAAAAGCGCGCCGCAAAGGCGGCAAAACGCAATAAGAAAGGATCAGGAGGATTAATTATCACTCCAGGTCCTTCTGCAAAAACTCATAAATCCTAATCAACTGAGTATGAAATGTTGGGGCTGACCCATTCAGCATTCAGAATGGGGGCGATACCGAAAAGCCTTATGAGTAGGAAAATAAAAAAAATACTGATATGAAAAAATTTGGAATCACAATCCTGCTGGCATTTAGCTTTGTCATCTTTAGCAATGCCCAGGATTACAATACAGGAATCGGACTTCGGGGAGGTTTTTCAAATGGAGTAACCATTAAACACTTTGTAAGTTCAAAATCAGCTTTCGAGGGTATAATAGCCAGTCGGTGGAAAGGGCTGGAACTAACAGGACTCTATGAAGTTCACTATAGTGCCTTTCAAACCGACCGCCTAAAATGGTACCTGGGTTTTGGAGCCCATGTTGGCTTTTGGAACGGTGATTATACCGATGGACGCTGGGGAGATGCAGGAGAATCTTATACTGTAGTTGGATTGGATTTAATAGTAGGGCTGGAGTATAGTTTTTCCGAGGTTCCTTTTAATATTGGAGTCGATTGGAAACCCGCCTACAATTTTTACGGCTATTCCGGACTATGGGCCGATGGCGGAGCCCTTTCGATCCGATACATTTTTTAACTCTTTAAGTGACTGTCCATAAAGTCCGACTCTGTTGACAGACTCTAAGTAGTTCGCATTGAGTAGTAACAATTAACATTTTTTTAAACAATTAATCTTACATAGCCATTAGTGACAATGTAAGTAAGCAAAATTCTTAATATTAATACACATAAATAACAACAAAAATGAAACTAAAAACATTATTCTCAATTATTCCAATGGTCATGATTGTGCTTCTGGCAAGCTGTAACAAAGATGACGATAATGACAATGACGGCTTAAACCCTGTTGTATTGTCAACCGACCCAATAAGCGATGAAATGGACGTTGTCCGTAACAAAGCAATTTCTGTAACCTTTAGCGAGGCCATGGATGAATCAACAATAAACAGCTCATCATTTACCTTAAAACAAGGCACAAGCAGCATTGCTGGTGATGTGTCTTACGCCGGAGTGACAGCAACCTTTACACCATCAGGTACGCTGGCTGCAGCAGCTGATTTTACGGCTACAGTTACTACATCAGTTAAAAGCAGTACAGGTAGAGCTATGGAAGACTCCCATACATGGACCTTTACTACCGGAGGGAGTACCTCAGGCACTGAAGTGGTCAATCTTGGAACGTCAGGCAATTATGTTGTTCTTGCAAAAACAGCTGTCAATAACAGCGGAACCTCGGAAATTACAGGTGATTTGGGTCTTAGTCCGGCAGCAACATCCTACATAACAGGATTTGCCTTAACCAATGAAACCGGATACGCTACATCAGATCTGGTAACCGGGAAGATCTATGCCTCTGATATGGCTGATCCAACGCCAACAAACCTTACCACTGCAGTAAATGACATGAATACTGCCTACAACGATGCTGCAGGCCGAACGGCAATTGACTTCCTGGAACTGGGTACTGGCAATATTGGTGGAAAAACACTCACTCCCGGTATTTACAAATGGACCAATACCGTAACAGTTCCTTCAAGTGTCACTATTTCAGGAAATTCAACTGATGTATGGATATTCCTAATAGCTGGTGACCTTTCTGTGAGTTCGTCTGTCGAAGTTTTACTAAGCGGAGGTGCTCAGCCCGGTAACATATTCTGGCAGGTTGCAGGTGAGGCAACATTTGGTACGACTTCTCACTTCGAAGGAATTATTTTGTCAAAGACAGGTATTACCTTTCAGACTGGCGCATCATTAAACGGCAGGGCACTGGCTCAAACCGCTGTGGTACTCGATGCAACTACCATAGTCCAGTTTTAGCAGATACGCTAAATATAAGTTGTTTAAAAAATAAAAGAAGCTGCCCTTGGGTGGCTTCTTCTATTTTTGATCTCTTTCGTTCCGGTTAGAAGTGATATACTGGAATTAAAAGAACAAAATTAACCCTGTCAGAATGTTCCTTACGATATTGTTTGAATATTCATCCTGGTATTTTTTACAGGGTGAGCAGAATTATACCTCTGAGTATGTATCGATTAAAGAATTGTATCTGAGATAATCACAAATTGGACTGTTGTTTAATTTCAGATATGTCAACTACTGACAAAAGGAATTTCCGGTCATCGCCGGTAACAATACCTTCCATGTATACCAATGATAAAATTTTATCATCATAACCAAGTTTAACATTGCATGACTCCTTGGCAGTACTGGTATAAACTCTATTGAAAAAGTCATTGAAGACTTTCTGCGATTCTTTAGATATAAAGAGCTTAAAATTGCTATTTACCAAACTATAACGTTTGTCCCCCAGCAACTCGGCACCCGTAAAATTCAGATCACAGATACGGCCATCCTCATCCAGGGTAAAATAGCCCATAGGAGCCAGATCATACAACATGGTGTATTTCTTAAGTGCTGCTTCAGCAGTTTCATTCGCCTCCCGCAACTCTTCGTTCTGCATTTCCAACTCAATCTGGTGCACCTGAAGTTCGTGCAAGAGCTTTTTGGTATCATTTTCCAGGTTTGACTTAGCCACTCTCTTTTGCTCTAACTTCAGTTTTTCTTCAGCTTTTTTACGGAGCATTTCGGCATCTGTTAAATCTTGTTTTTCGATATTCATGGTTTATCTGATTTTATAAGTAACAGTCCTGCTGGTCTCTTAAAGTGGTTGATGAGTACAGTTACCGACCATTCAATTATTTCTGCCTTTTCACCGGTGCCAAGTACCTGCATTTTAATTTTGCTGCCATTTGCGTTTCTGAGCAGTATTTGCAGCTCTTTTTCACTCTTTTCACGAAACGCTTCCGGAATAAACGT
Source organism: Bacteroidales bacterium (assembly GCA_040903745.1). Lineage (GTDB taxonomy): Bacteria > Bacteroidota > Bacteroidia > Bacteroidales > M55B112. Next base: position 39,391 of record JBBDUV010000112.1, on the reverse strand, counting down.
ATTTATAAAGTTCTGATGCATAACCTCTGCCCGCTTTCTTCCAAAGAATTTTTCAGCAGAAAGATTGAACTCCTCAATTTTTCCATCAACTGATAGTTTAAGTATTGCTGATGATGATGAATTCAACAAGGACCGATTCATCTGCTCTGTTTCATGAAGTTTTGATTCAACCTCTTTGAGTTCAGAAAGGTTGATAAAAGTTATAACAAGCCCATCGATCCTGTCGTCTACAGTGCGGTACGGCATAATGCGAATTGAAAACCATCGCCCATCTTTAGCGGGTATCTGTTTTTGAATAAAAATTAGGGTTCTTAGCACTTCCGTGGCATCATCAACAAGATCGGGGTATTCAAGATCTGTAACAAGATCAGTGAAACGACGTCCGATATCACTCTTGATCAGTTTAAAAATTTTAGTTGCCTGGTTGGTATATCGACGGATATTGAGGTCTTTATCCAGAAACAGTGTTGCAATATCAGTACTGTTAAGCAGGTTTTTCATGTCACTCTCCACCCTGGAGTATTCCTCAACCTTAGACTTGAGTTCCGCATTTACAGTTTGAAGTTCTTCGTTCATACTCTGCATCTCCTCTTTGGAAGTTGTCAACTCCTCATTGGTTGATTGCAGCTCCTCATTCGTTGACTGCAACTCCTCATTTGTAGATTTCTGCTCTTCCTGCGATGTTTGCATCTCTTCGTGGGTACTCTGCAACTCCTCGCGTGTCTGCTGTAACTCTTTTTCCAGTTTAGCTTCTCTCTGGCTTGATGGGGTTTTCTTTGTTTTACCAGTTTGATAACAGGGTTCAGGATGGTCATTCATATCAGAAAAAACAACCATCAGGTAGCCGTGCAACTGCTTTGGTTTATCTATCCATTGAATAGTTACATTTAAGGTCAGGGTTGAACCGTTGGAGCCTACTTTTAAATTATGCAACACAACCGACTCTTTATTCATGAGGGCTTTACGAAAGGCAATCGGGAACTCATTATGCAGACCCTCGCGCAACATGGCAAAAATATTCATATTTGCCTTTCCAACAGAAGGCTCTAAGTATTTCCCGGTACGTCCGCTGATATAGATAATATCACCACTTTCATTTACCAGTACACCGGCGGGCGAGAAATGCTGCAACAATAGCTGATCTGCCATTGTCTGAATATTCTGAATTGATTTGTCCGGAGTGTGATTTTCAGTACCAGGAGCTTGTTTGGATTTTGAAAATGAAGAAGGGAAATTGCTGAATTCCGGCGCTCTGGAATCAAGTCCACGCTTGAAAATTTTTAGCTTTGTATCTACTGTTGTAAAAAAATCGCTTTGATTTCCCAATGTTTCAGAGCTTCCAAGCACCATAACCCCATCAGGATTTAAGCTATAGTAAAAGAGACCCAATATTTTTCTTTGCAGCTCAGGATCCATATAAATGAGCAGATTCCTGCACGAGAGAATATCGATCTTTGTAAATGGAGGGTGCATTAAAATATTGTGGTTAGCAAACACCACCATCTCCCTGATCTCTATTTTAACCCGGTAACCTTCATCAGTCTTATTAAAAAACCGGGAAAGACGTGCCGGTGAAACATCTGAAGCTATGTTGGGAGGAAACAACGCCCTTCTTGCTGCTTCGATTGCTTCATTATCGAGGTCGGTAGCAAAAATCTGCAAATTAATCCTCCCCTGGGGTTTGATTTTTTCAACTGCCTCCTTAAATACCATTGCAAGAGAATATGCCTCTTCACCTGTTGAGCAGGCCGGTACCCATGCTCTTAATATTGACACCTCCTCCCGGCTGTTGATCAATTCCGGCAGAACAGACTCTTTCAGTTTGGCCCATACCGGGGCATCACGAAAGAAATTGGTTACGCCAATCATCAATTCTTTGAAAAGGATGTTGGATTCCTTAGGATTCTCCTGCAAAAAATGAACATATGAAGAGATTTTATCAATCTTATGAACTGTCATTCTTCTCTCAATCCTTCGATATACAGTGCTTTTTTTATACATCGAAAAGTCGTTACCGGTATTGTTTCGCAAGAGAATAATTATTTTTTCAAGGGAGCTTTTATCTTTATCCTTGATTTCGAGTTTTGACTTCAGTTCAGGGATACGCTTTAGGAAGTCCAGAATCAGAGTAGGCAACGCATTAGCCGGACCAACAAGATCGACCACTGTCGATTCGATAGCACTGCCCGGCATGCTGTCGTACTTTGCCGTTGCAGGCTCCTGCACTACAGCAATTCCATTATTCTCTTTAATTGCCTGAAGACCTAAACTACCGTCAGAACCCATTCCGGAAAGAATAACCCCTATGGCCCTCTCATGCTGATCGTCGGCGAGAGAACGCATAAAAAAATCAACCGGAAGACGCATCCCCCGTGTTTCTAATGGTTCAAACAGGTGAAGTACACCTTTCAGAATTGACATACTTCTATTGGGTGGGATTACATAAACGCAATTCGGTTTAATATGCATTCGGTCTTTAACCTGGTAGACTTTCATTTCGGTAGTCCGTTGTAACAATTCCGGAAGCATGCCTTTTTGGGTTGGATCGAGGTGCTGAATAACAACATATGCCATTCCGCTTCGATTGGGAACGTTTCTAAGAAATTCATCCAATGCTTCCAGTCCGCCTGCCGATGCGCCTATACCCACTATGGGGAAATGCGTGTTATCCGCTTCAGGCGCTTTTACTTTTGAAGTACTCGTCGCTTTTGGCATGTTGAATTTAATCTATATGCAATATAGGCAATACAAAATAAATAAAATTTTTCATATTCAATAAATTATACTGCTGGCAATAAAGTCATGTGACTTGTAAAAAAGCCACGCTGTCGCATAACCAATAATTGCCGCAACAATGAGCATTGAAATTATTTCCAGTGCTGCTGCTCCTTTTGTCTGAGCTAATAGAATAAAAATTGCATCTGTGTTCATATGTATTAATTTTTAATTGTTACGGACGCTCTTCTGTTTTTTTCTCTGCCTTCAACTGTACTATTATTATCTGCAGGATTTTTTTCACCTTTTGACTCTATAGTGATCTTGCCGGTTGCAACACCTTTCCTTTTAAAATACGCCTGAACACTCTGTGCTCTTCGATAACCCAAAGCATGGTTGTACGCATCAGATCCTATTGCATCAGTATGTCCTGTTATAAGCATTCCCGCTTCTGAATTCTGATGCATATATTCGATTGAAGCATCACAAAATTTATTCATATCAGCGTCAGGGTCGAATGCTGACTTATCGAATGCAAAGAAGACAAGCAGCATCTCAGGGGCTTCCGGTTTTACTTCCGGTGTGGCAGCAAGTGTGTCAGTCCGGGAATCAGATGGGATAGACATATTTGGTATTACGGCACCCATCACGACGGCATTACTTTCGTTGCACAAACCCTTGATTTTGCAAACATATAGCCAGGCTGAAAGCGAAGCCCAGCCGGCGAAAACAAGGACCCCAATGGTTAGAATTTTCATAACACTACAATTTCATTAAATAACAACTAATTAGTCTGTATATAAAGTCCAACTCTTTTTACAGTCTCTATTTATTTTATAAAATTAAGCTCCTTTATCGCTTTTTCTGTTACATAACTTTACATAAAATTTACATTATTCACATCCTTTCCTTATACCAGTTAAGTGTTTTCTCCATTTTTCTGAACTTGAAAATAGTACTTAGATTTTTTTGTAATCTGATAAAGGCAGTTTCACTTTTAACGACATAATCGAAGGCCTGATGATGCATGCATTTAACAGCAACCTCTATCTTATCCTGGGCCGATAGCATGATCACTGGTATTTCTATATTATATGCTTTAATTTTATCCAACACTTTAATCCCGTTCATCACATTTTTATTAACCCCGTCGAGAAGGTAATCCAATATAATTACATCTGGTTTATGTGATAAAGTAGCTAAACATTCTTCACCTGTTGCAAAAGTCTCAATTGAAAAATCGGCATTTTGCAAAAACTCTATTTCAAGTGATTTAAGAAACACTGCATCATCATCAACCAAAAATAGTTTTATCCTCATGTCTGATTTCATAATCCTGATTATTTTATACTGTCATACTCTTCTTAAGTTCGATACAAGCATTTGTACATACAGTGCTCAATTGAACTATAAATCAGACATTCCCACGAGCCTGCACATTTCCACACTGACCTCAATAGGAATCTAATTATTAACAAGATAGAGGGCTACGCCTACAGCGATAATGATCAGTAAAATATGAAGTAGTGGCATAATAGTAAATTATTAAAATTAGTTGGTGGTAAACATATTACACATCTGGAGTTTCACTTTACTCATGAAGAGAGATTTTTTAAGAGCGCCTCCCGGAACGATTTTCAATTAGTCACTGTTTAATATCACGGGAAAGAGAATCAAAGGTCAGCCAGTATCCTTACCATTTCATGTTCTGTTTTTCCCAGTTTGTAGCTGAGAATCTCAAGCATAACCCTTTCTTTTCCATCGCTGTAGTACAAATCAGCATCGGTAATACCGGGATACTGTTGCTTGAGTTTTTCCTTTTTTTCGTTCCAGTAACCCCTGTTTTCAAAAGTAATCATATTCTTGAGTTTTTAGGTTTGTTATTAGCCGGATCAAAATCAGATATTTATTCATTTTCCTTTAGAATAAAATCCATTTGAAGTACATGCTGATCCTAAAATCGAAACTGCTTTCATAAGCTCTGAGTCTGAAATATCTGTTCTTGAATGTACTTGCGATCCCAATGGAACAAAACAAAAACATCCTTGACTTTTTAAGGAAATCGTAAAGGCATGAACTTTCAGCCTACAAAAAAACTACCAGAAGAACGATGATCAGAATCAATGCACCAGCAGACAGGTAAACACCACCGCCAAGAGTCTTTAACTCGTGGTTAATTGACTTTACCTCTTTGCGCAGCGCTCTCTTGGATGCGGCATTTAGTTCTGATTTATCCATCGCATCTATCTCTTTTAATCTAGATTCAAGGGATATTACTTTTGCAGCATCAGCCGGAGATGCCGGAACAGGTGCTGTTGAAGTTGTAATTGGGTCACCAGGCGATGTATTTGCCTGCAACGGAATGAATGTAAGTGACAGAAATGCTGCCATAATACAAAAAACAATTTTTTTCATGATCTTAATTTATAAATTTGAGTGAACTGGTTCCAGTTATTCAGTAAGTATAATTCTCTGCCTGGTTAGTAATTTCACAGTGATAAACATTTTATCTTAACAAAGGTAAGGCTGAAACCTCAGGTAATTGTTATATAATGCGCTGATTAAGTTACATTATTTACAGGTTTGACTTTTGGGGTATTTATCAAAACCCCGCACACAAGCGCAGTAACTCAAATGAGTATTACGAATGTTACTCTGCCGTAAAAGGTTTTAAAATGAATTGAATGCTTTTTTTTTAAAAAAAAAGAGGCTGCCTGATTATTCAGACAGCCCCATTTTTAAAGAATACCAGGATTATAAGAAATCCTATTTTGGTGGTATTATATCAATAATTACTGAACGGTTATAGGAGCGTTCTTCCGGATATTTGTTATCAAAAGGTGATAATCTGTCATCTTCACCGAATCCGTAAACTTCAAATTTAACATCTTTTCTTCCGGCTGCTGAAAGGGCTCTCTTAATAATATCGCCCACGTCATTGGCTCTGGCAAGAGAGAGCTCCCTATTGTGTCCTGCGTCTCCGATAAGATCAGTATGACCATGAATTATTACAGTTCCGTTTTTAGGAATCTTTGGTGTAACAATTTCAGTGAGGTACTTTTCATACGTAGCAATAGCCTCATCTATATTGAATTCATAGACGATATTGTATCTCATACCTTGTTCATCTTCAGCAGGGGTCCAAAGCACCATTTGCACAGGAACCTCTTCTTTCACCGTCTTTCCATTCCTGGTTTTACCAACCACGGTTATTTTGTAGTCGCCTGAAGCACGGCTTCCTAAAATAGCTTTACCCGGTATGCTTACATTTTCCTGTGTATAGGGTCCGAATTTCTGCAATGCTCCTTTTTCATCTCTTACTTCCAGTGACCATGATGAGAACTCTTTTTTTGCACCATCCACGCTGAATAAAACATAACTGTCGGGCGGAGCTTCCTGAACGGTGATTATCTCAATCGGTTTCAGGGGAACATCAGGACCTGTCTGATATTCCATTATCAGCTCCGGGGATTCACTCATTATTGTTACTCTATGGTCCCCCTGACGAAGCAAAACCAGCTCGTCTGTGCCACCCGGCTGTTCTTCCGGGAGAAGCGGTTTAACACTGCCTTCTGTAGTGATCCTTTTAGGATCAATGCTGAATACATCAACCAGGTATTTTTTAACCGATTCCGCCATTTCCAGTCCATCGCTCTTTCCATCCATACTAGATCCGGTCAAGTTGACCTTTGTTGCAGGAAATATTGCCATGCGGTCACCGAGAATGTTAAGAACATTATAATAGACTGTCATCTGGCGCTGTGAACGGCCTGACAAATGCTTTGGTGCAAATACTTCCAAACGGTCTTCCTTGAAGTCTTTCACCTGGGCTTTGGAAAGGAGCACATAGCGGTCTGGTATCTCTGTCGATCCCAGATCGAAATAGACATAATTAAGAATTGGGAAAGTCTCCCTTACCCTGCGCTGACTTGGAATATTTGCAGGTGAATACACAGTAAAGTCAACCTCTGGAAGTTCAGCAATCACATCTACTGGTGGTGCAATTACAGGAGGATCTGAAATTTTCTTTCCTCGCCCGAATTTAAGGGCAGCACCTACTCTTACAGTGGTTATATTCCAGGTCTCTATTGACCGCGGGTCCTGACCAAAATATGGATGAAAAGATACAAAAGGAGAAAGTACAGCCTGTGTCTGGTTGTCCTGAGAAGAGAGCTGAATGTCATAACCTGCCCCTATCTGCATAGAGATGAGTGACGGATATATTTTATGGAAATCTCCTGTTACATCAGGTTCAGCCAGCTGCTCCGGAAAGTCAGGATTAAGTCCCACCTCGTAAACAAATGATTTTCCCAGATTAAATGCAAATCGAGGACCCGCATAGAGGTAAAAGTCGGATTTGAAAGGAGCTACACGTAAACTTGGCTCCACGGTAATGTAGCTAAGATTAGCAGACAGGTCCGCAGGGCAGTTACATGGTGTTAATACCTGATCAAACGAACCCTTTCGGTTGTCATATCCTGCCTGAAGCATCAACCCAAATACTGATTCAGGGCGATAAAACTCCAGAAGGGGGGCAAGATAAAGCCCCACCCCACTGCCATCATGAAAAACAGTTGGAACGGTCAGGTCTAAATTGATCTGCTGAGTGGAGCCGCGGTAGAAATCAAGATTTGCACCGCCTGCTGCACCAAACCACCATGAGGGTCTCGTGTATTGGGTCTCCTGGGCCTGAAGGCTAACCAGGGTACCTGTCAAAATCAAAACGCCTATTATAAGACTTTTGATTTTAAGGGTATACGCGAACCAGTTCATGCGTGATCCTATTTTAAAATTAAATATTGCTTTCATTTTTTCAATGTTTTACGGTTTATTGATAATGTTTGTACTGGTCATTGTTACTGAGCCGTTCCTGGCAAGCATTCTGCCATCAGCCTGAGAATAGGCACCCATGGTTATGGTCTCCAGGGCCAGAACATTCCCTTTAAAGGAGGTATAGTCTCCAATGGTAACCGAACTTCCTACTTGCCAGATTATATTATCAGCCTGGGCGCCTCCTGCCAGGATAACATTGCCACCTGAAGGTGAGGGATATGGTCCGCCGCCAACAGTTGTAAAGCCGGATGCTATTTGGAAAATCCAGGAAGCATTCGCGTCACCCTGAGCATCGAGCGTCAGATCGCCATTCTGTATTAAAAGCGTTGAAGTTGATTTATATATTCCCGGGGCAAGGGTTTTGCCGCCCTGGTCGCCTGATACAGTGGCAGGTGCCGGATCAGTGGCTCCCTCAGCTGCCAGGTACGCTTCAGTAAGGTCGTTTTTGGCTTGTAACAGCATGGCTGCCACTCCCGGAGGTGCAATATCATCGGAGGCATAAATAGCTCCGTTAACTACTATTGCAGGAGGGAACCCGGTAATAGAAGAACGTGCACCAGGATATATTCCAACATCCAGGTTATGAATCTCACTATTTCCGGCATTGTTACTAACGCCTAGTCCTGAAATGATTCCGAAACGGGCAACCGTTTTAAGATCAATCCCTTCCGGGCTTTCAGGAAGCGTACCTGTACTGAAGGTCCAAACATAGTCCTCCTGTAACGCATTGCCCAATAAATCTTTGACCGTGGATTTAATAGTGGCCGTATAGGTTGTGCTTACTCTAAGTGAGTTGGTTGGTTCAAAACTTAATGTAGCATTGTTCCCATCGTATGATAAGGCACCTGCGAGGGTTGTCCCGCTTTCAAAAATAAAGGATTCAGGAGTGATTGTCGCAGGATTCATCTGTTCATTGAAGGTTGCTGTAACAATTTGGTTAAGTGGCACTTCAGTATCAAGGTCGGCGGGATCAGTCGATATCACCATCGGGCATACGCTGCCGATCGGCACATAGTTATCTTCAAAACACCCGCCCAATATCGCAGCAATAGAAAAAACTGCGATTGGGGTTATCCAAAATCTTTTTGTTTTCATTTTATTATTTTTAATTATTTTTAATTATAAAAAGAGCTGTCACTGTAGGCAGCTCTTTTTTTTTGATAACCTGTAATTCTTATTCGGGCACTACAACTGTATTGCCGTCCAATACTACAGCAGTTTGTGCCAGTGCTCTGCCCTTAAAGGATGCACCTGTTTGAAAAGTAATGCCTGTCATCGACAAGACAATTCCTTCAAAGTGTGAGGTTGTCCCAAAACTTGCCTCACCGGCTACCTGCCAGAAGATGTTTTTAGCCTGCGCTCCACCAATAAGGGTAACGTTTACTCCATTACTTACGGTGAGGTTTTGGTCAATCTGGAAGATCCATACATCGTTCGCATCGCCTGAAATAGTTATATCGGCAGGTACAGTTACAGTATTGGTCCATTTATACAGACCGGCTACAAGTGTTTTGCCGCCTATATTTCCGGTGCCCAGTTCCAGGAAATCCGGATTAGAACGTCCTGCCGCATCGTTGTAGGCAGTAATCATATCACTGACCGCTGTGGTAAGGTTGATGGGAGTCGGATCAGCCATGTCGGCAGCATATATATTCCCTGTCACCTGCGCAGAAGTTGCATATCCGGTTGCTTTCGTCAAAGAAAGACCTGTGATATACGATGTTGCGGCCGGACTCAGTCCCAAATCACCTGTAATTTCGGAAGTCGAAATGTTGGTGATTGCCGTTTTAGCCAGGATCACGTAATTGCCTGCTGAACCGAGCTCAACTGCTCCTGGAGATACTGAAGAGGGAGATGTTGTAAAACTCCAGATATAATCGGATGCAAGAGCATTCCCGGCCAGGTCTGTTGCCCCGGTATTTACTGTGGCAGTATATACCATATCACCTTCCAGAGGAGATGTTGGTTCAAATACTGCAGTGGTTCCGGAATACGACACCGTACCTTGAACTTGCGTTGTTTCATCCACTAAGGTAAATGTTGAAGTATTGATAGTTAAAGGATCCATTGGTTCACTAAATTCTGCCAGCAGCACCACATAGCGATCAACTGATGATGCGTTATCGAGCGGCTGGGTTGAGGTTACCATGGGAGAACCTGTATCTTCAACCGTCGTAAAACTAAATGTATACTCTTCAGCAAGCGCGTTGCCATCAACATCTTTGACTCCTGTAGTAACCGTTCCTGTATAGGTTTTGCTGAAAGCCAGGTTGGATGAGGGGGTAAAAGTTGCTGTCATTTCGTTGAAGGATACTGTCCCTGAAACGGAAACTTCTTCATTTTTAAGTGAATAGGTTAAAGAGTTGATTGAAGCAGGATCCATGGGTTTACTAAAGGTCACAAGAATCAGCTTATCAATCTCCACCTCCGTCGCATTGTCCTCCGGGTCTGTAGAAGCTACGGTTGGTCCTGTTATAGCCAGCACCCCTTCTGTAGTGAATTCCCAGGTATGGTCTTTGGACATGGCTAAACCGTTGACCTCCTCAACTTCGGCAGCAAGAGTTGCCGTATAAAGGGTACCCGGATCCAGATCGGCCGAAGGATTAAACACGGCAGTAGTACCAGAGTATCCTATCGTACCAGCGACAACCTCAGTTCCATCCATTACGGTAAAGGTAGTTCCTGTTATCGTTGAAGAATTCATTGCCATATTGAAGACTGCCGACACATTACTTTCAATGGTAATGTCTTTAGCGTCACTTATCGGATCTGTAGAAATCACTTTGGGAAGCTCGCCGGTAATATCATCTTTCTCATTACACCCGGCCAAAAAAACAATCAGTAGCATTGCTATGACTGGAAACACTTTTCTTTTTATCATGTCAGTATTATTTAATTGGTTGTCATAAATTTTCTATTTGTAAAATCGGGTTGTCACCTACTGCTGTTGTTACACAATTAATGATAAGAATTGTGTCATGCGCAGCATTTCTTTTACTCTCTGTCTTGTTAATAAAAAATAAGAGCGTTGCAGAATCAACAACTCTCTTATTTTTAACTACTATGGTGATTACTCTTTCACAATAACATTTCCTTCCAGTGTAACTTCACCATTTCTTGCAATAGCCCTTCCATCGAGTGAGGCTCCCGTATTGAAAGTGATGGCTTGCAAGGCAATAACTGTACCTTTAAATACCGTTGTTGTTCCGAAAGTTGCGGAACTTCCAACCTGCCAGAAGATATTAGATGCCTTGGCACTGCCACGAAGAATAACCTTTCGGTCTGATGTTGTGGTTAATGAAGATGCTATCTGTATAATAAAAACTGCATTGCCATCTCCATTGGCATCAAAAGTAAGATCGCCAGATGATATGGACAGGGTTGAAGTGGATTTATAAAGACCGGGCGTAAGCGTGAGTCCGCCAATATTACCTGACAAAGTTACAATATCAGTGCTGGTTCTTCCGGCTAAATCATTATATGCAGTTGTGGCATCAAGTTTTGCCTGGGTTGCCAACTCATCATTAATGCGAATCTCTCCTGTAAATTCTCCAGGAGGGAACCCATCTACAGAAGTACCAGGACTTAAACCGATATCGCCGGTAATCCTGGTTTCACCTGTGTTCGTAACTGCGGATCCCGCCAGAATTGCAAAATCAGCTGCATCTTTAAGGTCTGTATCAGACATTTCAGTTGACTGAGAAGGAATACCATCAGGGTTGTCAGGATTCACATTGTCTTTCTCACAACCCGATATCATAATGACCGACCCTATTGAGAGTGCGGCAATAGCAGATAGTAGTATGTTTGTTTTCATTTTCATAATTATTGAATTTATTGTGAAGATATTTTCACGCAACAAAGGTGAGGCCTTATTCCGTGGAATCTATTACATAATTCTGCAAATGAATTACATTATTCACAGATGCCCTGAGTTGAGCTAAAAACGTTTAAACATAAACAAAAAAGAGGCTTACATTTAATCAATGTAAACCTCTTATTTTCAGGTGATTCCGGAAGGATTCGAACCTTCGACCTACAGCTTAGAAGGCTGTTGCTCTATCCAGCTGAGCTACGGAACCGTTTCTATCTGCCTGAAATGATCTGAAGAACTGCATGTATCACCAAAAGCGGTGCAAATATACTAAATATAGTTGTAGAGGAAAACTATTTTTATGCAGAATAAGCAATCGGGATTTTCCATTAAAGGGGCTAAAAATTGTCTCAACCTATAATGAATTTGGGTATACTGGTAGTTTGAAGAACGAAAAAACCGGAGTTTATTTCCCTACTGAATCCCTGCTCAGGTAATTGACCAATCCCTTGCTTTTAAGCACCTCCAGTAACTTCCCGGGCAGTGGCTCAAAGTCAAACTCCTCCTCTCCTACCCTGATCTTCCCCTCCGCCAGGTGCAGAGAAACCTGATCTCCCTTGCTGTAGGCGCTCACCGCCTCCGGAAGCACAACCAGTGTTACCCCCTGGTTGATCGCGGCCCTGAAAAAGATCCTGTTCACCGACTTGACGATCACAGCTGCCACCCCGGCATGCGCCAGTCCCACCGCAGGGTGCTCCCGCGAGCTGCCGCAACCGAAGTTCTCCCCGGCCAGCAGGATATCTCCCCGCTCCACCTTCTTCGCGAAAGCGGGATCAAAATCTTCAAAAAGATGCTGCATGATCGCTTCAGGATCGGAACTGAGAACCTTATAGGTGAGGTGCCCGGCAAACATCTGGTCGGTATTCAGGTTATCGGCATCTGAATAATCCCATACATTCCCGCTTTTCCTGTTCTCACCCTCTGCCACCGATACTGTTGCCGATTGCGGTCGGTTGAAAGGATACTTTTCAGAGCCGCCAGCGGACCGTGGATCAGTGATCTTGCCATGGATGGCTGCCAGCGCCACTGAGACTGGTGAGCCCAGGTAGATCGATGCATTCTTGTTTCCCATCCTGCCCAAAAAATTCCTGTTCGCCGTGGAGATCACCTTCATGCCATCGGCGGGGATACCCTGACCCGTTCCCAGGCAGGGTCCGCACGATGCGCTCAGCACATTGGCCCCCGCCTCGAGAAATATTGTAATGAGTCCCTCCTCAATCGCCTGCAGGTAGATCGCCTTCGAGGCCGGTACCACCAACAGCTGGAACCCGGACTTCACCTTTCGTCCTTTCAGTACCTTTGCCGCTTCCCGCAGATCTTCAATGCGCCCGTTGGTGCAGGTGCCGATCAGCCCCTGGTCCATTCGCTCACCCGCAACCTCCGCCAGTGAAACGATATTGTCCACATGGTGTGGTGCTGCCAGCAGAGGGAACAACTCCTGCAGATCGACCCTGATTTCCCGCGCATATTCTGCATCCTTGTCGGCCCAGACACCTGCAATCTCCTCACCCATATAGGCTGCAAGGACCTCATCAGCAGGAAAAACCGCGTTCTTTGCACCCATCTCAGAGGCGAGGTTCGCCAGGGTCATCCGCTCAGATATCGTCAGCCTCCTAACCCCTTCGCCATGAAACTCGATCGACTGGTAGTTGGCGCCATCGGAGCCGAGGATCCCGATGATCCATAATGACAGGTCCTTCGCGTAAACACCAAGTGGCAGAACCCCATGGAGGGTGATCTTCAGTGATTCCGGAACCCTGAACCAGGTCTCCCCTTTCTTCCATATCCCCGCCGCCTCGGTACGATCGATCCCCGCTGCCAATGCATTAAAGGCCCCGGCGGTGCAGGTATGGCTGTCGCTTCCGACAATCAGCATGCCGGGACGGGCATGACGTGTCATCAGCTGGTGACAAATCCCTTCGCCGGCATCGTAGAAGTGATCCACTCCCTGATCAACCACAAACTCCCGGATTCGCTGGTAGTCAGTCGCCACCGCAGCGGTGGTAGGAGGTGCATTGTGATCCAGCACCACCATGAGCCGGGCAGGATCACACACCCGCTCTCCCCCCATCTTCCTGAAGGTCTTCTCTATACTCGCTGTATTATCGTGGGTAAGAACGATATCGGGCTTCCGGAACACAATGGTACCGGCAGGTGCACCGAGAATCTTCTCAACAAAGGTTGCCATAGTATCCTGTTTTAGATCAGCTTGATTCCGCATTTTCTGCAGTGGTCCACCATCTCACCCGGCCAGATCGCCGATTGTATCTCGCCGATGTGTGCCTTGCGGAGGTAGACCATGGCGGTACGCGACTGTCCGATGCCGCCTCCAATGGCCGAAGGTAGTTCACCATCCATCAACCGGCGGTGAAACAGCAGCTCCAACCGGTCCTGGTCGCCCGTGATCTCCAGCTGGCGCACCAACTCATCCTGATCAACCCTGATCCCCATCGAGGTGAGTTCGCAGGCACACTTCAGTATGTTGTTCCAGACGATGATATCCCCGTTCAGCCCCTTGAAACCCTTCTCAGTTTCCGTGGTCCAGTCATCATAATCGGGCGCCCGCCTGTCATGCGGCTTACCGTCTGGCAGGTCGGAACCGATACCGATAATAAATACGGCACCATACTTCTCCGATATTTTATCTTCCCGCTCCTTCGGGCTCAGGTCGGGATACAACTCATACAGCTCCTCCGCGTGGATGAAGGTGAGCTCTTCCGGCAGCACCGGCCTGATCATCGGATACAGGGTAAACAAATAGTATTCGGTCCGCCGCATCGTGGCATATACCTGCCGGGCAGCCTTTTTAAGCGTCTCGAGACTCCTCTCCTCCCGGCTGATCACCCGCTCCCAGTCCCACTGGTCCACATAGATACTGTGCAGGTTGTCCAGCTCCTCATCGGGTCTGAGCGCGTTCATATCGGTATAGATCCCATTGCCCAGCTCAATATCGTAGTCACGCAGCATCATCCGCTTCCATTTGGCGAGCGACTGCACCACCTCTGCCTCCTGGTTGCGCATATCCTTAATCTTAAACGCAACCGGCTCCTCGACTCCCCTGAGGTTATCGTTGAGACCTGTGGAGCTAAGCACGAAAAGGGGGGCGGTCACCCGCCTGAGTCGCAACTCCGAGGAGAGTCCGATCTCGAAATGCTCCTTCATTAGCTTCAGGGCAGTCTCTGTCTGCTTCAAACCTTGCAGCGGCTGATAGTTGTCAGGAATAATTAATCTCATAGCATTGTTTTTAAAAGAGTCCGTTATTTCTATATATCTCCATCTGAACTTCTGAAAAGGGCGTCACCTCAATCTTCTCATTCCCTGAGGGCAAAGTTACGACACCTTTTTCAAAATTGATTCCAATTCTGTCGCCCGTTTTAAGGCCGTGATCAAAAATATGGTCGCACACCACGATCGGAAACGCTGAGTTGATTGCGTTGCGCTCGTAGATTGAACCGAAAGAACGTGCGATCACAGCCGCAACACCCAGCGCCTTAAAGCAATCTACCGCCTGCTGCCGTGAGCTTCCCGATCCGAAATTCTTCCCGGCAAGGATAATATCGCCCGGCGCTGCCTCTGCAGCAAAATGCTCATATCCTTTCAGGTTGCCAAAAGCATGGGCACCCATCTCAGACTGCTCGGTTATGGCGAGGTGCCGGTTGTGAAAGATCATATCCGTATCGATATCATCTTCCGGAATCACCCATACCCTGCCCGAAACCTCAACGGGCATATTGGCAACAGGAGGGCGCTCCTGGGTGACAGCTGTAGGTTCACGCCTTCCCGATACTGGTCTGTCGGGCAACACATCGGGAAGCTCCTCCGGTGTGGTGATATACCCTGCCACAGCCGAAGCCGCCACCACATCGGGCGATGCCAGGTAGACCTCACCCAGGCCCTGCTTTCCCGGAAAGTTCCTGTTGCCTGTACTGATTGTCACCTCACCCGGTCCGTTCTGCCCCACCTGTCCGGCAGCACACCCCGCGCACCCCGCATTGGAGATGAGCGCCCCGGCCTCCTTCAGCTCCTCCAGCAGACCCGACTCGAGTGCCTGGTGCCATATTCTATCGGTGGCCGGCACAACCTTCAGCACCACTCCCGGCGCCACCTTTCTCCCTTTCAGAATGCACGCGGCTATCTCCAGGTCCTTCATCCGGCCGTTGGTACAGCTACCAATAAAGGCCGAATCGATCCATACCCTCTCCCGCGGAATCTCAGCGGTATCGTGCGGCTTCCCCGGCAGGGAAACCAGCTTTCGGAACGACGACAGGTCCATCTCCTCAAACAAATCGTAAGCAGCATCTTCGTCGGCTACTACCGGCTCGATCCTCCTCCTCGCCCTCGACTCGCAATACCGCAGCACCTCATCATTGGGCGGGATCAATATAATGATCGCTCCAAGCTCCGTTGCCATCGAGGCAATGGTGATCCGCTCGTCGAGCTTCAACTGTTCAATCACCTCCCCGCAAAGTTCGACGGAATATCCCAGCAGAGCATTCGATCCAAACCGCGCCAGCAGGTTCAGTACAATATCTTTGGCAGTTACCTGGGCAGGGCGTTCCCCCGTGAACACAATTTTAGCGGATGAAGGCGTTTTGAACCAGATCTTTCCCTTGCTCCAGGCAGCTGCAATATCCTTATCGCCCATCCCCTGACCGAATGCGCCCACGGCACCGATGATGTTGGCGTGGGAATCGGTAGAAACAGCCGTGGTACCGGGCCCCGCCAACCCCTCCTCTATCAGGATATGCGTTCCGATCCCACGGTTGATGTCGTACACCCTGATGCCATGCTCGCGTGCAAACACCCTGCACAGCTGCTGGTTCGCTGCATACTTCTGGTCGGACCCGGTGGGGTTACAATCGAAGGTGAAGAAGGTCTTCCCGGGATCGGCAACGGAAAGGTTGTTTCCAGTGATGTTCTTCACTACATTCGCCCCGCCGAAATCGCGCGCTACACGGGCATCGATTGCCACATCGACAATATCGCCCGGTCCCACCCGATCCCGGTCAGAATGTGCGGCGAGAATTTTTTCAACAACGGTAGCTCCCATTAGTTAAACAGTTTGTTTCAGGTGTAAAGATACAATCTGAATATTGATAGAAAATCTATTATACAACAGTTATCTTTGTGGCCATGGTCTTACATCCTAATATACCCAGGTTGTATCTTATCAAGATCTCGAAATGGTTCATGCTATACATGCCTGTTGTTGTGTTGTTCTATGAGAGCAATGGATTGAAAATGAAGGATATAATGGTACTTCAGGCGATCTACTCCATCATGATCGTGATTCTGGAGATCCCCTCCGGCTATATGGCCGATGTATGGGGAAGAAAGAGAACGATCCTCACAGGTGCCGTGCTGGGTATGGCAGGATTCATGGTTTACGGCATAAGCTATGGCTTTTACGGTTTCCTCATCGCACAGATTATTCTCGGGATCGGGCAGAGCCTGGTATCGGGGGCCGATTCAGCGATGCTTTACGATTCGCTGCTGGAGCAGGGGCAGGAGCGAAAGTACAGCCGGTACGAAGGACGGATCACCTCACTGGGTAGTCTCGCCGAGGCAGCTGCCGCACTTCTGAGCATCCTGCTGGTGACCGTTTCGCTCAGGACACCCTACTATGGACAGATCATTGTGGCCGCCCTGGCAATCCCCGCGGCACTGACCCTTAGAGAACCTTTACAGCACAAGAAACTAATGAACCGCGACTTCAGGGAGATCGTAGATATTTCACGTTTTGCCCTCATCGGCAATAAAATACTAAGGCGAAACATCCTCCTCTCGGCGTTTATCGGATGTGCAACCCTCACCATGGCGTGGTTCGCTCAGAAATTTTTTGAATACAGCCAGATTGACAAGGTCTGGTTCGGTCTGTTATGGGCCGGACTCAACATCACCGTCGCCCTCTCCTCCTTTTATGCCTACCGCACCGAGATGCTTCTTGGTCCAAAACGATCGATCATCCTCATCAGCCTTTTGATCCCACTGGGGTACATCGCACTCTCACGCTCGGGCCTCGTCAGCGGCCTCATCGTCCTTCTCCTCTTTTACCTCGTGCGGGGCTATGCCACACCGGTGCTTAAAGACTATATCAACCGTGTTACAAGCTCAGAGATCCGGGCCACGGTGCTGTCGGTGAGGAACTTTGTTATCAGGATCATTTTTTCTATCGCGGGACCGCTCATCGGGTGGGTGAACGATCTGTATGACCTGCCGGCGGCATTGCTTCTCGGAGGGATCATCTTCCTGGTTCTGAATGTCATCGCCGGCATCCTGTTCCTCCTTTCCCGCAGCCGGATGAATCAACAGGTGGACTATATCTCGAGGACCAGGCCATCGTAGGCAGGGATCATGCCTGCGGGCAGAAGCTTTCTGAACTCCTCCTCCAATCCCATCTGGTGAGAGATATGGGTGACATACCCCTCATCGGCATCCAGTTCAAGGAATAGTTTACCCGCTTCTTCCAGGGTGAAATGCGAATGGTGCTTCTCCTTCCGCAATGCACCGATCACGACTTTGCTAATACCCTTCAACTTGCGCTTCTCCTCGGCTGAAATGAAATTGGCATCTACCAGGTAGGCAAAATCATTGATCCGAAAACCCAGCACCGGTATATTGGCATGGACCATCCTGATGGGTATAAAAGAGATTTCCCGGACCTCGAAGGGGTTGAGGTTGATTTCATGGAGGTTTACACTGGGAACTCCGGGGTACCTGTTATCGGCGAAAATATAGGGGAAGGATATCCGGATGGACTGCAACACCTTTTTTTCACCGTAAAGATCCATCGATCTCTTCTGTAGAAAGTTAAAAGCACGGATATCGTCCAATCCCGCGATATGATCCCTGTGCTCATGGGTATAGATCACTGCATCAAGCTGTAGCACCTTCTCCCTGAGCATCTGCTGCCTGAAATCAGGTCCTGTGTCAATAACAATGGTGGAATCGTCGTTCTGCAACAGGATGGATGAACGCAGTCTGTTATCGTGCGGATCGTCCGACCTGCATGCATCACATCTGCATCCGATCACAGGCACTCCCTGTGATGTTCCTGTTCCCAAAAAAGTAACTTTCAATGATTTCCCTCCCGTTTTTAAAATGACCCCGAAATTAATCATTTTCGAGCGAAGACCGAAGAAATTTCTTTATTCTTGTTACTTTTAAAACAAAAAGATGCCAGGTAAACTATTTTTGATACCCAATTCATTGGGAAACCCCGATCCTGATACCTTTCTGCCCCTGAACATGAAGGGACTGATTACCGGACTCAGCTATTTTGTTGTTGAAAAAACGAGGAATGCCAGACGCTACCTGAAAACGATCGACAAGGAGATGCAGATTAATGAGCTAACTTTTTTTGAATTGAACAAACATACCGACCCAAAAGAGATAGAGGGCTTTCTGCGTCCGGTTCAGGAAGGGAAGGACATGGGTGTCATCTCAGAGGCGGGACTTCCCGGCATTGCCGATCCGGGTGCCGCACTGGTGAATCTTGCGCACGAGCAGGAGATCGATGTCGTTCCGCTTACAGGCCCCTCTTCTATTTTTATGGCACTGATGGCTTCCGGGTTCAACGGACAATCATTCAGGTTTGTCGGCTATTTACCGGTGCAACGTAGTGAACGGATACAGCACATCAAAAACCTGGAAAAAATTGTTGAACAAAAGAATGAGACGCAGATCTTTATTGAAACACCCTACAGGAACAATGCATTGCTGGAAGATATCTGTTCGTCCTGCCGGAAACAGACACTTCTGACCGTCGCCGTTGATATTACAACTAAAACAGAGATGATCAAAACTGCGGCAGTCAGCTTTTGGAAAAAGAAAAAACCGGATCTGCATAAGCGTCCGGCTGTATTTCTATTGGGAAAGTCCGATTGTGTTTGTCTATAAAGTCCAATAACTGCGTTATGCTTGTTATTGAACTTTGACTTCGTCGAGCTCGCAAGCTCGGTTCTAGCTCAAACACTTGACTCTATTGACGGCTAAATAGTCTGTCCACTCCTACTCAATTGACGGACTTTAAATAGCCGGGGGTTTAGAGTCAGTTTTTTATGGCCAAAAGTGTCGAATTTAGGAATTCAGAAAAGGCAAACCGAATCAATTTGGGCTATTTATCGTCTTCTTCTATTATGGCTTTTGATATCCTGATATCAAAAAGCAATGCTTCATATGGCGGAATGGAAATTTTATTGCTGTTTTGAACCTTCGATCCTTCGGCACCGTAAGCAAGCTGGTGAGGAATTAGCAACTGACCTTTTCCACCGTATCTGAACCATTTCAGACCAATATCCCATCCGGCAATAACCTCTCCTTCTCCTACTTTTACGCTCATCCCTTTACTACTGCCCTCATTGGAATCGAAAACCCTGCCGTCGAGCAGCCTTCCCGTATAAAACACCTCAACGCTGTTTCCTTCTGCTATCTGGGCGCTGTCGCCAGCTACACCAGGTATGTAATACATGGTAACGCCGGTCTCTTTATCTTTTACAGGGTATGCTGTCGGGTTTTCAGAAAGAAAAGCATCGATCTGTTCCTGCTCATTCTGAACCGGATCCGCAATCACCTCGACCAGTTCAATATCATACATCAGCGATTCAAATCTGCCAATATTTCCCATCCCGGCACTACCATATCCCAGATCACTCTTAAAGATCAGCCGCGCAATACCGCCCTCCTTCATCATAGAAAGACCTTCATATAATCCGGTAATTCCGGTGCCATACTCATACTTATAAGGTCCGTATAACACTTTATCATTATACAGGTTATATCTTCTTGCCCACTCCTCGGTATAGGTATCCACTTCTTTTTCATCCGGAACGGTATATGCCAGAAAATTAATTAGCAAATAATCTCCCGAATCGGGCGACAAGCCCTCCCCTTCCTCGAATTCAATGAAGTACAAACCACTTTCCGTGGGCGCTAATTCGGGATAATTCGCATCCATGTACAGGTGAAAATAGCGATCCTCCTCGGCTCTAAAGTAGTCGTAGTTGATCTCTTCCTCGCATCCTGTAAAGGGGAGCAGGCTCACTAAAACGAATATAAAAAAGATGATTCTTGTCATGTCTGTTAATCTATCAAGTAGAACTGCAAAACTACACAACTTATTTTAAGATGCTGCCAGGAATTTCAACATTGCATCCAAAATTTATCTCTTTACCTCTATTACGTGCACTTCAATAAGCAATACTGAGGAGCCTGGGATCTGGTCCATATCACCGAAGTTGCCATGGGCCAGGTGTGGCGGAACAATAAATCGCGCTTTGCTCCCTTCCCTGAGCAATAACAAGCCCTCTTCCAGTCCGGCTTCAATGTTCCCCTTCCCTGCAACAATCCTTTTCGGCTCTGTGGCAGTTGCAGAATAGCATATTTTTCCGTTCAGGAGTCGGGTTTCATAGGCATAGACTACAACTTTACCTCTCTGCACGGCGGGTCCATCCCCTTTTTCCATAATCATGTACCACAAGCCTGTAGGGGTCTCTGTCATCTCCCAGCCAACCCTCCCGGCAAAAGCCATGATATGCTCCCGGTGTCGCTCCCTGATATACTTATTCGTCTCAATGAAGGCATGTTCTGTTTCATCCTCAACCACCTCAGCCCTCTCCTGAACAGGTGTCCGGCAGGCCGACAAAATGATCAATCCTATAACCAGGATCAGCTGCTTTTTATCTGAGTTCATCTTTATATGCTGCAAGAACCGATTCAAATTTTATAATTGTCTCCTCAAGCGACAGAGGCATCTCTCCTCCAGCTGCATTATGGTGTCCTCCTCCGTTAAAGGATTGTGAAGCCAGCTTGTCGACTGAGAACGCCCCTTTTGATCTCAGCGAAATTTTTACATGTTTCTTCTTTTCAATAAACAGGGCAGAGACCTTGATTCCCTTGATTGAGAAGGGAATATTCACAAAACCTTCCGTATCGCCGATCTGGTGATCAAATCTGTCAAGCTCTTCCTGCTTCAGACTAATATAAGCAGTGTTGTATTCCCTGAGTACAACCAGCTTTTCCGACATGCAATACCCCATCATCTTCATCCTGTTTTCGGAGTAACTGTCATATATATTGGTGTATATCTGATCTTTATCAATTCCAGTACCCACCAATTCACCAACGATATTGAATATCTCCGGATAGGAGGACGCATAGCGAAAATTACCTGTATCCGTCATAATAGCAACATACAGACAAGTTGCAATATCTTTGTCAACGGAGTCAGCTCCTGCGACATCTTTAATCAACAGGTGGATCATCTCACCAACAGACCCGCGCCAATCTTCTGAGATCAACAAGTCTGTAAATTGTACCGGGTTTTGGTGATGATCGATCATGATCACAAAAGCATCAGATGCTTTCAGTTCATCTTTCATATCGCCGATTCTTTCAGGATCGTTGAAATCGAGCAGAAAAATGGTTTTCGCTTCTGCAAGCAATGCTTTACACTGCTTCTTTTTCTTCTTATATGTTAAAACCATTTCGAATCCGGGGAGCCAGCTTAAAAATTCAGGCACGTTGTTGGGCATGATTACAGAGACAGGCAGATCGAACTTTTTCAGGAACAATGCCAATGCAAGACCCGATCCAAGGGCATCACCATCGGGGTTTACATGTGATATAACCACCACGGGCCCTCTCTTTTCAATAATCTTCCTGATTTTTATGATCGATTGTTTATTCAACATTACCATTAAATTATTGGCACTGTTCAACATAATAAAACATTGTCCGTTTTTTTTGAACAGAAGGTCAAAAGTAAAAAAATATCCACTCCGGTTAACAATTTATCTCTATATTTGTTAAGGTCACATTAGTTAAACGAAAAAGTATGACTGGAAATTTTACATTTACAATGATCAAGCCAACGGCTGTAGCCAATGGACACATTGGTCCCATCCTGAATATGATAAGTGAAAACGGATTTCATATCACTGCACTGAAGATGCTTCAGCTGACTATTAAAGATGCAGAGAATTTCTATGCTGTTCACAAGGGAAAGCCTTTTTACCCTGGCCTTATAGATTTTATGAGCTCAGGCCCGATCGTTGCAGCCATTCTTGAAAAGGAAAATGCTGTGGAAGAGTACAGGAAGCTTATAGGTTCGACGGATCCTGAGAAGGCGGAAGAGGGTACGCTCAGGAAGATTTACGCCGTTTCTATTCAGGAAAATGCCGTTCATGGTTCCGATTCCGATGAAAACGCCACGATAGAGGCGGCTTTCTTTTTCTCTTCAAGGGAGAGGTTCAGATTATCTTAAGACAACATCATCGATCACTTCCGAACCGGCCGATTCATTGAGTCTGCGAATGAGATCGGACTTGATCATTGCCAATTCGTTCCTGAGCACCGAAGAGTGAAGCTTGACGATCAGTTTTCTGTCTTTGATATAAAGCGAACGGGTAGCCATGGCCACATTCCTGCCGAGAAGTTCTCCCCAGCTCTTCTCTATACGGTATTCTGCCAAGCCATTTTCGAGGTTGTTCGCCCTTACAAATTCGTCGAGCAGTGATCCGATCTTCTTTTCCCTCTTTCGTTCCATATTACCACTGATCTTTCATTCTAATTTCATTGTTTTTAATTTGGAAGACGCGGTGTTCTGCCGGTATCTCTTTTAGGATAGTCTCCATCCTGGTCTCATTGGTATCTGTGATAAATATCTGTCCGAAATGATTATCAGCCACCAACTTGATGATCTGTTTCACACGAAAGGCGTCAAATTTATCAAATACATCATCGAGCAGGAGGATCGGCGTGTTGCCCATGGTCTCCTTCATAAACTCAAACTCTGCAAGCTTGAGTGCCACGAGGTAGGTCTTTTGCTGACCCTGAGAGCCGATTTTTTTCAAAGGATGCCCCCCCAGCTCCATGTTGATGTCATCCTTATGAATACCCATGGTGGTATACTGAACGATCTGGTCCTTCTGCCGGGAGCTTTTCAACGCCTTTTCAAATTCCTCCTCCAACAATTGCGACTGGTAATTGAGTGTTACAACCTCCTTATTGCCTGAAACATGCTTATAGTACTGCTGAAAAATAGGATTCAGTTTGTCTGTAAATTCTTTCCGTGCCTCAAAAACAGGGATTCCATATTGAATTAGCTGACTATCAAACACTTCAATCACATCCCTGAAATTAGCATTGTGGTTATTCTCTTTCAGCAACCTGTTCCGTTGGGTTAAAATCCTGTTGTAGGAGATCACATTCTCGAGATATGCCCTGTCGTACTGACCAATAACACCATTCATCAGCCTCCTTCGCTCCTCACTACCGCCCTGTATCAGAATATAATCTGCCGGGGATATCATCACCAGGGGGATAAGTCCGATATGCTCGGCCAAACGCCTATAATCCTTCTTGTTTCTCCTGAATTGCTTTTTTTTGTTGCGACGAATGGCACAATAGATCGCCTCCTCTTTATCCATGCGGTGAAATACCCCCTGGATCACAGAAAAATCGGCATCATGCCGGATGTTTTGTGTATCAACGGGGTTAAGATTGCTCTTGCACAGGGCCAGATAGTGGATCGCATCCAGGAGGTTTGTCTTTCCTACACCGTTCTCCCCGACAAAGCAATTGATCCTCGGACTCAGTTCAATATCAGCCTGTTCATAATTCTTGAAATGTATTACTGAAAGCGCAGATAAATGCATATTATAATTTCTACTGAAACAAATGTACGGTATATTCAAGTAAAAATCATAAGCAGCAGCAATATTCCGACAACTTTTTGTCAACTATGCAGGCAAATTTGGGAAAAACCATTACATTTGCGGTTGTTTTAAAAAATGTATAAAAAACGTTAAAAATGGCCCGCAAACAAAAAGAGGTTCAGGGAGATAAGAGTCTTGGTAATATTGAATCAGCACTATCGCGCACGGAATTATTCATCGAAAATAACCAGAAGCTTTTGGTAAATGCACTTTTGGTAGTTTTGGCAATCGCTATGCTTCTCATAGCCGGAAACCGATACATACTCCAACCAAAAAACCAGGAAGCTGCTGCAAGCATGTACATGGCTGAACGCTTTTTTGAACGTGATTCTTTTAATTTGGCGCTGAACGGTTACGGAACTTTTCCCGGTTTTCTGGATGTCATTGATGAGTATTCAATCACCAAAGCGGCAAGACTGGCTAAGTATTATGCAGGTGTTTGTTTCCTTGAACTGGGCGATTATGAATCAGCCATCAGCTACCTTTCTGGATACAGAACCAGGGACCTCATCACCGGCGCTGCAGCGATGAGTGCGCTGGGTGATGCATACAGCGAGATCCTTGAATATGATAAGGCAGCTTCGACCTACATCAGGGCTGCAAAAAAATATGAAAACAAATTTTCATCGCCGATCATCCTGAAAAAAGCAGGGATCGTTTATGAAGAGATGGGAGCACTGAACAAAGCCCTTGAGGTCTATAAACGCATCAATATCGAATATCCGGAATCGAACGAGGGGCGGGAAATGAAAAAATACATTGGCCGGGTTGAGGCACAACTTGATTTCCTTTAAATAAATAAAATTCCTGTCATGGCAACCAGTCTGAAGAATCTCTCCAAATATGATCCTGAAAAAGTACCTGATGCTTCCGGTATGAAATTCGGGATCGTCGTTTCCGAATGGAACGAGGAGATAACAGCAATTCTGGCGGAGGGTGCAATACAAACGCTTAAAAAGAATGGCTGTCCTGATGAGAATATTCATGTGATACCTGTACCCGGAAGTTTTGAACTGATATACGGCTCAAGGCTTATGGCAGAAAAACATGCGTTGGATGCAGTAATCGCCATTGGCTGTGTGATCCAGGGAGAGACCAGACACTTTGACTTTATCTGCCAGGGAGTGACACATGGGATTGCTGAATTGAACCTTGAATATGATATACCCTTTATCTTTGGTTTACTCACCACTGAAAATAAGCGACAGGCTGTTGACCGGGCAGGTGGAAAGCATGGAAATAAAGGCGATGAAGCAGCTGTAACTGCCATTAAAATGGTGGGCTTAAAAGGAGTCTGACTGCGTATTTAATTCATTACAATCCCAACACCCTCTTCCTGGTAAAACTATTCCAACACATCACCTCACAATTATCTTCGTTTACCTCCCTTTGGTAATGATTTACCTTTCGGTGATGGCTTCCCCTTAGGCAAAGATCTGCTTTTCTGGGCCTGCTGCTGCTTTGTCATCTCCTCCAGCCTGGCCTGCCATTTAGATTTCTTTTTGGGCTTTGCCGTCCGGGCATTGATCTTTCTTAAAATCGCCTCCTCATCGGTGAAATATTTAAAAATGAAGTTTTGTCCAAGGGTAATCACATTGGCCAGGAAATAATAATAGGTCAATGCCGCTGAGAAACTGTTGAGAATAAACATGAACATCACCGGCATGATGTACATCATGGTCTTCATTCCCGGCATGGCACTGGTAGAGGTCATCTGGTTATTGATCTTCATACTGAGCACCGTTGTAACGGTCATCAAAATCGTAAAAAGGCTCACATGATCCCCATACATGGGAATGGTGAAAGGCAGGTCGAGTATACTGTCGTAGGTTGACAAGTCATCGGCCCACAGAAAACTCTCGCCACGTAGTTCAATGGAAGTGGGGAAAAAGCGAAACATGGCATACAATATGGGCATCTGTGCCAGCATGGGCAGGCAGCCACCCAATGGATTGGCGCCCGCTTTTTTGTAAAGAGCCATTGTGGCCTGCTGCTTCTTCATTGCATCCTCCTTTTTAGGATACTTCTCATTGATCTCGTCAACCTGCGGCTTCAGCACCCGCATCACAGCCTGTGATTTGTATGATTTGTATGTAAGCGGAAAAAGGGCCGTTTTCAGGATCAGGGTAAGCAACAGGATGATAATACCATAATTGGCAATCGACCGGTTCAACCAATTGAAGATCGGTATAATGACAAACTCATTGAGCCATCTGATAACAGAGCCACCTACCGTTACGAGATTTTCAAGTTTCCATTCGTCATACTTTTTCAATGTGGTATGGTGATTGGGGCCAAAATAGAATGCCATGGACATTGTCTGGTCATTCATCCTGGCATATGGCAGGTCAATTTCACTCGAAAAGTGCCTGATATATTTCCCGGGATTCTCAAACCGCTCATTCATCATATAGGCGCTCGAAAAGTAATCTTTTGCAATAAACACAGTGGAGAAGAACTGGTGCTTGTAAGCAATCCATTCCAGCTGAGTAACAGCAGTTTCCTCCTGTATGCTTTTTTTGGATCGCATATTAAACTTTTCAATGCTTCCCTCCTTGTACCTGTAAAACAATGATGTGTAGTTGTTTTCATTCTGATACCCTCTTTCCGTGGAGGGGAAATAGATCTCATACAGGTAGGTCATGTTATCCGTCCGAAACTGCTCGAGTCCTACCAGCCGGATATCAAAATCGATCATGTATTTTCCGGGATGCAGGGTGTAGGTATACTCGATAAATGCGTCTTCAGTTATATCAAGGCGCATGGACAGGCTTTTTTCACGATCGCTTACAACCACTTTCTTTTGACTGGTACCGGGTTTGAAAAACAACTCACCGGTATTAATCCGGCGGCTGTCTGCAAAAAACTGAAGGTCAAATCTTGACGAATCCCCATCAAACAGAACAACCGGCAATGAATCGTGCGTAGTATACTCCTTGAGAGTCGCACTGTAGGGCCTGCCGCCAAGGGTTGAAAACTCAAGCTTTACCAACTCATTCTCCAAGGTTACATACTCCTCTTTTCCCTCCAGTCCGCTCCTGAATACACCGAAATTCTTCTCCTGCTCCCTGGCTATAATATCCCTGTCAGCTTCGCCGGTTGATGGCCCGGCACTCTCTTCCTGCAATACTTGTCCCTGCTGCTGTTTTTGCTGCTGTTCCTGCTGCCTTAACTGTTCCACCATGGCAATGGAATCATTCCTTCGAAGTGCTTCCATCTGTGCCTCGCGGGCCGGTTTGGTAAAAATGCTATATCCTATCAGGATGACACCGATCAGTACAATACCGACGATCGAATTTTTGTCCATTATAAAATCTATTGTTACGCAGCCACAAAAGTAATGTTTTAGCTGAATTATTCGGGTAATAAATTCAAAAGTCTAAAGAATTGCCCGCATTATAAGAGAATGGAGCCCTCTAACTGGAATGATCAAGGGCCGATTTGATAAAACTGACAAACAGCGGATGTGGAGTCAGAACAGTACTGCTGTATTCCGGATGGAACTGCGTTCCAATAAACCAGGGATGATCAGGCAGCTCCATAATCTCAACCAGGTTGCTCTCCGGGTTTATTCCTGCTGCCAGCATACCATTACTTTCAAATTCTTCCAGGAAATCATTGTTGAATTCGTACCGGTGTCTGTGCCGTTCCCTGATCATCTCTTTTTTATAAATGGCAGAGGATTTGGAATTCTTCACCAGCTCACAGGCATATCCGCCAAGCCGCATCGTTCCGCCCTTTTCTGTCACCCCCTTCTGCTCTTCCATCAGGTCGATCACAGGATGCTTCGTAATGTTTGTCATCTCAGTGGAATGGGCATCCTTATAACCAAGCACGTTTCGGGCAAACTCGATCACAGCACACTGTAATCCCAGGCAAATGCCAAAGAAGGGTATTTTATTTTCCCGGGCATATTGAACGGCCCATATCTTCCCGTCAATACCGCGGTCGCCAAATCCAGGCGCAACTATAATCCCGTCATACCCCTTCAAATCCTCATTGATGGTCTCCGGAGAGATCATTTCCGAATGGATACAGGTCACAATCACATTGACATCATTCATCGCCCCCGCATGGGTCAGTGATTCAATAATGGATTTATAGGAGTCATATAGTTCAACATATTTTCCCACGAGTGCAATCCTAACCTCCTTCTCTGCATTCTTGAGCCTCTTGACAAAATCGCGCCATGCCTTTAGCTTTATCGGCTCCCTGGACTCCAGCTTAAGCTTTGACAGAACCGACTTATCCAGATTTTCCTCCTGCATGAGGAGAGGTACCTCATAAATAGTTGAGACATCGATCGACTGTATTACAGATTCGATGTTCACATTGCAAAACAGTGCCACCTTTTTGCGAATATCCTTTGTTAATTGGCGTTCAGTTCTAAGAACAAGAATATCGGGTTGTATACCGTTTTCAAGTAATACCTTTACTGAATGCTGTGTAGGCTTGGTTTTTAATTCACCGGAAGCACTCAGATAAGGAACAAGTGTAAGGTGAATAATGGCTGTATTACTGTACCCCAGATCCCACCTCAACTGACGCACAGCTTCAATATAGGGCAGTGATTCAATGTCGCCCACTGTTCCGCCGATCTCAGTAATGATAACATCATATTTTCCTCCCTTTCCGAGAAGAGTAATCCCCCGTTTGATCTCGTCGGTAATATGCGGGATCACCTGCACCGTTTTACCAAGATAATCACCCCGGCGCTCCTTGTTAATAACTGACTGGTAGACCCGACCGGTTGTAACATTGTTGGCCTGAGATGTTTGAATGTCCAGAAAGCGCTCATAATGACCAAGGTCCAGGTCTGTTTCCGCACCATCATCGGTCACATAGCATTCGCCATGTTCATAGGGATTCAAGGTGCCGGGATCCACATTGATGTAAGGATCAAGTTTCTGGATGGTGACAGAAAATCCTCTCGCCTGCAGCAAGCGGCCGAGGGAAGCGGAAATAATACCTTTTCCGAGTGAAGAGGTAACCCCACCCGTTACAAATACATACTTTGTCCTGGTCAAAATAATTGGAGCTAAAGATTAAGCCGCAAAGTAATAAATAATCTCAGATTGTTAAAAATATTCTTTGATGGATTTATCAACTATATTCCTTCAGATTGATCGATAATCCTGATTTTGTTTTCCAGAAGTTTAATCCGGGCATGTGCATCGTCGATCTTATCCTGGAAATCTGAGATGGTTTCTTCAGCACTCTTGGTCTGTTTGAAGAATCCGATATTGTTCTCCCATACACCAATATCATTTTTTAGTTGCTGTAATTTGTCCATCACCTTGTCACGCTCAAAACGCAACTTAGTGTCACTTCTCGGACTATTCGCTATCGCAGATATCTTCACCCTGTATTGAATAAGGGCCTTGGTATGCTCATCAGTATCAATCCTGTTTACAATGCCGCTGATAGCATCCCTGAATTCATCTCTGATCCTGTCTTTGTCTTCCACAGGAACAAATCCTATTTCATCATACCGCTCCTGAAACTTCTCCGTCAGAGCGGCCAGCTCATCGGCATCTCCCGGTGGAACAACCGTTTTGATCTCTTCGATTAAAGCCTTCTTCTTCTTGAGATTTTCCTCATAGGATTCTTTTTTTCCACCATAGAATTCTGATTTATTATTAAAAAAATGGTCGCAGGCCGACCTGAACCTAAACCACAACTTATCAGACTCCTTTCTTGGCAAGGGTCCGGATTCCTTCCACTGTTTCTGCAAGTCGATCAATTTATCAGTGGTCGGCTTCCAGTCAGTACTGTCCTTCAACTCCTCAGCAGCAACCACAATTTCTTTCTTCCGCTGCAAAACCTCCTTCTGTTGTTCCAGGTTCTCGGCATAAAAAGCAGCCTTCTTCCTGAAAAACTCATCACACGCCTTTCTGAACCGTGAGTATATCTTGTTATTCTCTTTTTTTGGGGTGTATCCAATTGTTTTCCACTCTTTCTGAATTTTCAACAACTCCCTGGTCTTCTTTTCCCAGTCCCTGTGTTCTGAGAGTTCAAGAGCTGCAAGTGCTTCTGCCTTTTCACACAATCCTTTCTTCAGATCCAGGTTTTCAAACAGCAACTCCTTCATCCTGACCTGGAATTGTTGGTGTTCTTTATTGATAACAGAGGTAGCTGAACGGAACCGTTCCCAGATCGCATCTTTATCTTCACGTGGTACCGGACCAATTTTACGCCACTGTGCATGATAGGTTTGGAGAGTTTTGAAGGCGGTTGAAATGTTCGATTCGTTGGCAAGTGCTTCTGCTTTATTACACAACTCCGTTTTCTTTTCAAGGTTCTTTTTCAGATCAAGCACTTTAAGCTCTTTGCTGATATTGACATAGTCATTGAACTTGTCTACGAAGAAATTATAGGAATTCCAAAGATCCCTGACATTCTGCCTGGGAACAATTCCTACGTTAAACCATCTCTTTTGCAGTTGTTTGAATTTCCTGAATGTGTTGTCAAAGCTCTCCTGTTGTTCCATCAACAATCTGAATTCTTCAAGGATCTCCTGTTTAATCTTCAGATTGGTTTCTTTCTCATCTTCCAGTTGTTTGTTGTAATCTGCCTTGAGTGATTTATACCGTCCTGCCAACTCTTCCATCTTCCTGTCGACCGGATCCTCGGCCGGCTTAAAATCCTGCTCCAAACCACCTTCAGCAATAAACTTCTCTCTCTTTTCAATTAGTTCCGCTTCCTGCTTATTGCTATAAATTTCCTGTATTTCGTTAACGGACGATCGCATCTCTTCAAATGACTTCTTATTCAGCAGATCTTCAAGAAGTTTTACCAGGTCCGACTTGCTAAGCAGCCCATATTTAATCTTCTCCTCTCCCTTTATTTCCGGCTTTTCCGGTTCTTTCTCCGGTTCCTTTTTCTCTACAGCTCCTTTATTCTCTATTTGCTCATCATCCTTAATTTCCGGCTTTTCCTGCTCTACTTCCGCTTCCATATTATCTGCAGCTACTTGATTCGATTTCTGCTCATCATCCTTTGGATCAGCTACTTCCGGCTCCTTTGCTTCATTCTCCTGATGGTCCGAACCATCAGCAGCTACCGGCTGCTCTTCATTGTGCTCTGTCTTTTCCGGCTCCTTTGGCGCTTCATCACTCTTTTCCTCCTTTGATGGTTGTTCGTCATGACCCTCACCAGCATTCAGGTCATGCAACTCTCTTGCCGGTACATCAGACATATCCTGTGTCGCATCCGGATCCGGATCGGTGAAAGACTTTTCTTCTGTATTGTCACTATTCGCATCAACCGACTCTTCACTTTTCTTGTTTACGTTTTCCAAATGATCATCATTGAGGTAATGATCATTATTATCAGAATATTTCATAGAACCAGAGGATTATATTAGATCTTCGAAACCAAATTACTTATTTTATTATTAATTCCAATACTATTGATCAAAAACCGTTCCACCTTTGCTGGTCGCAAGTTAGATCGTCCATCTGCCAATATTTCACTATTTTTGCAAAATGATGAGAATTGACATACTTACTGTACTGCCCGAATTGCTAAAGGGCCCACTCGACCATTCAATAGTGAAGCGAGCCCGTGACAAAGGACTTGTAGAAATTGTGGTCCATCATCTGCGCGATTATTCTGACGACAAACACAGGAAGGTGGATGATTATCCCTTTGGCGGTGAGGCAGGGATGGTGATGTCCATTCAACCTATTGAAGTTGCCATTCAAAAGCTGAAATCGGAAAGGGATTACGACGAAATCATTTTTACAACCCCTGATGCACCTGTATTTAGTCAGCATACCGCCAACAAACTTAGCAGCATGAAGAACCTGATCATCCTCTGTGGCCACTACAAGGGGGTCGACCAACGGGTTCGCGACCACCTGGTCACCATGGAGCTTTCCATTGGCGATTATGTTCTCTCTGGTGGTGAACTGGCTGCGGCAGTGATTACTGACAGTATCGTCAGAATCATTCCGGGGGCAATATCTGACAGCACCTCTGCACTGTCCGATTCCTTCCAGGACAACCTGCTCTCTCCTCCTGTCTATACCCGTCCGGCTGATTACAAGGGGTGGAAGGTACCTGAAATTCTACTTTCGGGACATGCAGCAAAAATTGAGGAGTGGAAACAGGAACAGGCACTCGAAAAAACCCGCAAACTACGTCCCGACCTGCTAAATGATTAGTGTCTGTCGCATATCTCCTTGAAGTCACAGTACTTACAGTGGTCTGTAACCTCTGTCTGAACAAATGGCACCCCGGGATCATAAATCTCTGTTAGAATTGCGCTAAGGTGTTCGTTGAACTCTTCCGTGTATTCATTAAAAGAGAGCAGGGGTTGCTTCTTACCCGAACTGCCCATCATAAACCGGGTCGAATAGTCCTCCCCGAACATTTTTCTAACCACATACAATCCGGGCTGCACCGGCTCATCCGGATGTTGGTCCAGATATAGCGAGGCATAAACAAAAGCCTGAAAGGCCTCCTTGTTTCTCTTTTTCTGTTCCCTGTCAAACAACGAAGCGATGGATTCAAACTTCAGTTCCGACCCTCCTGTTTTATAATCAATGATCCGGGTTATATCCCCTACCGGCTTGTCTACCCTATCGATCTTTCCCCCAATCCGCACGCTGAGCCTGCCTGCCGGAGTTGCGATCCCCCGCTCCATGATATACTCTTCCTCCATGCTTACCAGTTCCAGGGGAGCGATAGTTGCATCGGTTTCAATGATCTTGAGCAGGTATTTTTTCAGGATCGCCAGGATAACCAGGTTTCTGCCCTCGATGGTTCTGCTCTTGCCGGATCGGAAATACTCGCTCACAAATACCTCCTCCAGTTTCTTATCGAGCAGATCGCCCGAGCAGAGGCCGAGGAGCTCTTCGCGGGTGATCTGCCGGTGGCTGGCCGGCAGTTGTTCATAGAGCAGGTGGATCGTTTTATGAAGGATATTTCCGAACCCGATGGCATCGAGCTCTTCGAGCAACTCCTCCTGCTCCCGGATCTGTGCGATCTTCCTGAAATAAAATTTCAGGCTGCATTCAATATAGGTATTAAGTGCCGATGGAGAGAGGTACCGGTCACCCTCGGCACCTTCGGTAAATCTTTCGAGTTTTGCGAGGATCTCCGGTGTTTTTTCGATGATGATGGCTTTAGTCTCCAATGCGCTGACCGGCATCACGGGGCTGATTACCTTCGCATTATAATTGTATTGCATTTGATACAGGTACCTGCTCATCTCACCCGACCGAACGCCCTCCGAAGCACTTTTAAACAACAGGTCAACCTTACGTGCCCGCTGAATGATCCGGTAGAAGTAGTAGGCGTAGATGGCATCCATGTCCTCCCGAACCGGCAGACCGTAAGCGTAGCGCATGGAATAAGGTATAAAAGTGCTTCCGGAAGAGGATTTCGGCATTACATCTTCGTTGACCGACAACATGATCACATTCTCAAAATCAAGCAGCCGTGTCTCCAGGATTCCCATCACCTGCAGACCTGCGAGCGGCTCCCCGGTAAACGGAATGCGTTGGTTCCACATGATCTTCCTGAACAGCCGCATAAAGGTTTCCGGTTCCAACTCCTGCCTCTCCGCAATGATTTGCGAAAGTTTGTTCAACCTCCCCTGTACCACCAGGATATACTCCTTTTCAAGTTCACGGTACTGGTGCCCCTCCTCATTCAGCAGCCTTCCGAGGATATGTCGAAGGAGTTCATCCAGGTACCTGCACAGCTGATCGACGGTTGTCACCTCCCTAAACACCACGGATGTAAATCCGCCGTTAAAAAACGACGGTTTAACATAGACGCGGTTTTCATAGATGATTTTATCCGCAACGGCTGCAGGACTATCGTCGCTGATCAGTTTAAAGTACTGGTGGTTCAGTACAGAGAGTACATCCTTGTTATA
This sequence comes from Bacteroidales bacterium, assembly GCA_040903745.1. Taxonomy (GTDB): domain Bacteria; phylum Bacteroidota; class Bacteroidia; order Bacteroidales; genus M55B112. The sequence goes on along the minus strand of JBBDUV010000112.1, from coordinate 5,364 downwards.
AAACCCGAAACTGCCCGACTTGCTGATCCGTTTGTTCCGGTGGAGCCGCAGGATGCTCTCCACAAAGCTAAATAGCGGGGTATTGCTGAACGGGTATCCCATGGTGATATTCACCAGGTCGACCTGTTCCGGCAGTGACACCAACACCGGCATCAGCACGTTCTCATCGCAGGCAATGATCGCAGTGTCGTTGGCCTCTGTAATGGTATTGTTTCTTTCAGATAATAGCTTATGGATGGTTTTTGACTGCAGGATATCGGAGGGAAGATCGAATATCCTGATCTCCCTGTCACTTTTCAGGTTGTTGAAGACACCGAGATCGATCGGTGGAGGGAACTGCACGATATTCTCCCGCAGGAACCGTCCCGCCTCCATCGAGCTGTCTGTGATATATTCTTCATCGTAATCCCAGAAAAAGGAGGCAATGCCCCGCTTCTGAAGCTTGCCGAACAACATTTTCTCACTCTTGCTCAGCGCATTGAACCCGATGAAATAATATTGTTTATCAACCAGTCTTTCAGAAAGTGCGGCCATGTCAGCCTCGGCCACCGCCCGGTACATCATCCCTTCGTACCCCTCCCCTTTTTCAGCAAGTTGCTTTTTAAGTGCGTGATACAGTTCGGGCAGCAGCTTCCATGTGGCCAGAAACAGCTCCTTCTCCTTTGTCACATCGCCCTGGTGAAAGCTCCTCCAGAATTTCCTGATAAATACCACCTGCTCCTCTTCCAGTCCGCCGAACTCCTCATCGATCTCCTTCAGCTCCCTGATGTTCCTGAAAATCGCATCGGGATCCACCAGGTACTTATCGAGCGTATCAAAATCGCTGATCATCATCTCCCCCCAGGCGTAAAAGGTGTCGAATGGTTCCGGGAACGTAGCTTTGGCGGTATAGATGTCATGCAGTGCGAACAGCATGTCCAGCGGATCGGCCTGCTGGTAGCCGCTAAGCTCGGTCATCAGCTCATTGATGGTCACTATCCGCGGTGACCATTGGGTAACCGGGGAGTGCTTCACAAGGAACCGCTTAAAGAACAGTCCCGACCTCCGGTTGGGAAATACAAAGCAGCGGCCCGCCGGATCGCCTTCAGCCTTCTCTGTGATATACCTTGCCAATGCCTCCAGGAACATCATTTGCTCTTTATCCTTTTTTATTGGCTGCATGAACACTTTCAATTTATTAGCATACAACGAATGAATGATAATAGCTTATTTAAAACAGCCCGGGGTCTCTCTGGTTAATCGTGCTGAAATTACGGATATAAAGGATATTAAACAAACGAGATTTGGGTATTTTAGGTTTATTTACTGATTACAGTTTTGCACACAATCGGTTCGAACTCATATGAACATGATGAAAAAACTTCATGTCAGGAATAGCTGTCAGATGATTTATTCTGCCTGTAAAGGAAAAATCATTTGACAATGAATTGTCCACGACTGGCCCTGATTGACGATCGGTCTACCAGCCTGTACAAATAGGAGCCGGGTTGAAATGCAGAAATATCGACTTTGAAGGAACCTTGTTCTCCCCCGGATTCTTTTATCATCAGCCTGCCGGAAATATCAATAATTTCAAGATGAAAGGAAGATAAATCATTGTTATCAAACTCAATAGTTACCCATTTATCTGCAGGGTTCGGAAATACTGATGAAAAAAAATCACTTTGGAACCTGGAATCTATACCCTCATAGAAATCATTAAAATAAAGGTTATCATACATCAGTCCATCCCTGTTATTCTGAATACTGTCACTTATAAAGGCAAATCTAAACCGGACCGTATCGCCAAATCTCAAATCGTATCCTAAATCATCAAAACTAACATAACAATAGCTCCAGTTCATAGGGGTCTGGTACACTCTTTAATGAGTTGCACAACTGAATAGCGATACTTAATTTAATTACAACTAGGAACAGTATTCACAACAAGCACTGATCCGGGTTCAACCTCTAACGTGCCATAAATAATAAAATCCTCGCAATTTACATATAGTGCACTTTTATCCTCAACAACTATATTTGACATAACAGGAATTGTAACAGTCTCAGCAATATAGGATTGATTATCTGTAAAACCAGTGATGCTGACCGAACTGGTTTGAAAGCTGCAAGGCTGATATGCTGACATTTCATTTTCTATTGTCCAGTGCACTCTCCCCAATTGCTGCGGTGTAATTGCAGAATACCCGGCATATTCCATTATATTATTTGAATTAAGGGGATTGTTCCATTGCGATGATTGGCAAGGGTCGATCTCATCAACAGAAATCACATATTCCCTTGTGGGAGTATCCTCACAATAATCATTGCAGCCATAATTATATGAGTAACAACAGTATCCATCACTAGTCATAACAGTGTGATAAAGACTAAGGTTGTGTCCTGTTTCATGCATTAAACCGCCCGCATTACCCCAATTTCCTATAAAAGTACCCTGATCGTTATAATAATCATTGTATTTTCCCCATTTGTTTGCAAACCTGCAATATCGATTACCAGCCATATTTGCTTGGCCGTGTGATTGTATTGCTCCCACTGAATCTGATTGATAATATACATTGATTGCTTCACCAGGATTAGCACTATAAGTTGCCTGTGGTGAATGTGAATAATAATAGTAATAGTCATCCTTATGGAAAAACACTCCATTTAAAACAAATCTGTATTTTCTCTCAATAACAGGGGTGTTATTTCCTAAGGGATATGTCATTTGTGTATTTGAAGCCAGCCTCTGATTTGCAGTTTGAATTAAATCATCTATCCAATCGTAGCCTGTAAAATCAGTATTTCCCCTTCCATCATCCATCTTTGTGAAGTTGCCTGGGGCATCAGGGTGTGTGTCCTCAAATAGCATAAAATGAAAATTTATCCTGATGTACTTAATTGGAGTATTATTGTCAGGAATATAATCGTCGGAGTCTATAAGAGGACCAGTACTTTTTAAACCTCCCTCATCGATAACACATGTAAATTGGCAGAGTGCTCCTAATGAAATGCATAAGCTTGCTATACTGAATAATATTATCTTTTTCATCTTTGATCGATTTTAAGAAGTTTGTGAAAAGTGAAAGAGGTAGCTGTTTCGATAAGACAGAAATAGCATCCTGCTGCAAGATCAGAAAGATCCAATTCAACCTCCATACATCGTGGTTCATTATGTTTTACCTGTTGACCATACTGATTAAAAATCTTTATGCTTTTAATATCCGTATTGAGGTTTTTAATATGAACTTTACTGAAAAATGGATTTGGAAAAACCTTAATGGATTGGTCATCTAGCTCCTGAGACACATAAGTTGGATCATAAATCGCAGTATCACATGGCGCCCCGGGAAAACGCAGATCAAACCATTTTAATCTGTAATACACATCACTGTCTAAATAACATCGAAGAACAGAAGCTCCAAATACTTCGAGTTGACATAACGGCTTGTACAAAAATGTTTTTATTGAACCTATCCTTTCAATGAGACTATCCTGGTAAAAATATATTGTACCATCACTCTCAAAACTAAAAGAAATATGCTGAACATTCAACCTCTTATCATCAACAATTAATTCAGTAATTGAATCAATGACAATTGGAGAGTTTGATTTACATAAACTTCCAACTTCAATTGCAAGCGTATCCCCTATCGAAAGAGAGAAATCATAGATTAAACAAAAATCATCTCCATCCCAATAATACACTTTATTTTCCTGTTCCCGTACAACTCTATAACTGGTGCTGATAAGTTGATTATAATAGTTATATCTGGTAGATTGAATTAATTTTGAATCCAGGTTATTAATCAGTGTATCCTTTTTAATAATATGAATCGTATATCCATAAGCGGGAAACTCTATTAATTCCGGATCATCAAAATACCATGTTGATCCAACCTGAAACCACTCCTGGGAAAATAGATTAGTCCAAGCGCTGAATAACAGATAAAATACAAGAAGTTTTTTCATTGCGCAGAAATTAGTCTGTTAATACCATCTGTTTGCTATCAACAATATATCCGTCAACAATAAGATTATAGAGATAGATTCCCGGGAGAAATACTGAGCCTTCTATTTCTATTGTACCTTCACCTGACTGATTGATCATATAACTCTGCAGTTGTTTTCCACGAAGATCATAAACATTTACGGAAGCATCTCCTTTCAGCTCAGGTATGTTATATTTGATTGTGGTGGTCCTGTTAAATGGATTGGGGACATTCTGAAACAACAAAGGAACATTTGATTCAATGGCAGCATCTGGTTCAGCGGAGCTTTCTATTGCATTTTTTTTAGCAGGTTCCTGATCATTTAAACCAAGATAATCCTTTAATAGAATAATATCCTCCTCCTGTTCACTTATTACCTGTTTTAGTAATTCAAGCTGTTCTTGTTGAACATTTATGGCTTTTACTAATAATGGTATTACCTGAAGATATTTAATTCTCAGATTTCCATCATTACCTTCGGTAACTAATTCTGGATAAACTACTTGCAACTCTTGAGCAATCAGTCCAATTCTATCTCTTTCATAAATCTTCATAAGCCTTGAATCCACCTCGCTTACTGCAGCTGTATCACTTAATGCTCTTTCAGGAACTTTGATTTTATATTCAATTGTCTGAAGAGTTGACAACTTTTCCAATACATCATTTTCAATAAACCGAACATCCCTTTTAATATCTAAATCTGACCACCCTGGATAATCCCCATCAACTGTTAAATCTCCTGCAATGTGTACATCTCCATAAAAATATCCTGCATATATACCATCAATAATAGGCTCGCTTACGATGCTTCCAACTATTGCGCCGCCATTTCTTGAACCAACAAGTCCTCCATATACTGCATAATTTGCCCCATCGTATCCTCTACCAGCATGTGCTCTCACCCCAAAAGTTCTTCTACTGTTTTCTGAAGGTTCATAACACTGGAAATTCCCTGCAACATGCTTGTAACCACTGGCAGCTGAATTGCTTACAATTGCATTTAAAGCAATGCCATAAGTCCCTGTAGCATTGTCTAATTGAAATTTAGCCATTCTCTCTGAACCGGAATTGTATACATACATTGTACGATTTGCATCTCCATCCGTATTTACAGACACTCTACTTAGGGGATTAGTAGTTCCAATGCCAAAGTTTCCAGTTTCTGATACTTTTAATTGGGAGTGCGCACTAAGACAAATGAATAACAATGAAATTGTTAGAATAGATCTTAAAGTTCCCATGGTTTTATAATTTTTGGGAATGAAAGTTTAAGTTATGGGCACCTCTAAAAACCACTTTTCTCGGTGCCGTTGTTTGAAACAAATATATTTGTAAGTTTTCTAAAAACCTAATTTTACCCCCCCCCCTAATTTTTATATAATTAGATATC
>JBBDUV010000111.1:0-2451 GCA_040903745.1 Bacteroidales bacterium | reverse complement strand
ATATTTTTGATGCTCCTGTTGACTCCCCTGAAGGAGATGAAGCAGAGATATTGACCATTTTAATTGAAAAATATGAAGATGAGCATTATCCAATTGGTCCCCCAGATCCAATTGAAGCCATAAAATTTAGAATGGAGCAAATGGATATGAGGAAGAGTGATCTAGCTGAAATTATTGGATATAAAAGTAGGGTTTCAGAAATTCTAAGTAGGAAGCGAAAACTAAACCTTAAAATGATACGCAACCTACATGAGAAATTAAAAATCCCTTATGATAGCCTATTATCAGACTATTGAAAGGCACATTTTGCTACTCGACTACCCGGAATATTGTAAGCAATTAAAAACCCAATTATGAAAAGAACATTGAGAAATTTAATATTAACTCTTGTAGTACTTTCCAGCTTATATATCAGTTGTCAGTCAAATCAAGACAAAAATAAATTGACCGAAAAGGTTACTGAAGCACAAGAAAAAAAAATACTGAATCCAGAGGAACAAGAATTAAAAGCCATTGTAGAAAAGCTTTTGATGGTTGCAGGTAATTATGATTTGCAGGCTATGGATTATATGATTTCAGACAAGGCAAACCTGGGAATTGCAATAGTTCGAGACGGGATCTGGAAAAATTCTGTTTCCACGATTGGTGAATATTTTGAACGGGTTAAACATAGTGAACTACAGCCTTATTTCGAGCCAGTGAATGAATATGAAATCCTTATAAATAAAGGCCAAATTGCTTTTGTTTGGGCTGATGCTACTCTATACAGATATGGTGTCCCAAGGACAAATAACATCGACAATTTCACCCTGATCAAGGAAGATGGTGAATGGAAATTCATTAACCTCTCATTTACAAATACAAGCTTACCAGAAGAGTTGAAAAAATTTGATTTGGAGGTTTTCGCCAAGAGTTATGCACAAGTGTGGTGCAGTCAAAGACCAAATTTTGTCTCATACTTTTTCTCTGAAGATGGGGTTCTACAGATAAATGATGGTTCACCGGCAGAAGGTACTGAAGCGATAGCAAATGTTGCGAAAGGATTTATGGAGGCTTTTCCGGATATGCTTGTTTCAATGGATAGTCTAATTACTAAATCGGACAAAACACGATTCTATTGGACACTGACAGGAACAAATAACGGAACGAATGGAACTGGAAATAAAGTTAACATTAGCGGATTTGAGGAATGGACGTTAAATGATGATGGCTTAATCCAGGAATCAAAGGGCTACCTTGATGAAAAAGAATACATGCGACAATTGGAATTTGGATCGGATAAATAATAGCTGCTGCCAATAAGAAGGACTCTGAGAGTCCTGCAAAGCTTGTCCCGGTATGCCGGGGGCCCGGCGATGAATCCATGTTGAACTATTTTAACGAGGGTTTCCACCGTACCCACCTATGGGTAAAAACCGGTACCATAACCGATCACGCCTGCATTTTTAAACTTCTTAACGGGTGATCGCCCCCATCATCGCAGCCACCAACAAGGACCTGGCTGCTAAAACCAAAGCAGGGAATTTCCGGAGGGACCTCTGTTACAGGCTGGCGGTAACGGAACTGCAGTTGCCGAAGCTATTAGATGAATAATCAACACCCTCCGCAACAAGATTGAGAAATACGGTATCGATGTGGAGGAGTATAAATGATATTGAATTTTTTTCTTTACTTTTATTCAGTAAGCCATTAAGTTGAACTTGATTCCGGTTGTTTCTCGGATATACAGCCAGATTTTTGCCAACGCTCAAAACACAGCTAATATGATACGACTCTTTGCTATTGGACATATTCACGGATGTTTTGATTCTTTACAAGAATTAGTTGAAAATAAAACCCAACTTAACAAAAATGATGCGCTTGTTTTATTAGGGGACTACATTGACCAAGGAGATAAGAGCAAAGAGGTTATCGATTATATTATTGGTTTACAGAGAAAAGATTACAATATAATTCCGTTAATTGGAAATCATGAATTACTGCTCCTTGAAACATTTGAAGACGAAAATAATAAACCCAAATGGTTTCAGGATGGAGGTGGCGAAACACTGAAAAGTTTTGGTATTGATTCGATAAAGGATATATCGCCTAAATACCTTGATTTCTTTACTAATCTTAAGAGTTATTTGTCAATCGAAGATTACCTGTTTGTGCATGCAGGATTTAATGACAAAATACTGAATCCATTTCAGGATACTTTTTCAATGGTATCGGCAAGTCAAGTTGAATATCTTAATCCTTTGCTTGTTGAAAAGACAATAATTCATGGACACAGACCGATTACAATTGGATATTGTGAGATGCAAATAAATCAGAATAAGCAAGTAATAAATATTGATACAGGCTGTGTTTATAAAGAGAAAGTAGGGTTTGGAAAGTTAACAGCAATAGAATTGTATTCAAAAAAGCTATTCTCAGTTTAATTTTATATATTTGACTATTCGTAATTCG
>JBBDUV010000110.1:0-15243 GCA_040903745.1 Bacteroidales bacterium | reverse complement strand
CTTGTGCATCTGTTAATTATAATTGCGTTATTAATGAAAACCGATAGTCATATAAAAAATAATAACTCAATCTTTTGAACTTAATTTGATTTCAACCCTCAAAAAATGAAAAAAAATCCATTTAATAATTGAAACAATTCAACTGAAAAACTGTACTCACGGAATATGGGAAAGGAATATGGTATTGAACTAATATAAATTATATATTCATAACATTATGAAATCAAAAATAAGACAATTTAGCACTTTCAATTCCTTCATTGGATTTATCCTTTTTATTGGATTTTGCAGTTCATGTGATGAAACTCAAAAATACGATGCGTCTTCACCACTGCCGCTTCTGGCTGAAAAACCACCTTTGGGATGGAACAGCTGGGACTGTTTTTCAGGAGATGTAAATGAAGAGCAGGTAAAAGCTGTTGCCGATTATATGGCTGAACATCTAAAAGAATATGGCTGGGAATATGTGGTGATTGACGGCGGTTGGTACAATGGATCCTCTATTGATGAGTATGGACGTTTTTGGCCCGACACTTCTAAATTTCCTTCAGCGAAAAACGGTGCTGGATTTAAACCACTTGCCGATTATATTCACAGCAAAGGATTGAAAATGGGGATCCATTTGATGCGCGGTATTCCAAGGCTTGCCGTTAGTGAGCAATTGAAAATTATGGGCACCCAATACACGGCAGATGAAATTGCAGAACCCAATAATTTGTGTACCTGGAGCCAGTCAAGAATGGGTATAAATATGACCCATCCGGCAGGGCAGGCATACTATGAATCCCTCGCTGAATTATTCGCTGAATGGGAGATAGATTTTATCAAGGCAGACGACATGTCATCGCCCTACCAGGTTGATGAAATAGAAGGATTAAGCACAGCATTGAGAAATTCAGGCCGGGATATTTTGTTGAGTTTGTCTCCGGGCGGATCTACACCTCTCGGCGCTGCCAGTCATATAAGAAGGCAGGCACATATGTTTCGGATATCCGGCGATTTTTGGGAGAACTGGGATGACCTGAAAACACATTTTATGCTATGTGAACGGTGGGCTCCATATGTTACTGAAAACCATTGGCCCGACGCTGATATGCTGCCCATTGGTAAATTACGAAAAACCGGAGCCGGTGAATGGGAGATCAAAAAAATAAACGCAAACTCTGTCGAAGAAGCGACCGACGAGTATTCAAGGTTCACACAAGATGAACAAATTACGATGATGAATTTATGGTCAATTTTTCGTTCACCATTGATGATCGGAGGTTATTTACCTGAAAATGATGATTTTACTTTTTCATTGATCACCAATAAAGAACTGTTGGCACTCAACCAGGAAAGCGTTAACAACAAAGTCATTTATAACGATGAAAACAAATCGATTTGGACAGCTGATTCTCAAGATGGAAAATATAAATATCTCGCTGTCTTTAATATTTCGGAAACTTTAATGGAAGAAGAAATTATTTTAGAACAAGCAGGGCTGGATAATCAGAAGGAATATCTCTTCGAAGATATTTGGAGTAAAGAAAAGGAAGCTGTTTCAGGTACATTATCTCTAAGCCTGGAACCCCATGCATCAAAGCTTTATCGTATTGAGATTTAGGTGCGTTAAGCAAATAATTCCCCATGGCTTTTGCCTTGGGGTTATTCATTACCAATGGCAAAAATTACGATATAGACATTATTTCAATAAAAAATCAGCCTGGTCGATAAAGTCTAGAGACCAGGCTGATTTTTATCTTTTTCGATGAACAAACAAGGTGAAGAATTAATCTCTGTACATGCTTTTATCAAGAACCTGAAAGTTGTTATTTTTACAATCACCCTTTATTTTGTCTTGTGAGATCATGAGTAAAAGTAAAATTTTTTTTTTAATAAATATGCATATGAATTTAAAAAAAAATGTCATTTTAGCGATGGTAGCTATATTCAGTGCCCATGTTTATAGCCAGGAAGCTACTCTACTCGCCAGCAATGCCAGATTTAATCCTTATAATGGAGAAATAAGCACTGAAGGCGGACTCTATTTCACAAAATATGGCGGATTTGGAGATTGGTTTGAATTTGAACAAACAGATGAAAGCAACATTACAATTCAGGCGAAAGGGACTGTTTGTACGAGGGGAAAAGGTGGCTACCCGCTTGTCCATTTGATCATAGAATCCCATGAGGGCGATGTTCTATATTCAACAAAATTCAAAGTCTATGAGTCGGACTTTCATGAATATCAGTTCAAATTCAAAATTCCGCATGGCTCTTACTTCGTAAGTGTATTCTACCTGAAAGGTCCCTGGGAATCAAAAGGAGACAATTTAACTGTACATGACTTGCGTATTTCAAATGCTAAGCTGGCAGAAACGACACCCAGAGTCAAGACAGTAAAGGAACTTACCGACCCCTCAATTCAAAAGTATCGAATGGGTGAACTCATTATAAAATCAAAACCCGGTGAACATGTGAAAGTGACTCAGTTACAACATGATTTCCAGTTTGGCACATCAATATCAAGGAGAATTTTCATGGAAAATGAGGACCCGAATTTTCAAAAGGACGTTGAAAAATACAATGAAATCCTCAAAGCAAATTTCAATTCGGCTACTCCTGCAATACTTTACTGGCACAGAACCGAAGAAATTAAAAACAAACCGGATTTTAGCCATGCTGATGAGATGTATCAATGGTGTAAAGAGAATGATTTGAGTATTCGCGGCCATTGTATATTTTGGGGATGCAATATAGAAAACCGAATGCAGCCCTGGATAGAAAAGACCGATGACTCAGAACTTCGCATGCTTATAAAGCGTCGTGCAGAACAGGTCACGTCACGATATAAAGGGCTGATTAAGGAATATGATCTAAACAATGAGATGGTGCATCATTCTTATTTTCGCAATCGTTTAGCCGATATTACCCGGGATATGGCTTATTTTGCAAAGAAAGGAGATCCTGATGCAAAATTGTTTGTGAATGATTTCAATATATTTTGTCATGATGCCCTGGATGAATATGTTCAATTGATCAGGGAACTTTTGGATAATGATATTCCTATCGATGGAATAGGTATTCAGGGTCATCTTGAAAACGTGATAGATTACAGGCATATATGGAGTGCACTGGAAGAATTGTCGCAGTTCAATCTACCTATTAGAATTACAGAGATCGATGTGAATGTGGGAGATGAGGCATTGCAGGCGAAAGCCCTGGAAGATGTCTATAGAGCTTGTTTTGCTCATCCTAATGTGATTGGGATCACCATGTGGGATTTCTGGGAAACGGTTCATTAGATCCCTGAGGCAGCACTGTGGAAAAAAGACTGGACTCCTACATTGGCTGCTGAAACTTATCAGAATTTAATTCACAAGGAGTGGTCAACGCAATGGGAAGGCACTGCAAATGAAGACGGAGTATGCGAATTAAATGCATTTTATGGTACTTACATAGTCAAAGTTGGAGATGATGAACGTAAGTTTGAATTCACAAAGCAAGATGGCTGGAAATGTGTGGATTTTGTGAATCAATAAATGTGTTCACAAAAGCAATTTCTCGTTCAATGAATAACAAAAGTTAGTAGAGTTATTTAATAAAATATAGTTGGGTAGGGTAAGAAATTTTAGTTTTCACGACCTACCTGGATTCTTTTATAAAAGGGGATATAAAAATGAAAACAAATATCAAGACAACAATTATTAGTGTATTTTTAGTATTCTGTTCTTCGATTGGGTTTGCAGACAATCACACGGGGCAAATCACATTCAAGCCTTTCAGGCTTAAAACCACGAATGTGGTTTAATTCGAAGTAGTAAACGGAATTTACGGCTGACTGATAATCAGCATTTTAAGAATCCTAAAAGGATTCAATTAAGTTCAAAGTCAATTATTTATGCACAGTGCGAAACTTTAGTTCTTAATTGATCAGAAATAGTTCAACGAAGCATCTAGGAAGTCATCGCAAAAAAATCTTTTCTATTGTAAAAGTACCTTCTTCAGCAAGCGTGCGGATCATATATACCCCTAAAGTTAATTCATGGGTGCCAAATTCATCCGATTTACCCTGACATTTTCGGCTTATTACCTTTTCACCAAGGATATTAAAAACTTCAATTTGATGCAATTCAACCGAGCTCTCAACTCTCAAAAATTTTCTGGACGAGCTGTAAGTAATATTTATTTCGGGAGCAACAATAATTTGCTGAGAATTTACAGGACTTTGCAAAGTGATTAGCCGGCTTGCTTCGGAAATGTTGCCTAATGGATCTATAGCATAAACCACATAATTTCCTGGTTCTACCCCGTGAGTTTCCAGTTTTGCGGCTGTGTGCGCCAATACTTCTACCCTACTCAGAGCGGCTTCCTTAACCGCAGTGGTATCCAAAGCAGTTCCTTCCGGCACCATATAAACCGTGGCATCTTCGTTTACCATCACAGCAAGGTCGGTTCCCGGTAAATGAGTGCCTATATCAACATAAACCCATACAGGAGCAGTAGTATCTATCGTAGACTTTTTGAAATAAAAAGCCCCGAAAATTCCTGGATTTCCTAGATTGTCATACCAATCGAACCTAATAATATATTGTTTCCATACATCCAAAAGTTGAAATTTTGAGAGCAACCATTCGGTATGCTCATCTTCACTACCTGCCTTTGAAAAATCTTCTGTAAGACTAATTATAAAGTGCGCCCCATTGATTAACACCCCTTCCATAGAATTTTACAAATTTTGTCAAGTATTGTTTATCAACATTGTTGCCTGACGTAAAATTACCAGCCATTTTTATATAAACATCGTTGCATTTATCTGATGGTAAGCCTTCGAGTCTTTGAAACATTCTGGCTCCTAACCTATATGTACCTGTTATAGGAGCAACAAAAATATATTCTAATGGTGATATTGGGGGGCCGGAATTATGGTCATTTCCGGTAAATTCTAAATGAGTACCCAAAATGGGATCAAGTTTATTCGAATCCAGATTTTGATACCTGGGATCGTTTTCATCTATTATTTCCCAATAACCGAGTGGCGATTCAGTTGCTTCAGCCTCCCAGACAATAAAATTGGGCCCGATTAACATTCCTTCAGCGGGTGTAAAGGTTTGTGCGCTGACAGATATAAGCGACAATAGGAAGAGCCATATCAACAAGCTTATTTTCTTCATTTTCATTTTTTTGCGTTTTAATATGCCTGAAGGATATAACCAAATATTAATAATTGCGGGTGTGCTCCACCATTTTTATGGTTCCGTCCTCCTTGTAATAAAGTTTGTCGTAACAGGCAATTCTTCCCTGTGACTCTTTAAAGACAGGTAGATTAGGGATGGCAATGTGGTAAAAATAATACCACTGATCCTTAAATTCTATGATGGAATGATGATCCTGAGCCCCCTGCGGATTTGGAGCCATTGCTCCCTGCCATTCAAAAGGTCCATAAGGATTATCGCCTGTTGCGTAATAACCCTGGTGCGTTTGGTTCTTCCAGTTGGTATAGGAGAAGTAATATACCCCATCCTTTTTATGCATATAGGCACCTTCGTTAAATTGCAACGTATCATTTTCCATCACTTCTTCCGGGCCATAGTCGATCATGTGTACTTCTTCGGCCAGTTCAATCATGTTGGGTTTTAGTTTTGCTACAATACCCGGATTGTTATACAGATAATATTCTCCATCGTCGTCCTTCAGGATCATCGGGTCAATACCGGTTAAACCTTCCATAGGGCGGCCCGAGTCTTTAAAGGGCCCTGCAGGTGAATCAGCAATGGCTACACCAATTCTCCAATTGCTTTCTTTATCGCGATGAGGAAAATACAAATAGTATTTGCCATCTTTTCGCGCTGCACCGGGTGCCCACATATAGCCACCATCTTCCCATCCCCATTCTATATCACTGGAGTGCAGAATTTCGCCGTGATCAGTCCAGTTGATCATATCTGTGGAAGAAAAAACATGATACCCATCCATGGCGGCATAATGATGCGGATGAATTAAGGAATCAACTGTTCTGTCCTGAGAAGTGTACATCCATACCACACCATCCCATACGTGAACATCGGGGTCGGCGGCACCAATATGCCGTACCAGTGGATTGCCATCATAAGTGAAATCGTAAGGATACTGGATTTCGTCTACTGATTTAAGTTGTGTGATGTCGATAGTTTGCTGTTCCGGTTTTTTTTGCGAACCGCAGCTGACAACAAAAGCTGCCAGTAATAAAGCAATGCTTAATTTTTTCATAATGTAATTGTTTAAATAATAATGTTGATTCTATTTGATAAATACTTTTTATATACAACTTTGCGCTTTTTAATCATGGGATGTTTATACCCTCTGTATATGATTTAAAAGGCCTGCTATCATCTGGGGCTGAGTTTGAGCATCGCACAGCCATGCGAGGCTACTTTAACAGAAAAGGATCCTTTATGAACCCCGAGGTCCTGATGCTCCCATAAATCGCGTATTTCAAATATCTCATTTTGCTCCAACCCTATTTGTCGCCAGGAAAAATCAATTTCACGACTACTTTCAGTTTTATTTAAAAGTACAACTGAATAGGCATCTCCGGAAAGCCTCCGTGCCCAGAGTTCTAAGTCATCAGTTTTATAAATACGCTTTGCCGGGATAACAGCAGGATCCTGATTCACTGCAATTACCTCGGCATTGGTAAGAATCTCAAGGATATCTTTACTCATGTTGCGAACATCATGGCCCATGATCAAAGGAGCAGGCAGCAAACTCCACATAGTAAACTGCGTTTTGTATTCATCGATGGTCTGATTACCATTTCCAATCTCAAACATATCTGCATCGGCAAAGCAGCCAGGCTCGATCAGGTGAGTTACCTCTGCCATTCTATCGATGATATCAAGCGTTGAAAAGGCCCAGTTACTAATATCTTCAGGCACTGACTCAGGATTGTAATAGTCTCTTATATCATTGGTAATCCGCCACATATAACATATTTCTGTAATGTTTGGCGGGTTAGTTCCCTCATCGTTGAAGTGGATACTGTGTACAATAGGCCGTCCGGTTGCCTTAATCGCATCATGCATCTTTTTCCAGTAAGGATTATCGGATCTGGTTCTCCAGGCATCGTTTTTAATAAAATCGACACCATAACCGGCCAGGATTTTCGCATCCCTTTCTTCGTTACCAATTGAATTCCAGCGGGTATAGATGCCTAACTTCAAACCCCGTTCATGCATATAGTCTGATATTGCATTAATCCCACCCGGAAATCTTTCCAGGTCAATTTCCTGCACTGATCCGAGATTCCAGCCATCATCTATATTGATATATACATAACCAGCGTCAACCAACCCTGATTCAATCATTACATCAGCAGTTTCTTTTATCAAATCTTCAGTAATATCATCACGGAAAGCGTTCCATGAATTCCAGCCCATAGGTGGGAGTTGCGCATTCTCTTCCTCGGCAGCAGGTTTACATCCACTCAAGGCTAATGCTGCAATTATAAGGGTTATAACCAAAGTTTTAATTTCAATCATAATATATAGGTTTATAAAATTTATAAAATAAGATTTTGCACTTCGAAATAATGATCATTTTTCAAATCAATAGCTAAACCAATCTCAACAGGATTTTGCGATTTTGTGTCAAAAAGTTGAATAGCAAACCTATATTCTCCTTCCAGTTTTTCGGGCAAAGAAACCTGATATTTTTCGGTAACTACTTCATCAGGCATCCAGTTCGTGTTCCCTGAATTTTCAATGTCAAACTCAATAATTTCTGATGAATTGTCAACCGGGATTAATTTTCCTTTAAGCCGATAGACAGAGTAGGCCGGTGCAACACCCTTGTTTAGCCATTCAATTTCAAAAGATAGCTCGCCATTATTATACTGAGTTGTATGAATTGATTTAGGGAAATACCAATATCCACAAAGATTGAGAAGCTCAATGGTTAAATTGGGGTTGTCTTCGAGCCATTCGCCAAGATATCCATGAAAGCCAATGTATGTGGGGCGAATTATTTTCATTGAATTTCTAAAAACATCAGCACCACTCACTCCAAGCTCTGGAATGACTTCTGATCCGTTTTTACCCCTCCAGTCGCCCTGATTTTTCACCTTTGAATAATGTTCCAGTTCAAAAACTGTTGGCATTGTTTTATATGCTTTCTCAAAAAATGTTGGAGATCTTACTGCCCATGTATCTAAATAGTGTCTGGTTGTACCAAGTACCAGCGGACTGTCATCGCGAAATGAAACGCCGTTCTTCAATGCAAAATCCAATAACTCCTGTTGTTCGCTTTCCGATTTACCTGAATAAATCAAGTCATCGGTGATGATGATTTGGGTGTTTTTGTAATTTCTCAGATACAGATTAATGTGTGCTTTTATTTCATCCATTGTTGCATCAACCCGAGTTGATCTCCAGGTGTGACCTTCTCCCCAATCGCCAATACTGCCTACATCAACATACCTCATCCACGGTTTTCCATCGTACTTTTCTGCAAAGGCTTTATGAAAATTGTCCAGTTTTTCTAAGTAAACCGGATCATCCCATTCCGGCGTCCAGACTGCAGGTCCAAATTCAGGATTGTCAATACCTTTTGCGCCGGCCTGCTTAACCCAATAAGGGGTTGCATAGGCAATCCCATCAACCTTGTAGGGCATGCTGCCGGGAACCCCACCGGTTTCTTTGCAGGAAATCCGAAAGGAGATATTGTAACCCATTGGTACGTATTTTTCAACAATGTCATCTATGTACGACCAGTCGTAAACACCCTCTTCGGGCTCGAGGTAAGCCCATGCCAGGCGCAGATATAAATGATCCATTCCCGGAAAGTTGGTGAAATCTTTCTCATCCTGAATCAGGTATTTGTCAATACCATTATCAAGCATGTGGTGATACCAGCCTTTGTCGGGATTAGCAATGGGGCGAATTGTATCCCACTTACTCTCCAAACTTGTATGTTTGGCTTCAAACTTCTTACTTGAGCAAGAAAACATCAAGCTGATGGTTAACAGTAATAGTAAATTTTTCATAATAAAATAGTTAATAAGGTCGGACATTACTTACATGCAATATGTCCACCCGTAATTGATTTTCTAACAAAAATTTCGTTTTATGTAAGTGTCATGCTGTTCTTAACTTCGTTTTATTCGGAATCTTCAGAAACATCCAGCGTATAATTGTTATGGATAATCACATTCTTGCTGAATTCATTCCCGATTAAAAGCGAGATGGATATCAAAATTGGAATGCTACAAATTTTTTTCATGTGTTCATTTTTTCTTATGCTATTGAATATCTATTAAATCGGAATTTACTTCCTTTATATGGAAACCTTCCGAGTTATCTGGAAAACTCGCATAAAATCATCATTCTGCATCATAAACTTTTTACTCATGCTCGTCTCATCATTCAATTAATTAAAAAATTAAGTTGACTTTTATTGAACCAATTTCAATACAGTCCGGCGCTTAGGCTTTTGCCTAATTCCTTAAAGGAAAGGCTCCCTGAATATTTTAACACTTTTGAATGTCTGGGTTGCAAGGTTTGAGCACCACTTTCAAATGCAGACAAATCATAAGTTCTTACTTTATCGCTCCAGTTGAAAATGCCGAGGTAAATATTTTCCCCATCGTGTCCGAGTATTAATTCATAACCATCCTGTTTATCTTTAGCATGTTGCCAAAAATCAATAGGAAGTGTTTCATCCATTACCGGGGAGTCGAATACTTCGGTCAACATATCCAGGCGTTCCGGGCGTAGTGTTGTCAGCTTATCTCCGCTCAGCCTGCAGGTGCCGTATAGTTTGTTGAAGTCTGCCCACATTTGTGCTTCGTTAAGGCTCAGGCTGCCTCCGCTTTTGTTGTTTTTGTCTGTAACAGTTTCATCTTCATCAGCAGCTTCGCGGAAGACCAGATAATCGGCATCACCGTTAAAAACCTTGCCACTTAAATAACTGTTACCAGCGTTAGCGAGTAGGCGCTCAGGAAAGGCCTCAAATCTTGGATTGATATCGCCCCCGGTGCGCATGCCATCAACAAAACCAATGCAGGGGCCGAATACTGCTGAGCAACCCAGGAGATAATTGTCGGAGCCTACAGCTTCACTGATTACTTTTAACCCCATGCGCATCCGTTCAACATCGGTAATTGATGGATCGTAAGCATGAACACTCGTTACTTCCGGATTGTATCTTAAAAACTCATCCTCCAGCCCAAAACGCATAAAATCCACTTTAAAGTAAGTAATACCCATTTCCTCTTTTATCACACGAATACACTCTGCCATGTGAGCACGGGCACCGGGATGAGAATAGTCGAAATAAGCCCTTGTGTTGTCAGGACCTTCCGGTCTCATAAGGCGTACAATTGGATTTTCATTTTGGTCGTGCAGAAAATATTCGGGATGATTTTTAAAAACGTCTGAATCGGTATTTGCACGAAAGCCGTCAATCCACACACCCGGGATCATTCCAGCTGCTTTAATTTGATTTGCGACTTCCTTCATGCCTCCGGGAAAGTCAGAACGAGACTGTCCAAAATCTCCACGCTGAGAATACCATCCTGCGTCAATTTGTATTAAATTAGCTGTTGGCGCAATTTCTTTCAGTTTCTCCATATTTTCATAAATATCATCTACACCAAAGATGTAGGCGTAATAATCCCATGTTGCCCATCCTTTAAAATTGACATCTTTAAGCTGTTCAATTCCGTTCTCTTTTGCGATGGCTGAGCCAAAGGAATCGAGGAGCTGCTGCCAATCAGACGAGCGGGTCAGAACAATCTGTTCATAATGTATGCTTTCACCCGGCTTCAGTTGTCGGCCTTTACCACCGGAGCTAATAATAAAGGCATTGTCGGTCTGTGCAATACTTGGCATGAAAATACGCCAGCTTAAGGAACCTGCAAAGATGTACCGATTATCATCCAACTGAAGCATGCTGTACATGTAGCTATAACTGTTAGACTGCGGGTTGCCCAGTTGATGAACAAACACAGGTCGTTGCCCCATGCAACTGCTTCCGTATGCAACATTCATATCGTCTGACAAGGTTTCGGTAATCGGTATTCGAATTTCAATGCTATCGATGTTAACAATTTCAGTTCCCTGATTAGAGAGTGTGATATCCAACCTGCAAAAACCCCCTTCTTCGCTTGTAATTTTTTGTGAGGTTTTTACAGCCTGATCGGCCTTTACATCAACCGCAATTCCGGTCCATTCTTGCGATTCTGGTTCCTTGCAGGCATTCACACCAATAATTAGCATTAACGATATACACATTAAATATGCACGAAACAACCGGGGGCTTAATAGTTTTATACTAGTTATCCGCCCAAGAAGATAATTACCGAATTTGTTTTTCATCTTAACAAGTTTTAATTGAACCATTAACCCGATTGCTAATAGCATACTTTTAAATCGTGTTCTCTGTTTCATAATCATTCGATGAGTCCTGCAAGTTAGTTTAGTTTTTTTGAACTATGAAAAACAGGAGGACCCCTAAACTGCTTTTCAAAACATCAAAAAATCATATTTTTATCTCATATTCTATTTTAATTCACGCACCTCAATATCCTTAAACCAGATTTTATTTTCATTTTTCTGGTGAAGCTGTAGTGCAATATGTCCTTTCAAACCTACATTAAGTTTTTTATGACCCTCAGAATCCAATATTCCGGCACCAGAAAAATCGGTTACCAGAAAATTATTGAGATATGTTTTGATGTTTGTGCCCATGCAAACAATCCTCATGTCGTTCCAACCCGAATAATCATCTTCTTTATAAAACACAACACGCTCATGTGTTGCATCTTCTCTTTTAATGTCCCAGTTTTTAAGTGAAGGATATATCCATCGCATTTGGGTACGTGTTTCGTCGTAAATTAATCCATTTCTCCAAGGGCTACTGGGGTCAATGTCGGCCTGGGGACCATCAAGCCAACCTTTTTTGTTATTAAGAACCATGGCATTATCGTCGTATCTGCTACGTATTTGTATCCCCGTGTTTCCCTTATGTTCTTTCGAAGCTTTAAATTTCAGGCGAAGTTCAAAATCGGCATATTCACCATCACTGATCAACCATACATATTCATGATCTTTACTGCCCAATGAGTTGCATAGAATTGCACCATCGTCGACACTCCAAAAGTTTTTCATTTTATCGGTATCTGTGGCTTTAATGTGCCATCCATCGAGATTGTTACCGTTAAAAATTTTGGTGAAACCATGGTTGGGCGTAAACTTGTCGATAGTTGTCATATTTCCACCACCTTTGTTACCACTGCCTGCAGCTATGTAAATTTCGTTGTTGACAACAACCGCTGCACTTCCATGTCTTCCTGTACTCATCGTGGCTAATTGCGACCATTGCCCTGTCTCTAAATCCAACATTTGTGTTTCGCTATAAGCCTGTGGCTTACTTCCTTCACCCCCCATATAAATCAGGAAATTATCAATTCTGGCTAAAGCACCCGCACCTGTTGCAACGGGAAGCTTCTCTTTCATTGTAAGCCATTTATTTTCTTTAAAATCGTAATAATCGACATGCGGAACGGTTGAAGCAAAAAATGCTGCAAAATTATCCTCATAATGGTAGCTTGAATTACGACCACCTACTAAATATAACTTATCGTTTGCTATAATGGCATGTACATGGTCTCTTATATGAGGGGCGTCGGTAAGTGCTTCCCACTCGCCGGTTTTAAGATCGTAACTATCAAACATATTGGTAGTACCGCTTGTATGTCCCAATTTTATGCCACATGCGATATAGATTTTATCGTTGTAAACGGCAACTCCACCACAACCCCTTCGACGAGATTCGGGAATTTCAGCTCCTTTTTCCCATTGGTCAGTATCAGGATAGTAGATCCAAATGTTTTCGTGTGGCTGTTCTTTGGGATAACCCCGGTACATTCCACCTACAATATAAATGGCATTTCCATATTTTACTGCCTGAAAATGGTGCAAATCGACAGGTGCTTTTCCTTTTGTTTCCCACTTGTTTGTTTCTGGGTCGAAAACGTTTACCGCAGGGTTTCCGCGGCCTCCAATGAGGTAGAGCTTATTATTGTACTCTACAAAACCGTTTTCGTGACGACCCACTACATCTCCTTTGGCATCGATAGGAAGCCAGCGATAATCGGTTAAAGATTGTGCCTGTCCTTTTAATCCGATAATGGAAGAAAGGAGGAAAATGGCAAACATGAAATTCTTCATTAAAATTATTTTATATGTTATTCGTTGTTTAAAGTCAAAAATAGCACTCTGTGACAAGTTAATTAGCCAAAATGTTTCTGCATTAATGCCTGCAATTCGATTTTGTTAATAGGTTTTGCCAAGTAATCGTTGCAACCTGCCTCCGTAAGCAATATCCATATCATTTGCTATCGGCTCAGTGATTGGAATACGAATCTCAATATTTTCAAGGGTAACGATTTCAGCCCCCTGATTTGAGATTGTGACATCAAGCCGTTGCAGGCCGCCCTCTTCGGCTGTAATTTTCTGCGAAGTTTCAATCGCGTTATCTGCTTTTACATCAACCGTTATTCCATCCCATCCCTGCGTTACCTCGGATTCGGTGCACGCATTCGCTCCAGCAATCAGACCTAATCCAATTATTAAAACCAACTTATTCGACAGAAATTTGGTTTGATTAACTTTTTTCAGAAAGCCGTTAAGATAATCTCCATGACAAAGTTTATTTTCCATTATTCAATCTTTTGATTTTGTTATATGATATATTATAACTTTAGCTTTATCTGATGCAATAACTTATTAAAGATTCCCACTTGCAGAACGGGCGATTTACGTGGGTTCCATTTTTTTTATTTGTTTTTAAAATGAATAAATATGACATCGTTTCCGGGTATCTCAAAAATGATATCGTCTGAATCTTCAACAATTCTTTTTCCCCAAATATCATAAAGTTGATATGAAGCAGATTTGACTAACCCAAGCTCTTCTTTATCCAATTTGATTAACTCCTTGTAGTAATTCCGGTTAAAAATGCCAATCCACCCCTCGTTTTCATTGGATTTGTGGTGCGTTTTCCAAACATCAACTTTTTCAGCATAGGTATCCACCCTTGTAACTAACTCACCGGTAACGCCATTTTGATTGCACACAAGCATATCTTCATTGGTAATTAATTCAAATACAATTTGGGGTGAGGATGTTAATGCTCCGCCCATAAACAGTGGAGAAGCCGCCATGGCACGCTGTGTGATAAACGTTTTTTTCTGTGCATAACTTAAGTTGTCCATTCTTTCGTATCCTCTACCAGAATTCAAAGCATTTAATGTTAATGTTTCGCTAATCCGAATATGACCGAAGGGGATCATATCCATGTCTAACCAAAATCCCTTATCAGCATAAGGTAAAATTTGCTCCCAACGTTCGAAGGAAATATCGATATCTTCCTGCAAATCCCAGATATCTCTTGAAATACGAATCATTTCAGCCCTTGAGTAAGTTTCATAGTATTGAGGATTAATATCATTCCCAGGCGATATGCTTAGCACAATATCCCTTCCGGCATTTTCAATCGCATCGGCTACCGCATTTATTTCTCTTGGCTTATGCACAATATCATCGTATTTTATAAAGTCAACTCCCCATTCAGCCATTAATTCCATCACACTGTTATAATATTCCTGCGCACCGGGTTTGTCCATATCAACACCATACATCAGAGAACTCCAGTTGCAGGTATCATTTACATTGGCAATATCCCGGGCAGAATAATTCGTTCCTTTGATGGGCAGATCTTTTTCCACCGCTTCACGGGGAATTCCACGCATCATGTGCAATCCGAATTTTACTCCATGATTATGGGCTTTATCAATGGCCTCTTTTAACCCGTTTGGAAACAATACATCAGAAGGGATGAACCGGCCGTATTCATCAATATTCAGATATCTTTTATCACCGTCAGTAGGCCAGATCTCTCCCGGTTTCAGATCATAATGCGCAAACCACCCTGCATCCAGCACAAAATATTCGTATCCGTAAGGTTTTAGTTTTTGAATGAAAGCATCCATATTTTCATGGGTGAGTTTTTCGTTGATATGGGTACCGTAGCAATCGTAACTGTTCCAACCCAGTAGCGGGGCAGATGTTTTGTTGGTGTATTGAGCACTTAAGCTGCCATTTGCCAGCATCAATAAAATGAGCATAAATACGGCAATAGAATAATTCTTTTTCATAATAATTAATTATGACTATCGGTTTTCATTAATAACGCAATTATAATTAACAGATGCACAAGCTA
>JBBDUV010000109.1:0-15262 GCA_040903745.1 Bacteroidales bacterium | reverse complement strand
TTTCCCTTCTGGGTCATGACCCAGAAGGGAAAAAACTGTGTACCATTGTTGCCAAAAACTGTGTATTCTTATTTACCGAAAACTGTGCAGTGTTAATTACCGATTAGACTCAATCTTTCAGGAATCCATATCAATGAACTTATTGCCTCCTCAGTTGGATTTATCAACAAATCGATCATCTCCTGGATAGAATTAATCTCAAATTTATCAGCTATCGAATTTAAAATATGAGACCTTTCGTTTACATTTACAGACTCGTAATATCCATATTTTATTTTCTTCTGCCCGCTCCATGGATCATTAATTATACTTTTATCCTTAATATCAATTTCCAAAACGAGACCATCGGTAACCATTTCTCCCGGGTAATCAATTTTCAATCCAATTAACACCTTTGAGGCCAAGGAATAAAGGGGTACCAATTCTTCTACTATTACTCTTTTGTTGTCCATGTGATACAATTTAGTGCTCCGTCAAACTTAACAATATCATTCATCTCAACCTGTGCAATCTGAGTTTTATAAGATGGGTAATATTCGATTATCTGGTCTAAGGCTTGCCCATCTTCATCAATCCCTAATTTTGGGATTAGTAGAATATCTTTGGTTTGAAGGAAATTAATATATGCCCAGCTTTGTTTATTTACCTTTCCACCTTTAAAATCAAGAAATTCATATTTAAGCCCCCCTTGTTTCAATCGATACTTCAAAACAGTATCGGTTTTATAATAATGACTTACTAAGACAGTTTCATTATCAATGAACCTTAACACACCATCTGAATGGCCGTATGGTTCTGCCTTATCCCAGGGGATTAAAACAACCTTTTGAATCTGAAATGTGTTTTGCAGTTTCCGGATCAACTCCTTTTTTGTGTAAGAGTGTTTGTTTTCATTGACTATTTTATCTGTAAGAATTATACAATCAGGAGATTTAATCATATTTCCACCATCCAAAATAAGATCTGTCTTTTCAGTCTTCAGTTTTATGGAATTGCAAACGATATCAGGGTATGTTTTTAAATTACGGTAACCCTTCTCTGATCCTTGTAAATAATCAGGATCGTACCTGTATTCAATAAAGGTTGAATCCGATATTTGTATGGGCATAAAATCCCTTGGCCAGATGTCTTTCGTATTTGGTAGAAATTTATAATTAACTCCAAATGAATCAAGAACCTTTGATATTTGTTTTGAGGTTTCAACAAATCGAGCATCAGTTCGTATCAATTCAGAGAAATAAACCGTATTTGTTTCAAAATCAGTTATCATCAGTGTTTATTTCAAAACGATATTTAAATTGATCAGTCCCAGATTTTGTTGCATTCTCTCCAAGCCCAACACGAATTTTGTTTATTGTCTGTGCTTGGGGGAATTTATATTCTATCAACCTGGTTGAAAATGAATCAGAGAATGCGTCACCCCCACTGAATAAAACCATGGCTGAAACTTGTGGCCCTTTATATTTTTTACCGGAATTAACATCAACGATACCCCGTATAAGAATTCCCCCGTAGCCCTGGATTTCATCATTTCTTAATGCAATATCAACTCCTGAATAATGAAAGAACCATTCTCCTGTTGATGGATTTACATACCTCCTTGGATATGTGCTATCATCCTTATGAGTAGGTGACTTCCAATAAAACTCAATCTCTGATAACCTATAAATAGATTTGCTATTCTGAATTGCATAACTATTAAACAGTATATCAGC
Organism: Bacteroidales bacterium; assembly: GCA_040903745.1. Classification (GTDB taxonomy): domain Bacteria; phylum Bacteroidota; class Bacteroidia; order Bacteroidales; genus M55B112. Next base: position 13,547 of record JBBDUV010000109.1, on the reverse strand, counting down.
TATCTTTCTAAATTCGCCCTTAGTTTCTTCGGAAATTTTTAAAAAATTTAATTGCATAGGATTATAATTTTTAGTCTACTGTCATCAATCAAGTATTTTCATTACCTCCAGAATTTGATTCATAAGGTCATCAATGACTTGAGAATGTGGAACTCCCAATCTTAAATAAAGAGGAATTAACGGTGGATTGTTATCAATTTCAAATAGTTTTTTAGGTTTTCTTACAAGAAGCGGAGTAAGTTTGTCTTTAAGTCTATTATACTCACCATAATTGTTGTCTAAATAATCTTTTCCATAAATAAGTAACCACAATGGGGTGTTAGCATGCTCCAACCATAAATTATTCGAGAATGATATACGCGCATAATACTCACCAATTTTTACATACCTTATATATGCATTGATATTACCAACAGATTTCAAGCCTTTGGTTGAAATCACTGTTTTTTGTTTTCCATAAGTTACGAGGTCGTCAACAAGCTGAGCAAAGTCAAGATTTCTTCTTGCGTGATTTGGAGAAATTTCTTCTCCCCTAATAGGTATAAATGCATTATTATCTATTGATTCACAAAGTCCTCGTAATTGATCAATATCTGACCTGACAGAGAAATCTCCTTCTGCATCGGCAGATACTTTTAAAGTATTTAATAGCCCAACCCATGTAACAATACCAATTGAGCGATAATCATCTATTCTTGCAACTTTATAGCTCTCAATAATATGATCAAAATCATCAAATTGAACATTAGCATTTCTTAGTCTCTCCAATAATTCAATCCATAATGACGGTGTTCTTATCTCTGGTGCTATAAAAAGAAGAATTGATGGAAGCTTTGAAGGAAGTCGTTCTAGGTATTTAACGGGCTGATTTGAAGTTAGACCAGCCCAGAATTTTATTTCAATAATACAAATCGCTTCATCGTTTTTATTATAGCCAATTATATCAGGTATTGCATTATCATTTTTGTCTGTTACCTGAGTCCTGAATGTTAATTCCTGTTCAATTCTATTATCAAAACTCCTGATTACTTTGTTATAAGATTTAAGCGCTGTAGGCGATTTTGCTAAAATATAATTCAATGATTCAGTCGCTAAATTTTCAGTCTGAGTCACAAACTTATTTGCCAATTGCCCAAAAAGTGATGGTTGCATGATATTCTATTTATATATTTATTCAATCCTTGTAGTTGTGTTTCCTGATAATACCTTCGTATCAAATCCTGCGGACTATTGTCTTCTTTTTATAAATACTTTCCCCACATCTACTCCACAAATGATCTGAAACTATTTTGAGATTAGTATAGGTTTTAAAAACCAAGGTTTACATTTTAGGATACAATCCGAAATGGGTTGTGTCCTTTTTTTGTTTAATTGTCGGAGTAATCTGTTTTATCCGAAATACTTTTGAATTAAAGCAAGTAATTCTGCTATACTAATGGGTTTTGAAATATAATCGTTGCAACCCGCTTCGATTGCTTTTTCCCTGTCGCCAGATAGACCATATGCTGTCTGTGCAATGATGACAACCTCTTTGTTAAATTCCCGGATCTTTCGGGTTGCTTCATAACCGTTCATTCCCGGCATCTGTATATCCATCAAAACCAAATTAATATCAGGATTATTTTTACAGGTTTTAACAGCATCAACACCCGTCTTTGCTATTAAGATTTCTTTGCCAACTGTAATAAGTTCTTCTTTCAACAACAATTCCGAAACTTCATCATCTTCGGCAATCAATATTTTTAGCTTTCTGGCTGGATCGGTTTTGTTTGAAGTTTCTAACTGCTGGTCAGCTGTTTCTTTTATTGGTTCAGTAATGTATGGCAAGGTGAAGTAAAATGTTGAGCCTTTTCCTTCTTCACTTTCTACCCAAATTTTTCCATCCAGTATTTCGACGTATGATTTTGAAATTGCAAGCCCTAAACCAGAACCTTGAAACGCCCTTTTATCTCCAATATCTGCTTGTTCAAACCGTTTAAAGACAGCCTTATGGCGATTTTTGGGGATTCCAATTCCGGTATCTTTCACATAAAATTCAACTTCCATGCCTTTTTGGCTGCAGCCAACGTTAATTGTTCCTGTATCGGTGTATTTTATGGCATTTTTAATCAGGTTGGTAAGAATGGAGTCGAGTTTGTTTTGGTCGGTCATAAGTTTTTTGTTCTCCACCGGTAACAACTTTTCCAAAATCAGGTTAAGCCCTTTCTTTTCCGCTTCGATCCGGAAAAACCGGATTAATTCTTTAACCCTTTCATTTAAATCAGTTTCTTTCTCGATAACATTAATCAAACCAGCTTCAATTTTCGATATTTCAACAATATCGTTTACCGTACTTAACATACGCTGCCCGCTTTGATGAACGATTTTTATAAAACGGGCCCTTTCTTCACTACTTAGATCCGGTTTTAGAAGAAGGTCGGTAAACCCGAGAATTCCGTTCATTGGGGTGCGTATTTCGTGGCTCATATTGGCAAGAAATGCGGACTTAAGGCGGTCGCTTTCTTCGGCTTTGTCCTTAGCTTTGATAAGTTCCTCTTTAGCATGTTTGCGTACTGAAATATCCCTGCAGCTTCCATATATCAATCCCCCGGGTAATAAAACTGAGTTCAGGTCGGTTGAAATGAAGTTGCCGTCTTTTTTCAGGAGCTCAATTTCAGTAAAGACTTTACCTTTACTCAGTACCTGTTTAAAAATCTCAAAGTATTCATCTCTTTTGTCCTGAGGTGAAAGATCAAAGATTGTCATACTTATCATCTCTTCAGAGGTAAAACCAAGCATAGTTGTAACTGCCTTATTAGTATACAGGTACTTTCCCTGCAAATCAGTCATAAAAATAGCATCCGCAGAATTTTCCATCGCTGTCCGAAATTTTTCCTCGCTTTCCTTTAGTTTGTTTGCTATCTCATTACTTAATTTTATTTCTTCGGTAAGATCAGAGGTTCGTTTTTCCACAATTGATTCCAACCGTTCGTTCAATGATCTTAGTTCTTCCTGTGTTTGAATGAGCATTTTATTTTGATGAATAGCTGCTTCGTAAATATCAAGCATCAGCATAATTACATTCTGTTGTTCCGCCTGGATAATGCGTTTTTCTCCTTTGTAAAAGAGTTGCACACCGAAGGGAACTTTTTTTTGGTTCGCACGGTTTTCAACAGAAATGAACTTTGCAATATTGGAAAGAAGATGATCCTCATAGAAAGGTTTGGTAATAAAACAGTCTGCCCCGCAGGAAAGTCCTTCAATAATTTCCTCCGGATCGGTCAGTATTGTAAGTAATATCACGGGAATATCCTCTGTGTTTTTATTTGATTTGATTTTTTTGCAAAGTTCATACCCATTCATCTCCGGCATTACGATATCCGAGATAACCAAAGATGGCTTATGCTTTGAAAGCTTACTTATTGCCTCTTTTCCATCATTAGCAACAACTACTCTATAATGATGACTTTCCAACAGATGCTTAATCTGAGTAGCCTGGGTAATACTATCCTCAACAACAAGTATTTCAGTACTTTTTGAAACGGAATTTTCACTCTCTTTTTTCATTTCAGTTTTTATTTTTTGTTGCCTGTTGAAAAATATTTTGTCAGTCCTAAGAACGAAGTCCTAAGACCGAAGCAGAACTGTAGTCTTTGTCAAACTTCCGACACCTGACTTCCGACTTTTAAATTACAGTTTCAACCCTACAACAGTTATATCATCAACCTGTTCTCCATTACCTTTCCAGCTTTTATAAGTATTCAGCAGCATTTCTTTCTGAACTGCCAAAGGGTTCTTATGATTCTTTAACAGGACTTGTTTGAACTGCGTCCGCCGGAATTTTTTATCTTCCTGTCCGCCAAACTGATCTACAAATCCATCTGTAAACAGATAAATAAGATCATCTGGTCTGGTTTCTATTTCATGACTTGAAAAAGTGGTCATCTTTGGGTGATCTGACAATGGCATTTTGTCACTCTTGTGCACAATAATTTCATTGTTGCGTATTAAGTATATCGGATTATATGCTCCTGCAAAAACCAGTTTTTCAAAACCAGGGTCATAACTGATTATTGAGCCATTCATGCCATCGCCCACCTCAGAACAGACACCTTTTTGCCCCAACGCATCAATGATCTTTTCCCTTAACCTATTTAAAATTAAATGAGGGTCAGTAATTTTCTCCATGATTACAGTTTCATTTAACAATGTAACTCCCAGAATACTCATGAATGCACCAGGAATCCCATGACCTGTGCAATCAAAAACGGCTACCAATATTTTTTTATCAATTCTGTGAAACCAATAGAAGTCGCCACTTACAATATCCTTTGGTAGCAAAAGACAAAATTGTTCAGGGAAAAACTCAGATCCGTTAAGAGATGCCTTCAGCACCGCTGTTTGAATTCTCTGTGCATATTGTATACTATATGTAATGAGTTTATTTTTGTGTTCAATTTTCTTAAGATTACTGGTTCTCTCCTCAAGTAGATCTTCCAACCTTTCATTCAATAGCCTTAATTCATCATGGGTTTGAATAAGTTCATTATTCTGATGAATGGCCCCCCGATAAATGTTCAGGAGGAATTTTATCACTTCCTGTGGTCCGGTCCGGATTGTCCTTTTCTTTCCGCCATAATAAATTTCTATACCCCTTGTGTCTCTTTTGGATTCAGGAGTGCTTTCTTCCGTAAGTATCTTTTTAATGTTAGAAACCAGATATTCTTTATTGAATGGTTTGGTTATAAAACTATCTGCGCCGCACGAAAGGCCTTCAATGACCTCCTCCGGATCGGACAATGAGGTCAATAAAATCACGGGAATATCTTCAGTACGTTCATCCGATTTTATTTTTTCACAGAGTTCAAATCCATTCATTTCAGGCATAACGATATCCGAAATTACCAGTGATGGTTTATGTTCAGAAAGCCAAATCAAAGCCTGCTGTCCATCGCGGGTAACCTCTACTTTATAATGATAACTTTCGAGCAGATATTTTATCTGGGCAGCCTGTGTGGGGCTGTCTTCAACAATCAGGATATCTGTCACGTTATCTGAGGTTTTTACTTTTGCTCATAATCTATTTTTTTTGTGCCTGATTTTGCCAAAATTTCAGAAATCTTCTCCGGAGATAACGCCTGATCGGCAGCTCCTATGCTGAGAGCCTCACCGGGCATACCGAAAACAACACAACTTTCTTTATTCTGAACTAAAGTGAAGGCTCCCTTATCTTTCATAGCTTTCAACTCATCAGCTCCGTCTTTGCCCATTCCGGTAAGCAGGACTCCCAAAGCATTCGGTCCAAAGGTTTGTGCCACAGAACGGAAAAGGAAACTGACAGAAGGTTTTAATCCATTTTCAGGAGGTTGATCGCTAAAACTGATTTTATTTCCCCTACCTACTCCCATGTGAAAATTATCGGGAGCGATATAACCAATGCCAGGTCGTATATGTTCTCCATTCTCAGCGATCTTCAGTTTAATACCGGATGTTGCCGATAACCATTCAAGGAATCCTTTTACAAATCCTTTGGCAATGTGTTGTACAATAAGAACAGGTACCGGTAAATCTTCAGACAACCCTGAAAGGATTATCTGAAGGGCCATAGGGCCACCTGTGGAGGCGCCAATTGCTATAACCTGAATTCGCTTAAGATCATTTTCAAATGTTTGTACTAAAAGAAGTGGTTTTTTTTGCTCCTTTCTACTTCGAGGGAATAGCCTTACAACTTTGACCTCCGACATGAGTTTTACGGTCTTAATCAGTTCTTTACGGGAAGCTGCGAATTGAGGATGTTCGAAACCGGGCGGACGAATAACAACAGCAAGTGCACCGGCATCCAGAAGCCTAAAAGTATTGGTTACCTCTTTTTTATTTGAACTTCCTGATACAATAACAATAGGCGTTGGATAAGTTTCCATAATTGCCCGTGTAGCTTCATATCCATCCATCCCGGGCATGTGAATGTCCATGGTTATTACATCCGGCTTTTTTAACTTAACGAGTTCAATAGCCTCATGACCTGAATTGGCAATACCCATTACCTGTATATCAGGATCAGAAGAGAGAAGGTGAGCAAGAAATTCCTGTATTACTTTTGAGTCATCAACTATAAGGACTTTTATCATATCAACTTCTTTATTATATCCAAAAGATTTGTCTGGTCAAAGCTGCTTTTTATTATGTAAGCATCTGCACCAACTTCAATACCGTGTTCCCGGTCCTCACGCGATTCAAGCGCAGTAACAAGCACAACCGGTATTTCACTCAGTTTCTTATCGTTTCTGATCTTTGCAGTAAGTTCAAAACCGTTCATCCGGGGCATATCAACATCCGAAACAATAAGATCGAAATCATCGGTGTGTGCCCGCGTGAATGCATCTGTTCCGTCGACGGCAGTAGATACCTGGTATCCGGCAGTTTCAAGAATATTTTTAATCAGAGTCCGCGCTGTGATAGAATCTTCTGCAACAAGAATTTTTTTTATCTTTTCCGTTGTTTTTTCATCCGGGACTACTCCTTTGATTCTTTCTGAGGCCCTCAGTGCAGATTTAAACAGATCAGCAACATTAAGAACCGGAACCACATTACCGGAACCCAGTACAGTTGCACCTGAAATATTCTTTACCCGTTTCAGTAGTTTTCCAAGACCTTTTACCAGTATCTGTTGCTCTTCACCTACTTCATCCACCTTAAATGCGATATGTTGTTCTCCTGAAACAAGAATAGCTATCCGGATTTGTTTTGAATTTCCGGATTCTGATTCTTTTCTTCCTGAACCTGCATATTTATGTTCAGGTAATCCTAAAACTTCACCCATGTTAACCAGAGAAAGAACATGGTCATCAATCTGAATGGTTTCATGGTTTTCAACGGTATCGATCTCTTCCGGTTTCACTTTCATTACACGTTCAACATTCATTGTTGGAAGGATGAACATGAATTCTTCTATTCTTACAAGGATGCCTCTGAATGTGGTAAGCGTCATTGGCAGGAGGATATGAAATGTGGTCCCTTTGTTTGCTTCAGTTTCCACAGATATCTTCCCATTCAGTTTTTCTATCTTTTCATGTACAATTGATAGCCCCAATCCACGGCCTGATATATCGGTGATAATAGAACTGGTGGTAACTCCTGATTGATAGATCAGTGATAAAATTTCCTCCGGGTTCATTTTTTCTGCATTCTCGACGGTAAGGTTTCCTGATTTAACAGCGGCCTTCAGCACTTTTTCCCTATTAATACCATTACCATCATCAGAGAGTGTAATTTCAATTATCCCACTTTCCCGTGCTGTAAAAGCAAGAGCTATGGTTCCCTTTGACGGCTTATTCTGGATAATACGTTCCTGCGGTTTGCCAATTCCATGATCAATACTGTTGCGTATGAGATGGATCAGGGGATTTTTGAGCTCTTCAAGGATACGCTTGTCAATTTCAAGTTCTGCTCCCCGGATGACAAAATCAATCTCTTTGTTCTGTTCATGGGAGATTTCTCTTACCATTACAGGAAAAGATTCGACAAGAGTTGAGATAGGAAGCATGAGCACCTGCTTCATTCCGGCGAGGTGATTGTTAACCATGCGCTCGAGATTGTACAGATCATGTTCCATTGAACGGGTAAGCTCTACAAGCTGGTTTTCTGCGGTATGTATGGCTGACTTCCGGTCCTTCCTGTCTGATAAATCTGTTTCCCATCCGGCAACACCGGTATTGATCTCTTCTAATTCCTTTATCCTCTCCTCAAATGCCATTTTGGTCTGAATCATTTCTTCTGCCTGCAGAAGAAGCGGGTCCAATTTGGAAATTGGGATACGCACTACCTCGTTAGTCAATGGATCTGAACTTTTAATGATGCCAGGTATAGATTCAATACCGGGATAAGAATTTATCAGGGTTTCTGCCGGTTGTCTTTCAGCAGCCTGTTTTGGTTCGCCAATGTTCGAAGAGTCATTCGATCCATCGGCAATATTCTTTAATTGATGGACTAATTCCTTTTGTATTTGCCTATCGGTTGAGGATTGCGGCAGACCACCTGAAGATATAAGTTTTGAGAGGCTCTCCACTGCTTTGTATAAGATATCGAACAGAACGGGTGTTAAAGTAATCTCGTTACGTTTCAGTGCAGAAAAAAAACTTTCCATCGGATAGCATACCGATTCAATCTCCTTCCGGTCGACAGAAAGGGCTGCTCCTTTGAGGCTGTGGATTTCGCGGAACAAAGTTTCAATAATATCAGCATACCTTTTCTTAGTCTGGGTCTTCTCCAACTCAATCAATCCCAATGAGAAGACACGCAGATGTTCCTCTGCTTCGATTCTGAATGTTGCCTGAATCCGTTTGAGAAATTCTTCATCTTTTTTATTCATAAGGCGTAAGACAATTACATTTTGAATCGTTCTACAAGTACTTTTAGTTTCTGTCCGAGCTCATGAAGGTTCTTAACTGACTCTTCGGCCTGGGTCATACTGGCGGCAGTCTCAATTCCCGCCTGATTAATATTTTGCATCGCCGTTCCTATCTGATCCATTCCTACAAGTTGTTGCTGGCTCGACGCTACAATTTGAGTAGATACCTGTACTGCTTCCCCACTGCTCTCCGTCAATATGCGAATTGCCTCTCCGGCCTGTTCCGATTTTTTAACTCCTTCCTCAACTGCTTTGTTCCCCTGTTCGGTAGCGAGAACAGCGGCACCAGTTGCTTTCTGCACTTCGTTCAGGATGTTACGGACCTGCATAGTGGCTTGTTTTGACTGTTCAGCGAGATTTCTTATTTCCTGTGCAACAACTGCAAAGCCTTTACCCTGTTCCCCGGCCCTGGCTGCTTCAATAGCGGCATTTACTGCCAGAAGATTTGACTGGTCTGCCAGGTCTGTAACTGAGGCAATAATGCCTCCTATGGATTGGCTCTGTTCACTCAATCGTATAACCGTTTGTGCAATTTCATCCATCTGTTTGCGGATATGGTTCATTCCCTCTAAAGTTTCTTCCACAGCTTTCTGTCCATTCTGAGATACCTGGGCAACCCTTTTTGCATTATCAGAGAGATTATTGGCTTTTTGACTGGATAAAAGAGCAGCCTGACGAACCTCTTCAACTGTTGTTGTAGTTTCGCTGATTGCAGCAGCAGTTTCCGCAGAACCGGATGCAATCTGAGTGGTTGAAGCAAGAATTTCAGATGAAGTGCTCGCAATTACATTAACTCCATTCAAAATCTCCTGAATCTGCTCCCTTAGAGCTTCAGTCATTCTGTCGAAGCTCTGTGTCATGTCACCAAACTCATCCCTCCGTTTCTCATTCGAAGAAAGAACTTTGGACAGGTCCTTTGAAGCAATCATGTTTGCAGCCATTAAGCTAATATTTAATGGTTTTGTGATACTTAAAGTCATGAGGATGGAGATAACGACAGCCAACAATATAGCCAGCGCTCCCAGAATTAACATAAATGAACGTGCGGCAGTTTGCACTCTTTCTGCCTCTAAGTAAAGCATATTGCTGCGGTTTTTATTATGAGTTATAAGCTCATCAATATCATTTATCCAGATAGCCACAGACTTACTTGCCTGTTGATTCATTAATGATATTGCATCCTCATGTTTTCCTGCCATAACCAGATCGACTATTTTATTGCTTAGCAGTCTTGAGGCAGTCTGGGAAGCTTTGATTTTAGTAACTAAATCAAATGACACAGTATCGTCGCTTCTAATAAGTACTTCGAGTTTATTAAAATCCTCATCATACTGATTTCTTATAGAATCAATCCTGTTTTTCAGTTCTAGGGTCTTTTCACTCTCTTTTAACAGTAAGATATTACGCAAGGCAATAGATACCTCTCTTGTATTATCTATCATAGTGTTTGCCTGTTGAAGACGAACATTATTAACTTTAATAATACGGTTGAACATTGCCTGACTGACTTTGATCTGATTTAAGCTTCCCAGGATTATTGCAAGCATAAAAACAAGAATTAAGCTGAAGCTCAATGCCAGGCGCAAGCCGATTTTCATATTTTTAAACATTGTGTGTTCCTCCTTATATTTAATTAAAACAAATTTTACAAATTACTCTTGCCATAGATCATTACATAGTTGCTTCGTCGTAAACAACAATATTTTTATCTGCAAGTAAGTTTTCTGCAGATAATATTATTAATTGATCTTTTGTAATTCCTCTCAGATGCTTTTCACCTATACCTGTAACTGTTGGTGGAACAGGCAAAATTTCATCCTCGAAAATCACTCTTGTTCCATTAATTATGTCGGCCAATATTCCGAACTCCATATTTTCATTACGAAGGATTATTACTTTGTTGAGTTCACCTAATCCCTTTTCCGGAAGATTGAAGAATTTTTTCAGATCAACAACAGGAAGTATTTGCCCACGAACATTGATAATGCCAAGAATAAATGAAGGCACGCCGGGTAAAGGAGTAAAATCTTTCAGAGGATACACTTCTCTTACATAGGCAGATTCAATGCCATATATTTCGGAGGCTAATGCAAACTCAATGATCTCCATTGTCGCTGAGGACTCTCTCTTTTGCTCAGCCTCTTTCGCCATAGCAACAGCCCTAATTTTAAGTACGGAACGGATTTCTTTTTTCATATAAATTTTTGTGTTTTAATACTGATAAGAATTGTCTCCTTTATGTAATCTGCCGATAAGCCTTCAGAATCAGAAATGTTATTGTCCCTGGGGATATTATTTAACAGCTCCAGGGCATTTTTGAAATATCGTTTTGCATACTTTATATTACCCTGCCGGGAAAACAGATTTCCAAGAGTAAAATGTCCCATTATATAATCAGGATCGATATAGATGGCCTGCTTTAGCGACTTGATTGCTTCATCACCCATATCCAGCTCCTGAAGAATAGAAGCCCGGAGGAGATATAATCCGGGAATGAGTTTATGAGATATAATAGAATCATTACAGGAAGAAAGAGCTTCTGCCAGATAACCCTTATCAGCCAATTTACGAATTGCAGTTATTGTATTACCTAAAGAATCTTTTCCTGTCCCTAAATGGAACAGGTTTTCTGAAGTATTCAATAATGGGGGTTCAGTCAGGGGATGAGTTTTTATTTCACCAATATTATATTTGCATAAGACTGCAGGTTTGGAATCTGCATTGAGAGATTGCTCTATAATTTTAACAGCAATGGGTGATGCTGGTAAAGTATTTAATAATAGATGATTGTGGAAATAGGGTGAAGAATTAACAGGGGAAGAAAATCCAACCTTCCCCTTGCGATAAAGTATAGCCCCGGGAAAATTAACCGGTGTTAAGTCTGGAAACAGGTTGGAAGATAGTTCACAGGAAGAGACTACAAGCCAACCCTCTTCTGAAAGGGAACTAAAGAGATTCTGAGATACTTTAACCATCCACTCACTGGTAAAATACATTAAAACATTACGACAAAAGATTATATCTGATTTATGGTTACCACAGACAGAATTGAGAAAATTTTCGTGAGTGAGGTTGTAACCAGTAAAAGTCACCATCCGTTTTATTTCCGGAACTATTAAATATTCTTTAGTATTAATATTTGTAAAATAATTGCTCTTGAGCCATGTCGGAGAATTCCTGAAAGATGCTGAACCATATATACCTGCATTAGCTTTAACTAATGCTTTTGTATTTATATCGGTGGCCAGAATTGTTATCTTCCAGTCTCTGATTTCAAAAATCGTTCTGTGAAGAGCGATTGCTATGGAGTATGCCTCTTCACCTGTAGAACAACCTGCACACCATATCCTGATACTCTTCTCTTTCCCCTTTTTCGAATTTATAAGTTCAGGCAAAACAAAATCTGTTAATGCTGTAAAAACCTTTGGTTCACGCCAGAAGTAGGTCTCGGAGATTGTAAGATGAGCAGCAAGGGTCTCTATTTCCTCCTTGTTCAGTGATGCAGATAATAGCCATTGAGTGAAACTGTTAATGTTTTTAAACCCGAATGCCCTGGCAGCCAGAACCAGGTTTCTGCTAAGTGTGGCCCTCTTTTCCACAGGAAAGTGCAATCCCATGCGGGAAGCAATCATTTCACTGACCTTTGCTAACTCATCATCACTTAGATTACGATCCATCATTTTGTGTTTTCAGAGCTTTAGAAAGTTCTTTTTCTTCATCAAGATTCAGGAACCGGGTGAGGTCGTAAATCAGAACAAGTCCATCATCAAGTTTTGCTACTCCGCTGATGTTTTCTGAAAAAGACAAGGTGTTTGCTGCGATAGCCAGTTGTTGAGGTGTCAGATCCCTGATACCGGTAACAGCATCAACCAGAATTGCGATTTGTCTTTTTCCGGTATCTGTAATAATCAACCGGTCGTCCAGTTCAATTTCACATGGCGCCAGTCCAAAACGTTTACGAATGTCGGCTACCGGAATGATCTGCCCCTTTACATTGATAATTCCGGCAATAATTTCGGGAGCTTCAGGTAAATAACTTATCTCTATAGCATGGATAACTTTTACTACCACATTTAAAGTCAGGGCAAATGATAATTCATCAAGAGTGAACATTATAATCTGATCAGTCGCTGTATGAGAAAAATCGTTCATTTAAATGTATTACCGCCAAATTCGGTTGGCTTAATTTTTGTTAATTGTTGTCATAAGGTCCACAACTTTTCCATTGGCTGAAAATCCTTTAGCTTACGAATTATTTTCATGGGTACTTTTATTTGCAAATCATTTTCGTGAAGATACATATTTATGTTTTGAATATCACCTGCAATCGTAATTCAAATATACACTAAAGATGGGAATATTTAGGTAGTACCGGTTTTTACCCAAAGGTGGGTACGGTAGTTACCCTCGTTAAAACATAACAAATCAATTCTTTATATATAAACCTGAAGTACCCTTACTTGCCTTTACCAAATGCAGGCGTAGTGCGATAAAGTTGGAAAATAGTGCATATACTGATATATTGGCATTCATTAACAAATTAAAACTGAAGAAATATGGAGCTAAATTTTATTTTTAAATCACCAGACCACATTCGTTTGAAAATAGTAAATCACTGTCCGGTTTATACAAGAACCGCTGTCCGGAATGAACAGGAATCACTGTCCGATTTACGCAAGAACCACTGTCCGGAATCAGCAAGAATCAGTGTCCGGTTTATGCAAGAATATGCACTTATAGCTGCAATTTGGGATAAACCTTTGTTGAAGATAACTCAAATAGCAAAACATTTTAGATTCGGATAATATTCCGAATAAAGGAAACTCATAATCAGGGGGTCGCTGGTTCGAGCCCAGCTGCCCCCACTTTTATATACAATAAATCCTTTTAATTGAATAAGTGAGAGAGGTTTGATTTTATTAGGGGACAGTAAGGGGAAATAGTTTTTAAATTAAAGAAAGAAACAGTGCTATAAAAAGGAAAATAATACCAGAAATAAACAACGGATATCGAATATGTCGCGAGATATAATCAAATTTGAATTTTATCTTAGAATGACTTTCATTTAGAGGATTTTTAAATATCTTTTGATTTGCTTCTTTCATCTGAAAATTTAAGTTTTCCAAATTAGTAATAATAACTTTTTTTGCTTGATCTTGCT
>JBBDUV010000108.1:0-16438 GCA_040903745.1 Bacteroidales bacterium | reverse complement strand
TCATGCTGTTTTCTATAAAACCAAATAAATGCTCCACACGTACTCTTGTCCTGGACTTCTCTTTATTACTGGCTTTCTGTTCTTCGGTAAGGGGCTTATTACGATATCCTTTCTCAATTACTTCCTTTTCAATAAGATACTCTCTGACCACCCAAAATGTTTTGATATCCGGAACCTTATCACTCTTCTTTAATCCAAGAAAGCGTTTAAAACTTGCCCTGTCCACTATCTGGTATTCCAATTGGTCATCGGAAAGGTTGTAGAGGCCCTGGATCAATAGGGCTTTAAACATCATTAATTTACAGAAGGGGGGGTCGTCCACCCTTGGATAACTCCTTGTCCTCATCTTTATATGCCTCATTTAAAGGCCCTTCAAATATTTTCCAATCAATATATTTCATTGAGTTTTTCAAGCGGATCACCAAGTTTGGTAAGTTTTCCCATCAAAAATTGATCATCAAAAAAACTAAGCGGGTTTATGTTTTTCATAATTGCTTAATTTTGTACTGTAAAACTAATCATTTAATGGAATTTATTGCAATTAATATATTAACAATCAGTTGTTTATATCAACATTGTGTTTTTAGAGGTGCCCTCAAATTTAGGTCATAATGACATTCGTGTCAATCCTCATTTTTGAGGATTTTCTATTTTGCTATCAGGCTAAACCCTAAGAGATGGTTGTTGTAAACAGGGCCTGGATTTCCAAAGTTGATAATAACCGGACTATTAAAAGATTTGAAGCAATCTATAACAATCTACCGGACTCCTGGCAGGTTTCCTCACTTTTCGTTGTTATTCTACGCGTCGCGCAGTGTAACGATTCTGTTGAAGACCAGGTTTCATGCAAAAAAAATCTGCTAATCATTGACATGTGTACTAAAATTTGTATTTTTTTTTGGTACAAATAACAAGAATATGGGACAAAGTGCACTACATTATAAACTTGAATTTCTTCCTCCTCCAAGAGAAAAAGTAGAGTATTCAAAAATTGATTTTGTTGTTGCCAGACTTAGTGTTGAAAGAAAAGCAGCCTCGAGATACTTAAAAGAATTAGAAGAAAATGGAGTTTTTGAATCTCAAAAAGTTGGGAGAGAAATACTCTACATCAATAAAGAACTGATTGGGATACTAAAACAATAATGCACGAAAACCTAATCGAATTCTAAGACCTGACCGTAAATCCTTCCCTGCCAGGTATCGCGTTCCTCCAGTATCTCCTCGAACCTTGCCAGCACGCGATCATACCGTACCCCCCACCCTGCCCTGGCTGCGGCGCCGGGTGTCACTTCGCCCGCAATGCGTTCAACCACAAAAGTGGGGTTCAGTCGCTCGATCAAATCGGCCATCAGTTGCAGATACGCCTCCATCTCAAATTGCGGGAACTGTTCGGGATTTTTGCTAAACACCTTTTCCATCGGGGTACCTTTGATGATCTGCAGCTGATGAAACTTGATGTTGTGGAGAGGGAGTGGGGAGACAATATCGATCGCCTGGAGCCACTGTTGGCGGTCCTCTCCGGGCAGACCGATGATCATATGTCCGCCGCTACGGATACCGCGCGCAGCAGTCTGCTTAATGGCCCACTTCGTCTGCTCAAAGGTATGACCGCGGTTGATCGCCTGGAGGGTGCTGTTGTTGACCGATTCAATGCCGTATTCAATAACGAGGTAGCGCTCTGCTGCGAGCTGCGCGAAGTAGTCGAGCTTCTCCTCATCGATGCAGTCGGGCCGTGTACCGATGATAATCCCGGCTACATCGGGATGATCGAGTGCAGGCTGATAAATTCTTTTCAGCTCTTCGAGCGGAGCGTAGGTATTGGAGAACGCCTGGAAATAGGCCAGGAACCGCTTCACCTTGCGGTACCTGTTTTTGTGGAAAGCAATTCCCTCATCGATCTGTTGCTTTACCGGCTTGCACGCTTCATTGTAGGAGGGATTGAAGGCACGGTTGTCGCAGAAGGTGCAGCCACCGCGGCCGACGGTGCCATCACGGTTCGGACAGGTGAAACCGGCATTGATGGTCACCTTCTGCAGCCGCTCTCCGAAAACTTTCCTGAAGTAGTCGGCATAGGCATTGAACCTCCGTGTTGTTCCCCAGGGATACTTTTTCATGTTATACCTTCACAACTTTATTCAGCATTACATACCAGATGTACCCTTCCACATCGGTGTAACCAATCTCATTTAGCAGCTGTTTGTACCGGGCCACCTGCCGGTCGTATTTCGCCAGCTCCTGGTCACCGAATTTATAATCTGCGACGATCGCCTTATCACCGTCGATCATCACCCGGTCGGGCCGGTAGGTCTCCCCGCCGGTGATGATATCGCGTTCATTCAGAACTATGATCCCCTGTGTAAACCATGGGACCACATCGGGATGCTGCAGCCTGGCGGTGATCATCGCGCTGATTTTTTCGCTGTCGGCCGCATTGAGCAGCCCTTCGCGGTGAAATTTCGCAACTGCCTTGTCGATATCTCCTGCAGTGCGGATCATGCCGAAGATTTCGTGCATGATATTTCCAAAGTCGAGGTGACCGGTAGTGGGATGGGTAGTCGGATCAGTAGCAGGTCTCGACGCAGGATCGGTAGCGAGATCGGAAGCAGGACCGGCAGTGGGATCAGTAGTGGCACCGGCAGCTCCAGCAGGATCGACAGAAAGGGCATAGTAATCTGCACTTTTCAGCCTGAGCCGGATCCTGTCGGTTCTGAAATTAACCGGGTAGCTTTCGACGATCCACGGGGCGGGGCTTTGCTTCAATTCCCGCTTGCCCGGCCTGAGCGTTCCGATCTCAAATCCTGTATCGCCGGCAGCGGCGGAGAGATCCATCTGCAGTTTACCCGGAGTGCGAGGAGCGGCATGAACAGATTGCATGACCAGGTGACCAGATTTCTTGAGGGCTCCTTTCGGATCGGGTTCGGGCAGTCCGATGATCATCGCCTCTTCGGCCCTGGTGAGGGCCACATAGAGTATATTCATGCTGTCGACATACCCCATGATCAGCTCCTCAAGGTAGTGTGCCGCGAAGATCGTTTCACCGATTCTTTTCGTAAATTTCAACGGTACCACCGGCACCTTGTCGAAGGGTGTTCCCTCGGTACTGCACCAAAGAATGGTCTCCCTGTTTCCTGATGCCGAGGTGGTGAGCTCCCAGTTGCAGAACGGGACGATCACGGCTTTATACTGCAGTCCCTTCGCTTTGTGGATCGTAATAATGCGCAGCGCATCCTGGTCCTCAGACACCGTAATAGATTTCTTGTGTCCATGGTCGTCCCAATAGCTGATAAAATCGTGCAGGCTCCCAGGCTCATCCTGCTGAAGTCCCAGGATAATCTCCTGGAATGCCTGGATATAGGGCAGATCGGGCAACCTCTTATCGATGCCAAAAATATCAATCAGGTTTTCTGTCAGCTCGAACAACGGCAGCCTTTTAAGCTCAGCCTTTCTTGAACTGAAGACCTCTCCCAGCTCCTGATCCACCGAATTGCCAGGATGAAGGGCCACTGAAGGGTTTTCTGCATCCCCTGCAAACAGCAGCCGGTGATAGTAGATCAGTGAAATGTTATTGAGGTCGTCCTGACTGTTCTGCAGGTGCTTCAGCAGGCAGATAAGAAATTTTACAGCGGTATTGTGGTTCAGGAAGAGGGATTCGTTGGAAACGAAATTGTAGTTGTAAGCGCCCTCGTCACCTTCCTGCACGAGACTCATCAAAACATCAGCCACCTCCGCCCCTTCGCGGTTTGTTCTCACAAGAATGGCGATCTCACCCGCTTCGTAGCCTGCATCCTGCAGCTCCCTGATCCACTCCGGGATCCGCTCCAGCGCAATCTCCTGTTGCTTTTTTTCTTCATCCTGCAGCACCTCTGCCCGAATGTATCCGCCGGAACCAAGTGATTTCTGCGGGATCTGCTGTTGCACCTCTTCGTAGGCTGTGTCGAGCAGTCCGGCCCACCGGTTTTTGAATTCTTCCGAGACCAGCGCCCCATCCAGCGATTGATCGATGATGTTCCTGATAATGGGGGGAGCTGTCGAAAAGAGGGTGTTGTTAAACCTGATTAGCAGCTCATTGCTCCGCCAGTTCTCATCGAGTGGCAGTTGGGTGATCTGATGCGCACCGAAGGATTTACCAACTACGTCGGCCAGTATCTTCCAGTCGGAATTTCGCCAGCGGTAAATCGACTGCTTCACATCGCCCACCACGATGTTCTCCTTACCGGTGGAAAGCGTATGCTCCAGCAACGGTCTGAAATTCTCCCACTGGAACACGGAGGTATCCTGAAACTCGTCGAGCATGATATGGTCAATGAAACTGCCGGTTTTCTCGTAGATAAAGGGGG
The DNA here is from genome assembly GCA_040903745.1 of Bacteroidales bacterium. Taxonomy (GTDB): domain Bacteria; phylum Bacteroidota; class Bacteroidia; order Bacteroidales; genus M55B112. The sequence goes on along the minus strand of JBBDUV010000108.1, from coordinate 12,101 downwards.
CCGGATTGCTTCCGATGAGTCCTTTCAGGAAGCGGGATGCATCGGAGAGCATAAAAAGATTTTTTTCGTCGGTAATTTCGAGGATCTTTTTCGAGATATCGCCGAGTATTCCCAGGGCGAAAATATTCTGACTGATCTCCGTGGCGGAGTTCAGGTAGACCCATTTTTCATAGATGGCAGCGATGGCAGGCATCAGCACGGATTCTGCAAACTGGATTTTTTCCTGGTTGCTCTCATTTTTTGAGATCCATTTGGAGAGGTCCGTCATCGCGGTTTTCTGACCGTCGGTTAAATCGTATCGCTGACCTGCTGCTGCTTTTTCAAAAAAGCCAGCCGGTCCGCGCGACTTCAGTTGAAAATCATCTGCAGACCATCCTGCGCTGTTCATTTTCGCTACCGTCTTGCCCGCGATCGCCCGGATATCGCCCTGCCTGCTTTCGAGAAAAGCGCTCAGCTCGCTCACAAATGCGTTCAGCCGTTCACGACCCGGACCCGGCTCCCTGTTGAGCATCACCTCCTGGTAGGCTTCCGAGAAGAGCTCCTGACCAAGGCTGATGATTTCACTTTTGAAGTTCCACCCCTTGGAGGCCTCGATACGCGATTCGGCCAGCCGCAGCATCCAGTCGAGCAGATCGCGGTCCTCACCCAGCTCCATGAACATCCGGTCGACCGCCTCGCCGAGTATCCTGTCACGGTCGAGCTCCAGGCTAAAACCTGCCGGTAGTCCGATCTCCCAGGTGAACGCACGTATGACCCCCTGGAAGAAGCGATCGATCGTGCCCACGGAGAAGCGGGAGTAGTCGTTGAGTATTCTCACCAGCAGTTCGCCGGCCCTGGAAATAATTTCCTGTCGGGAGAGGTTGGTGGTAGCGGCGAGCAGATCGATGTCGGGTGAAGCTTCATCGTCGTTGAGTTGCGACATCGCATACAGCCGATCGAGGATGCGCGATTTCATCTCGCTGGCCGCCTTGTTGGTGAAGGTGACAGCGAGAATGTGGCGGTACGACATCGGATCGCGGAACAGCAGCTCGAGGTACCCGAGGGTAAGCCTAAACGTTTTCCCGGATCCGGCCGAAGCTTTGTAAATGGTAAGCGGTGACATCTTGTAAAGATAATTTTTTACAATGGAGCAAGCAAGCTCTCGCTGCTCCGTTTAGGGATTGGGGGTTTGGAGTTGGTTATGGCAAGGCTTGATGGTTCCTATGTTTGTGGTATGGGGTAGTTGTATGGCGCCTTTGTACAGACATGTCGCTCCTACGGAGCTTCGTCAGGTATGTGAATGCTTCCGTGCTACAGACATTTTGCTCCTACGGAGCTGTGATGGCTCCGCCAGGAACCTTATGTCTGTAAACGATCTGCCCACATGGAACCCAAGCTCCGTAGGAGCGCAACGTCTGTAAACGATCTGCCCACATGGTACCCAAGCTCCGTAGGAGCGACATGTATGGCGGGGCGCTATGTCTGCAGCATAAATATTATTCCAAAATCAAATCATTTTTCAATAAAGATTTTTAATTTTAACCAGCTTTAACAATAACAACACACATCATGAAAAAAATTCTGATTCTTTTCGGTTTTATTCTATCCCTGAATGTTTCCGCTCAGTTCAATACAGAAAGCATTTACTTCTCCGGAATGACAAATTTTGCAACCGGCATTGAAATTGAAAGCAGTGATTTTGAAGGGGGTGGATTTATTCCTTTTGAACTGCGACTTGAAGGAGGATATTTTATTAAGAACCGGATCGCCGTGGGAGGAAATATTTCAATAGAAAATTACAGAATCCCCCTCTGGGGAACAACTGAAAACTACGACTACGATATACATTTTGGTCCCACCATCCGTTACTATATTCCAGGGGATGACGACTGGCATACCTACCTGTTTGGATATGCCTTTTATGGCTTTGAATATAACCATCAAATGTATGGACTGCAGTTCGGACCGGGCGTAAACTATTTCTTTAATGAAAGTATCGCCCTGGACGCCCGGGTCAGCTATACCTTCAAACATACTTTCAACCGACAATTCGGAGGCAGCCATAACAACCACCGGTTACTCTTTGAAATCGGTATCTCGGTGTTTTTCCCATCCATCAGATTCTTCGACCAAAGCTAAAGGGTGACTGTGAATACTTTTCTTTAACTTTGCAGCCAAAACAAAATTACTTTGGCAAAACGAGTGGTAGTAGGATTATCAGGTGGGGTTGACTCCAGCGTAGCGGCGTATCTTTTAAAGCAACAGGGGTACGAGGTGATCGCTGTATTCATGGTAAATTGGCACGACAAAACCGGGGTACTGGATGCTGACTGTCCGTGGGACGAGGATGTGATTTTTGCGGAGATGGTTGCCAGGAAAATCGGGATTCCGTTTCATGTGGAAGATCTGAGCGTTCCTTACAAGAAAAGGGTTATCGACTATATGTTCGCCGAATATGAGAAAGGACGGACCCCCAATCCGGATGTTTTGTGCAACCGGGAGATCAAATTTGATGAGTTCATCAGGGCAACGAAGAAATATGCCCCCGATTATGTGGCTACAGGTCATTATTGCAAGAAGGAGGAGTTTGAGAGCAAGGGCCGGAAAATCTACAGGCTGATGGCTGGTGATGATCCAGCCAAGGAACAGAGCTATTTCCTCTGTCAGCTCACCCAGAAGCAGTTGGCGAAAACACTCTTTCCCATCGGACACCTTCAAAAATCAGAAGTGCGAAAAATTGCACGGGAGCAGAAACTGGCCTCAGCTGAAAAGAGGGATTCACAGGGAATCTGTTTTGTTGGCAAGGTACATCTCCCCGAATTTCTGCAACAGAAACTGGAGTCCAAAGAGGGGAACATTTTCGAGATTCCGCTAGATAGTCCGCTCTACAGGAAGGAGAATAAAAAGCAGGGAGAAGTATCTGCGGGTCAGTTTGAATCAACGATCCAAAGGAATGCATCTATACAGCAGGAGAATTCAGGATCTGCTAAATTGATTGAAGGTGTAGGATCGGCAAAAGAATTTGAAGGTAAAAGAGGCGCAGTAGGTGGAGAAGGTGAAAGAGCGGAGGAGAATGCAAGAGATGCTGGATCGGCAGAGGAAAGCGAAGGTGAAAAAGTGGTAGAGAGTACTGAAGGTGAAGGGTCGGTCGATGATATAGGAGATACTGGTTTGCCAAAAGAAGGTAAAAATGAAAGAGGTTTAGAGAATTCTAAAGGTAAAGGAGCATTGGAGCGTTCGGAATGTGGAAAAGAACCAGGATCCGAAAATTTACCGGAATATCCGGATTTATCAGAACTGAAAAGTTTATCTGAACCACTACGGTATAAGATCAGTGACGGAACCTATGTCGGCAAACACCGTGGTGCCCATTTCTTTACTATTGGTCAGCGTAAAGGGCTCCAGGTTGGTGGCAAGAAGGAGCCGTTATTCGTGATCGCCACTGATGTCGTTAAGAACAGGATCTTCGTCGGACAGGGAAAATCACATCCAGGTTTATACAGACGTGGATTGCATATTCTAACAGATGAAATTCACTGGGTCCGACACGACCTGGCGATGCAACCGGGTGAAAAACGGGAATATATGGTGCGGATCAGGTACCGGCAGGATCTGGAGCGGGCAAGATTGTATTTGACAGAAAAGGGAATGTATATCATCTTTGAAAAACCGCAGCGTGGCGTTGCCGCCGGGCAGTTCGCCGCCTGGTATGATGATGGTGAATTGATCGGTTCGGGGGTAATTAATCAATAACGAAACCGGACAAGCTCCAGGGGAGCGACATGTCTGTACAACGATAACCCCTCCGTAATCCTTTACCTCTTATGTAATCCACACTCCTTCTGCTCCTGTCCTTCCCACCACCATCGGCCGGCCTTAAAGTCTTCACCTGGTTTGAGGGCACGGGTGCAGGGCTGACAACCGATGCTGGCGAATCCGCGTTCATGCAATGGGTTAAAGGGGACATTTTTTTCACGTATGTAGCTCCACACATCCTTCTCTGTCCAGTTGATTAATGGGTTAATCTTGATCAACCCATTCACCTTATCCCACTCAACCAGCTGTGATAAGAAACGGCTCACTGTCTGGTCCTTGCGCAATCCGCAGATCCACACATCAAGATCGCTGAAAGCGCGCTGTAACGGCTCCACCTTCCGGATTCCACAACACATTTTCCTGTTTTCAACACTGTCATAAAACAGATTGATTCCCCGCTCCTTCACCATCGCCTCAACCTTACCACTATCGGGAAAGTAAATATCAATCTTTATATCATACTTTTTATTGGTCTCATCAATCAATGTGTAAGTCTCCGGAAAAAGCCTGCCGGTATCTAATGTAAATATTTTTGCCGATCGATCGATCGATGTAAGCATATCCGTAATCACCTGATCCTCTGCTCCCAAACTGGTAGCCAGTGCGATACGACCCTTAAATTCACTCAAAAAATAGCTTAAAAATTCTAAGGGATCTTTCTTCGCGAATGTTTCGTTCCACGATTTTATCTGCTCTTGTAAATCTTTATTCAATTCCATATCACCAAATTTCTGTACAAATATACAATCATTTAATTATAGACGTTGCGCTCCTACGGAGCTTATAGCTTCGGATGGGACAGTTTAGATGCATTTCTGCTACAGACATTGCGCCCCTAGCGGGGCTAGGCATGAGGCTCCTAACGGAGCTTGACATGTCGCTAACGGAGCTCAGGTTCCAATCAACCCGGGAAAGTTCTCTTTCCTGGCCATGTCGAACCAATGGCCCGAAGAGTGGTCGTAAGTCACAATCTTATGTCCGCCAGCCATATCCAGGTAAGCTTCGATTATCGAAAATGGCTCCTTGCTATCAAGCATTTCAAAAATCTCAGGAGCAATTACATGAATACCCGAAAAGGCAACAGGCTTCGGGTCTGTCTCAGTAAGAGCATCATCCAACATGCCGCTCTCTGGATGTCCGTCCATAAACCCGAACCGGTTTTTCCATCCTTCCACCATTACCGTCTTCCCGCTCTTGTTGTCCCTCCATCCACAAAGCCTTCCACTCCTATCCACCAGTAAATTTCTGCTCGTCTCCCGCTCACGCACAGCCAGGGTAGCCAATGCCCGACCTTCCATATGCGAATGATATAAAGCATTCAGATCCAAATCGGTAAAGATATCAACATTGTGCACGAGAAACGGACCACGCCCTTCCAGTAACTCCCTGGCCTTCACAATGGCCCCACCCGTATCCATCAGCTGTTCCTGCTCATCGGAAAAAGAGATATTTATCCCGAAATCATCATGCTTGCGAACAAATTCAACGATCTGCTCCGCATGGTGATGAATATTGATCACCACCTCTGTAATCCCATGCAACTTCAACTTCTCAATCACGTGCTCCAACATCGTTTTCGTGCGAAAATGAAGCAGTGCCTTTGGTGTTTTATCGGTTAGCGGCTGAAGGCGGGAGCCAACGCCTGCTGCCAGTATCATTGCAATGGGCGCCATAAGCAGTAATAATTTATATAAATAGTTACTTCAGCTTTTTGGGTTTACATGCCCATTTCTCTTTAACAACTTTCCCACCACATTTTTTGCAATAATACAACGGTGACTTCCCTGCTTTTCGCCGGGCTATGTCCGTTTGATCACTGCATATCTTTTTGCTCATTAAAGCTGTTTGCAATAAAACAACCCGAACGAAAAATTGTTGTCACAATTCTATCTCCATCTCCCTGTGAAACTCTAAAACCCGTACGCCGGGCCGGCTCCTGCACCATTCGGCAATCGCGTGCGCCACATACACCGACCTGTGCCTTCCCCCGGTACAACCAAAAGATACCATCAAATTTCGATAATCCATCTCCCTGTACCGGGCCATGGTGCGCTGCAATTGCAATTTGATGCTGTCAAGAAATTCAGGCACCGCAGGATCCTCCTCCAGAAACCTGATCACCTCCGTGTCAAATCCGTTCAGCATGCGCATCTCATCACACCTGCCCGGATTGGACAGAAACCTGCAATCATATACGAATCCCCCCCCGTTACCGGTCAGATCGTCCGGCCCCGGGCGCCTGTATGAAAAACTGTAGATCGTAACGGTCAAGCCATCATACGCCTCAGGAAGCTGCGGATACCGATCTGCCGCACTGGCCACCTGCTGCAAAATGGAGCGTAAATAGCCTGCAATCGCCCCCGGCTCAATTTTTTCGAGAAGATTTTCCAGGTTTTCCAATCCCGCAGGAATACTCTGCAGAAAAACAGCTTTCTTCTCAATAAGTCCCCGCAACCCGTAAGCCCCCAGTGCCTGCAACACACGCACCAGCGCAACCAGGTAATAGTCGGCCATAAACGCATCCCGGTCGACCTCCCGGTATGTTGAAAGCCTCTCCAGATAATAGCTTATCAGCTGATCGCGGTCTGCACCGTTGAGTGCAGCATTCGACTGAAGCAGGAGCGATGCCAGGTCGTAGTGAAGCGGCCCTCTTCTCCCTCCCTGGAAATCGATCAGGTATACTTCACCATGGCTCACCATGATATTGCGGCTCTGAAAATCGCGAAACATAAATCCCTGCGGTTCAACTCCCGAAACAATTTCAGCACAGACATCAAAAGCCTCCTCCAGCTGCTGCTCATCAAACGGGATCCCCGATAGCTTCAGAAAATAGTACTTAAAATGGTTCAGGTCCCACAGTACCGACTGCTTGTCGAACGCGGGGCGAGGCACTGCAACCGAATAGTCAAGCCCCTTATCTCCTTCCACCTGCATCTTTACCAGCTGGTCGATAGCCGACCGGTACAGTTGTAATAACTTCTCATCAAGCCTGTTCGAGGAGCGTGATACAATAAGTTCGTGCAAGCGGGTATCGCCCAAATCCGATTGCAGGTAGGTCTGCTGGTCATCACCCACGGCAATAATCTCAGGCACGTTGAGTCCAAGTCCCCTGAAATGATTCGCAAAGGTTGTAAAGGAAACCGTCTCCCGCACATCGGGAGAGTAGGTTCCGATACAGGTATCCGCTCCGTCATACATTCGATAATAGCGCCGTAGTGAAACTGACAGCGGGATCTCTTCAACCTTGTCAGGCCGCTTCCCGAAATGACGCTCGTACTGATCAATCAACGCTTTCATCTAATTCATTATTTAAAAAGTGGCTGCAAGAACCGGGCTTGCGAGCCCAGCGAAACCAAAATTATATTTTTTGCGCTATGCTCGACTTCAAAACAATTTTTCAATCAGCGGAGGAAGCCAGATCGCCATAAATACAACGATTACCAGCGAGGGCAGCATATTCATCACCCTGATCTTTTTCACATCCAGCAAAACAAAACCGAGCCCCATCAGCAGGATCCCTCCCACTGCCGACACCTCTGCCACCACATCCGGAGAGAGCACCTCCGAGAGATACCCGGCAAACAGCGTGAGTCCCCCCTGGTAAAGCAACAGCGGTATCACCGAAAACGCCACCCCGATTCCCAGTGCGGAAGCAAGTGCCATAGAGGAAAATCCATCCATCAGCGATTTCGTTAGCAGCAGATTGGGACGGTCGCCCAGCCCCTCCTCAATGGCCCCGAGGATCGTCATCGATCCCATACAGAACACCAGGAAAGCAGTTACAAATCCTTCCGTAAAGCGCTCATTCTTCGATCGCACCCTCTTCTTGATATAATTTGCCAACCGGTCCATCCCCCTCTCCAGGTTCCACCACTCACCCAGCAGCGTTCCAACAAGCAAGCTGAATATCATCACCATGATATTGTTGGTCGCCAGCGCCATCTTAACTCCGAGAAAAATGGTAAACAGTCCGAACACCTGGAACATCACCTTCTTATACCGCTCAGGCAACCGCGATCTGATCAGCAATCCGATCGCACTTCCCAACAAAACGGTCCCCACATTGATCAATGTTCCGGTCATCTTTTCTTATTTTCTGTTCTTTGAAAATGCATAGGTCATCGCCACCGTACGGTAAATAACATGTCCAAATTTAGTGTAAGGAAGGTAAATTATCACAAACCAGACACAAAACAGGTGAAAAAAGTAGATGTGGTACGCCAACGACCACTCGGCAAACCGGGCCGCCTGCACCAGGACCCCCGACACGGTAAGCAGGAACATCGCAACGATAAAGAGCCAGTCGCCGTAACTGCTGCGCTCCGTTCCATCCCGCCTTGTGAGCCGGTTAAAGATCATGATCCCGAGTCCAACCAACAGCATCACCGAAGCGATGTTGCCCAATATCTTAAACGGATTACCGAGGGAAAGCGGATATTTGCCGGTCACCGCTGCATAAATAGCATACAGCGTTACCACCAGCAGCAGCACAAAGCCATAAAAAACCAGGAAATGTGAAACTCTCCTTCCACTGTTACGCTCACATATACTGAAACGCCGATGGGCGAGAATATCATTTTTCACCTTCATAAAACTGCCCGGAAAGCTCCTCTTCTCCCCGGAACCTTCAAATTCATGGCTGTTCAGGTCCTTCCAGAAACGTGAGATACCAAAAGCCGCAATTCCATACGATAGCAATGTAAGCAGTGTAAATGAACTGTTCAGCCAGACATGCGGAAAAAATTTCGAATAGTTCACCGGCCCTTCGGGTATGGTAAGCGTGCCTGCCAAAGCGATAATCCCTGCAATGATCAGTACCGGGAGAACGATGGCCAGCGGCAGGAGCGCCGGATTGGAAAGCAGCCGCCCCATGAAACCGGGCGTTGCATAGCTCCTGTAGGTGGCCAGGCGGGTGACCTGTTATCCGACGGTCGCCCGAGCGATCCCCCGATAGAAGTAGTACCTGAGAGGAGCCGCTCGAATTCAACGTTGGTGACAATATCGGGCGATTGATTATAGGCCAGTCCGGCGATACCCGACGCATCATAATTTTTCCATCCCATCGCGACGATCACAGAATGCACCTTCAGGGTCTCCCGTTGCTCCCTGGCATGCAGATCGATGGCCTGATAGCTGCAGACATCCACACATTTGTTACACGATTTGCCCCTGCATGCTTCAGCATCGATAACAAATTTCCGGGGGAAAGCCAGGGGGGACGGCAGATGGATCGCTTTGGTGAGCCCCATGTTGTAATGGAAGGTATCGGGGCGATCCACAGGGCATACATCGCTGCAATCGCCGCAGGAGGTACAGCGGTCGTTCACCATCTGGGGTGCGGTGACCACCTCCACCTGCATATTTCCCCGTTCACCCTGAATGGTTTTCACTTCTGTTTGCGTGAGCAGGCGGATACGGGGATTGTTGCGGATTCGTCTGAAATTAATCTCCATGCCACAGGCGGGCGGACAGAGCTTCGGGAAGTAGTTGTGCACTTCACCACGTTGCCACCGAGGTGTGACGCCTGTTCCAGCAAGATTACCTCCCTGCCGGCCTCTGCCAGCTCGACCGCTGAGGTTACTCCCGATATTCCACCACCGATGATAAGGATAGGGTTCATGCTGTTATAAACTGATATTTGAATTCTCGATTCTGCCTTTATATTTAATCTTGCCGGAGCTTTGTCTCCGGGGCTCCTCATCTGCACCTTTACTACTGGCTATTCTCTTTTGTGTCATCTCTTTCGTGCCATGTCTTTGGACCTTTCAGCAGGGTATTCCCTGTCGGGACTTCCTGCCCGGAAATTTATCTTCGAGACTTACCCTCCAGCTATTCTGAACTTTCTGTCATATACCTTGCCTTCCGGAATTTCCCATCAGTATACTACCCTCCCGTTATCATCGTGCCCACTTTTCTTTTGATCATCTCCCATTCGCCGGTTTCGGGATTGTACCTGCAATTGGCGAATGCCTCCCAATCGGGCTTCATCTCCGGGTGATCGGTTCTGAAATAGTATCCCGGCCAGCGTGTCTCTTCTCGGAAGAGCATCGTCCGGATATGCGATTCGGCCTGCCACATGCGGTGCACATTCTCCCAGCATCGCATCAGCTCATTCGGATCGGCAGCAGCCAGCTTATCGGCATCCTCCTTCATAAACTCCAGGAACTCGAGCCCTTTTTCAAGCAGTACCTCTGAAGTTTTGAAGCCGACCGAGGCTCCGCCGGCATACTCATCCATGATTTTTTGCAGCCGGAACATAAACATCTTGGGCTTGATAAAATTCGGATTTACATCGGGATCATTTGAATAATCCTTGTGCGCTTCGAATATCTCCAGTGGTCTGAAAACCATCTCCTTCAGCGCATTGATCCGCTCGTCCGTTATTTCGGGAAGATCGGAGTTATCAACGCAGAAGGCAATGGCCGCTTTTCCGGCAATCCGCCCCTCTGTAAATGAGCCTGACGAGAATTTATGTGATGATGCACCCGATGCGTCACCTGCAGCAAACAGCCCCGGCACCGTCGTAAGGTTATCGTATCCCCAGTGGGTCTCCTCATCTGCCAGGTCCTTCGGTCCGCTGACCCATGCCCCCGATGCCCCGGAATGGGAGCTGATGAAATAGGGTTCGCAGGCAGATATCTCGGAAGGCGTCTCTTCGGGCATAATGTTGTGAGAGGCCCAGTTCAGTGCCTGGCTGACGGTCATATCGAGAAAATCCTCCCACGCTTCAGCCTCCAGGTGTTTGAGTTTCCGTTTCGCCTCTTTCTCATCAGGAATATCGGCCACCAGCTTCTTTATCGCCTCCTCGGTATGCATGTAGATCGGTCCGTTCCCCTCTTCCAGCTCCAGCAGCATAAGGTAATTCCTGAGGTTGGCGGGCGTAGGCTTCACTGTTCCATAGGGGGCCCACTTCTCAAGTTCACCGGCCCGTGTTACCATGTAGTCCTCTCCCTTGGCGTTGGTCGCCTTCGACTTAAAGAGGAGGAACCATGCACCAACCGGACCGTAGGAGTCTTTGAAGCGTACCGGGACGAAGCGCACCTCCTGACAGGTCATCTCTGCACCTGCCTTCAGGGTAAAGTAGGCACCCGCCCCCGAATTAAAGGGAGGGTACCAGGATCGGCCAAGCCCCTCACCCACCGATCGCGGACGAAAGATATGAACGGCGCCTCCCATCGTATCGAGAACAGCCCTGGCTTTGAAAACATAGAATTTCATCTCCCGAACGCTGAAGCCGACTGCGCCAACGCAACGGCCCTCTTCCATGATCGGTTCGGTGATAAAAACGCGTTCATAATACTTGCCGTTTTCGCCGAGCTCCTTCAGCGCCGTTTTAGCTGCTTCGGAGACGATATTTTTGTAGGCCTCGCCATGGATCATGATCTGCCAGCGTCCCTCGTTCACATAGTTGCCATCGTCATCCTTCCAGATGGGGAGACCCCACTTCTCAAAAAGGTGCACCGAGGAGTCGACATGACGGGCAATGTTTGCAACCAGGTCCTCCCGTGCAATCCCCATCAGGTCATTTTTTACATAGTTGACATAGTCCTCGATGCTGTTTTTTTCGTTTTTTAGTCCGAGGTATAAATTGATGGCCGATAATCCCATGGCCACGGCACCGCTGCGTTCCATCGCCGCTTTGTCGACCAGCGTTACCTTCAGGTTGTTCTTTTTTGCCCAATGTGAAGCTTCAAATGCCGCACCGCATGCAGCCATACCTCCCCCCAGAATCAACAGGTCGGTCTCTACATATACTGTTTGAAAATTCTCAGCGTTCATCTTTATAATCCTTACTTTCTATACAGTTTCGCTCCTATACTATCAGGCTCCGTTCTAAGCTCCGGGCTCCGCAGGTCATCACCGCCTTCAGCAAAACCACCGCTGGGAGAGAGCGTTCCTTCGGGAATGGTACGGATGGGAAACTTGAATCGTTTGACCTGTTTGTTGCGGAACCGGACCGACCACATGATGGCGTCGGTATTGCGCAGTGGCTGAACAGTGGCACCCAGTAACATAAAATCGGCATAACCCCGAACCTCGATCGCCTGGTTGGGACAGATCTTCACGCAGCTGTAGCATTCCCAACACATATCGACGGCTCGGTTGAAGGCCTTGTTGGTAGCCTTATCGAGTATCATCAGGTCGTTCGGACAGATATACTGACAAGCGGTCTTGTCGAGCGCTTTACAGCCGTCGCATTTTTCATTGATTACAAAGCTTGGCATATTCCTGTTTTCGTTGGTATAAGAAACAATGGTTCGTTAAACTTTAACATAAAAATCTGATTTTCAATGAAATAAGTGTCG
>JBBDUV010000107.1:0-16552 GCA_040903745.1 Bacteroidales bacterium | reverse complement strand
CACAGGCCCAGGTTGCCCTGAAAGAATCGGAAAAGATCGCACAAAGGGAAAAAGCATCAGCAAGGGAAGCGTCAAGAATCACTAAGACAATGCTGCAAAAATTGCCTTCAGCTGTAGTGATACTCGATGAAACGCTAAAAATCATTCAGGCCAACGAGAGTTTCATTCAACTACTCGGAGAAGAGGCAATAGAAATTAACCAAGTGATCCCAGGCATGACCGGAGCTGATCTAAAGACACTGCTTTCTTATAATATTCATAATCTGTTTACATATGTTCTCTCCAACAATGAAAACATCACCGACAGAGATATCGTCCTAAACAATAAACAATACAGCATCTCCGTATTTGTGATCAGAAAGACAAAAATAGTCGGGGCTGTGATCAGGGATCTTTCTGCGCCTGAGGTACAGAAAGAGGAAATTGTTAAACGACTTACCGATGTAGTGGACAAAAACCTGGGGCTTGTACAGCAAATAGGATTTATTCTGGGTGAAGGCGCTTCCGAAACAGAGCGAATGCTGAATTCCATTATCGAATCTTATAAAACCAGGAAGTAATAGGAGTTGAATGAACAATAGCTTTTATATAGAGGTTTTCTGTGAGCAAAGAAATTTCGGTAATGAAAGAATTTGCGGAGATGTATTTCTGACCCGGAAAATAAGGGAGGAAGATCGCACCATTGCTGTTTTGTCAGATGGCATGGGACACGGTGTTAAAGCCAATGTCCTCGCAACATTAACTGCAACAATGTCCCTTAACTTTGCAGTGGAGCATAAGCAACCTGAGAAAATAGCCGAAATCATAATGAACACCCTGCCGGTTTGCAGTGAGCGCCATATGAGTTATTCAACATTCACGGTCATTGACATAGAGGCCGGCAGACAGATTACTATTCTGGAATACGACAATCCCCAAACGATCATTCTCAGGAACTCCAGGAATTTTGATCCGGGGTGGCAGCAAACGATTATGCAGAGCGATAAAAACCAGGGGAAAGAGATCCGGACATGCCAGTTTAAACCGAAAAAAGAGGATAGAATTCTGTTTTTTTCCGATGGTATTACCCAAAGCGGACTTGGAACTGAAAAATATCCTTTGGGATGGGGTTACGAGAATTTAATCAGTTACTGCGAAAACCTGGTGAAGAACGCTCCGCTAATTTCAGCTGCCAAACTTGCCGAAAAAATTGTCAATATGGCTTACCGCAACGACAGTTATAATTCCAAGGATGACACCAGCTGTGTCAGTATCTATTTCAGGGAACCCAGGAAGCTACTGATCTCAACTGGCCCTCCTTATGAAGAAGAGAATGACAGGGTATTGGGACAAGCTGTCAAAGAATTTAAGGGCAAGAAGATCGTCTGCGGAGCTACAACAGCTGACGTAATTGCAAGGGAACTCGGTGTAAAAATAGAAGATAGTCTTGATTTTACAGATCCTGAACTCCCTCCGGTATCATCCATGCCGGGAATCGATCTGGTAACCGAAGGAATACTTACCATCACCAAGGTTACAAGGATTTTAAAAGATTACACGCCTGCATACGATCTGGGGAATGGACCTGCCGACAGGATCATTAAGATGGTACGTGAAAGTGATGAAATAGAGATTATTATTGGAACCAGAATAAATATAGCACACCAGGATCCAAGCCTTCCTGTAGACCTTGAGATCAGAAGAACTGTCGTCAAGCGAATGGCTAGACTTCTTGAAGAAAAATTTCTGAAAGAGGTTCACATCAGGTATATATAAGTATATATTGTACTCTATAAGGTTGGATAACCATGTATTATGGCACACTTATTGCCAATATACATCCTACACAAGTATTATTTTTAAACTGACAGGTTGTCTGTTGAAACCAGGAGCGAAGAATGAAAAGTGATTTTGCCAAAGGATTTGAAAGCCTTTTTTTACCGATTGAAGATGAAACAGAATATATTCCACTGCTCGCTGATGATGAAGATGAATTGGAAAGGAAAATGAATGTTCCTGATGTACTACCGGTACTTCCTCTCCGTAATACTGTGCTCTTCCCAGGAGTAGTTATTCCAATAACTGTGGGAAGAGATAAATCAGTAAAGCTCATTCAGGATGTATATAAGAAAAATAAAATCCTCGGAGCCGTATCCCAATTAGATGCAAATATTGAAGAGCCGAAACTAAAAGACTTATACACGGTTGGCACAGTTGCCCAGATACTCAAGATTCTGGAAATGCCTGACGGGTCTACATCAGTTATTATTCAAGGGAAAAAAAGGTTTAAAGTAGAGGACCTGCTCACTCTTAAACCATATCACATTGCCCGAATTTCACCACTGAAAGATTCATTTGAAGAGCCCAGGGATGAAGCGAATGCTGTGGCAGCGACACTGAAGGACCTCGCCATCAAAATCATTAAACTCTCATCTAACATACCGGCAGAAGCATCTTTTGCCGTCAAAAACATAGAAAGTCCATCATTTCTCATCAACTTCCTTGCTTCTAATAGCGAGTTGAATATTGAAGAGAAGCAGAAGCTGCTGGAAATGAACAACGTGGTCAAGCGTGGCCTGTATCTTCTGGAACATCTCTCCAAAGAAGTTCAAATCCTAGAGTTGAAAAGTGACATCCAGTCCAAGGTAAAAACAGATCTCGACCAACAGCAAAGAGAGTTTCTGCTTCACCAGCAAATGAAAACCATCCAGGATGAATTGGGCGGTAATCCCCTCGACCAGGAGATAACAGAATTCAGAAAAAGGGCAAAATCCAAAAAATGGTCGGAAAATGTAGGGAAGGAGTTTTTCAAAGAGCTGGAAAAACTACAAAGGCTTAACCCCGCCAGTGGTGAATACTCCGTGCAAATTAACTATGTTCAAACCATGCTCGAACTTCCCTGGAATGAATTTACCAAAGATAATTTCAACCTAAAAAGAGCTTCCAGAATACTTGAAAAAGACCATTTTGGACTTGATCAGGTAAAGGAAAGGATATTAGAGCATTTAGCCGTATTAAAGCTGAAGGGTGACATGAAATCACCTATTCTTTGTCTTGTCGGACCGCCGGGAGTTGGGAAAACATCCCTTGGAAAATCGGTTGGAGAGGCTCTGGGAAGAAAATACATCAGGATGTCGCTTGGAGGATTGCATGATGAGGCAGAAATTCGCGGACATAGAAAGACCTATATCGGTGCCATGCCCGGCAGGATCATTCAGAACATCAAGAAGGCAAAATCCGCGAACCCTGTATTTGTACTTGATGAAATCGACAAAATCGGCCGCGATGCACACGGAGATCCGGCTTCAGCACTATTAGAAGTGCTTGACCCTGAGCAAAATTCTACATTTCATGACAACTTCCTTGAAGTTGATTTCGATCTTTCAAAGGTGATGTTTATAGCTACCGCCAATACGACAGCGGGCATACATCCGGCCCTGCTCGACAGAATGGAAATTATTGATGTGTCGGGATATATCATCGAAGAGAAAGTAGAGATTGCCAGGCGGCACCTCATTCCAAAACAGCTTAACAACCATGGACTAAGTAAGTCCCAGGTATTCTTTCCGAAAAATACAATTCAAATAATAATTGAATATTATACGAGGGAATCCGGAGTAAGGCAACTCGACAAACAAATTGCAAAGGCCTTGAGAGTTACAGCAAAACAGCTGGCATTTAATGAGCAGGTTGAAAGAAAACTTACCCCGCAAAAAATAACAAATACCCTTGGTAAACCAAAGTATTCAAAAGAAAAATATGTAGACAATAATTTTGCCGGGGTGGTCACCGGACTGGCATGGACGGCCTCTGGTGGAGAAATACTTTACGTCGAAACATCTATAAGCAAAGGAGAGGGTAAATTAACACTAACGGGTAACCTCGGAGATGTAATGAAGGAATCTGCCATTATTGCCCTTGAATTCCTTAAATCCCATGCGGGAGCATTGGATCTCGATCCCGGCCTCTTTTCCCGCTGGAATGTCCACATCCACGTTCCCGAAGGTGCAATACCAAAAGATGGACCCTCTGCGGGAATCACAATGGCTACCTCTATTGCTTCGGCCTTCACACAGAGAAAAGTACGCAGTCAGCTTGCAATGACAGGTGAGATTACCTTGAGGGGGAAGGTCCTGCCCGTGGGGGGAATTAAGGAAAAAATACTTGCTGCAAGAAGGGCTGGGATAAAAGATATAATCATTTCGCAAGAAAATTTAAAAGATGTTGAGGATATTAAGGAAATTTATAGGCAGGGACTGAAATTTGAATACGTGCAAGGTATATATGAAGTGCTGGAACGTTCACTGCTAAAAGAAAAGATAAAAAATCCGCAGCAGATTGTTTGAGATAAACTAAAGTTATTTTTCAAAAAAAAAGCCGGTGGAATTTCCGACCGGCTTTCTTAATTCTGCTTTTTAATTGTTAACAAATCAACAGTTTTGAGGTTTGAATCACCCCGTTCGCTTTGACCTTTACAAAATATACGCCGCAGGGTAACCCTTTTGCCTCAAGATCGGAAATTTCGAAAGCCTTGCTGCTTTCAGACCTGTACTTGTATACCGGCATTCCATCAAGGTTGTAAACTTCAATCATAGGAATAAGATTGTGATTGTAAAGTGTAAACAGATTCCGCAATAAAAGTAAATGGTTGAATTTCCATTTAAAAACCTTTAGGGACTTATTGTATAAAGCAATATGATTTCTTTATGAAGATGGTGTCTTCCTGTATGAACCTCTAATTACAGAAGGAGTATTATATACTCTCAAAGCATATTAAGCATAGCGTTCAAGACTATATGCGATCATCAAGCAGCTTAATATTCTTCGCGGGTACCTGGATCTTATATTCACAACCATTGTGTTCCAGGTAACACATATTTGCGCGTCTGTCGACCCGCGACAAATGGTTGATGTTAATAATAAATGACCTGCTGATTCGAATAAAAACAGTGTTATCGAACATTTTCTCAATATTTCCCAACCTTAAGGTACTGGTCTCTGTTTTTCCTGACGCCAGTTTGATCAGGCAGTAGTTACCATCTGCTTCGATGTAAATAATGTCTTCAGGATCTGCTAAAAAATATCCAGTTCGTGTATTCAGCCTGATTCTTTCAGGTCTCGATCGCTTTAAAAGATCGATCAGTAAACCATAGTCAAACGATTCATTCCTCTTCAAATACTCATAGTACCTGTCGATGGCTGCAATCAACTCATATTTCTCAATTGGCTTTATCAGGTAATCAAATGCAGCACTTTTTATAGCCCGTAGAGCATAATCTTCAAACGCTGAGACAAAAATAATTCCGGGAACAAGTTTGTGTTCTTTCAACTCTTCAACATAGGCAAACCCGTCCTTACCGGGCATCTGGATATCCAAAAGCACAAGATCTGGTTTTTGATCTATAGTGAGCCTGATTGCCTCATCAACACTTGAAGCTTTTCCTACAACTTCAATACCGTGGTAATCCCGAAGAAATGCGTCCATCAAATTTCTGGCTTCCTGTTGATCATCTATAATCAATAATCTGATCATTATCCGTCCATGGCTTTAGAAGGTTTATACAATCTATATCCGAAACGCTAAAACAGTATATTGCGTTTCTGGTACAAATATCTTTAAAAAAAGATTAATTTTATATCTTTTAAGCGTATAAAACCAGAAAGTAATGAACAAAACAGCAATATTTCCGGGATCATTTGATCCATTTACTGTTGGACATGAATCCATTGTTAGAAGATCGATAGATCTTTTTGATAAAATCATAGTTGCTGTAGGAGTACATTCGGGAAAACAACCTCTTTTGCCTATTGCATCCAGAGTCGCAATAATCAATGAGGTCTTTAAAGATGATGATAAAATAACCTGTGATTTCTTTGAAGGCCTTACCGTTGATTTTTGCAAAAAGGTAAATGCCAAATACATGTTGCGTGGAATACGCACTGCAGCTGATTTCGAATATGAACGTGCCATTGCTCAAATCAATAAAAGGATGCTTAGAGAAGTGGAATCAGTCTTCCTGCTTACAAGTCCGGAGCACACTCCGATTAATTCAACCATTATTAGAGATATTATTCGTAATGGAGGAGACGCGGCACAATTCTTGCCCGAAGGTGTTGATATAAAAAAGTACTTGTAACATGAAATTATCGGCTGGATTTGCATTACTGTTGCTCTTAATACAACAAGGAAAATGTCAAGAGGCAGAGCTCAAAGGATATGCAGATCAGTTTGCTGGAGAGAGCCTGATAATCCGAAAAATTTCCAATCCGATATCCGGAGATTCCGAAGTGGTAGATACGTTGAGAATTGAAGACAACGGATCATTCCGGCAGCGAATCAAAATCGACCAGGCAGACTGGGTGTTCATCAATACAGGAATCTACCGTGTTACAATGTTGCTGCGTCCCGGATATGGTTATGAGATCTTTCTGCCTCCCAAAACTGAAAAAAGTGAGTCGGACATCAGAAATCCGTTTTTCAAGCCTGTTTTTCTGCACATTCGAATAAAAAACGAATATCCATTGAATGATACCAGTATCACCATGGAAGACAATGACATCAATACGAGAATATTTAGGTTTGATTCTTTGGTGGCAGCAAGTAATTATCGAATGGTTGAGGCAATGAGAAATCACCAGGCCATAGATCCGGACTCAATCATCAACTCCATCGAACAACATTTTAAACAGGAAGCTGACAGGTACTTTAATGATTATAGAAAATTTCGGTATGGTCTATTAAGAATTAATAGCCGTGATGTGGGCCTTCAATACATTTATGAGAAATACCTATGGACAGATATCTCGCAGACCCGTAATCCGGCATGGTTTGAACTCTTTAGCGAAATGTATAGTGAATTTTTGTTTTTCTATTCACGCACAGATGAAGGAAAAAGCATAAAATACCTGGTGAATAGAAAGCAAGATCTACATGCATTAAAAGAGACTTTGATGAACCATCCTGCAGTGCCCGACAGAGGTCTGGCGGAACTGATCATCATCAAGGAGATCTTCGAGAGTTACTCTGCAAATTACTTTTATAGAGAAGCGCTGCTAATTTTGCTGGACAGCATCATCGCCGCTCCGGAAATTGAAGATCATGCGCGTTATGCAGAGGGAGTAAAAAAATACATCACCAGGTTAAATATAGGTCAGCCTCCACCGGAATTCAGGTTGTTGAACAAAGAAAACGTATTCAGGACCCTGGATGACTTCAGCGGAAAATATGTTTATCTGAACTTTTGCACTCCCGACAACTACAGTTGTCTCAAAGAATTCCCCTTTATAAAGGCGATGCATGAGGCACATAAAAAACACCTGACAATCGTGACAATCATGGTTACCGGGGAGATCGAAAACATGACGGACTTCATGAAAAAAAACAAATACGAATGGCCAGCACTTTTCTATGGAAATGACGAAAAGATATTGCAGGATTATAAGGTAAGGGCATTTCCAACATGCTATCTTATTGACCCCACCGGTAAGCTTTTACAGTCGCCAGCAGCTTTGGCAACTGAGGGTCTGGAACAACAACTGTTTAAGATCATGAGAGCTAGAGGAGATCTCTGACGTAAAGCACGTCCAGCACACTGGGATATGTGTTTTTTCTAATAAAATCAGTTCTACCCGGTTCAACCCACTGTATCTCAGAAATATTTTCTGCTATCTCCGGAACAGGATCTGCCTTGCCCGTATATAACATCTCGTACCATTTAGTCTTCTTCAGCAGCATGTCTTCAGTAACCTGGTAGGTATGATAGGTGGATAAAACCGGCTTTATGATCTGCAATTCATTCAATCCGGTCTCTTCCGATACCTCCCGAAGAGCAGCGCGTTCAGAGGTTTCATCCTTCCCAAGCTTCCCTTTGGGAAGATCCCACAATCCACTCCGCTTCATTACCAAAAACTTTCCGTCAGGACGCATTACCAAACCACCGGCAGCTTCAATGTAATCAAAGCAGGATCTAAACTCTTCAAACAACGCCAATATGTCATTGTGAAATATAAAAAGCTTGTTGATTCTGGACAGCTCATTGAACACATGGACAAGCTCTGTCAATTCCTGAAGGTTATTATATTTGTAAAACAAACCGTTATTTCTTCCAAAAGCCTTTGAAAAATTATCTCCAAAATAAACGGTTCTATCCTTGAAAAAAACTTTATACATTTGCCAATGATGAAAACTACCAGAAGTATCGCTGAATCTTTGCTGCAAAGTAAAGCAATATTATTAGAACCTGCAAGTTCTTTCACATGGGCTTCGGGCTGGAAATCCCCTATATACTGCGATAATCGTAAAACTTTATCCTTCCCGGAAATTCGTTCAGCAATCAAAGATGCATACGTTGAATGTATCCATGAAAATTTCGAGGTACCTGATGTAATAGCCGGTGTCGCAACCGGTGCTATAGCCCAGGGAGCACTGGTAGCAGAAGCAATGAAACTTCCATTTATCTACGTCAGGAGCAGTGTAAAAGAACACGGAACCCAAAGCCTGATAGAGGGCAGTTACTCCCCTGGTCAAAAAGTAATAGTAATTGAAGATCTCATCTCAACAGGAGGAAGTTCAATAAAGGCAGTAGCAGCGCTAAGGGAGGCCGGATGTGAGGTGACAGGAATGGTCGCAACATTTACGTACGGCTTTAAAATTTCGGAAGAGGCTTTTGCTAAAAATAACCTGAAAGTAAAAACTCTCACCGATTATGATACCATGCTTAAACAGGCAGTTGAAAATGGATATATGGAACAGGAACAATTGCCGATATTGCAGAAATGGCGACTTGATCCTGAAGCGTGGACATTATAAATGATTGAACCAATATGAACCGAACCATGACAATATTATTGACGCACACGATCATGATAATTTCGCATTTTGTCCCGAATAGCTTTGATAACCAGTCATGGCGAGCTCCATCTGGCCGATGAATTATTAAAAATAAACAGATGAAAATTGAAAGTAAAACCGGAAAGGCGGCCTATCCCGCCTCTAACATATATGGCTTTATTGCCGATTTCAGAAACTTCGATAATTTTATTCCTGCTGATAAGGTCTCTGACTGGCAAGCGGAAACAGATCACTGTAGTTTCCGGATCGATATGCTGGGGAAGGTTCGTCTTACAATCCATGAGAAGGAAGAGGGAAAACTTGTAAAAATTATAAGTGATCCAACAGTATCGCAATACAACTTTAACCTGTGGATTCAGTTTAAAGAAGTAGCCGAAAACGACACAAGAATTAAAGTAACCATTGAGCCGCTGATCAACCAGGTTCTGAAGGCGATGGTTAAATCCCCTTTGAAATCTTTTGTTGATTCGCTTATTGATGAAATAGAAAAATTCGAATTTCCTGATCAGTAGTGCATCTTTAATTCATGAAATCCAAAATTGTAAAGCCTGTTCCCCCTCTCTACGATCAATTCTCCCGTTTCACTAACCCCTTCTATCCGCCCCGTGAACTCTGAATCCCCGGTACTGAACAATGACTCCTCATTCAACCTGAACAAAAGGGCATGATAATCGCTGTTGATTTTCTTCATAGCTCCTTTTCTGAGCTGTTCGTACCTCTTTTCTAATCGCTCCACCATCTCCTCGCAGATCGCATCCGTATTGTATTCTTTGCCATTCTCACCGATCATTCCAACAGCCGGATAGGGAAAGACTGGGAAAATTTTCTGATTAATATTCAGTCCAATACCTACAATGCTCTGCCTGATCTCTCTTCCCTGCCAGCTGTTCTCTATTAAAATCCCCGCAATCTTTCCCGAATTACTAATGATATCATTCGGCCATTTAATCCTGCAAGGAATTGAATGGCCTTCAAGCAGATCTGTAATAGCCAAAGATACAGCTTTTGACAGTTGAAATTGCTGATTTACTGACAAAAATACAGGAAAAACCACCCAGCTCATTAAAAGGTTCTTCCCAGGATCGCTGACCCATTTGCGTCCAGCTTGTCCCCGACCATCCTGTTGAAAATGAGCTGATACAAAGAATTCTCCTCGTACAGATCCGGATGCTCTCAGCCGGGCTGCCTCACCATTTGTAGAATCAAGCACCGTATAAGTGATCATATTTATGTCCATGGTATAGTTTTTGATCAATAAAAATAAAATAAACTTAATTGTCAAATTTAGGTTTATAAAATAACACATAACTTTGCAGCTTATCGAAAAAGAATGAGAAATATAAATTGATCACAACAATTTGAATGACAGAAACCAAAGAAATTAACTCACGCGAAAAACTGGATCTTATTCTTGAGGCTCTGAAAGAAAAAAAAGCGAAAGATATTGTTACCATCAATCTTGAAAAAGCTGGAAATGCTATTTGTGATTATTTCGTAATTTGCCATGGCGATTCAACCACTCAAGTCGATGCCCTTTCCGGTTCAGTCAGCCGAAAAGTAAAAGAAGAGCTTCACACCGGGGCGCATCATATCGAGGGAACAAATAACGCATTGTGGATATTAATGGATTATTACGATATTGTGGTACATATCTTCTTAAATGAAAAACGAAGCTTTTACAAGTTGGAAGAGTTATGGGCGGATGGAGAAATTGAAATAATAGACGATGTTAAGTAACTTTGAAAAAATGACAGATAAAACAAATACGCCTGGACCAAAGGGCGGCGGACCAAAGGGTGGACCAAAAAAACCGGACAACAAACCTAAATTCAACACCTATTGGATCATAGGTATCGTATTGCTGGCACTAATAGGAATGCAATTTCTTAGCAATCCCAGCCCTATGGTGGAAACCGATTCCAATCAGTTCTTTGAGATGCTGCAATCAGGAGATGTTGATAAGATCGTTATTGTCAACAAAGAAAAAGTTGAGATATACATTAAGCCTGAACGATTGTCAGATGCAAAATATTCTGAAGTCAACGAAAAACGCAGTAATTCAATGCTGGGACAGTCTTTGCCGCAGTATTATTTCACCATTGTCTTTCCCGATGTGTTCGGACAAGAGCTGAACCAGGTGCTGAATGAAATGCCACCGGATAAAAGACCGGAGTATACAACCGTAACCAGGAAAAATGTCCTTGGTGATATGCTCCTGTGGATACTCCCCTTTCTGCTAATTTTAGGAATATGGATATACATGCTACGGCGTATGAGCGGAGGTCCGGGAGGTGGAGGTCCGGGAGGTGCCAGCAATATATTTAATGTTGGAAAATCACGTGCCCAGATCTTTGATAAGGATACCCATGTGAAAGTCGACTTCTCAGATGTTGCCGGACTGGAAGAGGCAAAGGTGGAGATCCGGGAAATTGTCGAATTCCTTAAAAATCCGGGTAAATATACCAACCTGGGGGGTAAAATCCCAAAGGGGGCACTGCTTGTGGGTCCTCCGGGAACAGGAAAGACATTGCTCGCGAAAGCTGTTGCAGGCGAGGCCAATGTTCCCTTTTTCTCCATGTCGGGTTCCGACTTTGTCGAAATGTTCGTTGGTGTAGGTGCCTCCAGGGTAAGGGATCTCTTCAAGCAGGCCAAAGAAAAAGCCCCCTGTATCGTATTCATAGATGAGATTGATGCCGTTGGAAGAGCCAGGGGCCGCAATCCAAACATGGGATCAAACGATGAAAGGGAGAATACGCTGAATCAGCTGCTCACTGAAATGGATGGTTTTAGTTCGGATACCGGTGTTATTATCCTGGCTGCCACAAACCGGGCTGATATGCTGGATAAGGCATTGTTACGTGCCGGTAGATTTGACCGGCAGATCCATGTAGAACTTCCCGACCTCCATGAGCGAAGGGCCATCTTTGATGTACATATCAAACCTCTAAAACTTGGTAAGGATGTCGATTTGAATTTCCTGGCCAAACAAACTCCCGGCTTCTCTGGTGCTGACATAGCCAATGTATGTAATGAAGCTGCCCTGATCGCTGCGAGGAATGATAAAAAGGCTGTAGAAAAACAGGATTTTCTTGATGCAGTGGACCGGATCATCGGCGGACTAGAGAAGAAAAATAAGATTATCAAAAAAGATGAAAAAAGAACCATCGCTTTTCATGAAGCCGGGCATGCTACGGTAAGTTGGCTGCTGGAACATGCAAACCCCCTGGTGAAAGTAACAATTATTCCTCGTGGACGGGCACTCGGTGCTGCATGGTATCTGCCTGAAGAAAGGCAGATTACTACAACTGAACAGATGCTGGATGAAATGTGCGCCACACTCGGCGGTCGTGCAGCCGAAGACCTGATCTTCAAAAAAATATCCACTGGGGCGCTTAATGACCTGGAAAGAATTACAAAACAGGCCTATGCAATGATATCCTACTTCGGAATGAGCATGAAGGTAGGTAACCTGAGTTATTTTGACTCATCAGGATCCTCAGAATACTCATTCAATAAACCCTATAGTGAGAAAACTGCAGAATTGATAGATGATGAGGTAAAGACAATTATTGATGAACAATACAAGCGGGCGATTGAGATCCTGAGAAAAAACAGACCCAATCTGGAGATTCTTGCCGAAAAATTGCTGGAGAGTGAAGTGATTTTTAGTGATGACCTTGAGGAGATATTCGGTAAGAGGCCCTGGAAAACTGAAGAGGAGGAGGAGAAACAAAAATCTGTTGAAAAAGCACGGGAAAAGAAAAAAAAGATTGAAGAATTGCCCGGTGAAAGAAAAGAAGAAACGGATAAAAATGGCATAGTAGAGAAGTCCGGCTTGAATAGCAGGAAAGAGAAATCCGAAAATATGGATAAAGAAGATAAACCTTCCGGAGATGACAAGTGATAAAGTACTGGTTTATACAACCAATAAACTTTTTGAAGCAGAAATGATCAAGCAGTTTTTGTATGATCATGATATACAGGCTTTTATTCTAAATAAAATGGACTCTGCCTACCTCTTTGGAGATATAGAAATACTCGTCTCAAGAGACGATGTAATCAATTCCAAGAGATTTATCGAGGACTTTCTGAAGCAATGAGAAACCTGCTTGTAAGAACAATATCCGGTATCATACTTGTACTGATCATCATCGGGTCAATTTTGCTCTCAGAATTTTCCATGCTTGCTCTGATCCTGGTCATCTATTCATTGGGGCTCTATGAATTCAATGCAATGTTCCCCCGAAAGAGTCAAGCCCATTTTTTACTGTTTCTAATTGCAGGAATAGGTTTGCTGACACTCTCTTTCCTGTATTTTAACCGGGAAATAAAAATGGAGTATCTTGCTGTAGCCGCGGCTATATATTTTATTCTATTAATCCTGTTTTTTCTGTTTTTGAATGGGGTATTTAAAAATCATACCAGACAGATGCTATTTGCATTCTATTGGCTGACCGGTACACTTCTATTTTTTATGACCCAGGGCTGGATCAACAATAAGGAGCTATATGATCCACTTTACATGATCATATTGCTCTCCATGATCTGGATATACGACATAGGAGCTTTCATTTTCGGATCGCTATTGGGCCGCACGCCCCTGGCTCCCCTGATCTCTCCGGGGAAAACGGTGGAGGGATTTATCTGTGGCGTTCTTATGAATGCGGCAGCAGGATACATCGCTTTCAGGATTACCGGAGATTTCACAATGGGCCAATGGATCCTTTTAAGTGTTGTTATCAGTGTTGGCGGAACAGCGGGTGATCTTTTTGAAAGCAAACTTAAACGCGTAGCGGGGGTAAAAGATTCCGGTCAAATCATACCGGGACATGGAGGAATCCTCGACCGGTTCGACTCTCTCTTTTTCAGCGCACCACTTTTCCTGATTACCATGGAAATATTAAAGCTATTATGATCAGAATTCACAGGGAAGGAACAGGAACCATAAATATTGCTGCAATAATAGCAGGTGTATTGGTAGTAGTTTCAAGCTATGTTCTTCATCTGTCTGTCTTTATTGTGATCCTGATTCTTTTTGCAACAACCATGGTTCTTGTTTTTAGGTTTTTCCGGGTACCAAAACGAAATTTCCTTACAGATGAAAGCATTGTTGTAGCACCCGCCGATGGAAAAATTGTAGCTATTGAAAAGGTTGAAGAAAATGAATATTTTAAAGAGCCAAGAACCCTGGTCTCCATATTCATGAGTATATACAACGTGCATATGAACTGGTTTCCTATAGCCGGTACGATCACATATTTCAAATACCATCCCGGAAAATACTTTGTCGCAAGGTATCCAAAATCGTCCGAACTAAACGAACGTACTACAGTTGTGATCAAAAACAACCAACAGGAGATCCTTGTCAGGCAGATTGCAGGTTTTATAGCCAGACGCATTATATGTTATGCGAATCCTGGCAGAAATGTGTTGCAGTCGGAAGAGATGGGATTCATTAAATTTGGATCCAGACTTGATATTTATCTCCCCTCTGATGCGAAGATCCTTGTAAAATTACAGGATAAAACCACCGGTGGAGTTACCCGTCTGGCACGATTTAAATAATATAATACCTAAATGTCTTTTTTTAACAACCATTTAACAGGATTCTTGCAATCTATGTTGTATATTGCGATCAAATAATTACTTAATCAAAAAAAAAAATTATGAAAAAATTAGTAGCAGTAATAGCAATCGTAGCATTTTTAGGTGGAATGAGTGCACCCATCCTTGCAAATGACAACGCTTCAATGACAGTAATTGAGCTGGCAGAAAAAGATCCGAAAAAAGCTGATAAAAAGAGTGATAAAAAAGCTGATAAAAAATCAAGTGATTGCACAACCGCAAAGAAGAGTGAATGTGCAAAATCATGTGACGATAAAAAATAATTTCTTACAAAAAGAATAATTAGATCCGTTACAGTCAGATTGTGAGTTTTAAAGCTGTTATGCGAAAGCATGACAGCTTTTTTTTTATTCCATTCCGCCGCAGAAACTGTCTAATCATTTTTATCTTTGTTCGAAATTATTCGATAAATGAAAGACGTTAAAACACTACAAGTATCAAAAAGCGTTACCTGGGCGGGAGTAATGGATCATGATATCATCACCTTCGACATTGTAATGGAAACCAAATATGGCACCACCTATAATTCATATTTTATTGATGCCGAAAAGAAAACACTGGTGGATACAGTTAAAGAAGGCTTTTCCGATACCTACCTTGAGAAAATAAAATCTTTAACCGATCCGTCTGATCTTGAATATATTATATGCACTCATACAGAACCTGACCATTCCGGATCTCTGAAACAGATCCTTGAAATCGCTCCAAACGCAACGATAGTAGGAAGCGGGCAAGCAATCAATTATCTGACAGAGATGATGGGTATTCCATTCAAGTGGAAAAAGTTAAAAGACGGCGATACACTTGATCTGGGCAATATGATAATCAAAATTATAGGTGCCCCAAATCTGCACTGGCCCGATACCATTTATGCATATCTCGAAGAAGAGAAGTTGCTTTTTACCTGTGACTCTTTCGGTGCACATTTTGCAGATGAAAGAATGTTCGATGACCTGGTTGAAGATTACTCAGAGACATTTGATTACTACTTTGACGTAATCCTGAAACCTTACAGTAAATTCATGCTGAAAGCAATTCAAAAAATAGAAGGATTGGATATTAATTGTATCTGCCCGGGTCATGGCCCAATTCTCAGAACCAAATGGAAAGAAGCTGTTGAAAAAACAAGGAAAGGAGCAACCGCATACATCGAGAATACAGCGAAACAAAACCGGATTCTTGTGGCTTATATTTCAGCTTATGGGTACACCCGTGAGATGGCTTTAAAAATAACCGAAGGTCTGAATTCCAGTGGTGATTTTGAAATTGATCTGGTGGATATAGAAAATATGATGCTGGGTGAATTGGAAGAGAAAATGGTAAGCGCAGATGCACTGCTGCTCGGATCTCCAACGATCAATCAGAACACCTTGTTACCGGTTTATAAACTCTTTTCTGTTATAAACCCAATCCGCGACAAGGCGAAACCAGCAGCTGTCTTTGGATCCTACGGCTGGAGTGGTGAGGCAGTGAAGATCATTGAAGATCATCTCACAAATCTGAAACTGAATGTTAAAAAGGGGCTCGCCTCCAAGTTTTATCCTTCCGGGGAAAAGGCCGAAGAACTGATTCAGTTTGGCCGGAGGTTCGGGGAAATAATCAGTGAGGAAAACTGATTATCCTACTTACTTTCAGCTCCTTCTTATTGGTTCCTTTTATGATGCAGGCTATTCTTTCAGTGACCCAAAAAGTGATCCCCTCCTACTGCTTTATAAACTTTTTCATAAACTCACCACCACCAGTTATACCTCTGATCATATATACTCCGTATTTGTAGTTCTCAATGGATAGTTCAATCCTTTCCTGATCTGGCTCCAGAATGCGGATAACTCTTCCGGTGATATCTGTGATCACCAATCGCCGGATCTTATATCTACTGTCAACAATAAGCCTCTCACTTGCCGGATTGGGATAGATGTCCACCAGATTATTGATGTTATCCGGAGCCATGCTTGTCAGTCCTGACAAATCAGAAAAAACAGATTGATAAACCTTCTTGTTATTACTATTCTGTACAAATACAACCAGTTTAGACCCAACAAACATTGCTGAGTTACCTATATCCAACGACACTACCTCTGTAATCTGTTTTCCGAT
>JBBDUV010000106.1:0-17094 GCA_040903745.1 Bacteroidales bacterium | reverse complement strand
GAGTTCTGTAAATTTCGCGACGACAAATATACATTTTTATTTCGTTCATTTAAAACGAATATTGACTTTTTATCGTCCACTTTCAGATTTTTCCGGATCTCGCTAAATTCTTTTGTTTTCGGTTGGTCGAGAGAAAAATCCTGCACGATCATCACCTGTTTGTTTTTCACCTTATATGAAAGGGCTGATTTTCGCGCCAACTCCTTCACTTTTTTATTCAGCTTCAGATGATAGATTTTGGGTCTCGGACCAAAGGTTCTTCCGCCACCTCTGAAAATTGGGTTTTTTATATCTCCAAATCGCGCCGTTCCGGTACCCTTTTGTCTTTTTATCTTCCTGGTACTCCCCTTTACCTCTGAGCGCTCTTTGGTCTTGTGCGTTCCCTGCCGCTGGTTTGTGAGATGTTGCTTCACATCCAGGTAGATCGCGTGATCGTTGGGCTCAATGCCAAAGATATCTTTGTCCAGCTTCACTTTTTTGCCGGTACCATTTCCTTTGATATCTAATACTTCTAATTCCATTACTTCTCAATTATTAAATATGAACCATTGGATCCAGGTACGGAACCTTTCAGGATCAGAAGGTGATTTTCCGGAATGATTTTCACCACCCGGAGATTAAGGATCTTCACCTTTTTCCCACCGGTTTGTCCGCCCATACGCATTCCCTTAAAAACACGGGATGGATAAGAAGAGGCTCCGAGTGATCCTGGTGCCCTGTTCCTGTTATGTTGTCCGTGGGTTGCGTCGCCAACACCACTAAAGTCATGGCGCTTAACAACACCCTGAAATCCTTTTCCTTTGGACATACCCGACACATCCAGCCAGATATCGTTATTGAAATAATCAACGGTGATCACGTCACCCGGCTTCCAGTCCTTTACAAAACCCTTTAACTCAATCACCTTCCTTTTCGGGGTGGTATTGGCTTTTGCAAAATGACCTTTCATGGCAGCGCTGGTATTCTTCTCCTTTTTTTCGTCGAAGGCCAGTTGAACGGAGGCGTAACCATCACTTTCCGCTGATTTCACCTGCGTAACAACACAAGGTCCGGCCTGAATTACGGTACAGGGGATATTTTTTCCTTCTGCATCATAAACGGAGGTCATTCCGACTTTTTTACCAATTAATCCTGGCATGCTATTTAAATTTTCCTTGGTTAAACTTTAATTTCTACTTCAACGCCGCTGGGCAATTCCAGTTTCATCAATGCATCTATGGTTTTCGGTGTTGAGCTGTATATGTCCAGCAATCGCTTATAAGAACTAAGCTGAAACTGCTCCCTTGCCTTCTTGTTTACAAATGGTGAACGCAAAACGGTATAGATCCGTTTGTGTGTAGGGAGAGGCACCGGACCATTTACCACAGCACCTGTTGACTTAACCGTCTTCACGATTTTCTCAGCAGATTTATCTACCAGATTGTGGTCGTAAGACTTTAACTTAATCCTGATCGTTTGGCTCATTATTCTCTGTTATTGATTTACCTTAAGCTTTCTTTAATAATTCACTTTCTATATTGGCCGGCACCTGTTCAAAATGACTGAATTCCATTGTTGAACTGGCTCTTCCCGACGACAATGTTCTGAGAACGGTAACATATCCGAACTGTTCTGCAAGCGGCACCCTGGCCTTAATTACCCGTGCACCGGCCTTGGAGTCCATCCCCTCCACCTGTCCGCGTCTCTTATTAAGGTCTGAAATCACATCACCCATATACTCCTCCGGGGTAACAACCTCCACAGCCATAACAGGCTCCATCAGCACGGGCTTTGCCTTTCTCCCGGCTTCCCTGAGTGCATGTCGCGCAGCAATCTCGAATGAAAGCTGGTCCGAATCCACCGGGTGAAATGATCCGTCAACCAGACGCACTTTCAGTGAGTCGATCGCATAACCGGCAAGCGGACCATTCAGCATGGCATTTGTAAATCCTTTTTCTACGGAAGGGATATATTCTCTGGGAACATTTCCTCCTTTGATTTCATTGATAAACTGAAGTCCTTTTAACCCTTCATCGGCCGGAGAGATATATACCTCGATATCGGCAAATTTTCCTCTTCCTCCGGTCTGCTTTCTGAAGACCTCTCTGTGGTGCACCTCTTTGGTCAGCGCTTCCTTGTAATTTACTTGCGGGGAGCCGACGTTGCACTCAACCTTAAATTCTCTTTTTAGCCTGTCGAGCAGTATTTCCAGGTGCAATTCACCCATGCCACTTATAATCGTCTGTCCTGAATCAGGATCTGTTTTCACCTGGAAAGTGGGATCTTCTTCGGAAAGTTTGCCAAGAGCCAAGCCCAGCTTGTCAATATCTGTCTGTGTTTTGGGTTCAACGGCAATACCAATAACCGGCTCTGGAAACTCAATCGATTCGAGGATCAGTGGTTTATTCACGGCAGTGATCGTATCCCCGGTCCTAAGCTGTTTCAATCCTACCACAGCACAAATATCACCTGCCTCGATCTCCGATTTCGGGTTTTGTTTGTTGGCATGCATCTGGTAGATCCTGGTAATCCGTTCTTTCTTGCCGCTCCTGTTATTAAGAACCATCACGCCCTCCTTGAGAAGCCCTGAATATACCCGTACATATGCCAGTCGTCCCACGAAGGGGTCAGTGGCTATTTTAAAGACAAGTCCGGCAAGGGGATCATCAATAACAGGTTCCCGCTTCTCCTCCTTCTCGGTATCAGGATTGATCCCTGTCACACTCCCCACATCCAGAGGACTGGGCATCAGGGCCACAATACCGTCAAGCAGACGTTGTACTCCTTTGTTTTTAAACGCTGAGCCGCAAAAAACTGGTATGATATCCATTTGAATGGTTGCTCTCCTGGTATATTCCATGAACTCCTCTACCGAAATAGAGTTCCTGTCCTCTAAAAATTTATTGAGCAGGTCATCGTCGGACACACATACTGCCTCAACAAGTTTCTCTCTCCACTCCTCAACAGAATCAATCATATCGTCCGGTATGGGACAATACTCATATTTCATCCCCAGGGTCTCATCCTCTTTCCAAACAATCGCCTTCCGCTCAATCAAGTCTACAATGCCTGTGAAATTTTCCTGATCGCCGATGGGAAGCTGCAGGGGCACAGGGTTTGCTCCCAGCTTACTCTTTATCTCTCCTACTACACCGAAAAAATCCGCGCCAACCCTGTCCATTTTATTGACAAAAGCGATACGCGGTACCTTGTATTTATCTGCCTGTCGCCAGACTGTCTCTGATTGGGGCTCCACACCACCAACAGCACAAAAAACAGCAACAGCGCCATCAAGCACCCGCAGGGAACGCTCCACCTCAACAGTGAAGTCGACATGTCCGGGGGTGTCGATAATATTGATCTTATGCTCCTGGTCGTTGTACTTCCAGAATGTTGTAGTAGCCGCTGAAGTGATGGTAATCCCCCGCTCCTGCTCCTGTACCATCCAGTCCATAGTAGCTGCTCCGTCATGAACTTCACCGATGCGATGGGTAATACCCGTATAGAACAGAATACGTTCTGTGGTGGTAGTTTTCCCGGCATCGATGTGCGCCATGATCCCAATATTTCTTGTATTTTGAAGTCCTGGGTTCATTATTTGTGCACACTTACCTCTTAATACTGTCTCTTATATACCTCTGTTTATAGGTTTAAAATCTGAAATGGGCAAATGCCTTATTCGATTCTGCCATTCTATGTGTCTCTTCTTTTCTCTTAAATGCACCACCTTCGTGGTTATAGGCAGCAACAATTTCTGCTGCCAGTTTATCGCTCATGGATTTACCCGGTCGCTTTCTGGAAAACAGGATCATGTTCTTCATAGAGATCGAAACCTTACGCTCATTACGCACCTCCATGGGAACCTGAAATGTTGCCCCCCCAACTCTCCTGCTTTTCACCTCTACCTGCGGGGTAATGTTATCCAGTGCCTCCTTAAATATTTCCAGTGTCGACTTCTCCTCGTTCTTTGTCTTTGACTCAACAATGTCCATGGCATTATAGAAGATCTCGTAAGCGATGCTCTTCTTGCCGGCCATCATCATATTGTTTACAAACTGCGTTACAAAAATATCCTTGAATTTAGGATCTGGTAACACAATACGCTTCTTCGGTTTTGATTTTCTCATTATTTGTAAACTAAATCAATTATTTTTTCTTGGGCCTCTTGGTTCCATACTTGGACCTGCGCTGCGTGCGTCCTTCAACTCCGGAGGTGTCCAGTGCTCCGCGAATCAGGTGATACCTTACTCCTGGCAGATCTTTTACCCTTCCGCCCCTGATAAGGACGATCGAGTGCTCCTGCAAATTGTGACCCTCTCCGGGAATGTACGCGTTCACCTCCTTCTGATTTGTCAGCCTTACCCTTGCTACTTTCCTCATCGCCGAGTTAGGCTTCTTGGGGGTCGTGGTATATACCCTTACGCATACGCCCCGGCGCTGGGGACATGAGTCCAGTGAAGGGGATTTACTCTTGTCTATGAGCTCCTTTCTACCTTTACGTACTAATTGTTGAATTGTAGGCATTTATGATTGTTTCTTTTGTTAACAAAGTACTTTTTCGTCCAAAATCGGGTTGCAAAGGTATTCTTTTTTTTAAAAAAACAAGAAGAATTTAATTAAATAATTATCTGCCGGGTTTTCAAACCCTCCATGTGACGGGATCTATTCATACCATGGTCAATTCCTCGCTATTGACGGACTCTAATTAATGCTGCGAAGCATGTACACAAAAACATTGCGAATTATGTACTCAATCATACAAAAAGACAGGCGTTTTCTTTCTGGTCTACTTTAATGTAGAGACAGAGAATAGTGCATCTTGATTTATTCAAATTTTTATTACTTTTGCTCTCCGAATCAGAACTGGCAGATATAGAATAACTTAATTCATAACACACCATTATTCACATGAAAAACTACACAACCGATCGGGTCAAAAGCGTTGCTTTGGTTGGCAACGCAGGCTCTGGAAAAACAACCCTGGCTGAGGCGATGCTGTTTGAAGGCGGAATCATTGAACGCAGGGGAGACACCAAAAGTAAGAATACGGTATCCGATTACAACATGATAGAGCATGAGAACGACTCCTCTATCTTCTCAACCGTTATGTATACCGAATATAACGACAGCAAGATCAATCTCCTTGATGTTCCCGGAGCAGACGATTTTGTTGGCGGAACAGTTTCAAGCCTTCATGTGGCCGATGCAGCCCTCATGCTCATCAATGCCCAACATGGCGTCGAGGTCGGAACAGAGATACACAGCCGCTGGCTGGACAAATTCAACAAGCCTGCCATCATCCTCATCAACCAATGCGATCATGACAAGGCGATGTTTGACAAAGCTTTTGAATCAGTGAAGGAGAGTTTTGGAAATGGTGCCGTTCTGGCCCAGTTTCCTGTAAACGAGGGTCCGGGATTCAACACGATTGTCGATATCATTAAGATGAAGCAATATACCTACCCGAACGAAGGTGGAAAACCGGAGATCGGAGAGATCGAGGCTGAACACATGGAGCGGGCCGAAGAGCTCAGGAGCGAGCTGATTGAAAAGGCTGCTGAGAATGATGAAAAACTGATGGAGCTTTTCTTTGAAAATGACGGTCTGACCGAGGATGAGATGCGTTCCGGAATCACTTCAGGTCTTGTTGTGCGTGGCATCTTTCCTGTATTCTGCACGGCAGCCGAAAAGAACATGGGTGTAGGCAGGTTGCTGGAGTTCATTTCCAATGTTACGCCCTCTGCCAACCAGTTTCCACCGGCGAAAACAACAGACGACAAAGAGGTGGTTGCTGATGCATCGGCTCGTGCATCACTGTTTGTGTTTAAAACATCCTTTGAATCACATATCGGTGAGGTCAATTATTTCAAGGTGATGTCCGGTAACATTACCGAAGGGATGGACGTAACCAATTCGCGAACCGCGAACAAGGAGAGACTTTCACAGCTGTTTGCTCCCTATGGAAAGAACCGCACCAAGGTAACACAGCTTGCAGCAGGAGATATTGGCTGCACGGTAAAGCTGAAAAACACCAACACCAATGATACCTTATGCGGACCGGGGGCCAGCTATGAGTTTCCCAAGGTGCCTTTCCCGAACCCCAAATACAGGGCGGCGATCAGGTCCCTGAGCGAAGGTGATGAGGAGAAACTCGGCGAATCATTGAACAGGATCCACCAGGAGGACCCGACCGTTATAGTCGAGTACAGCAAAGAATTGAAGCAGATCATCCTTCACGGACAAGGCGAACACCACCTGAACATTGTGAAGTGGCAACTGGACAATATCTATAAAGTTGAAGCTGAGTTCCTTCCACCCAGGATACCCTATCGCGAAACAATTACCAAAGCTGCGCAGTCGGACTACAGACACAAGAAGCAATCTGGCGGTGCCGGCCAGTTTGGGGAGGTACACATGATCATCGAGCCTTTTATCGAGGGAACGCCTGAGAAGACGGCGTTTAAAATCAATGGCAAGGAGTACAAAATGTCCGTACGCGGCAAGGAGGAGCACACTCTCTCATGGGGCGGAACACTCCAATTCATCAACTGCATTGTAGGTGGATCCATCGACGCACGGTTCCTGCCCGCAATACTAAAAGGTGTCATGGAAAAGATGGAAGAGGGTCCACTTACAGGATCTTACGCGCGCGACATTCGGGTATATGTGTACGACGGGAAGATGCACCCGGTCGACTCAAACGAAATCTCGTTCATGCTTGCCGGCAGGAATGCATTCAGCATGGCTTTCAGGAACGCAGGACCAAAAATCATGGAACCGGTATATATTGTAGAGGTACTGGTACCGTCCGACAGGATGGGTGATGTAATGAGTGACCTGCAGGGACGCCGTTCGATCGTACTCGGTATGTCGAGCGAAAAAGGATTTGAGAAGATATCTGCCAAGGTTCCACTTGCTGAGATGTCGAAATACTCCACGGCCCTCAACTCACTAACCAATGGCCGGGCGATGTATTCCATGACCTTTGATGCGTACGCACCTGTACCGGGCGACCTCCAGGAAGAGCTGCTGAAGGCTTATGCAGCCGAACAGGAAGAAGATTAAAGGGGTTAATTATTTCTTCAGGAGGCTTTCGAGTTTTTCTTCGAGGGCTTTGCTGCGCAGATTGGTGGCGATCACCACACCATGCTGGTCGAGCAGAAAGCTGCTGGGTATCATCTCTACGTTGTAATCCTGTGCAGGCTTGGTCCGGGCTCCCTTTAAATCACCGACCTGGTAGGGCCAGTTCAGATTGTCCTGCTCTACAGCCTGCTTCCACGCCTCTTTGTTTCTATCGAGTGAGACGGAATAAATTTCAAACCCTTCCCCTTTTGTAAAGGAGGCATCACGGTATTTATTGTAGAGCTTTACCAGCTCCGGATTCTCCCTGCGGCAGGGGTTGCACCACGCTGCCCAGAAATCGATCAACACCAGCTTACCCCTTAGGGAAGAGAGCCGCATGGTCTTACCCTCCAGTCCCGGCAAAGCTATCTCCGGTGCCCTGAGGCCCAATGTCGTCCCAACCGGAAGCTGCTCAATCTCTGGCGGCATCACATAACCCTGGTCCATTGCGGGCGGTTCATTCCGGCATGATAAAATCAGGATGGAGAGTGTCGCAGCAATGCATAATGTTGTTCGTCTAATCTGCATCATCTTTTTGTTTTGTCTCGTTTAAAAAAATACTCAATACCCGGTTAAAAACCAGCTATAATTTCAGAAGATAGTTTCAGATATGCACTTTATTCTTCCCTGACAATGGAAGCACCAAGATTGTTCAGCCGCTCATCGATCCGTTCGTAGCCCCTGTCGATCTGCTCAATATTGTGAATGATACTGGTCCCTTCGGCGCTCATGGCGGCGATAAGTAGTGCCACCCCTGCCCGGATATCGGGCGAACTCATATTGGTTGCCCGGAGTTTTATTTCGTTATTGAGACCGATCACCGTTGCCCGGTGCGGATCGCAGAGGATGATCTGCGCCCCCATATCGATAAGCTTGTCGACAAAGAAGAGGCGGCTCTCAAACATCTTCTGGTGGATCAGCACGCTCCCCTTGGCCTGCGTGGCGGTAACGAGGATGACGCTGAGCAGGTCGGGTGTGAGTCCCGGCCAGGGGGCATCGGCAATGGTCATGATCGCCCCGTCGATGAATGTCTCTATCTCGTAATGGTCCATGGAGGGAACATAAATATCATCCCCCCTCCGCTCCAATCCGATGCCCAGTCGCCTGAATGAACCGGGAATGATCCCCAGGGCATCGTATCCCACATCCCTGATCAATAAATCCGATCCGGTCATCGCTGCCATCCCTATGAAACTCCCAATTTCAATCATATCGGGAAGGATCCTGTGATGCGTTCCCCCGAGACCCTCCACACCATGTATGGCGAGCAGGTTCGATCCGATACCTTCAATCTTTGCCCCCATGGAGACCAGCATTTTACAAAGTTGCTGAAGGTAGGGCTCGCAGGCAGCGTTGTAAATCGTGGTTGTCCCTTCTGCCATGACCGCTGCCATGACGATGTTGGCTGTACCGGTAACTGAAGCCTCATCGAGTAGCATGTAGCACCCCCTGAGTCGCTTCGCCTCCACTTCAAAACATGAAAGGTCGGCATTGAATTCAAAGCTGGCCCCCAGGTCCCTGAAGCCGATAAAATGGGTGTCGAGTCTGCGCCGGCCGATCTTATCCCCTCCCGGCTTGGGAATAAAAGCCTTGCCAAACCTTGTAAGCATCGGGCCGACAAGCATGACTGAGCCACGGAGCTGGGTCGATTTTTCAAAAAACGCCTTGCTTGCCAGGTAATCCAGATCGATCTCATCCGCCTGAAAGGAGTAGGCTTTTTCGTCGAGTTTATCCACCTTCACGCCCAGGTCGCTGAGCAGCTCTATCAGTTTCAGGACATCACGGATACGCGGAAGGTTTTCGATGGTGACTTTTTCGGATGTAAGCAGCACTGCACATAGAATCTGGAGTGCCTCGTTCTTGGCTCCCTGCGGTACGATTTCTCCGGAGAGCTGTTTGCCACCTTCGATAATAAATTTGCTCATAAGCAAGGTCTACTGTCTCTTTTTACCCCCGCCTTTTTTCTTTCTAACATTCTTGGCAAGTATCTGACGGGTATCGGGAAGTTCAAGGTCTGTACCCGGCTTGAGACGATTCCCTGAGAGCGTTACCAGGTCTTCCAAAATCTCCCTGTCGTCAACCGCCTCCCGGTTCCAGGTCAGGTAGGACTTTTTCATGTGGTAGGCGATCATCTTCACCAGGTCCTGCTTCTCTTCACCATCCGCCATTTCAGCAGCCTTCTGGATCATCAGTACGATGGAGTGCCCGTAGTGCTTGAAACGGATCCTCTTTTGGGTATAGGGGATTTTTTTTGGTTTCTCATTCAGCATCTCCTTTGTGGGTGTCTCGTAGGGAGAGTCAATATCCAGCTTGAAATCGGATATAACAGCCAGATGGTCCCACAATTTATGTTTGAAATCAGCCACATCCCGCAGATGGGTGTGCAGATTGCCCATCACTGCGATAACGGTTTTTGCTGCTTTGTTTCTCTCCTCCTTGTCCTCAATGGTTAAGAGGTGCGCCACCATCTTTTGGATATTGCGGCCATATTCCGGCAGAACAAGTTTATTGCGGCGGGTATTATAATCGTATGTCATGAAATTGATTTATGGTACAAAAGTAATTTATTTAATCCTGATAGTAAAACTTTTGGAGAAACAATCGGCCTGACCAGACAATTTAGTCTTTGCAAGAACCGAGCTTGCGAGCCTGGTTTTTATCAAAGAATGAAAATTACATAATATTCTTTCGGCACTGTTTACCTGCCTGGGAAAGGGTGTTCAGCAGTACAAGCGGAATTCAGAATAAAGAATTAGACGCACTGTTCCTGATAAAGAAGGGGCCATTATCCGGCAATCAGAATCTGTCAACCTCCCGGGCATTATTGATCCAGAATTCTGAGCCTGGCAAATTTTAGCAGCAGCTGCTTTTTTCCGATTGGGAAATGAACAGTAGCTTTTGTATTCGGCGGACTTCCCTCGATCTGTTCAACCTCGCCGATGCCGAACCGCGGATGTTCGACCTTCATTCCCACCTCAACATTTTCGAGCGTTACCGGTGTGTTGTCCGATGATGTGGCCGTCTGCATCTTCAGCAGTTGCTTCTCTCCGATCCTGTCGCTCTTTCGCTTCTGCAATGTAGGATACCTGGTCGGCGGTGCATTTCGTTCCCTGTACCTCTCCGTTTCGCTGACCTGTGTCACAGAGGGATAGAAATCGTGCGGAAGATTCACAAAATCCTTCGCTATCTCCCTGATAAACCGGCTGGGCGATGTGATCGTTTCGATACCCCAACGGTATCGCTTGGCTGCAAAGGTAATGGTTGCTGAATTTTCTGCCCGTGTAACAGCTACATAGAAGAGCCTGCGCTCCTCTTCGAGTCCCTTCATGTCGCCTGTATTCATGGCCGACGGGAAAAGCTCCTCCTCCATACCGGCAATGAATACATGTCTGAATTCCAGTCCTTTGGATGCATGCACGGTCATGATACTCACCTTGTTGAGATCCTCCTCCTTGTCAGTATCTGCATCCGTAAGCAGAGTAACATCCTGCAGGTAGGTGGCGAGGGTAAGTTCCTCCTCCGATTCCAGGTTATCGGTATAGTCCTTGATGCCGTTCAACAGCTCCTCGATATTTTCATATCTGCTCACCGCCTCAGGGGTCTTTTCCGATCTGAGATCGGTCATGATGCCTGTCTTATTGGCAATGGTATAGGCCAGGTCGAACGCCTCCATCTCCGTCAGCTTCGATTTAAACTCCATGATCATGGTAGTAAATCCGTTGAGCTTATTGCGTGTTCCCTGGTTCAATCCAAGGTTGGTCTGGTCCAGGTGGGTCAGCACCTGCCAGATCGATGTGTCGAGCTTTTCAGCATAGGCGATGAGCTTATCCACTGTTGTTTTCCCAATCCCTCTTAGCGGATAGTTGATCACCCTTTTCAGTGACTCATCATCGTTCGGGTTCACCACCAGTCGAAAATAAGCAAGCAGCTCCTTGATCTCTTTTCGCTGGTAAAAAGAGACCGATCCGTAGACCTTATACGGTATATTGAGTTTCCTCAGGCTCTCCTCAAAAATCCGCGATTGCGCATTGGTACGGTAGAGAATCGCAAAATTCCTGTAATCCAGCTGCTCACTGAACCGGAGATCGGAGATCGCGTTGGCAACTACAAAACCCTCCTCACGGTCGTCCCTGAGTCTCAGCACCCGGATCTTCTCACCCAGCTCCTTTTCAGAAAAGACAACCTTCTGTATCTGGTCCTTGTTTTTTGCAATAATGCTGTTGGCCGCATCGACAATCATGCGTGTTGACCTGTAATTGCGTTCCAGCTTGAACAGTTGGTAGTCGGGATAATCCTTCCTGAAATTAAGGATATTCTCGATCCTTGCGCCCCTGAAAGAGTAAATGCTCTGTGCATCATCGCCCACCACACAGATGTTCTTGTGGATCGTCGAGAGCTGCTTCAGGATCAGGTACTGTGAATAGTTCGTATCCTGGTACTCATCCACCAAAATGTAATCGAAAGCATGGCGGTACTTGTCCAGCACTGCCGGGTGATCGCGGAACATCAGGTTGATCTGTAGCAGCAGATCGTCGAAATCCATCGCGCCAAACTTCTTGCAGCGCCTGGTATATTGGCTGTAAATCTCGCCCATCTGCGGACGGCGTGTTGCCAGGTCCTTTGTGCGGGCCTCGTTGTTGTTCATATACACATCTGGCGTGATGAGGTTGTTCTTCGCGTAAGATATCCTGCTGAAAACCTCAGCAGGTTTATAAATCTTGTCATCCAGTTTCAGATCCTTGATGATCTGTCTGACCAGGTTCCTGGAATCGATCGTATCGTAGATTGTAAAATCCGACGGATAACCGAGCACCTCGGCCTCGCGACGGAGGATACGTGCGAAAAGCGAGTGGAACGTTCCCATCCACAGCTGCCTGGCCGGCCCGTACGACACCAGCTTCGCGATCCGCTCCTTCATCGATTTCGCAGCTTTATTGGTAAAGGTGAGCGCCAGAATCCGGTAAGGTGGCACCCCCTGCTCCAGTAGGTAGGCCACCCTGTAGGTTAATACACGTGTCTTGCCCGATCCGGCACCGGCAACAACCAGTGACGGTCCTTTGTAATGCTCCACTGCTTCGCGTTGAGCTTCATTTAGTTCTTGCAGAAATTCCTTCAAATCACCTCCCTTTTACCGGCCGGCTAAGATAATATATGGCGGGGGGATGTGTATGATAATTTACTTTTTTTTATTAACTATTTTTCCGCGCTACAGACATTTCGCCCCGCTGGGGCTGGGGTTTCATGTGGGCTGCCCGGTCTACAGACATTTTGCTCCTAACGGAGCATAAAAAGCTCCGTTAGGAGCGCCATGTCTGTAGCTAAAGGCCCACATGGAACCCCAGCTCCGTTAGGAGCGGCATGTCTGTAGCACGAAATGTCTGTAAGAAAATTGTTCATTTCACCGAAATGTTGCATTTTTGTGCCGGTCGAAACAATATATAATATATTGCATATTTTACGTTTACAGTAGTAGTGCATCAAACAGAGTCAAAATAACCACCTTGATCATTCTTTAGCAATGGGAAATATTCCATTCAAATATTATAACTGAAAAAGAATTCGTTGAGTTGAAAAAAAGAGTGAAATACCTGCAAAGGGCAAGATGGTTTCCGGACATCCTGTCGCTTTTAATACAGCAACTCCGGCAACCTTATGAGTCTCTGTCAAACCCCCGCTATGACAGGCTGTGGCCCCTGCACCTATTGCTGTTGTTTGCTTTGCTAACTGGCGGAGTAGCTTTTGGCCAGATCACCTCCCCACAAGCCGATGCTGTCAGGTCTGTGTCCTATACCACCGCTGAAGGGGGGGACCCGCTTTTCGTCTTCTACCAGTCTCATGGCAATTCCCGTCCGGGCTCGCTCCGGGCCACCGGCCCCACAGCGGGTAATTTCGATTTTGTCTGGACCGAATATGATCCCGACAGTGATGGATTCAATATTCCCGTAGCATCAGAAATTGGCATATCCACGTCGACTGTTACCGGACTAAATGAAGGTGGATACCAGGTGCAGGTCTCCAATGGTACAGATACCGACACAACTTTCATAGCATGGGTGATGCTGAACAGCCTGGTGGTATATACCGAAAAAGATGAAAACGGTGAACTGGAGTCGTTCAGATCGGGTTGCAGCGATGGGAATTTTATTGTCATCGCAGGCGGGGTTGAAATTGATTCATTCTACTATTACGATCCAGTATCACACGAAAGAATTTTGTATCCAAACGATTTCGACATCCGCTGGACCAGCGATAACCCGGACCTGACCATCTTCAACCCTACTAACAAGGATGCCATGGGAGCAAACTATTCTAATGCACCGCCATATAAGGACACCTATTACATCCTTTCGGCAACTGACAGCACAGGCATGACAGAGGTTGATTCGGTGTTTTACGACACGAAACACACAAAAGCAGAGTTTACAGTTAAATACCTGGACAAGGTTACGCTTGATTGGGAGGATGAACTTGGTACAGGATTTGAAAAAGAAAAAGGGAGCAAAGATGCACCACTTTCAGTCCGGTTTTTCAATGAATCACAGAATGGCTACGAATTTACCTGGGTCTACCTGGATACAACTGACGAATTAACCGGTCTCTCTACAAAAGAAATGGACGTAACATCAGATGAAAATTTTGAGCCGGAGTTTACCTACTATACTGCAAACAGATACTATTATCCCTACCTGGTCTCTGAGAGCGATGCAGGTTGTATCGACACCTTCCGGCTGGAAGACGGCATCAGGGTGGTACCCTCCCAATTGGTCATTCCGAATGTGTTTACTCCTAATGGTGACGAAATAAATGACGTATTTAAATTCAAACACCAGTCACTGAAAGAGTGCCGCATCACCATATCCGATCGCTGGGGAAGGGTGGTCTACCGAA
The DNA here is from genome assembly GCA_040903745.1 of Bacteroidales bacterium. Classification (GTDB taxonomy): domain Bacteria; phylum Bacteroidota; class Bacteroidia; order Bacteroidales; genus M55B112. The sequence continues at coordinate 3,105 of JBBDUV010000106.1, read as the reverse complement.
AGAAGATCGATAACATATACGAGTGGGAAGGATGGCGTGGTACGATCCTCAACACTGAGAGAGAGGCCCCCGAAGGACAATATTACTACGTGGTGGAAGGAATGGGATTCGACAATGTCGAATACAAGGATCCCAACTATTTTGAGCAGCGAAAGATCAACCGGCAGGATGGCGATGGTACTGGTACCGGCGGACAGAATGGCGATGAGGATGCCCAGCAACTGAACCTATACACCGGCTGGCTCTATCTTTTTCGTCAAAAAGGCACATTCTGACCAGGGTCTGAACCACGAAATTACGGCTAATGAGATTTTTCAGGATCACCATAATAACGATCATAATCCTGGTGCTGGGCGGATTCATCTTTTTTACTGCCGCTAATGACCCGCAGCAGATGTTGCTCGGCTCTTTGCAATACCTGGAATCACACCTTATTTACCTTGTTACAGTGATCTTTGTGCTCACCCTGCTCAGCACGCTGACAGGTCTGCCTGTCCTTTACCTTAGTGTAGCGATTGGCTTTTTCATTCCCTACCTTCCTGCGCTGGCCCTGGCCTGGATCATTCATCTGGCTGCTGTAATTATCACCTTCTACATGATCAGAAAGGTCTACTCAGAATATTTCAGCGAGAAGTACGGAGAAAAAAAAGTGATCAGACGCATCAACAAACGAATCAAAAAATATGGTTTTTGGACCGTGGCCCTTTCGAGAAGTGTCTACTTTATCCCCACCAATATCATCAACTTTAGCTTTCCCCTTAGCAGGATTACTGCAAGGCAGTACCTGATCGGAACCATGACCGGACTGGTGCCCGAATGCCTCATTAATGTAACAACAGGATACCTCCTCAAACAGCAGCTGCAACTGCTGGATGCACCCCAACAAAACATGCTGAAGATCGGACTAATCGGATTGTTTCTGCTGTTCATGGCAGCGCTGTTCCTCTTTTTACGCTTCAGAAAAAAACGGGCAGAAGGGTTGAAACTGAAAAAGATCGTACCCCTGTTAGAGGATGAGTGACCGGAAGGTATTGTACCATGTCATTTTGTCAATTTTATCAGATTGGCAGAGTATTTGACACCTTTACAGGGATTTTCTATGATTAAAACTGGAAAAAAGATGGTAAAAAAATCGCAAAAGACTGAAAAACAGGAAGAAATAATAGACCAGAAGGGTGTTGACGAGACCGCTGAAAAGCAGGAGGAGGTCGCTGAGGAGGGTGATGACGAACAGGAAGAGCCTGCAGAGGAGAGGACCAAAGAGGAGGAACTGGAGGAAAAACTGGCAGAATTGCAGGACAAATACATGAGGTTGTCAGCCGAATATGACAACTACCGAAAGAGGACCCTTCGTGAGAAGATGGATCTGCAGGAATTGATCCGCGAGGATGTCTTTACCAGTATCCTATCTGTGGTGGATGACCTGGAGAGGGCGATGGAATCTGTAAAGGGAGCAAAAGATATTGATGCGGTGAGGGCAGGAATGGAACTGATCTATTCAAAATTCACCAAATACCTTTCCGGACAGGGTGTGAAAGAGATTGACGCTGTCGGGAAGGAACTCAATACGGATCAGCATGAAGCAATAACCAAGATCCCTGTTGAAAGCAAAAAGAAAAAGGGAAAGGTTGTTGATGTGGTTGAAAAGGGATATATGCTTAGGGATAAGGTAATACGATTTGCAAAAGTAGTAATCGGGGAGTAAAAGCATGGCAAAAAAAGACTATTACGAAATACTAGAAGTTTCAAAAGATGCTTCACAGGACGAGATCAAAAAGGCCTACCGAAAACAGGCGCTGAAGTACCACCCGGATAAGAATCCGGGTGACGCATCAGCCGAAGGAAAATTCAAAGAGGCTGCAGAGGCATACGAGGTGTTGCGTGATCCGGAAAAGCGAAGCAAATATGACCGCTTTGGCCATTCGGCCTTCGATGGTGCGGGTGGATTTGGAGGTGGCGGCATGACCATGGACGATATTTTCTCCCAGTTTGGCGATATATTCAGTGGGTTCGGATTTGGTGGTTTTGGTGGGGGGTTCGGAGGCGGGGGCGGCTCCCAGGGAAGGCGGGGTGTCAACAAAGGCTCCAACCTCAGGGTCACCGTGAAGCTCAGTCTGAAAGAGGTCGCCAATGGTGTGGAGAAAAAGATCAAGGTAAAGAAATATGTTGCCTGTGACGCATGCGGCGGCAACGGGGCCAAAAACGGAACAGCCACAACCAACTGCAGTACGTGCGGCGGTGCGGGTCAGGTAACACAGGTAACGAATACTTTCCTGGGACAGATGCAGACACAATCGGTCTGCCCGAACTGCCGGGGTGAGGGGAAGATGATCAGCGAAAAATGCGAAACCTGTTACGGCGAAGGGATCCTCCAGAAGGATGAGGTGATCAGCATCAATGTCCCGGCCGGTGTTTCGGAAGGGATGCAACTGAAAATGAGCGGAAAGGGGAACGCCCCCCGGCGCGGAGGTGTGAATGGCGACCTGATCGTCGTCATCAAAGAAGAGGAACATGATGAGCTGTTCCGAGACGGCAATGATGTCGTGTTCAATCTCTACCTGAGCATGCCCCAGGCGATCCTTGGAGATACGGTTGAGATTCCTACCATCGAGTCGCGTGTGAAGATCAAGATCGATCCGGGAACGCAGCCGGGCAAGATTCTTCGCCTCAGGGGGAAGGGTGTTCCGGATGTGAATGGATACGGTAAAGGCGATCTGCTCGTGAACATCAATATATGGGTTCCGAAAAACATCAGCAACGAGGAGAAGAAGATGGTTGAAAAGATGAACAGTTCGGATAACTTTGTTCCTCAACCGATGAAGCCTGACAAGAATATATTTAACCGGATGAAAAACTTCTTTGAATAAACAGAAACAGGGATGTACTTATCCTGAACACCATTTGGACCCGCAATTGCAATTAATTATTCTTTGAATAAACAGATATATGGACCTACTCACCACCCGGGATGTTATCAAGGATTTCCAGGGTCACCGCGCCCTCGACAACGTCTCCATCAGCGTACCTAAAGGGAGTATCTTCGGACTGCTCGGTCCCAACGGGGCCGGCAAGACAACCCTGATTAGGATCATCAACCAGATCACT
>JBBDUV010000105.1:0-2809 GCA_040903745.1 Bacteroidales bacterium | reverse complement strand
TAAGTTTACCCATTTTATTTCTAATTAATTGTTAGACGGGAATTTTCCCTGAACATTAATTCCCATACTCCTGGCGGTTCCGGCCACCATTTTCATTGCAGATTTTACAGTAAAAGCATTCAGGTCCGGCATCTTGCCTTCAGCGATCATTTGTACCTGGTCCCATGTAACGGAAGCTACTTTTATCCTATTGGATTCAGCTGAGCCGCCCTTGAGTTTTGCCACCTCCAGCAACTGCACTGCCACAGGTGGTGTTTTTACGATGAAGTCAAACGACTTATCTTTGTAAACGGTTATGATCACTGGCAAGAGTTTTCCGGCCTGATCCTGGGTTCTGCCATTGAATTGCTTGCAGAACTCCATGATATTTACACCCTTGGCACCCAATGCGGGTCCCACGGGAGGGGACGGATTAGCAGCTCCTCCCCTGATCTGTAACTTAATTAAGCCTTCTACTTCTTTTGCCATTTCAAATTTATATTTACATATGGAGTTTAATTACAAACCGCAATGATAAATGTACAGGAAGCATTTATTGGACATACGATTATCTGGTTTGTAATGCTTTTATTCTATCCTTCTTTCTCAACCTGCATAAAACTGAGTTCCAGGGGAGTTTTCCTTCCGAAGATTTTCACCATCACCTTCAGCTTCTTTTTCTCCTCGTTCACCTCTTCAATTATGCCTGTAAAACTATTAAACGGTCCATCGATCACCTTCACGGACTCTCCTACAAAATAGGGAACACTGATCTCCTCATCTCCGGCTGTCAACTCATCCACTTTACCAAGAATCCTGTTTACCTCAGAATCTCGAAGTGGAACAGGTTCCTGCTCTCCCTGGGTACCCAAAAAACCGATTATATTAGGAATATTCCTCAGTATATGCGGTATTTCACCTGTCAAAACAGCTTCAATAAGCACATAACCGGGAAAGTAGTTTCTCTCCTTGCTGATTTTTTTACCGTTTCTGATCTGGTATATCTTCTCAGTCGGTATAAGAACCTGGGATATATAATCCTGAAGATTCAAGCGTGATATTTCACTTTCGATATATTCCTTCGCTTTCTTCTCCTTGCCACCGATCGCTCTGAGAACATACCATTTTTTTGCTAAATCACTCATTCTACAATCAGACTAATTTATAGATACCTTCCAGTATAGTTTGAAACGAAATGTCCATTACAAATACGATCAGGGCAAAGATCAACGAAGCAATCATCACCACAATTGCACTGTTTTGCAATTCTTTCCATGTTGGCCATGTCACTTTATGCACCAGTTCAGTATAGGAATCCTTGAGGTAACTTATTATTTTTCTCATTTCCAATGGATAAATGTGCACGGGAGGAGCGACTCGAACGCCCGACACCTGGTTTTGGAGACCAGTGCTCTACCAACTGAGCTACACCCGTTTATGCCTAAACAATCAAAAAGAGGCCGGTCCAAAACTGGATTTGGACCGATCTCTTTTGTAAAAGTTCAATATCAATGTATTACTCAGTGATATCAATAACCTGGCCGGCTCCAACTGTTCTTCCTCCTTCACGAATCGCAAAACGGAGACCTTTGTTAATTGCAACCGGGTAAATCAGGTTAACAGTAATTGTTACGTTATCACCGGGCATTACCATCTCAGTTCCTTCCGGAAGTTTAATCTCACCGGTAACATCAAGCGTTCTCAGATAAAACTGGGGACGGTAGTTATTGTGGAAAGGAGTGTGGCGTCCACCTTCTTCTTTCTTCAATACATACACCTCGGCCTTAAATTGAGTATGTGGAGTAATTGATCCGGGTTTAGCAAGAACCATTCCTCTTTTAATCTCTTTTTTATCAACCCCTCTAAGTAATAGTCCGACATTATCTCCGGCCTCTCCTGTATCAAGAATCTTACGGAACATCTCAACACCTGTACAAACTGTCTTGCGCCCCTCAGCACCAAGTCCGATCATTGCCAGTTCATCACCGGTATTAACAACCCCAGTTTCAATTCTTCCGGTGGCAACAGTACCTCGACCAGTAATTGAGAATACATCTTCAACTGGCATCAGGAATGGTTTTTCCCTTTCACGCGGCGGAACAGGTATATATTCATCAACGGCTTCCATCAACTCCATGACCTTATCTTCCCATTTCTCTTCTCCATTAAGGGCACCCAACGCAGAACCATGAATAACAGGCGCGTTGTCTCCATCAAATTCATAGAAGTCAAGTAGTTCACGAACCTCCATTTCAACAAGCTCAAGCAGTTCCGGATCGTCAACCAGGTCAACTTTGTTCAGGAAACAGACTATTTTGGGCACGTTTACCTGACGGGCCAGCAGGATATGCTCCCTGGTTTGTGGCATAGGTCCGTCTGTACCTGCGACAACAATAATCGCTCCATCCATCTGTGCGGCACCCGTTACCATGTTCTTCACATAGTCGGCGTGACCAGGACAGTCAACGTGTGCGTAGTGACGGTTTGCTGTCTGATACTCAACGTGAGCGGTATTGATCGTAATACCTCTTTCTTTCTCCTCAGGTGCATTGTCAATTGAGTCAAAATCCCTGATTTCAGAGAGTCCTTTTTTTGCAAGAACCATAGTGATAGCAGCGGTCAAAGTGGTTTTACCGTGGTCTACGTGACCGATGGTACCAATATTGACGTGCGGTTTGGACCTATCAAATTTTTCTTTAGCCATAACTTAATTTAATTAATATTGATACTTGTAAATAGTTATTCTCAAATTTTTTATACTTCAATCAATCTTCAGAGCCAATGATGGGAATTGAACCCATGACCTCTTCCTTACCAAGGAAGCGCTCTA
>JBBDUV010000104.1:13180-17132 GCA_040903745.1 Bacteroidales bacterium | reverse complement strand
ATATTTGAATCTTCGTTGGGGTTACAGCGCTGGTTTTTTCCGGGTGCCAGGTGCAACTAAATATGCCGGTTATGAAAAAAAGAGATCTTGTTCTAAACATTGTTTTCGCGATACTCGTGGTTGTGGTTTTAATAGGCATATTGCTGGACAATCCCATGCTTGAATATCTTTTCAGACCCCTGATTATGCTCTGGATTGCGCTTTACTTCTTATTGAACGCGAAAAAGCGCACTTTCATGTCGGGCGTGTTGACCGCCTTCTTCTTCAGTTGGGTGGGGGATATTTTTGTGTTGTTGTCGGGAGCGTACGGCAATGATTCTTTTTTCTTTGTAGGTACAGGCAGTTTTTCCTTGTCATTGCTGACATATATTTTTCTTTTCCTGTTCAGTACCGAAAACGACATTAAAGGGTTGCTCCTTAGAAATCCATTCTGGATTATTCCTTTAGCTGCTTATGGTCTGTTTTTGGCTCTGCTGCTTTATCCCCGGCTGGAAGGTTTTACTGTTTATTTGATTCTTTTTTATATAATCTTACTGACCGGTATGTCGCTTTCAGCCTTGAACAGGCGCGACCGTGTTAATTTCAACAGCTTCAGACTGGTTTTTGCAGGTTCTCTTTTCTTTGTTATCTCAGGCAGTCTGCTTGCAGTTCATTCATTTCATACCGAGATTCCATATGCTGATTTTATGATTATGCTGACCTTTATCGCTGCGCAGTATTTGATTATGCGCGGACTGATTTTCGAAAAGGAGCGGCCGGGTACCAGGGAGTAATGGATCGTGTCAGAACCGCATATAGAAGCGCAGCCCCGTGCCGTGGTATACGGACCTGAGAATGCAGATGGCAATATCCTAAGTCAGAACCGCATATAGAAGCGTAGCCCCGTGCGGTGGGATTGCCAGTTCTCAAATGCTGTGAAAATTCCGATATCGAACAGAAATCCAATTTCATTCAGGCTGTATCCTGCCTGGATGTGGTGTGGTACGGAAGGGGTGTTGAGGTAGCTCACTGACAGCGATTCTTTCCAGAGCCGCTGACTGAACCATGGGAGCATTTTCAGAAGCATATAGGTAGAGGTTAGTTTGCCATGGGCCTGGATGTAATATTCATTGGTACTTGCCCGGTAATGATCCAACAGCAGGAATGTCTCATTGAAGCCGATCATATCGAATAGCAGGGGAGAGGCTTTGAAATGACTGTAGTCTGAGAAATGCATGCTTTCTGCTTTCGGGTAGGCTCCCACTTCGATTTTGTAATTGAGCGTTGACAAGAGCCCCACCTCCCGTTCATGATACAATCCCCCGATAAAAAGGCTGTAATCTGCCCAGCCATTGCGTTCAGCAGGGAAAGTTTGCCGATACACTGCATACAGGGTTGGATAGTCGGATTTGAAATACTGTTTGCGACCATTGCGCAGGCGGTAATAATAGTCTTTGGTGTACTCCAGTCTAATCTGTCCCGAGAGCAGGCGAGAATCATCAAAAATGGGAAGGTCGGAACCGGATTGGTCGGAATCGAGGTGTCCAGGATAGTTCGTCGTGTACTCCTTCGCATTCCTGTAGAAGAAAGAGAAGGCGGAATGGTTGGTCAGCTCCCGCCGGTTTCTGTAATCGGCCGTGGCATAAAAAACAAATCCGGTGGCCAGATCCATCCGGTGCTCCAGGGTTGCCCCGATGTCTTCGTAGCGCTTGGAATAGTTTTCGTGGTAGAAGAGTGAGTAAGCACTGTTTGTAAAGTCAGGAATACCTGTTTCACCATTGAAATCGGATGATCTGTAGTCCATTCTGAGGGCAATTTTCCCCCGGATTTTCGCTGCGTAAAGTATGTCAGAATTCCATTTAATATCGGGTGCCCGGCGAGCGAAAGTATATCCGGCTTTGAGGTTCCACCGGTAGGCCACCCTGGTGGTTGGACGGTAGTCATAACTTAATTCCTGACCATATTTCCAGCCGTCGACTGTATTGAATGAAAGCATCGAAAAATCGGCCAATCCCCCATAAACCCACCTTGTTTTTCTGTCGGCCGATCGGAATGTTCTGCCGATAATGAAGTCACGCGTTCTGACTCTTTGTCTTCTCAAACGCATGATGGAGTCACGCTTGCTATCAAGTTTAGCATCACTGAATCCAAATATTGAATCGCGGGTAACGATAGTACTTTTTTCCTCGCTGGTAAGGGGGACGGGCCTGATCTTGTTCCAGAATACTGAATCGTTCTTCACAGCATCAGGAGCAATGGAAAATTGTGTTCCTACAACTTCCAGTTTATTGCTGCTTGTGTCTGCCTTTTCAGCCTCCTTTTCCATCAGCTTCGTGAGCCTCGCCATCTCCCGGTTATTGATCTCCTCCTTTTCAAGAATCTCCTGGATCTTCTTCTGGTCGGAGGAAAGTTCTTCCTCTTTTTCTTCTATATTGGTTGAAGGCTGATTCAGCGGTTCGAACATGGATTTGGGCAGGTTCGGGTTGAGCATGGTTTTGTTGTATTCCAGGGAGGAGACATAGGTCACATCGGCCCTGACTCCGGCGATCTCTATCCCAACATCGAGTTTGTGACTTACGGGAAGCCAGGCATCCATGATCACATTGGCATATTGCTGCTCCAGGTTTATCGTGCCCGCGATGGTGCTGATGGTGAGATCCGAAGAGTGAATGCACCAGAGGTCCTCCACGATAAAGAGAAGGCCTTCACAAAGTTGCTGACTCTTTCTTTTAGGGGTGACCTTGATCTTGGCGATCATGTGGTTCCCTTGAAGGAAAGAGCCTTCATAGCTGAATGTATAATAGAAAAATGCGTTTCGGGCAAGCGGTGAGACAAAAGATTCGATCTGAGGTTGGTAGAGGCTCGCATTGATGTAATCCATGGGGTTGACATTATTCACATACCCGGGAATGGTATTCTGCGAGGCGAGGATCCGCATGTCATATTTATCGGGTGCGTGATAGGTGACCTTATTCAGAGACTCAAGCATATAGGCCGTGTTCTCCTCTACTTTAATGTCGCCCACTTCAATTCGTTTGGCAATGGCCCGGGGAAGCTTATGAAAGTATGCTGTTCCCTTGATATAGATTTCGGCGTCATATGTTGATACCTGGTTCAGGTGATAGTTGGCGAGTCCTATCGCCTTGCGCATGACCCGGTAGGCCGGATCTTCACCCGTTGCGGAGATCCTCACTTCGGGAATCATGTAGGTTTGGGGCGGCATGACAATTTCGAGCTCCTTCATCGCTTCCGACACGGTAATTGATTTCATTACTTCTGTATATCCCAGGCTCCTGAAGAAGATGGTGTACTCTCCCGGTGGCAGTGGGAGCGAGAATAGCCCGAGTGAGTTGCTGGTGGTGCCACGGGTAAGCTCCCGGATAAATATGGAGGCATAGGGAACGGGATCTCCCTGGCTGTCAACGACTTTTCCTTCGATTCCTTGTCCGTATAGATGATTTCCTGCTAAAGACAAAATAACCGTAATGGATACAATAACCTTTTTCAGCATTCGGTGAATATAATAAAAACCCGAAAGATTTTTCCAATATAAACCAAATTTTTTGATGGACGGGTTGTAACCTACTGCTACAGACATTGCGCCCCGCCGGGGCTAGACATGTCGCTCCTAACGGAGCTGGGCGGTTCCATGTGGGCTACCTGTTCTACAGACATTGCGCCCCGCCGGGGCTAGACATGTCGCTCCTAACGGAGCTGGGCGGTTCCATGTGGGCTACCTGTTCTACAGACATTGCGCCCCGCCGGCTAGACATGTCGCTCCTAAGGAGCTTTTCGTGCTTCGGTTGGAACGTATCAGCTACAGACATTATGCTCCTAACGGAGCTGGATATGCTCCGTTAGGAGCATAATGTCTGTAGCACAGGCTGCCCACATGAAACTTAAGCCCCAGCGGGGCGAAATGTCTGTAGCACAGGCTGCCCACATGAAACTTAAGCCCCAGCGGGGCGAAATG
>JBBDUV010000104.1:4471-13080 GCA_040903745.1 Bacteroidales bacterium | reverse complement strand
AAGCCCCAGCGGGGCGAAATGTCTGTAGCACAGGCTGCCCACATGAAACTTAAGCGGGGCGAAATGTCTGTAGCACGAAATGTCTACCTGGAACCCTGCTCAAACCCAAAATACCTTTTTGCATTGCCATAGCAGATATCCTGCACCATCCTGCCTGTCATCTCCATATCGTGGGGAATCTCTCCGTTTTCCATATCATTCCCGAAAAGATTACAAAGAATGCGCCGGAAATATTCATGCCTGGGGAAGGAGAGAAAGCTGCGTGAATCAGTTAGCATTCCCACGAAATTACTGATGAGTCCAAGTTGGGAGAGGCTGTTCATCTGGGCTATCATTCCCTCCTTCTGGTCCATAAACCACCAGCCGGATCCGAACTGCATCTTGCCCGGTATCTTTCCGTCGTTGAAGTTATAGACCATAGTTACCATCAGTTCATTAGCGGCCGGATTCAGGTTGTAGACAATGGTTTTTGCAAGCTGATCTGTGCTATCCAATTTATCAAACAATTTCGACATGGCCTTTGCGATGCTAAAATCACCAATGGAATCATATCCTGTATCCGGACCCAGATGAAGGAACATGCGGCTGTTGTTGTTCCTGATGGCTCCGATGTGAAACTGTTGTGTCCACCCCTTGTCATGATCCATCACGGCCAGCTCGACCAGCATTGCTGTTTTAAACTTTAATTTATCAAGGTCTGAGACAGTCTCTTTTTTCCTGATCCGGCCGAATATCTTCTCAATCTCTTCATGCGTATACTCTTCGAAATAGAAGGTTTCAAGGCCATGGTCCGACAAGCGGCAACCCATCTGCTCAAAGAAATCGTGTCGTCTGGCCAGCGCCTCCAGCAGATCCATGTAATTATTGATAGGATAGTCGGCCGCTACCTCTAATCTGTCCAGATAACTGTTGTACACATTCAGATCATCCACGGTCATCGCTTTATCCGGTCGCCATGTAGGCAATACTTTGATTTCAAAAGCATCTTCGCGAATTTTCCTGTGGTGTTCAAGGCTGTCGACCGGATCGTCTGTTGTGCAGACCACCTCCACGTTCATCTTTCTTAACAGGTTTCTGACACTGAATTCATCATTTTTCAGCATTTCAGATGTTTTCTTATAGATCTCCTTTGCAGTGTCGGGACCAAGCAGTTTCTGTATGTCGAAATATCTTCTAAGCTCCATGTGGGTCCAGTGGTACAGTGGATTACGCAGAGTCGCGGGTACAGTTTCTGCCCATTTCATAAATTTCTCCTCATCAGAAGCACTGCCCGTACAGTATTTTTCATCGACACCATTGGCACGCATCGCCCGCCATTTATAGTGATCCCCCGCTAACCATATTTCGGAGATGTTCTTGAACTTCCGGTCATTGGCAATGTCTTCGGGGTTGAGGTGACAATGATAATCGATAACAGGCATCTCTTTTGCGTACTTGTGATAGAGATCCTGTGCAGTTTTTGTCTCAAGCAGAAATTGTTCGTCCATGAAAGGTTTCATACTATATAAATTCTTTATTTAAACAATTGAAAAAATCTATTTTTAAACTACTGCTGCCTTATTCGCACTCTTTCGGTGGATTCATGCGCTCCACAACGTTCCGGTGGGCCTCAGTCGCTTTTATCTTATTTATTCAAATATACGGCTTTCTCGATACTGGTCAACCCCAATTTGCAGTCGCCATGCTTTCCTAACATACTTCAAGACTTCAAAACTCCAAGTCCCACAATATCCAACCTGCACATTACCAGGCTTATATCAATCCAGTTTTCTCAACCGCTTAATGTGTCTCTCAAGAATATTTTCAGTTACCTGTCTTCCGACTATCTCCTGGTGCTGCTCCAGCATTGAGGTATATTTCACGCCCAGTTCGGCAGCAACTTTATACCCTACGTGGATCAGCTGTCGGAACATTGGGTCGTAGTCGGCATGACCCGGAATATGGCGAAGTGTGTTTGCAAATTTTTCACTGCTCCACTGCATCACAGCATTAGGAGCGGGGAGTTTGTTCCTTTCAATATCGATCACAGTTGCATAGGGACCACACAGTTCATCCATTCGTAAATGGGCCACAGCATAGATATTCTTCGCCATCTCCAGCGCCTCTCCGCCTGCCATGGCCAGACCGATCACCTCCTCCAGCCAGGTTGTACCTGCGGTCTTTATATGGATCCCCTTGTCATGTTTCGCGATCAGTTCGCCAATCACCGGATAGATGGTAAACTTATCACTTCCCGAGTGAACGCTCAACTTGAGGTTGGTGGGAAGATCGTACCTGTTTACCGCATAGTCGATGACCAGAAGGTCCTGTTCAAATTCCTTTCTGAAATGATCAACATCGCCTACATAATCAACCCCCTTGTTAAACCGGCCAGTGAATTTCGGGGCGATGGTTTGGGCTGGTATTTCGAAATGGCGGATCATCATCAGGATGAAGAAAAGCTCCACTGGCGACTGTGCCTGTTCTACCTCATCCATCGATACTTCGGTGATAAAATCGTCGGCGCCCCTGACCTCCCTGATTCGCCTGTAGATCTGTGCTGCTTCATTGATGGCATTGCAGAACTTCGCTACCACATCATTTAAGAGCGCATCAGTAATAGGAAAGGCCGTATCAATGCCCGGAATTTTCAGATCGCCAAGGAACCGCTCGAGCTTTTTCAAAAGCTCCTTCGCCTCCTGTTCATCTGCCTGTTTTCCAATATAATCAGCCACATCGAGGGTGAAGAAATTGGAATGTTCAATGTATGCATCTACACTGCCCAGGTTGATGTGATCGGCATCAACGTACCAGTTTCCGCTGTACCCAAGGGCTTCGGTTGCCTCTTCCGCCTCGCACCAGGTGTCGGCCGGCAACGTCTTCACGATCTGGTGCTCACGGTTCGATTTGTTCCATACCGGCACGACCGGGAACCCCCGTTTGTTGGCTTCGATGATCGCTTTTAACTGGGCTTTTCCCTGCCGGGTAAACCTGTCTCCAATTCCAAATGAATATTTTTCAATGGTGCTCATGTTCTCTCTTTTTGTGAATGTATCTCTAAATGTTGTAAATTAACGTGTGCGAACACGAAAATATATATTTTTCTTGTCATATTCAAATATTTTTTCGTAATTTTGTAGGACGAAAATGAAGAAAGTCTCATAAAGAACAGTAAAACAAAAGGTTAAATATTTTCAATTAAAATATCCGTAATTTATGTCTCGTATTCGGATCAAGGATATCGCACAGATGGCAAACGTTTCTCCGGGAACAGTCGACCGTGTCATTCATAACCGCAACGGGGTCTCTGACACAACCAGAGAGAGGATTGAGAAGATAATCAAAGAATATGATTATCAGCCAGATATAATTGCCGGTGCCCTGGCATCAGGCAGGTCATACCGCATTCTTGTCTGCATGCCTGCTGTCGTGCACGCACACGCATTCTGGAAATTTCCGGAGACCGGGGTGGAGCGGGCGCTGGATGAGATGGAGCATTTCGATATCACGGTCGATTATCTGAGATTCGACCAACACAGCAAAATTGACTTTATGGAGAAGATCGGTCATGCAGAGATCGGTTTATATGATGGCGTTTTATTCGCCCCGGTATTCAGTGAGGAATCTACTGTTTTTATCAGGAAATGTAGTGATGCCGGCGTGCCCTGTATCCTGTTTAACTCCCGCATTGAAGAGTCAGAAATTAATGGATTTATTGGTCAGGATGCATTTCAAAGTGGATTTTTAAGCGGAAGACTGATGAGCTACGGACTGCCTCCTGAAAAGGACCTGTTGATCGTTAATCTCTCCCTGCGCAAGGATAATTATCAGCACATCATCAAACGTGAACGGGGATTCCGCTCCTATTTTGAAGAGCACAGCGACCGGGTTAACAACCTGGTATCAATTAATATGAGCGGAGGAAATTACCAACAGGTGGCCGAAGAAATTGACAGAAAGATGGACATTATGAACATTGCAGGAATCTTCGTTACCAATTCCCGTGTTCATCTGGTTGCGCGGTACCTGGCAGAGCGTGGATTCATGCGTATACGGCTGATCGGATATGACCTGCTTCCCGGGAGCATTGAATATCTGAAGCGGGAGTATATCGACTTTCTGATATCACAAAGTCCGGAGGAGCAGGCCTACATTGGTCTTCGACAGCTTTTCAACAAGGCGGTCCTTAAAAAATCGATTCCTAGGGAGGTACTGCTTCCGATTGATATATTAACCAAGGAAAACATTGATCATTATCTAAAATTTAATAAGCAATATGAATAATCTGAACGATCTGAAAGGAAAAACATGTGTTATTACCGGTGGCGGTGGGGTCATCGGGGGATCACTGGCTGCCGGACTGGCAGAGGCGGGTATTGTAACTGTCATTCTCGATATTAATGAAGCAGCCGCTGTTAAGGTGGCCGAATCGGTGAAAAGTAAAACCGGAACGGATTCCTACGGCCTGAAAGCCAATGTGCTCGACAAAAATTCGCTCGAAGAGGTGGCTGCCAGGATCATCAAGGAGATCGGTAAGGTCGATTTTCTGATCAACGGCGCCGGGGGAAACTCGCCACAGGCCACAACTAAGGTGGAGGAGCTGACAGATGCGAATCTCGACGATCTCGACAGTTCATTTTTCGGTCTCGAAATGGAGGGTTTCAAAAAGGTATTTGACCTGAATTTTAATGGCACACTGTTGCCAACCATGGTATTTGCGAAGCAGATGGTGCAGCGTCAGAAGGGGGTGATTATCAATATCTCCTCCATGAATGCATATAAACCCCTTACCAAAATACCTGCCTACTCCGCGGCTAAGTCATCCATCAACAACTTCACCGAATGGCTGGCGGTACATTTCGCGAAGGTGGGTGTACGTGTTAACGCAATCGCTCCCGGCTTCTTCCTTACCAACCAGAACAGGTTCCTGCTTACCGATGAGGCAACCGGCGAGCTTACCGATCGCGGCAAAAAGATTATTGCCAATACTCCTATGGGGACCTTCGGTGAACCGGACGATATCACCGGCACCGTGCTCTTCCTGTTGTCCGATATGAGTCACTTTATCACCGGGATCTGCATTCCCATCGACGGTGGCTACAGTGCTTTTGGAGGGGTATAGCGAGGCGAACGGAGGTGATCGCTGATTGCACCGCCTGCTACAATTCAATTGGCAGGGTATAGAGAGGTGAACGGAGGTGATCGATACATGCACCGGCGGTTACAGTGCCTTTGAAGGGGTCTAGCAAGCTGAACGCGGAAATGTATGGCAGCGGTCAGGTGGAACCGGTGGAAGCAGAACCGCTGCAGACAGGCAAAAAGGGGGCCCGCCCCGCATTTATCGGGGGCGCTCAATAATGTAAGCCGCAGTATACTAATGTATTCGAGGATTTAGGATTTTTACAGTAACGCAGTTATCGGTCTTTATGGACAGACACAATTTAATTAAAGGAGAATAGAAAATGAGTATGGAACAGACATGGAGATGGTACGGACCCGGCGATCCGGTATCACTCGCGGATATAAGGCAGGCCGGAGCAACAGGAATCGTTACAGCACTGCACGAAATACCAATTGGCGAGGTGTGGCCGCTGGAGGCGATCCTCAATAGAAAAGACGAGATTATGTACGACCGTTCAGGGAAAATTCCGGTTGAACGCGGACTCACCTGGTCGGTCATTGAATCGGTGCCGGTGCATGAGGATATAAAAATGGGAACCGGCGATCGTGACCAGTATATAGAGAAATATAAGGAGACATTGAGAAATGTTGGCAAAGCAGGTATTAAAACGGTCTGCTACAATTTCATGCCTGTGGTTGACTGGACCCGGACCGATCTGCAATTCAAGCTGGAGGATGGGGCGTTTGCGCTGGCATTCGATATGTCGGAATTTATCGCATTCGACCTCTATATCCTGGAACGGGAGGGGGCCGAGGCTGATTACTCAGAGGCGCAGATTAAAAAAGCACGCAAGCGGTATGAAAATATGTCGAATGAACAACGTTACCGCCTTCGGAAGAATATTATTTCCGGACTCCCCGGTGCGCAGGAGGGATACGATCTTGAGTCTTTCCGGGCCAAGCTGAATGAATACCGTGATATCAACTCGGATATATACCGTGAAAACCTGGCCTATTTCCTTCGTGAAGTGATCCCGGTGGCTGAAGAGGCCGGAGTGAAGATGGCGATCCATCCTGACGATCCGCCCTACCCGCTCTTCGGTCTTCCCAGGGTGGTGAGCAGTGAAAAGGATTTTAAATATTTGCTGAAGATACATGACTCTATATATAATGGTATTACCTTCTGTACCGGATCACTGGCAGTGAATCCCGATAACGACCTGGTGGGGATGGTGCAGCGGCTGGGGGCAAAGATCAATTTCGCCCACCTCCGCAGCACGCAGCGCGACATCGATGGTAGCTTCCATGAGGCGAGTCACCTGCGGGGCGATGTAGATATGTATAACGTGATCCTCTCGATCCTGAAGGAACAAAAGAAACGACAGTCGGTTTACCGTCCGGACGATATAATCCCCATGCGGGCCGACCATGGTCATACAATTCTGGACGACTTGAAGAAGCAGACCAATCCGGGCTATTCGGCCATCGGTCTGCTTCGTGGCATGGCTGAGCTGCGTGGACTGGAGATGGGAATCGAGAAATCGAATGTGGTGTATAATTGAAAGAGCGTTTGACAAGAAGTTAGTTCTGCTGACAGATAATACAGAAATAGTAGTATTGTACAGAAGTAAAATTATAAAGGAATAAAGTTGTACAGGAATGGGATCATTCAGAAATAAACTTATAAAGGAATAAAATTTTATAGAAATTAGAGTGGATTGGAATAAGGATGTACAGAAATATGAGTGTGCAGAAATAGGATTGTTCATAATAAAGTTGTACAGAAAATAGAAATCTATCATTAAGAACTAAATGCATGAATAATCCAGGCTAAGTAGTGACAGAAAGAAGACTAAGTAAATTGAATAATTTAACCGAATAGAATGGCTAAAAATGTAATTGTTGCACAGTCGGGAGGACCCTCACCCGTTATCAATTCATCACTAAGGGGTATTATTGAAACCTGCAGGATGTTTCCTGAAACCTTCGGGACGGTTTACGGCGGATGGCACGGTATCGAAGGGGTGCTCAGGGAGGAGCTGCTCAACCTGTCGGACCAGGCCCCCGAAGAGGTGGCACTGCTGCGGACCACACCGGCCGCCGGCTCTGTTGGCACCTGCCGGTACAAAATCAAGGATCACCAGAAAAAGGACATGGCCCGCATCGTTGAGGTGCTGCGTGCCCATGATATAGGCTATTTTTTCTATATCGGCGGAAACGACTCCCAACACACTGCTTTCCGTGTCAGCGAACTTGCAAAGGAACACGGCCTGGATGTGATCGCTGTTGGTGTGCCCAAGACGATCGATAACGACGTCGGCGACAATGAGTTCAAGCTGATCGACCATACCCCCGGCTACGGCAGCGTAGCCAGGTACTGGTCACATATCGTGCAGAACGCTGAAGAGGAGAACCGCGGATCTTCACCGGCCGATCCGGTGCTGGTATTGCAGGCGATGGGCAGGAAGATCGGGTACATCCCTGCTGCTGCCCGACTGGCCGATCCCAACCGGGAGATGCCGCTGCAGATCTACCTGGCCGAATCAGGCGTGACGCTCGAAGAGATGGCCGACAAGGTGAACGACCAGCTCACTAAAGAGGGTCGCTGCATCGTGGTGGTGAGCGAGGGATTTGACGTGGGATCGCTTGGAGAGGTGAAGGACTCCTTCGGTCACACCTCCTTTGGGAGCAGTCAGCAGTCGGTATACCAGGTTATTGTAAACTACCTCAACAGTGTAGGACTGAAAGCACGGGGGAAGGCACGGGGACAGGTGATGGGTACGGATCAGCGGGATACCGCAATCTACGCATCAACAGTCGACCTTGACGAGGCCTACCGGGTTGGTCAGAAGGCAGTCGATATCACCATGCACGACGGAAATGGATGGATGGCCACGATACTACGTGCCCCCGGACTGATTTACAATGTGAACTACGACAAGGTACCGCTTGAGAAGGTGGCACTTTCGGAACGCACCTTCCCGGAGAAATGGATCGCTGAGAACCGGATCGATGTGACCGATGCGTTTTTGGATTATGTGAGGCCGCTGATCGGTGAGGACTGGGTGAGCGTGCCGGTGATAAACGGTCGCCAGCGGTTTGCACAGTTCAAGATGATCTTTGCAGATAAAAAATTGCCTGTATATGAATTGGAAGCAGAATAGTAATTGTATTATTTGTATGGTAAATGTTTCGATAATGATTTACCAGATCTGAACAGGAAGCTATTAAAAAAGTGGATAGAAATTTGGATTACAACATAGAAGTTCCTGAATATGTATTGGAAGTTTTCTAATATTGAAGCCTGTTGTACAGACATTCCGCTCCTACGGAGCTTGAATAGCTCCTTAGGAGCGGAATGTCTGTAGCCGAAATGAATCAAACGGTCGATCCCAGCCCCGTAGGAGCGGAATGTCTGTAGCAGAAATAATGCAAACGGTCGATCCCAGCTCCGTAGGAGCGGAATGTCTGTAGCCGAAATGAATCAAACGGTCGATCCCAGCCCCGTA
>JBBDUV010000104.1:0-4371 GCA_040903745.1 Bacteroidales bacterium | reverse complement strand
GGAGCGGAATGTCTGTAGCAGGAATGAATCAAACGGTCTATCCCAGCTCCGTAGGAGCGGAATGTCTGTAGCAGGAATGAATCAAACGGTCGATCCCAGCCCCGTTAGGGGCGCCATGTCTGTAGCAGGAATGAATCAAGCGGTCGATCCCAGCCCCGTTAGGGGCGCCATGTCTGTAGAACGAAGTAAAAATTAAAGAATAAACAAAAATTAAAAACATGAATTTACAAGACAAACTAAAGAACCTCCAGCCAACAAAAGAGTTCTTCGTAGGCATCGACTCCGACGGATGCGCTTTCGATACCATGGAGATCAAGCAGAAAGAGTGCTTCTGCCCGAACTTTATCAAATACTATGGATTGCAGAAGATCTCTAAATACGCCCGTGAAACATGGGAATTCACCAACCTCTACTCCAAGACCCGCGGGGTGAACCGCTTTCTGGCGGTGCTGGAAGTGTTCAGGCTACTCGGACAAAGGCCCGAGGTGTATGCACGCAGTATGAAACTGCCCGATATGACCGAATTGTTGAAATGGACAAAGAATGAGACCAAATTGGGAAATCCGACGCTGATCGAATACGCGAAAAAGGTAAACCACAAGGATATTGATCTGGCCCTCGAATGGTCGCTGCAGGTGAACAGGGATATTGAGGAAATGGTGCATGGCATGCCTCCATTTCCCGGTGTGAGGGAATCGCTGGTGAAGCTGAATGAAAAGGCCGATGCGCTGGTTGTCTCCCAAACCCCTGTTGAAGCGCTGGAACGCGAATGGGAAGAGAATGGAATTGAGGGGTTTGTGAGGATTATATGCGGACAGGAATACGGAACAAAGACCGAGCACCTGGCACTGGCCGCGAAAGGGAAGTATCCGGATGAGAAAATTCTGATGATCGGCGATGCACCGGGTGATTTTAAGGCGGCTAAGGCCAATGGGGTACTCTTCTTCCCGATCAACCCGGGTCATGAAGAGGCTTCGTGGGACAAGCTGATGAATGAGGGGCTTGACAAATTCTTTAACGGTACATTTGCCGGTGTATACGAAAAGGCATTGATAGAAGAGTTTGATGCTTATTTACCCGAAAAACCTGATTGGAAGACTGTTTGATAGATGTACGTTCCTGCTACAGACATGTTACCCCTAACGGGGTTAGACATTTCGCTCCTACCGGAGCTTGGGGTTCCATGTGGGCGAATTGTTCTACAGACATGGCACCCCTAACGGGGTTGAAATTGCTCCGGAGGAGCAAAATGTCTGTAGCGGAAATGATGCAAAAGACCGGTCCCAGCTCCGATAGGAGCGACATGTCTGTAGCCGACATGTCTGTATCTGGAGACAGCATTATAAAAAATGATTAATTAAATATTAAAAGGCCAATTATGATCTATTTCGAACAAGGTGACAACAATCTCCAGTTAACCATGGAAGACCTCAGGACCGGACTGAACCAGGCACTTCACGCCCTCGGACCCCGGCAGAAAGTCCTCGCGATTCCCCCCGATATCACCCGCGCTCACAGCCTTGCCGGACCCCTCACCGAAATGGCCTGGGAGTACTACGGCGATAAAATGACTGACATCCTCCCTGCCCTCGGCACCCACGCTAAAATGTCATCCCCCGAGATAAAAAAGATGTTCGGAAGGGTGCCCGAATCCCTCATCCGCGTGCACGACTGGCGGAACGACGTGGTCACACTTGGCGAAGTGCCGGCGGAATACGTCAAAGAGGTGTCGGAAGGCAAGGTAACCTACTCATGGCCGGCCCAGGTAAACAGGATGCTGGCTGAAGGCGGACATGACTTGATCCTCTCCGTGGGACAGGTGGTGCCGCACGAGGTGATCGGGATGGCCAACCACAATAAGAATATTCTTGTGGGTACCGGCGGACCAGAAGGGATCAACAAGAGCCATTTCCTTGGGGCGGCCTACGGTATGGAGCGGATTATGGGACGAGCAAAGACCCCCGTGCGCGACGTGCTCAATTATGCATCGCGGAAATTTG
Source organism: Bacteroidales bacterium (assembly GCA_040903745.1). Lineage (GTDB taxonomy): Bacteria > Bacteroidota > Bacteroidia > Bacteroidales > M55B112. Next base: position 2,371 of record JBBDUV010000104.1, on the reverse strand, counting down.
GAAGGATGCTCCCGCAGATCGTCTACATCCTTACAGTTATCGGACGCAATAGCGAGGGAGCGCTCGTGCCGCGGGGATTGTTTATCGGTGACGACGAAGCCTGTTTTGAAAAGGCTGCCGCCCTCTCCCTGGAGGTGAATTTCCAAATGCTCGAAGAGCCTCTTCCCAAAGTAGTCGTCTACCTCGATCCCGAAGAATTCAAGAGCACCTGGCTGGGCAATAAAAGTATCTATCGTACCCGCATGGCGATCGCCGACAAGGGAGAGCTGATCGTGCTGGCACCCGGGTTGAAGGAGTTCGGGGAGGACAGGGAAATTGACCGGCTGATCAGGAAATATGGCTACAGGACAACCCCTGAAATTCTTGATTTTGTCGCCAATAATGACGATCTTCGGGGGAACCTGAGCGCCGCTGCACACCTGATCCACGGATCCACCGAGAACCGTTTTTCGGTAACGTACTGTCCGGGAAACCTGTCACGGCAGGAAATCGAATCGGTTAATTACGCTTACGGCGACATTGGTCAGTTCATGAAAAAGTACGATCCCACTTCGCTGAGGGATGGCTGGAACACGCTACCTGGAGAAGAACCGTTCTTTTTCATCTCCAATCCAGCCACCGGACTCTGGTCAACAAAAGATAAATTTGTGAATTAGAAACAATGAGCGCTCCAATTCTCCATAGAGATAACAGCTTACCAGGTCACTGCCTCAATACTGAGCCGGTACAGGATTCCCTTTACCACCATAGCGAATACAGCTTGCATGCTTACTGCCTTGACACCGAAACATGTAATTGAATATGAAAATTATCGTCGACCATAAAATCCCCTTTATCCAAGGCGCCCTAGACAAAGTGGCCGACGTACGCTACCTTCCTGCCAACCAGATCAGTCAGGCCGACATCCAGGACGCTGATGCGCTGATCATCCGAACCCGCACCCGCTGCACACGAGATTTACTAGACAACTCGTCTGTGAAATTCATCGCCACGGCCACCATCGGCTACGACCACATCGATACGGACTACTGCGACGCTGCCGGAATCGCCTGGACCAACGCCCCCGGCTGTAACTCCTCCAGCGTGGAGCAGTACATCGTTTCGGCCCTCCTCCACCTGGCGGTTATGCGGCGCTTTCAGCTTAAAGAAAAAACCGTCGGCATCGTTGGCGTGGGTAACGTGGGATCGAAGATTGAACGTGTAGCAAAAGTCTTGGGCTGCAGGGTATTGCTGAACGATCCGCCCAGGGAGGCTGCTGAGGGAAAAGGGGCGTTCACGGAGTTGGGGACACTGCTGAGAGAGGCGGATATCGTGACGATGCATGTGCCGCTGATCGGTTCCGGAATGTATAAAACAGATGCGATGGCCGATGGGCAATTTTTCGGTCAGATGAAAGAGGGAGCGGTGTTTATCAATACCAGCCGGGGTGAGGTGGTCGATGAAGGGGCACTGAAGCGCGCAATCGTTTCGGGGAAGATCGCTGATGCCGTGCTGGATGTGTTTCGCAATGAGCCGGATATTGACCAGGAGCTGGTCAGTATGCTTACGATCGCTACGCCGCATATTGCCGGGTACTCAACCGATGGAAAGGCCAATGGGACCATGATGAGTGTGAGGGCAGTGAGTCGGTTTTTTGGACTGGGACTGGATGATTGGGAGCCGGAGGGGGTGCCGCTTCCGGCTGAAAGGGAGATATTTGTCGACGGAGAGGATTCTGCTGAGTTGGAAATTATAAGCGATGCACATGGGCAGACATACAGGATCATGGATGACCATAAGGCATTGGTCGCTGGTTCTGCCGATGATAGTAAGAGTAATGGTGATCCTAAGAAAAGGAAAGTGGCGGATGGTGAATCTCCGATGGCAGATTCTGACGGTAACATCAACATTGACAGTGATTCTGATAAGAGGGCAGAGCAGAATAAGGAGGCTTTGGTGGACGGTTCTGGCAACAATGACAGATATTCTGAAAATGGGAAAGAACAGAACCGTATGACGAATTTGGTTGATCCTGAACGATTTGAGTCTTTACGGGGTGGGTACAGGGTTCGCCGTGAACCATCTGTATACAGTGTGAAGTTGTTTAATGACGATGGGAAATACAGAAAGATTTTCGAGGGACTGGGGTTTAACGTTCTTGGCGACAGCTGTTTTTAAGCCAGGATAGGTACTTGCCGTAATAAACGTTCTTTTTTTAGCCCCAGCGGGGCGCCATGTCTGTAGCAGATGCAATAAAGGTGCTACATCGAAGCAGAATAGCCCCAGCGGGGCGCCATGTCTGTAGAACATGACAGCCCACATGAAACCCCAACCCCGTAGATAAAGCAATATGGCTAAACAAATATAAATGCATTTTTTTTTGAATTAATAT
>JBBDUV010000103.1:0-17142 GCA_040903745.1 Bacteroidales bacterium | reverse complement strand
CATCGCCTTCACATAGTCCTTTGCATGTCCCCAGTCACGCTTTGCAGAGAGGTTTCCCATATAGAAGACCTCCTGCATACCGAGGGCAATCCTCGCTGCTGCGCGGGTGATTTTGCGCGATACGAAGGTCTCGCCCCGGATGGGTGATTCGTGGTTAAAGAGGATCCCGTTGCTGGCGTGCATGCCGTATGCCTCGCGGTAATTGCGTGTGATCCAGTAGGCGTAGAGTTTGGCGATGCCGTATGGGCTCCGCGGGTAGAAGGGGGTCTTTTCCGTCTGCGGCACCTCCTGCACCAGTCCGTACAGTTCGGAGGTGCTGGCCTGGTAGATCCTTGTTTTGTTGGTGAGTCCGAGGAGCCTTACCGCCTCCAGGATCCGGAGGGTTCCCACGCCGTCGGTGTTGGCGACATACTCGGCCGTATCGAAGCTGACCATCACATGGCTCATGGCCCCGAGGTTATAGAGCTCGTCGGGCTGTGTCTCCTGGATGATGCGGGTGAGATTCAGGGAGTCGGTGAGGTCGCCATAGTGGAGGATCAGGTTTCTGTTTTCCACATGGGGATCCTGGTAGAGGTGATCGATGCGGTCGGTATTAAAGAGAGATGCACGCCTTTTGATACCGTGCACGGTATAGTTTTTTTTCAGCAGGTACTCTGCGAGGTATGCCCCGTCTTGTCCTGTGATCCCGGTGATAAGTGCAGTTTTGTTTTTCATCGTGCATCGGCGGTTGGGGTTCAAATATAGCGATAATGTTGCGTCTGTTGACGCATTTTTTGCAAAGATATAAACGAAAATGAATGTTGGGAAATTTTTGCAGACATGTCGCCCGGGGCGGGGCTATGTGGGGGTGCTGCGGGGATGGGGGGCGATTAGGCGGTGCAATCCTGCGATCCCACGGTGAAGTGTTTAAATTTTATTAAATATATGCAGTTAACCATATAAATTTATTACATTTGTTGAAAATCAGTACATGATGATCAACAGGACGCTTACGAATCAGATTATCGAGGCTTTTGACCTGAACAAAGTTATTTTAATATGGGGTGCCAGGCGGGTTGGAAAAACCACATTGGTAAAATCGGTTATCGAAAATTTACCTGACTCAAGGTATATCAACTGTGAACTGCTTCAGAACCGGGAGGCGCTTGAAACAAGCAATTCTGAAATTCTCGGTGCCTTCCTGGGGCAATACAAATACCTGGTTTTGGATGAGGCGCAGACCATTCGGAATATTGGAAGTATATTAAAGATCATCCATGACACCTTTCCTGAGAAAAAGATCATTGCAACAGGTTCATCGTCTTTTCATCTCCACCAGCAATCGGGAGAGCCTTTAACCGGTCGTTCGAGGGAATTTATAATGACAGCGTTAAGTTTTGAAGAGGTGGTTGATCATGAAGACCTGTTAACTGCAAAAGCGAAAACAGAAAGTATTCTCAGGTTTGGCTTATATCCTGAGATTTATTCGAAGAGTGAAGATTTTGCAATAGACGAACTTGAAAATATTGCCTCGAATTACCTATTCAAGGATATTCTTCAATTCGAGAACCTGAAGAGACCTGACGTGCTGTATCAGTTGGTCAGGGCCCTGGCTTTTCAAACAGGCAGTGAAGTTTCATACAATGAACTGTCGAATAAAATTGGTGTTCATGTAAATACAGTTAAGCGTTACATTGAGCTATTGGAGCAGAACTATGTTATTTTCCGGCTCCCGGCTTTGAGCAACAACCCGAGAAATGAAATCGGGAAAAGTCAGAAAATATATTTTTACGATTGTGGTATTCGCAATGCAGTAATACGAAATTTCAATCCTTTAGGTTTTCGAAATGATACGGGTCAGCTATGGGAGAACTTTGTGGTTTCGGAGCGAATGAAAATAGCTTTCAATCATAAAAGATATGTAAACACCTATTTCTGGCGGAACTATCAAAAGAAGGAGATCGATTATATCGAAGAGCAAAACGGTAATTATATGCTTTTTGAGTGTAAATACAGCGCCGGGAAGAAATTGTCAGTTCCTAAGGATTTTGATGCGCATTACACCAATTATGCCTTTCATGTTGTTAACAGGGATAATTACTGGAAATATTTAATGGGATAGGCAGCCTGTACAGACATGTCGCCCCTACGGAGCTGGGGGGTTCCATGTGGGCCATCTGCTACAGACATTTAGCTCCTGACGGAGCTTTCCCAGCTCCGTCAGGAGCTAAATGTCCAGCCCCAGCGGGGCAGCATGTCTGTAGGGTTCGGTTGCATACCACCTCCGGGTGCCATTTGGGGGTGCTGCGGGGGATGGGGGGCGATCAGGCGGTACAATTCCAATATCCACCAGGAAGAGCATAAAAAAAAGCTTCCCCTTGTGAGGAAACTTTTGTTACATTAAACGAAACGAAATTAATAGATCTCGCCGTTGCGTTTGATTACATGTGTTGATTTAATTTTTCACAATAAAACCAAAAGCTTCCATCATCTGAGGTTCCTCTTTGAATGCGTTCCTGGAAATAGAAAGGAATTGGGTCATCCATTTAGAGAGCGTGTTTATGGCCCTGTTCTTTGTATCGGTTGCATTCTGAGAAATACCCTTCTCAAGCTTGCTTTGTTCTATTTCGTTAGACAGGAATACAATTTTTGCCTTTTTTCTGTCGATCATGAATTGCTCAATGAGCACTTCCGATTTTTTGGAATAGACGGCATATGCCTCGCTGCGTTTTTTCTTTGCTGTTCTTGTCGATTGTGTAGTCCATGGCAATGGTTTTGGCAGATTAAAGATAGAAAATGTTTTGGAATCCCATGGTGCAATCCTGCGATCCTGCGGTAAGGCCGTTAATTGAACAAATCAATTTTTTGTCTGAAACTATTGCCAATTGAAAATGGAATTAGTTTTAAATATTGCAACCTGCCGATGATTACACCAGGAGGTGTTCTGAATTTTTTAGCAAAATCGTAAATTACATCTTCAGTCAAAGGTGCTGCATCAATAATTTCCTGTAATTCTTTTTCGGGCAAGAGTATTTTTGCAGCAAATACATTAGCTTCTTCCTCTTTTGCCTGGTCTATTTCAGTTCCTTCTACATTTTCAAGGAAAATATCTTTTTTACCATGCAGGATAATGTGTGCCGCTTCATGAAAAAATGTAAACCAAAAATGGTCATTGGTTTTAAACCTCCCCGATAATTGAATAATAGGTTTGTTGTGAAACCAACGTGTTGCACCACTGATTGGGGCTTTCGACAAGTTTTGTGTAAAGACAACTGCTACACCACATTTGGCACAAAAACTTTGTAACTTGTGAGTGAAGTCAGCAGGCATTAAAAATGCCAATTCCTTTATATCCGCCAATGCATCTTTGAATCTTTTTTTATCAAACACTGCAATTTCAATTTCTTTAGATTGAATTTCTCCTTTACGCAGCCAGGCGGAAATAGCATGAGGGTTTTGCGTATGTGCCAATGAAACTCTGAATGCTACTGATACTTCCTTGTCCATATATACTCTTTCCCATTCGTCAGTTGATGCAACACAAAAGAATTTTAGTAAGCTGTCTACTAAAATGTGTTTTTCTTTTGTGTCTGGCAACCAACCGTATTTTTTCATGTCATTTACTGGAAATGCTCCCAGCCAGTCTTTCTTTTTTTCAAATTCCTCCTGTTGTTGAAATTCGTATAGTTCTTTGCGATAGGTTTTCTCTCTGTTCAGCCAAAAACTTGCAGGAATACCTAATACTTTCTCCAATTGAAATGCTGTAGCTGTAGAGATTGGCTCTCTACCTTTAATTACATCATTAATTTTTTCTTTTGGTCTGCCCATTCTCTCTGCAAGTTCGGCCTGGCTCATGCCAATAAAATCTATGTGTTCCTGAATTGTGTCGCCAGGTGGAGATATTAATGATTTTGCTATTTCAAGTGTCGTTGCCATGTTGTATATGTTAATGCTGTTTGTTTTAATGATAGTCTTCAATTTCGTTTATTTGAATTTTTGTGACTTCTTCCCAATTTAAGCCACCATCATCTTTTTTTGGTTTCGGGTCGTGGTTCGGCTCAAAAATCATTCGGTAGTTACCCGATACATCAACTGCTAATTCACCTTTGCGGTCGCCTGTAAGTTCGTGACACCTTGCGGCTGGAATTGTTCTCATTATCGCTAAAGTGTCTGCACCGTTCAGGTCCTTGAGTCTCTGATTTACCTTGCGTGCCAACTGGCCAAAGGATTTTGCCATTTCTCTTGGGTCTGTTAGTACCTTTTCTATTTTTCTGTTCTTGTAGCTTATTTCCACCGAAAAGATAAATATAATTATTAACGAAAATAGTTAACAAAAATAGATATAATATTCGATTTGCCAAAAAGTAATGAAAAAAATATTTCTTTTAGTTGTCTTCTCGTTTTTGCGTCGCTTCTAACGCCTGCGTGAGTGTGGAACTGATAGTGTGTTTTGGTGAGTAGCAGGGGCGGGGATGGGGGCGATCGGGCGGTGTAACGTGGCGATCCCGCGGTAAAGGGTTATGATTGGTTGGGTGTGGGTAATATTTCAATACTTTCTTTACTTATCTCCTTAATGAAATCATCTCCCGCATAATAATACTTAGTTGGGTAAGGATGGGTCTCAATTACAGGATATTTAATATTAATCCTGGAGTATAGTTTTAAATTCTCAAAAACATTATCGCTGAATTGGTCGGAAATTAGCAACAAATCGATATCGGACCATTCATGTGTTGTGTTTTTTGCTGCTGAGCCAAATAGTAAAACTTTATGAAAAGTCAATCCGTTTGCCTGGCAATCATTTACGAATAGCTTTGCTGTATTTATTGCACTTTCTCTAGTAACCATAATCTTAAATCGTTTGTTTCTTTAATCATTGCAGTTGTAAATGGCTTATTACAGATACTGTGCATTTTGGTGATGTATGAGCAAAAAACAGTGATTGCAAATAATTACCTCCTTGAAATAAGGTAGCAACAGCAGCCCAATCATCGTCAGCTTGAGTTATCCAAAAAGCGATATGCTCTTTTTTTGTTTTCATCAATCAAATATACAAATTTTTATTGTTGGATACCACCTCCGGGTGCCATTTGGAGATGCTTCGGTGATGGGGGCGATCCCGCGGTAAGGGGGTATATTGGGATAGCAGTAGATTACTATATCTCCACCGCTTTTTCAATCAGATATTCTCTAATCTCATTTTCCGGCACCTCTTCTTTTATATAGTCGACTGTTTCAGAATAATCAATGTCTTTATGAAACGCCAGTTGCTCACGGAATAGTTTTTCTGAAAATTGCGCTGAGAAAATGATATTTGCTTTCCGGGATATTTCCTGAATTGGATAATGGTTTTTTATGATAAAATATAAATCGACATAATCTTTCCACTTCGATCTTCTTCCCAGTGCAAAGGCTTTCATAGCTGCAAGAGAGATTAATTCGGGCATGGAGATAATGGAGTCTATTTTTACAGGATGAGGGACGGAGAAGGGAAAGCTAAAAAAAGTAAGTTTCACACTATTTATTTGCACATGTAACTGGTCATAATCTTCAAAGAGTAATACTTGGCTGAAAGGTATTTGGTCTAACATTTTTTTTAAACGATACCTGACCAGGGGTGAATTTGTGAAGAGATCAAAATCAATAGACCGTCTATGTCCTATGTGAAGGGCAATAGCTGTTCCTCCAACTAAATGAAATGATTTTTGAAATCTTTTCAGGTAAGGTAAAAGCTCAGCCTGCCGTTTGTTAAGAATCTCCGTGTGCATGTCGCTTAAAAAGATGTGTGAAATAATTTATGGTTAATTCATGGAAATTCCCTTTTCGCCGGTCACTCAGATTGATTGAGTTAAAGAAAATTTCTGCCACCTTATCGATTCCCAGCAGAGTAAATAATCTTTTCACATCATCAATATTTCCATAATTCAATATCGTTTCAACCAATAACTCCTGACTGATATCCTCCTTTTTATTTTCGGGAATGTGCCAAAAGAGAGAGGATTTTGCACGAATGAAGGTTTTTATTTCAGGATTGGAGGCTGGCATATTTTACATTTGCTTTAGATTATAAATATACGAATTTTTATTGTTGGGTTCATATAAATTTGTGCAGACATTTCGTCTACAGACATGGCTTCTACAGACATGGCGCCCCGCTGGGGCTGGACGTGGCGCTCCTTCTAACGGAGCTTGGGGTGCTGCGGTGATGGGGGGCGATGCCAAGGTAATGGATCATTTTATCAATGAAAGAAATGTACAATGCTAACGGTCAGAATTCAGAAAATCCCTAACCTGGGTAAGAACCTGTCTTGCAGTATCAAGATACATTTTTGCATCTTCAATTGTTGGTTTGCCCTCCGGGAGTAACCCTATTGATCCCGGATACCTGGATTCGATATACAAGCTTTCCAATGCAGCAATCACTTCTTCTTCAATATCGATTTCAATTTCAGTATGATTGCTTATGATGCCCATTAATGTTTTTAGGCTGTGAGATTTGAAATTACCTAATTCAAATTCCTCAATTACAGCTTTTAAGGCCTTTTCAATTGCTTGCTGTGCATGGAATGCAACAATATGTGTTAAGGCTGCATCTTTAATGATCAGTATTATTGCAGATAAATCGTCTTCAGCAACCGTTAACCAATCAGTTGTCCTGTTTTTCATAGATTACTTTTCCGTTGTTGATCACTTCCCTGGAGAACATACTATCGGAACTGATAAATTTCTCGTATAGCGGTTGGGTGTAAACAAGCAAATCAATGGAGTACTGTTTTTTGATGTCTTTAAGTAACCAGTAAACTTTGTTGTAAACTTTCATTTTTTCACTGAAAGATGCAGGTATATTCTGGTCTTTTGTCACCACCAGCAGGTCGATGTCACTATCCTCTCCAGAGGTTCCTGTGGCTTGTGAGCCAAACAGGATTACTTTGGAGATGAAACTCTGGCTCAGCTGTGATAAGATCTGTTTTTGTATTTCCTGATTCATTTTTCTTTACATAGTTCAATATGATTCGGAATATCATATTCTTTCGAGCAATCAAATATACAAATTTATATTGTTGGGTTCATATAAATTCGTAAGGACATTTACAGACATGGCGCCCGGTTGCATACCACCTGCGGGGCCATGTGGTGGTGCTGCGGGGATGGGGGGCGATCAGGCGGTAAAATTCATGATGTGCTTTTGTGGCTTATGCAGCTAGTTCAATTCCGGTCCTTTTTATTTCAACAACAAAAGGATTTCCTGAATTAAAGTCATCATGTGAAATTGGGTGTGGTTCTATCCTCGAATCAATTTGAGCTGCCAGCAACATTAATTGAACTTGAATATCAAATCGTTTTGAATCATCCAAATTTGTAAAGATCAATGCAACATCTATATCACTGTCATCAGTCGATTTGCCCTTAGCGTATGAACCAAAAAGAAAAGCACTCTCAATATCAGAGAACTTCTTCTTTATCAAATTCAGATATCTGGCTATTGTAATATCAATGTTTTTATCCATGGTCTTAATTCTTTTATTTTATCAATCCACTCTGAGGTAAATTCAGGTGTACATTTTTTCTTAAAACTCATTTTATAATCATCATATCGGGCATTGATGTTAAATGCGGTAATTGTTATAAGTTGTTCCTTTTTCTCACCCGTTAATTTCAAATCTGCTTTTTCAGCAAGTCTCAACAGGTTATGAATAATGGGCGGATAATCTGAATTCACCTTGACATAATATGCTTTCAATAATTTCTCAATCATTAAATGACCAATGAATAAAGACCAGCTAAATCTCTTAGAGTCAAACATTACAATCATTGTCTCAAAATCATCATCTGATCCATCAATCCAATATTTAATCAACTTATCCTTATTTATTTCTTTGTTATCCATTACATCAAAAATACGAAAAAAACAGCAATCCTGGTTGCATGTATAAACTAAAAATTAATCATTTATTCATTCTCTTTTGTTGCTTCTAAATAATTTGTATGATGGTATTTATTATGTTATTTTTCCTAAACAAATATACAATATTTTATCATTGGGTTTATATATATTCGTAAGGATATTTCGTTACAGACGTGGCGCCTGGGGCTAGACATATCGCTACGGAGCTTGGGGGTGCTTCGGTTGCATACCATCTGCGGGGCTGTTTGGTGGTGCTGCGGTGATGGGGGGCGATCAGGCGGTACAATCCTGCGATCGGGCGGTGCAACATGGCGATCCCCCGGTTTTAGGCTTCAGTGAAGGAGGATCTCTTTCACACAATTTACAATTTTTTCTTTCACCATGTTCCAATCAACAGGCAGCAACATTTCAGGCATCGCTTCATCATCGGCATCGTCAAAATAATTAAGACTTCTAAGCACCAGAAACTCCGAACCATCGCTGTATTTCTCTCTGTAGAAATCCAGTATTTCCGCAAGCCTGTAATGATTTAGCAGAAAATACAGATCGATAAAATCTTTCTTTGTTCCTCTTCCGCAAATAGCCTCAAGCTTCATTGCTGCAATATCCTTTTTCGACGCTAAGGTGATGTTATCTTTAATAATAGCATCTTCCAACCATGGGTAAGGATAGTTTACCAAATCGACTTTTATCTTATCAATGAGGACAATGTTTATATTCTTACTTTTTTCCAGGATGCTAATATTGCCTGTGGTTTTCAGGATATCACGCAGCTCAAGCTCATCAGTTCTGAGTAATCCAAATAAATCCAGGTCAATCGACTTTCTGTGTCCAATTTGCAATGCAAGTGAAGTACCACCAACTAACCTTAGTTTGCTGAACTCCTCTATACGCTGAAGCTTTTTCAGAAGTTCCAGTGTTGGGGAGCCGATTGTCTGGTAATGAAGCATTTGAATTTTTCTTTTGGGACGCCAGATAAATTAGAGATCAATGCTCTGGATTTCGGGCTTAAATCTTTTATTTTCATTGCAACCTGAGCAATAGTCTCGATGCCATAATGCGCCTTGATCAAACGCCAATCTTTTATTAAACCATAGTCCAGGGTCCGCCCAATAATGTATTTTTTATGTTTCTCCATATCCAGGCTTTCCGGGTTAACATCCCAGAAGAGGTGGGGGGAGAAATCGGAGATGGGGATGTTTGACATTTGACGTTGGTTAGGTTTTTTTTGATCTATCAAATATACAAATATTTATTGTTGGGTTCATATAAATTCGCACAGACATTTTGCCCCTGGCGGTGCTGCGGTGATGGGGGGCGATCCCGCGATATAACGTGGGGAAATAAAAGCATGCCAGGTCCGGAAGTGGAATCTTGCCATGTTCGGAAGTAAAATATCGCCATATACGGAAGTGAAAGTTGGACAATTCGGGAATTATTGCGATATTTGTAGAAAATTAGCATACTAAATATGAACGGGAAGTCGTATATGCCCAGGTTGTGTGATGCGGGCCTGCAATTGGCCCTGCAATCGTCGGGAGCTGTACTTATTGAGGGTGCTAAATGGTGTGGAAAAACCAGTACTGCCGGCAATGCTTCGCGCAGTGTCTTGTTGATGCAGGATCCCGATAATGCCAGCTCATACCTGGCGATGGCCGATACAAAACCATCCTTGTTGCTCAAGGGTGCCACACCCCGGTTAATCGATGAGTGGCAGATGGCCCCTGTATTATGGGATGCCGTTCGTTTTGAGGTGGATAAACGATCGCTAATGGGTCAGTTTATTCTTACAGGTTCGGCGGTTCCCTCCGATAATGTCACCGCCCACACCGGCACTGGCCGGATATCGCGTTTAGTGATGCGCCCCATGAGTCTGTTTGAGTCCATGGAATCGAATGGTACCGTATCATTGCGCGAATTGTTCGACGGTAAACATGATGTAGAGGCGCTGTCGGATTTAAGCATTGAAGATATTGCTTTTGCCTTGTGTCGTGGAGGCTGGCCGGCAAGTATTCAACTGCAGGGCGCAGCTGCTTTGCGAATGGCGATGGATTATGTGGATGCAGTGATCAACTACGATGTGTCGCGGGTTGATAATGTGGAAAAAAATCCTGACAGGGTGCGTTTGCTGTTGCGATCGCTGGCACGCAACATTGCTACAACAGCAACGTATCAAACCATCAGGAATGATTTGGAAGCAACCGACATTACCATATCCGACAAGACAATTGGATCGTATATGAATGCACTGCGCCGGATTTTTGTGGTCGAAGACCTGCCTGCCTGGTCACCGTCATTGCGTTCCAGAACAGCCATCCGGACTTCAGCAAAAAGGCATTTTGTCGATCCATCCATCGCTGCAGCAGTGCTGCGTACGAACCCTGCCGGCATCTTAAAGGACTTTCAATACTTTGGTTTTCTGTTTGAAGCGTTGTGTACCCGCGACATTCGGGTATATGCAGAGGCAAACGATGGCGATGTGTTTCATTATCGTGATAAAAGTGGACTGGAGTCCGATCTGATTGTTCGTTTGCGCGATGGCCGGTGGGCCGCCATAGAGGTGAAGCTGGGCAAAAAGCAGATTGATGAAGCTGCTGAAAATCTTTTGGCGCTGCGGGCCCGGATCAACGAGGATAAAATGGGCGAGGCATCGTTTCTGATGGTTATTACGGGCGGACAGTATGCATACCGGCGCAGCGATGGGGTTTTGGTGGTGCCTGTCGGTTGTTTGAGGGACTGATCATGTTTGTAGCAGGCGGTGCAACGTGGCGATGCTGCGGTACAATCCTGCGATCCCCCGGTAAGGAGGTATGCCCGATCGGGCGGTTATCCTGTTCGGTAGCTGTCGTAGACCATTGTGAGTCCGGTGCGGAGGTCAATTTTGTGGGTATTTCCCAGTGATCTAAGCCGTGTGGTGCCGGTGAGTTTGCTTGGCATGCCGTGCGACCGGTGCAGGTCGAAATTGTCGTTGGGTCCGTAGAGGTTGGTGGGCATCACCGATATGAAGGAGGTGCCGTACTGCCGGTTGTAGTTCTCGCACATCTTCAGTCCGGCGATCTTGGCGATGGCATAGGGCTCGTTGGTCTGCTCGAGCGGTCCGGTGAGCAGGTACTCCTCCTTCATCGGTTGCGGACAGGAAGACGTATTCCGGTTTTTCGGTGGAGAAGTAGGCTTCGACTGCCGGCTGACTGGTGAGGTCGAGCTCTTCAAGTGTCCGGAATATAAGGTTCGTATAGCCTCTCTCCCTGAGGGCTCTCGTTATTGCAGTACCGACCAGTCCGCCGTGACCTGCAACATATATTTTCGCGTTTTTATTCAAAATAGTTGTATGTTTCGTATCCTCCGTCTTTCAGGTACCGCTCCCTCTTCATCAGCCTGATATCGGAGGTGATCATATCGGCAATGAGTCCATCGAGGTCATACTCCGGCACCCAGCCCAGTTTCTCTTTCGCTTTCGTTGGATCGCCGAGCAGCAGATCCACCTCGGAGGGCCTGTAGTAGGCCGGGTCGACCTGCAGTACGAGCGGGTTGTTTCTGATCCTTGTTTTGATCATTTCCAGGTGGTCGCCGTTTACCATTTCGGTGAACCGCTTATCGTCGACTGCTGTCATCTTTCCAGTCTCCTGTTCCGCTTCGCCTTCAAACTTCAGTTCGATGCCAATCTCGTTAAATGTTTTCTGAATAAACTCCCTGATCCCGGTGGTGACCCCGGTGGCGATCACGTAATCGTCCGGCTCCTCCTGCTGCAGCACCAGGTACATCGCCTTCACATAGTCCTTTGCATGTCCCCAGTCACGCTTTGCAGAGAGGTTTCCCATATAGAAGACCTCCTGCATACCGAGGGCAATCCTCGCTGCTGCGCGGGTGATTTTGCGCGATACGAAGGTCTCGCCCCGGATGGGCGATTCGTGGTTGAAGAGGATCCCGTTGCTGGCATGCATGCCGTATGCCTCGCGGTAATTGCGTGTGATCCAGTAGGCGTAGAGTTTGTAAGATCTTTCATTGCTTTTTTATCTCTTGCCTTCTGTGAAGGGGAGTTTTAATAAAACGATGTCCCCGAAATTCATTTTATCCATCTATGATTGATTGGCATAAATTGAGTCTTTGTTGGAATTCTCATTGTCTTATACCATACTCAGGTTTGAAATGATTATTTTAAAAGTAGAATTGTGTCGATCTTGTTCTCAACAAGATTCTTGATTTCGAATGCAAGTATTTTGTACTCTAAAGTTTCATTGGCATCAGGAATATACATATCACCAGGATATCGGGCATCAACTCCAAAATCACTTAATTCTTTTGGATCAATGTCTGCAAAAACTTTGTCAATGTCTGAGCATTCTGAAAGTAAGAATTCTATGTTATGAGTTTTTTTGATCTCTATACTATTTGCAATTAGAAATGCTTTTAAAAATTTCTCCACGGCTTGCTGGCAATGATAACAAACAGCCGAAGTTGCAATTATTTCATACTCTGTAAGCCTCTCAACAACTAATAAATCTTCATTAGCTTTAGCTAACCATTGTTTAATAAAATCTATTGTGGCTTGATTCATAGGGCAACTCCTTCCTGAAGAACTTGTTTAAGGATGTGTCCCGTAATTTCTTTTTTTGAATTTATCTCCTCTTCGCTTTGGATTAGAATGTCGGCGGGAATTTTAAATTTTGCCAACTCTTTTCTCATCATCGATTTAAGCGTCCTCTTTTTTTTAATATTTATTGTGTCTTTGGTTATAACAAGAAAATCATAATCACTATCGGAGCTATTGTCTTTTCTTGCCCGAGAGCCAAATAAAAGAATTTTGCTGTTGGGAATAACTCTATTAGCAATTTCCTTTATGATTGATAGTGATTCTGAATTGTTGTTAATCATTTATTCATTCTCTTTTGTTGCTTCTAAATAATTTGTATGATGGTATTTATCATGTTATTTTTCCTAAACAAATATACAATATTTTTATTATTGGGTTCATATATAATCGTAATGACATTTCGCCGTACAGATGTTTCTCGTTGGGGCTGGTAAAGCTGGGTCATGCGGAGATGGGGGCGATCAGGCGGTGTATTTAAAAAAACAGTTTCAGTTAGGTGTGATTATAAATCCTTGATCTTTTCAGTAAATGTTTTTCGATCCATTTTGAGATGCCTTAGAACTTGTTTAACGATAAATTCCGGTACCGGATTAATATGGGTGGGTTTGAGGATAATCGATAGGTGGACATCTTACATCAAGGTCAGACTGCCAATGGAAAACCCAATTCTTCGTGATAGGTATTTACGGGATAATTGTCAAAGATATCAGATACATGCCTGTTTTCCTTGATAATTTTTGTGATGCTTGGAGCCAGGATCTTTTTTGGTTTTTTTGAAGTTCCTTTTAATGACCAACCAAGGTCTGAAAGTACCTTTGGCAAGGTTTTCTTTTTTAATGTATAATCGATAAAATCCTCAAATGCAATATTGAAGGACGCTTTTGCTTCAACTAAATCATTACCATAGCCTGTTAAATCCAGGTGTGGAGAGTATATGAAATGGATATTATTCTCATCTTGAAAATGCAATAACATCAGTTTGACCCTGACATTTCCATCAGCGTTCTTGAAATTTCCCTGGAATATATAATGCCCCATTTGAATACTATGTTTTTTTCAAAGTTACAGTTTATTTTTTACCTTCAAAAAGAGTTGTTATGATAATTGGGGTTTGTTGGCAGTTTTGGTACTGCTGCTGCGGTGATGGGGGGCGATCAGGGGCGGTACAATCCTGCGATCCCCCGGTAAGGAGGTATGCCCGATCGGGCGGTTATCCTGTTCGGTAGCTGTCGTAGACCATTGTGAGTCCGGTGCGGAGGTCAATTTTGTGGGTATTTCCCAGTGATCTAAGCCGTGTGGTGCCGGTGAGTTTGCTTGGCATGCCGTGCGACCGGTGCAGGTCGAAATTGTCGTTGGGTCCGTAGAGGTTGGTGGGCATCACCGATATGAAGGAGGTGCCGTACTGCCGGTTGTAGTTCTCGCACATCTTCAGTCCGGCGATCTTGGCGATGGCATAGGGCTCGTTGGTCTGCTCGAGCGGTCCGGTGAGCAGGTACACCTCCTTCATCGGTTGCGGACAGTCGCGCGGGTAGATGCAGGTGGACCCGAGAAAGAGCAGCTTTTTTACTCCGTGCAGGTATGACTGGTGGATCACATTGTTCTGGATCATCAGGTTGTCGTAGAGGAATTCGGCGCGGTAGGTGTTGTTGGCGATGATGCCGCCCACCTTTGCTGCTGCCAGGAAGACGTATTCCGGTTTTTCAGTTGCGAAGAAGGCTTCGACTGCCGGCTGCCTGGTGAGGTTGAGTTAATCGGCGAGGTATGCCCCGTCTTGTCCTGTGATACCGGTGATAAGTGCAGTTTTGTTTTTCATCGTGCGTCGGCGGTTGGGGTTCAAATATAGCGATATATGTTGCGTCTGTTGACGCATTTTTTGCAAAGATATAAACGAAAATGATTGTTGGGAAGTTTTTTACAGACATGTCGCTCCTACGGAGCTGGGGGGCAATCTGCTACAGACATTTAGCTCCTAACGGAGCTTGGGGGTGCTTCGGTTGCATACCACCTGCGGGGCTATGTGGTGGTGCTGCGGGGATGGGGGGCGATCCTTTACTGCGTAGAAACATGAATAATACAGCCTATTAACAGCGGTATTCCACTTATTGTTTTCAATCAGCAGAAGGGCATCAGATAAAGCCTCTTCGGCTCTTTTGAACCTGTATCTGATATAATCGTTTTTTTTATGGTCTGTCATATTTTTATTCCTTCTTTTTCGACTGATTTATAGAGTGGTGAGTATTTCAGTATTTTTTGCCAGAAGGATTTTGGATAGATAAAGGTTGAAATAATTTGTCCGGAATTAAGTTCAATACCGTAAAGAGCATCTCTGAATTTATCTTCAATTTCGTTTGTAACATTTTGGTTGTTAATTAGAATTATAATATCCCAATCAGAGTCGGGTTTATTATCTCCTCTGGCTTGTGATCCAAACAGGTATGCCTGGGCAGAAGGATCCTGCTTGTTAATTGCATCTGAGATATGCTTTAGAATTGCATCCCGATTCATAAAATGAGGTTTTATTGAAGATAGGAAAAATTCCATACATGTTTTATATGTAGCAGCAGGTTAGAGAAATGGTATCTTACAGACGTTTCGCCCCTGGCGGGTCGGCATTTCTGTAGAGTTGCAGGCTGCCTGCCTGCGGTGCAATCCTGCGATCTCGTGGTGCAACGTGGCGCTCCCCCGGTAAAGAATGGTTTAATCAGTTTGGCAGTCTTTTAATGATGTCCCCGAAATTCAGTTTATTCATCTATGAATGATTGTCATAAATTGAGTCTTCGTCGGAATAACCTTTTAAGAATTGCTCTTGTGCAGTTCGTTGGAAGAGCACTTCATCAGACATTTCTGAATCTTCCACAAGCAAAATAACCCTTACATTTTTATTCTGTTTGGTTTTTAATTCCGCTTGTAGCTTTGTTGGAATTGATATCTGATTATTCTTGATTTTGGTTTTAAATTCTAATGCTTTCATTGTCTTATACCTTATTCAGGTTTGAATTGGTTAAGGGCTTTGTTTATTGCAAAAGTAATCAATATCGTGGTTATTTACAATTGTACTACTTGCGGGGCTATGTGGTGCTGCGGTGAAGGGGGGCGGGGTCCCCCGGTACAATCCTGCGATCCCGCGGTAAGGGTGCTAACAAAGAAACCCAGGATGGAACGTTATTCTTTATATTGCTTCACTTATCCGAATATGTTTTTCTATTTCAGGACGCCATTGTTCCTGATTTGACATTGTTTCACAAAGCTTCTCGTGAAAATAAACCTGATACCATATTTTCTTATGAAACTCACAAACATTCTTATATACTTTCTCTGAATGTATCATTAATTTCATAATAAATTCTTCTTTAGGTTCTCTATGGTTATTTATTACCTGACTCAAACTTACCGGAGCCACATCTATATCTTTCGCAAAAGCACTTCTCTTTGCGTATATGGAATCAATATATAATTTTAAAAAATTTGAGAAATAACTATGATTATCATATACAGGATTCTTAATATATTCCTCCATCTTCAGTTTCAATTGCAAAAGTTTAGCCTTGGTGATTTGGTCCTTTGAAAGATTTTTCATCCTCTTCAAACGGGCTTCCATTAGAGCTGTGGCATCGGATTCACGCTCCTTATCAGAAGTGTATCTTGAATCTATACCATACGCTGTATCATTTTTATTTTCAGTCATTGTCGTAAAAGTTTATTAAGTCAATAATTTCAGGAACTTCTATACTTAAAGTCATGCCTGTAACATTCATGTTGTATTTATCAATATAGTGCTGAGCTATTCAAGATACGAAAAAGTTTACATATTCAGGAAATTGTTAGCTGAAATATTACGTATTATGGAAATTGTCGGTTTATGTTTTTTTCTGCCTGCGGGGCTATGGTGCGGTGCTGCGGTGAAGGGGTGATCTGGTGGTACAATGTGGCTCCAATGTCCAACAGGAAGAGCAGTAAAAAAAAAGCCTCCCCTTGGAAGCTTTTTTACATTAAACAAAACGAAATTAATAGATCTCACCGTTGCGTTTGATTACATGCGTTGATTTAATTTTTCACAATAAAACCAAAAGCTTCCATCATCTGAGGTTCCTCTTTGAATGCGTTTCTGGAAACAGAAAAGAATTGGGTCATCCATTTAGAGAGCGTGTTTATGGCCTTGTTCTTTGCATCGGTTGCCTTCTGAGAAATACCTTTCTCAAGCATGTAGTTTGTTGCGTTTATTTTTATACATACTTTCCCCACATTTACTCCACAAATGATCTGAAACTATTTTGAGATTAGTATGGGTTTAAAAATCCAAGGTATACATTTTAGGATACAGTACGACATCGGTTGTATCCTTTTTTATTGTGAATATCTCAATTTCAAAAATCAATGCAGAATCTATGCAATATACCGACTGCCATATCCAGTTCTGCTTCATAATAACCAGGCATCATCTAGATATAGGATTAAACCCAATGATTGTCACTCATTAGCTGTAATTTTTTTTCACTTAAAATTTATCAACTTGCTCCTGTCTATTTTCTAATTGTTAAAATTCTGTTAATTTTTAGATTTTTAAATATGCTATACGTTTTGCACAGTATTTTATCATAATTTTATTTACACTTATTAATTTCAATTCCATGAAAACGCTGAAACAATTTTCTATCATTCTGCTGCT
>JBBDUV010000102.1:0-17186 GCA_040903745.1 Bacteroidales bacterium | reverse complement strand
TTTTTCTGAAGAGCGCTGCCACGGCCACCGCACTGGAGGGCTCTATAACAATCTTCATGCGTTCCCAGATATATTTCATTGCAGCGATGATCTCTGATTCCTCCACGCGTATGATGTTGCTGACATACTTTTGAATAATGGGGAAATTATTGTTTCCGAGTTGTGTTTTCAACCCGTCAGCAATGGTAATGGGATTGAGAGAGGGCTGTATCTTGCCAATTTTCATGGATAAATAGGCGTCGTCCGCTCCAAATGGCTCGCTGCCAATGGTCTGCGATTCGGGAAGGAGGTAGTGCTGTGCAATGGCCGTCCCCGATATCAGTCCCCCGCCACCAACCGGTGCTAGTAGTATATCCAGCTCACCTACCTCTTTGATGAGTTCCCAGGCGGCCGTGCCATGACCAAGGATGACGTTGATGTTATCGTATGGATGAATGAAAACCGCATTGGTTCTTGCCCTTACCTTCTCGCAGGTTTTCTCCCTTGAGTCCAGTGTGGGAGCACATTCAATGATCTCTGCGCCGTAATCCCTTACAGCATCCATTTTCACGCGCGGAGCATTGGAGGGCATGATAATATACGCCTTGGTATCGAGGGTGGATGCAGCCAGGGCAAGTGCCTGTGCAAAATTTCCTGATGAGTGGGTGATCACCCCTTTTGCCCTGTCAGTTTCTGAAAGCTGCAGGATCGCATTGGTGGCTCCCCGCATTTTAAAGGCGCCCATGCGCTGAAAATTCTCGCACTTAAAAAAAACCGTCGATTCAGTCCTCTGGTTGACCGTCCGCGATTCAAATACCGGGGTATTGTGCACATAAGGCTTGACCCTTTTCACGGCATTTTTTATATCATTTAATTCAGGTAGCATAGTTGCTGTTTTTTTAAAAATACTATTTTTTCTTTTTATACCATTGATAAGGCCGGTTTTTATGCCAATTTAATCTTTTTTTCACGGAATACAACCTCAATATTCGAGGAAAGGCATTTGCGCAACCACTCAATTCAATACCACCTTCACTGCAATGCCAATGTCGGGAATGGCATAACCGGACACTTTATAGAGATTAACCATCGGCTTCCATTCCAGTCCCATCACCAACGGCGCTTTCCGGAATACAAATTCGGCGCCCAGGTTGAGTGCAACTCCAAGCGCAAACTCCTCATCCCAGTTCCCTCCGTGGGGTCCCACACCGGCAAAGTAAAACAGACGTTTTTTCGCATAGGGTGTAAACTGATAGGCATATAGCGCCGTGAATTGAAATCCATGGCTGTTGTATAAAGCCTGCCCATCCAGTACCCCGTTTTTATCGAGAAAGAGTTTGTACACAACCCCCGAGGAGTAGCCCGCCTTAATACCAACAGCATGCTCATAGGGCTGTGCTGTGAGAAAACCGGTTGTTATAAAGAAAATGAGCAGTATACATCTTAATCGTATCATAGTATTGTCTTTATTATGATCCATCTGAATCGGAACCCCGTCCCCCCTTAATTACATACTCCGTCTCTGTAAAAGAGGGAACCTTCAGTCCGTCGGGAAACTCAGCGTGTCCCCTGATCGTTGACAAGGAATGGATCCTCTGCTTTGAGATCCCCCGGCTGATCCACCCTGTTTCACGGTTAAAAACCAGATCATACGTCTGCTGTCCCTGCATCGTGGTAACAATCGAACTGTTTTCCCTGGTGTAGTTGTCCACAGTCTCTTCAATGACCCCAATCCCTTGCACCCTTAAAACTTTCTCATCAACGGGCACATAATAAAAACGGTTTCTGACCGCCATCGGCCTGGCATTAAATGCAATCGTTGAGTATTTTGTACTGCTGTCGGCCAATGTATCACTGTAAACATTCATGGTTATATTCACCAGACTTGTCAGCGCGTTTTCTCCAAACGCCTCCCGCACTGTTTTAATGATCAGATCGTGGTGTGCGGAGTCGGGTTGCTCCTCCGCGAAAACCGAATGAATAATGGAATCCAAAGGAGCTGGTTTAATAATCTCCCCATACGCAGAAATATCAAGACCAAAGAGATGTCTTTCCAGTTCATCCAGATACGTTTGTATATTGCTGAAAGCGTGGTTGTCACTGCTGAGGTACACGTCCGACCGGGGTGAGTAGAAGCTGAGGCTCAGATTTCGGTATCTGCATTCAAAATGGTAATTTCCATCCGGATCAATGGAGGTAACTTTGAATTCAACCGTGCAGTTTATATCCAGGCTGGCTCCGCCTCTCAGCTCCCTGTTCTCTGTTTCGGTCTGCTGTACCAGTTCCTGCGAAATAAAATACCTGTCGCCAATCTCCAGGTTATACCGGGGCAACTCCTCCTGGGACCTGACCTGGAAAAAACAGATGATCATCAATATGACGGCAGCCGATTGTTGCATCTTCAAGTTTTTTTTAAAGATAAAAAATGTTCAGTAAAATCAAATAATCCCCTCATTACAGACAGTAATTTCACATTACTTTAATTTAATTTAATTTTTAGGAATACAGTCCTTGGTTTGAACAACCCTATCTTTCTCTCCATCATTGGCAATGAATATCCCATCGATTGTAAATATTTATTTCCAATAAAATGGTGTAAACATTGTAGGCTGATCGCTCTAATTCAAGGAGGGAACCAGCCACCGCCGGTAAGCTCTTAAATATATTTGTCAGTTTTTCGTTAAATCTATTGTGATTCAAATAACAATAATTACCTTTGTGGTATCTGAGATGCCGGAATTTCTGTCATCAAGGAGTTAAAATATTCATCTGATCCGCAGGAAGTTCTAATGGAGAAGAGAAAACAACCAGACTTTCTTTTTGTAGCTTTCGATGGATCACAAAGTAATTTGTGATGTTCTATAACCCACAACAGTATGCCATTCCGGATGAGCCGATGAAACCTTTTATCTCTGAAGAGGAGATTTGGGATATACTCAACCAATCCAAAAGTGATCAACAGCGCGTCAGGGAGATTATTCAGAAATCCCTCGACAAGAACCGGTTAACGCTGCAGGAGACTGCCGTTCTGCTCCAGACAGACGATCCGGAGCTGATCGACGAGATCAAGGAGGGTGCCCGCACGCTGAAGGAGAATGTATACGGGAACAGAATTGTACTGTTTGCACCGCTTTATGTGGGTAACCTATGCACAAATAATTGTGAATACTGTGGCTTCAGAACCTCCAACAAGGATCAGAAGCGGATGACCCTCACCGAGGAAGAGCTGATCAGCGAGGTGGAAATGCTCGAAGATACCGGTCAGAAAAGACTGATTCTGGTATTTGGCGAGCATCCGAAATACAATCCCGGTTTTATTGCTGATACTGTTCGTTCGGTCTACAAAGTTAAAAAAGGGAACGGCGAGATCAGGCGGGTGAACATCAACGCAGCACCACTTGATGTGGAGGGTTTCAAAACTGTAAAGGAATCGGGCATAGGGACCTACCAGGTTTTTCAGGAGACCTACCACAGGGAGGCATACGCTAAGTATCACACCGGCGGAATGAAAAGCAATTATGATTACAGGCTCACGGCGCTCGACCGTGCACAGGAGGGAGGAATTGATGATGTTGGGATCGGAGCTTTGTTCGGATTGTACGATTGGCGTTTTGAGATGATGGCACTGCTGAGACATGTTAATCATTTCGAAGCTGTCTATAATGTCGGTCCGCATACCATCTCATTTCCAAGGTTAAAAAATGCATCGAATGTGATACTCGATAACCAATACCAGGTTTCAGACGAGGACTTTACAAAAATGGTAGCTATACTGAGGCTGGCTGTTCCTTACACCGGATTGATACTCACTGCCCGTGAACCGGCCCATATCAGGGAAGAGGTGCTCCGGTTTGGGGTCTCCCAGATTGACGGGGGAACGAAAATTGAGATGAAGGGCTATTCGGAAAACAAGAAGGCCCAGGACCTGAATGCAGAGCAGTTTGAGATCAATGACAACCGGTCATTGAACGAGGTGATGGATGAACTGATCAACAAGGGCTATATTCCATCCTTCTGTACTGCATGTTATCGGGTGGGACGGACCGGTGAGCACTTCATGGAGTTTTCTGTCCCCGGTTTTATTAAACGCTACTGCACACCGAATGCGCTATTAACCCTGGCGGAATACCTGGAGGATTATGCCCCGGAGAATACCCGGAAGAGTGGGTACGGGCTCATTGAAAAAAGCCTTCGGGATTATGATGATGAACGTTTTAAGCAAAAGCTTTCCGAACGTCTTGAGAAGGTGAAAACAGGGGAAAGGGATCTCTACTTCTAAAGGCCACTTTGTGGCTGTCCAAAAAAACTTGTTTTCAACCAACAAATCGTATATTTGAAAAAAATATTCGATGGAATCACCCTCTGCAAAATCGTTTGGTACGGCACCGGTCTTCTTCACGGCGATCTCCACTATCCTCGGGGCGATTCTGTTCCTTCGGTTTGGTTTTGCGGTAGGTACACTGGGGTTCTGGGGAGTGATCCTGGTGATCCTGCTTGGACATATGGTGACTATTCCTACAGCGCTGGCGATCTCCGAGCTTGCTACGAACAAGCGTGTGGAGGGTGGGGGAGAGTATTTTATCATCTCCAGGTCATTCGGGTTGAATATTGGGGCAACCATCGGATTTGCGCTCTATCTTTCGCAGGCCATCAGCGTGGCATTCTATATTATTGCCTTTACTGAAGCTTTCGAGTTTTTCTTTAATTGGGTTGGATCGCGGTTTGATTTTTTCCTTCCGCGACAGGTGATCAGCATTCCTGCCATGTTTTTGCTGGCCATTGTTATTCTGAAGAAGGGGGCCACCATCGGTGTGAAGTTGCTCTATGTGGTTGTGGTCGTACTTTTTATTTCCCTTGTTCTGTTTTTTGCCGGAAAGACCGAATTTGCTGCTCAAAACAGCTTTTCCCTTTTCGATCTCGAGGCACGAAATATAAATAGTTTCTTCGTGGTTTTTGCCATCGTGTTTCCTGCCTTCACCGGGATGACAGCCGGAGTAGGATTGTCGGGCGATCTGAAAAACCCGTCCAAATCCATTCCGCTGGGGACAACGCTGGGTACCCTTTCAGGCATGATCATCTATTTCTTTATTGTTTATAAACTGGCATCATCGGCAAGCATTGATGACCTTACGGAGAACCAACTGATTATGGCCAAAATTGCTCTGGGAGGCAGTTTCGTTATTCCACTGGGGCTTGCTGCCTCCACCATCTCCTCGGCGATCGGTTCAATCATGGTTGCTCCCAGGACATTGCAGGCCCTGGCGGGTGACCGGTCGTTCCCGTCGAGAAAGTTGAATATATTTCTTGCCAGGGGGCGAGGGAGGACCAATGAACCATTTAATGCGACCGTCATTACGGTTGTCATCGCATTTATTTTTGTCGCACTGGGCAATGTAAATACAGTGGCCGGAATTATCTCCATGTTTTTTATGGTGACCTACGGGGCCCTCTGCCTGATCTCCTTTTTGTATCATTTTGGAGCATCGCCTTCCTACAGACCCAGTTTCAAGTCACGGTGGTACATTTCACTTATTGGTTTTGTGACTGCTGTATGGGTGATGTTCAAGATTAATTCCCTCTATGCATTGATCGCCATTATACTCATTGTGCTGCTGTACATCTACATCAGCAATTATCATAGAACCAGGAAGGGTCTGGTTTCAATTTTTACCAACGCGCTCATGCAGCTGAACCGCACACTGCAGGTTTACCTGCAACAGAGCCGGAAGTCCCGCACATCAAAGGAGTGGAGACCGAGTGCTGTTTGCATTTCAAAGGATTCATTTGAGCGGCAGGATTCATTTCAACTACTCAACTGGATCAGTCACCGGTTTGGTTTCGGTACCTATATTCACCTGATAGAAGATTATTATTCAAAAACCTCCCACAAGGAATCGCAGGTAATTTTGATGAAGCTGATCGACCAATACCGGGGGATGGGAAGTCATGTGTACATTGACACCCTTATCTCGCCCTCCTATACCTCTGCAATAGCGCAAACGATACAGCTTCCCGGTATCTCGGGGATGGAAAATAACATGCTGCTCCTCGAGTATGACCGCAACAACCCGGTGAAGCTAAACAGTATCATTGATAACTTTTCCCTGATCAACGCAGGTAATTTCGATGTGGGTATCCTGGGGAGCTCCCCGCGATCAATTAACTATAAGAAGAGCATCGACGTTTGGCTGCGGTCGGTGGATTACAACAATTCGCACCTGATGATCCTGTTGAGTTTTATTATTCAGGGTCATCCCGACTGGAAAAAGTCTACTATTAGGATATTTGAAATCTGTAAACCGGAGAAGAAAGAGGAGACAAGAAATAATCTTGAGGAGTTAATCAAAAAGGGACGGCTCCCTATTACTGCAAAAAATATCGATATCATCGAGGGCAAAGAGGATGTGGATTTCCGTGAGGAGATCAATGAGAAATCGGAGAATGCCGGTCTGACCATCATTGGTTTCACAGGTGAACTGTTGAAATTCAAGGGAAAAGAGATTTTTGAAGGATATGACCAGATTGGTCAGATCCTTTTCATCAATGCCTCTGAACGCAAGGAGATCGAGTAGCATTGATCAGATGGCTTTTGTGATCCAGTCGCCCACATCGCTGGTGCTATGTGCTTTTTCTTCCGCAATATCTTCTGTAACAATACCCTCGTCCATCGATTTTTTCACAGCCTCTCTTACGGCATTGGCTTCATCTGTAAGGTCGAGTCCGTCAAGCAGCATGGCTGCTGAGAGGATCGTGGCAAGCGGATTGGCGATATTTTTTCCTGTTGCCTGTGGGTAGGAGCCATGGATCGGCTCATAAACCGAAGTATGTATACCGACAGATGCAGAAGGCAGGAGTCCCAGGGAACCAGTGATCACGCTGGCCTCATCAGAGAGAATATCCCCAAACATATTCTCAGTAACCATCACATCGAATTTTTTCGGCCACTGGATGATCTGCATGGCAGCATTGTCGACAAACATATAATCCACCTCAACATCGCTGTTATCTGGCACCATCTCCTGTACGGTTTCTCGCCAGAGGCGCGATGTAGCCAGCACATTGGCCTTGTCGACAACGGTTAGCCTGTTGTTCCGTTTGCGTGCATAATCAAATGCCAGATCAACGATTCTTTTGACCTCGGATTTCGAATAGACACAAGTATCATACGCTTTTTCGCCATCTTCGGAGCGTCCACGCGGCTCGCCAAAATAGATTCCCCCTGTCAACTCACGTACCACTACAAAATCTGCTCCCTCAACCAGGTCACGCCGAAGAGGTGACTTGTGGATCAGTGAGGGGAAAGTTGAAA
Source organism: Bacteroidales bacterium (assembly GCA_040903745.1). Taxonomy (GTDB): domain Bacteria; phylum Bacteroidota; class Bacteroidia; order Bacteroidales; genus M55B112. The sequence continues at coordinate 9,898 of JBBDUV010000102.1, read as the reverse complement.
CCGGGCGGATATTGGCATACAGTCCGAGCTTTTTACGCATGGCAAGAAGGCCCTGTTCAGGTCTGACCCTAGCTTTCGGGTCATTGTCATATTTCGGATCGCCGATGGCACCGAACAGGACGGCATCCGATGCAAGACATATGGCATGTGTCTCGTCGGGGTAGGGATTGCCTGTTTTATCGATGGCAGCGGCCCCTACAGAAGCCTCTGAATATTCAAACTGGTGGTTGTATTTTACAGCAATGGCGTTCATGACCTTGAGGGCCTGTTCTACGATCTCCGGTCCGATTCCGTCGCCCGGTAATACTGCGATCTTGTAGTTCATGGTTTCGTTAATTCTCTACTAGTTATGTTGAAGTGTTGTTTGCTGTTGATTCTCTTTGTATGAACTGATAGACGTCTCCGATCAGGCTTCGATGATGTTCAGCATTCTTGTTGTACACTTGATCGCTGCAACGGTCTGGTCAGGATCGAGTCCCCGGGTCTTGAAAATCTTACCGTCATGATCCCATGTAATTGTACAGACGACCAGAGCATCTGTCTTCCCTCCCGGAGGAATCGCTACGGTATAGTCGGTGAGTACAGGATGTTTCTTTCCCAGGCGGTCATATATCTTCCACAATGCCTTCATAAACGCATCGTACTGTCCATCGCCACTGGCTGTTGCCTGATAGACCTCCCTGTCGATCTCAATGCTCAGGGTGGCCATGGACCTTAAGCCGGCGGCAACAGAGAGTGAGTAGTTCCTGACCTTGATCTTTTCCTTCACCCGTTGTCCGCGCAATACATCGGTAATTATAAACGGCAGGTCGTCTTGTGTGACCACCTCTTTTTTATCCCCCAGTTCAATCACCCGCTTCGTTACCTTTTTCATATCCTCTTTTGAGAGGTTGATGCCGAGCTCTTCCAGATTCTTGTATATGGATGCTTTTCCCGACATTTTCCCCAGGGCATAGGCACGTTTCCTGCCAAACCGCTCCGGCAGCAGATCATTGAAATAGAGGTTGTCTTTCTGGTCCCCATCCGCATGTATACCACTGGTCTGGGTGAACACATTTTCGCCAATAAGCGGCTTATTAGCCGGGATTCTTATACCGGAAAAGGTTTCAATCAGTTTGCTGACGGAGTAGAGCTTCTTTGAATCGATATTCAGTTCATACCCGAAATGGTCCTCTACGATCCCTATCACACTAGACAGTGGAACATTGCCGGCACGTTCCCCGAGTCCGTTTACTGTCGTATGGATCCCATCAATTCCTGCCTGGATCGCCGAGAAAACATTGGCGGTGGCCAGGTCATAATCGTTGTGCGCATGGTAGTCAAACGCCAACTGGGGGAATCTTTTCCTTAAATCCATGCAAAAATCATAGGTCTCCTGGTGGTTGAGTATTCCCAAAGTGTCCGGCAGCATATAGCGTTCAATCGATTCATCCTTGAGGTTGTCGAGCATGAAATAGACATAATCGGGTGAGTGCCGCATACCGTTCGACCAGTCCTCAAAATAGATGTTGGCCCTGATTCCCATTTTTCGCGCATGCTCCAGCGTATTTTTTATATCGGCTACATGCTCCTCAGGGGTTTTCCTGAGTTGGTTTTCACAATGGTTCCTTGATCCTTTGGTAAGAAGATTGACAACCTCACCACCGGCATCTTTGATCCATTGGAGTGAAACATCTCCATCGACAAATCCCAACACTTCTACACGTCCGAGGTAGCCATGCTCCTTCGCCCACCTGAATATCTCCCCTGCGCCCTGGAACTCTCCCTCAGATACGCGGGCAGAAGCAACCTCAATCCTGTCGATCTTAAGCTCTTCAAGCAGCAGCTTAGCCATATTCAGTTTCTCTGCGGCCGTAAAAGATACGCCTGAAGTCTGTTCGCCATCGCGCAGCGTTGTGTCCATTACCGTTATTTTCATGACATGTTTTTTTTAGGTACGACTCTTTTCGAAAGCTTCTATCTCGTCCTTCAGATTGATGAGGTAATCGATATCTGTATAGCCATTGAGCAGGCACTCTTTTTTATAGGCATTGATTTCAAATGATTCACTTTGTCCCGTAGCCGGGATGCTGATCTTCTGATCGATCAGGTTCACCTCAATTTCTGTTTGCGGATCCTTTTCGATTGCATCAAACAGCTCTTTAAGGAATGCCTCGGACACCTGCACCGGCAGCAGCCCGTTATTCAGGGAGTTGTTCTTAAAAATATCGGCAAAAAAGCTGGAAACCACCACTTTGAATCCATAATCATAGATGGCCCATGCTGCATGCTCTCTGCTCGATCCACTGCCAAAATTCTTTCCTGCCACAAGAATGGAACCTTTATAAAGGTCCTGGTTCAGCACGAAATCCTCCTTTGGGTCACCGGCCCTGTCATACCGCCAGTCACGAAACAGGTTCTCACCAAACCCATCCCTGGTGGTGGCTTTCAGGAACCTGGCCGGAATGATCTGGTCCGTATCTACATTTTCTATCGACAGTGGTACCGCTGTTGATCGTATGGTATTGAATTTTTCTATAGCCATTTTTACTGGGTCTTTGGTTAAACAATTTTCGAGGGATCGGTCACTTTACCCAAAACAGCAACTGCTGCAGCGGTGAGCGGACTCGCAAGCATGGTCCTCGCACCTGGTCCCTGTCGGCCCTCAAAATTCCTGTTCGATGTAGAAACGGCGAGCTTGCCTTCCGGAATTTTATCATCGTTCATGGCCAGGCAGGCCGAGCAGCCCGGCTGGCGCAGCTCAAAACCAGCAGCTTTTAACGCCTTGTCGATTCCCTCCTCAATGGCCTGCTTCTCCACCTGTTTTGATCCGGGAACGATCCAGGCCGTGATGTTTTCCGCTTTGCTCTTGCCTTTAACGAATGCGGCAAACTGGCGCAGGTCCTCAATCCTTCCGTTGGTACAGCTACCTACAAAGACAAAATCGACCGGGGTTCCTTCAATCGGTGCTCCGGCTTCAAATCCCATGTATTTCAATGATTTTTTATAGCTGCTCAGGTTACCGGGCTCCACCTCTGATTCGGCCGGGATTTTCCCTGCAATTTTTGCTCCCATTCCCGGATTGGTTCCGTAGGTGATCATCGGCTGTATATCGGCAGCATCGTATGTGTACTCGAGGTCAAACTCCGCCTCATCCTCTGTTTTGAGCGACTCCCATCTTTCAACTGCGCGGTCGAAGGCTTCACCCTGCGGTGCAAACTCCTTTCCCCTGATATAATTGTACGTCGTTTCATCGGGCGCGATCAGCCCGCCCCGGGCTCCGCTCTCAATGCTCATGTTGCAGATGGTCATCCGTCCCTCCATGGAGAGACCGCGTATGGCCGATCCGGCATACTCGATGAAGTAGCCTGTTCCGCCACTGGCGGATATCTTTGCGATAATGTATAGAATGATGTCTTTGGCAGTGACCCCTTTACCGGTTTTTCCTTCTACATTGATCCGCATCTTTTTCGGTTTGGGTTGAAGAACACACTGGGTGGCCAGCACCATTTCAACCTCACTTGTTCCGATACCAAAAGCAACGCTCCCAAAGGCCCCGTGGGTGGAGGTGTGCGAGTCGCCGCATACCATTGTCATACCCGGTTGGGTGATGCCGAGTTCCGGACCGATCACATGCACGATCCCCTGGTAGGGATGGTTCAATCCGTAAAGTTGGATGCCATGGTTTTGACAGTTCTCTGTCAGCTTATTTACCTGGTACAGTGACAGCTCATCCTGGATGGTCAGGTGCTGATCGATAGTGGGAACATTGTGATCGGGTGTGGCCACGGTGTTCTGTGGCCTGAAAACCTTCAGCCCCTTTGTGTCAAGTCCGGCAAATGCCTGCGGACTCGTTACTTCATGGATCAGGTGCTTGTCGATGTACAATACACTCGGACCATCGGGGATCTCCTGTACCACGTGGGCATCCCAAACCTTGTCAAATAATGTCTTTCCTGCCAATTTCCTAAAATTTATAGTTCAACCATGTGATCTTATAAAACACTGCTCTTTGCTCCTTGTTCAGTGAAAGCATCTGTTATTTTTCGAACCGGGTATCTTCCGTATCAATCTTCGATTAAACAGGCTCTTCAGCAAAAAATATTACAATTTGATTTGTAACAGGGCACAAAGGTAATAAACTTACAGAAAATACCTGCTCAAGAACATGTATTTGTAATATTTATGGAATAACCTTGTCCGCTCTGACTGTATTCTAAATATTGATTTCATACTACATAAAAAAAAGACTGTCAATAGAGTCGGACTTTATGGACAGACACTAGTCTCCCTGTACCAGGATGAATTCAACCTGCATCAGATGAAAAGGAGAGATTACCACTGGCTTCCATCGGGAACCTGGATTACAAAGACCTTGAAGATCCGTACGATAAATACTGAAAAAAGACATTAAGAGATAAATGCATCAGGAAGTTCACCCACTGGTTGAAGCAATACAACCTGATTCAGGTCCAGTACATGGCCGTGCACAAGTATGTAAATTTAACGGAACGTTACCAGCAGAACAACCTGGATAAGCTGCAGGGGCAGTTGGAGAAGTATTATCCACTTGAGCAAAACAATAAGTGAATATAAATCGTTAAATTTGTAGAAACAATGTTACAGGAAATTATGAGTAATGCAGAGTTAAAAAAAGAGGTTCAAAGCTACATTGACAAAGCGGACGACAAGTTCCTGAAGATGGTTCATGCTTTGGCTAAGAGTTACGAGGATGAAGAGGAGGATTACACCCTTCCCGGACCTCCAATGGATGTTGAGAATTACCATAGAAGAATTAATGAAGCCCGTGCTCAGATAGATGCAGGAGAGTATATCACACAGGAGGAGCTAGAAAAGGAGATGGAGAAGTGGTAAAGAAGCAGTACAAGGTCATTTGGAGCAATCGCTCCAGAGCTTCACTCCAGGGTATTTACAAATACATTAAGAAACGAGAATCCCAGGAGCAGGCGGCTAAGATTAGAGATGAAATCCGGGATTTAGGCAGAAGTCCTGGTTTTATGCCTCATAAATATGCCAAAGATCTGCTTACTAATAAAGAGTATGATAATATCCGTTACAAAGTTATATGGAGTTACAGGATAATATATGAAATAAGGGAAGATACCATAGCAATTTTAGATGTTGTTCATTCAAGTAGAAATCCCGAGGATAATAAGTTGGTCAGATAAATCCCACAACCCTCCACAACCCTCCTTTAAATTAGTAGCCAAACTGTGTACTATGCAGATCGGGATTTTACGAGAGACAAAGCAACCTTCTGACAGGAGGGTGCCGCTGACACCACTGCAATGTGGACAGTTGAAAAAGCAATATGCAGGATTGGGGTTGGTTGTACAGCCTTCGGATCACCGATGTTTTAGTAATGGCGAATACCTGGACGAGGGGATCGAATTACAGGAAGATCTCTCTGAGTGCGATATTCTGCTGGGAGTGAAGGAGGTGGACATAGAAACCATAATCGGAGACAAGACCTGTCTTTTCTTTTCACATACGGCGAAGGAGCAGCCCTATAACAGGAAGTTGCTCCGGGCCATCTGTGAAAAACGGATCACGCTGATAGATTATGAATACCTCACCCGGAAGGACAAATCCCGTGTGGTGGCTTTTGGCAGATGGGCCGGGATCGTGGGTGCATATAACGGATTGATCGCCTATGGCCGCCGGTCGGGAAGATACGACCTCACGCCTGCCTGGCAGCTCTCCGGACTTGATGAAATGAAGGGACAGCTCAGTGGGCTTTCAGCTGGGAACATCCGGATCGCCTTAACTGGCGGGGGAAGGGTGGCGCACGGAGCAGTGGAAATACTTAAGTCAGCTGGAATCAGAGAGGTCACGCCGGATAAGTACCTCGCGGAGCAGTTCGATGAGGCAGTTTTCTGCCGGCTTGATCCATGGCACTATACCAGGCACAGGGAGAAGATCGAATTTGAGTTTGAACATTTTGTGGCACATCCCGACCAGTACGAAAATGCTTTTCTTCCCTATGCAAAGCGTACGGACCTGTACATGGCTTGTCATTATTGGGACCCTGATTCGCCTGTGCTGCTGGGCAGGGATGACCTCCAGCTTCCTGATCTGCCGCTCAGGGTAATTGCGGATATCAGCTGTGATATTGACGGACCGATCGCCTCTACGGTCAGAGCCTCTTCAATCGCTGAACCGCTCTACGGATATGATCCTGCCGCCGGTATGGAGACGTCTGATCTGTTTGGAGATCATGTGGTTACTGTGATGGCGGTTGATAACCTGCCGGGGGAGCTGCCCCGGGATGCCTCTGCCGACTTTGGGGAAGCACTGCTGGAACATGTGGTTCCCTATCTGCTGGGGGCCGACAGCGAGGGCATTTTGGAGCGGGCCACGATCGTAAAGGAGGGAAAACTGACCGAAGAATTCATTTACCTGGAAAATTACCTGAAAGGCCGGTGAGCGGACGCACGCGGGACTTTTGATTAGTGGCTCTTATGCAATTTGTTAGCCTTTGACATTAAATAAGACGCTAAACGGACAGGCGTTCTACAATCTCTTCAGCTCCCTGATCATTTCTGCCGGGTCATCTGCGCGGAAAATGGATGTGCCGATTACAAATACATCCACACCTGCCTCCCTGAGCGATACAAGATTATCTTTTCCAACCCCGCCGTCCACTTCAATCAGTGTTCCGGTTTCTGCAGCATCGATCATACCCCGAAGCTTTTTGATCCTTCCATAGGACGATTCCATAAAAGATTGTCCCCCATAGCCCGGTTCGACGGACATAATCAGCACCATGTCGAGAAGTGACAGGAAAGGTTCCAAAACCTCGACGCCTGTGGCAGGTTTCACGGAAACAGAGGCCTTCATGCCGAGCTGACGAATATTTTTCAATGTTTTGGCCAGATCTTCACACGCCTCATAATGCACGGTAAGTATATCTGCACCAGATTTCTTGTACCGCTCCAAATACTTTTCCGGTTCGACGGTCATCAGGTGCACATCCAACGGCTTATTTGCAACGGCATTGATCTGACTGATTATCGGAAATCCAAAGGAGAGGTTGGGGACAAAAACCCCGTCCATAATATCCAGGTGGATCAGATCCGCCTCACTTTCATTCAACATATTGACAACTTCTGAGAGTTTCAGGAAATCTGCATTAAGGATGGATGGTGCTATCTGGTGACTCATTGAAAATATTTTTTCCAAAAATAACTTTCTTACCTCATTATAAAGTATTTTCACATCGATTTTTTATAGATCTGTCATAAGGTACCCAATTTGGGTAAAACATTGTGTAATGTAGAATTGTTTTACGGTTCACGATTAAAACCATGAATGCCAGGCAACGAAACAGACTGTTTATGCATCATTAAAGGATATTCGGTGAACCCGATGATCAATATAAATTAAACCAACTAATGAAAAAAATTATTCCCCTACTGTATTTATTGATGATCGCTATGCAGGCGCAGGGTCAGCGCTTCACTATCAGTGGATATGTGGAAGATATGGCCACGGGCGAAAAACTGATCGGCGCTTCAGTGTACGACTCCAATTCAGGCCTGGGTACGATTGCCAACGAATATGGTTTTTTTAGTTTGACACTTTCATCTGATGAGGTTTCACTGGCTGTTTCCTATGTGGGCTATACTACCTATTTTGAAGAGTTTACACTCGACCGGAACTACGAACTTGATATTCAGCTCGACCCCAGCCTGGATATCGAAGAGGTGACCATCAAAACCGACCGCCCACAGGATGTGGTGAGGAGCTCCCAGATGAGCTCCATCAAGCTTTCCCCGAAACAGATCAAGTCGATGCCCTCCTTTCTTGGAGAATCGGATGTGCTGAAGGCGCTTCAACTGATGCCGGGCGTACAGTCGGGTACGGAAGGTTCCAGCGGAATGTACGTTAGGGGAGGTGGTCCGGACCAGAACCTGATCCTGCTGGATGGCGTTCCCATCTATAATGCTGATCACCTGTTTGGCTTTTTCTCGGTGTTCAATCCCGATGCAATCTCAAATGTGACGCTTATCAAAGGTGGCTTTCCTGCTCATTACGGTGGCAGGCTCTCCTCTGTGATCGATATCAGATTGAAGGAGGGTAACATGAAGGAATTCAAAGGCAGTGGCTCCGTCGGACTGATCTCCTCACGGCTGATGCTGGAGGGACCGATAATCACAGATAAAACTTCTTTTATGTTTTCCGGTCGGAGGACCTATGCCGATATTTTGGCCAGACCCCTGATCAGACTTATCAACAACCAGACAGGTAACAAAGGTACTGCCGGCTATTATTTCTACGATGCCAACCTGAAGATCAACCACAAGTTTTCGAACAAGGACCGAATCTACCTGAGCGCATACAGCGGACGTGATAAGCTGATGGTAAAAAACGAATACGAATATGTGCAGGATGATACGACGCGGACAGATAAATCGGATTACGGACTCTACTGGGGAAACCTGACCTCTGTGCTGCGGTGGAACCACAAGTATGGCAATAAATTCTTCAGTAACCTGTCGGTACTCTACAGCAACTATAAATTCGATGTCTATGAAAACTATGAAGCATTCAAGGGTAAACAGCTAATATCAAATTACCAGTTCGACTATTTTTCAGGGATCGAGGATGTGGGAGCGATTCTTGACTTCGATTATCATCCTGACCCCCGCCATGCCATAAAATTTGGAGGGAAGTTTTTATTCCATAGATTTAAACCAGGCGTTCTGGCTTATAAATCAACAGAAGAGCTCGATTTTCTTGACCTCGAGTTCGGGAATGAGATCATTGATGCACAAGAATTCTACCTCTATGCCGAAGACAAAATGAACATCGGCAACAGACTCCTGGTTAATCTGGGAGTGCACTATTCTGCCTTTATGGTTCAGGATGAGTATTACCACTCACTACAGCCCAGGATTAGCTCAAGGCTCCTGATTACTGATAATCTATCGGTTAAAGCAGCATTCACAAGAATGCAACAATATATACATCTTCTTACAAATGCTACGATCGGATTGCCAACCGATCTTTGGCTGCCGACCACCAGTAAAATTCCTCCTGAAGAGTCCTGGCAGGGTGCCTTTGGGTTAGCCTATAACCTGGATAACGAGTGGTCCTTTACGCTGGAGGGCTTTTATAAGAGCATGACCAACCTGATCGAGTACAGGGAGGGGGCAAGTTTTCTGGATGTGCAGACCGATTGGGAGGATAAGGTGGAGGTAGGCGATGGATGGGCCTATGGAGCAGAGTTCTTTGCGCGCAGGGATGTTGGTAAATTAACCGGGTGGATCGGTTACACGCTTGGGTGGTCGAACAGGCAGTTCATTACAATCAACGATGGGAATATTTTTCCATATACCTACGACCGCAGACATGACATCTCCGTTGTGGCCCTTTACAAACTAAATGAGAATTCAGATTTCAGTGCCACCTGGGTATACGGAACAGGGAAGGCTATTACACTCGGGGTTGCACGATACGCCCCCGACCACTGGGCAGAGCGTTCCGAAGACTACTACTACTACTACAGCGAATGGGATGAGATTGAGTACTATCAGGGTAAAAACGGATTCCGGGAGCCGGCTTATCACAGGCTCGACTTTGCCTATAACAGGCACAAGGAGACCGATTGGGGCGATCAGACCTGGAGCTTTGGAGCATACAATGTTTATAACCGGCAGAACCCCTTCTATCTCTATTTTGGTTATGATGATAATAATAAACGGCAACTGAGACAGGTGAGTCTTTTTCCGGTTATACCATCTGTGAGTTACTCATTTAATTTCTGAAAAATATGAACCCCTCATCATTGAATATAGATTTTTCAGCGGTGCAAAGACAAAAGGACATGTATAAATTGTCCGGCAGCGAACTGTTCGATGATGAGGCAGTATGTTTGTAAAAAAGCATAAGCTAG
>JBBDUV010000101.1:0-17553 GCA_040903745.1 Bacteroidales bacterium | reverse complement strand
TTGTCGAGCCCATTATTTTTCAAAAAACCGATTACCGTGGCCGTATCATAATCGTACTGGTGTTTGGTAGGCTCCATCGGTTTCGGCTCGATTAGAAAAGGTCCGGTAAAGCCGTTTTTGCGCGCATAATCTTTTGCCATATGTAGAAACCGGGCCAGATGATCCTGCTCCCGTTTCATATTGGTGTTCAGCAGCGACATATACCCTTCACGTCCTCCCCAGAAGACATAATTCTCACCCCCCAGCACGATGGTGGCATCCAGGGCATTTTTTACCTGTGTTGCTGCACGGGTTACAACATTAAAATCGGGATTGGTTGAAGCACCGTTCATATAGCGCGGATGTGAGAAAACATTGGCTGTTCCCCAGAGCAATTTCACACCAGAGGCCTGCTGTTTTTCCCTGGCATAGTCGACCATCGTTTGTATATTCTTTTCATATGCTGCCACAGAATTTCCCTCATCCACCAGATCAATATCGTGAAAGCAATAATAAGGCGCACCGATCTTGGTAAAAAATTCGAACGCAGCATCCATTTTTTGCTTTCCTGTTGCAATGGCGTCACTGCCCTTGTCCCAGGGGAACACCTTGGTGCCCGGTCCGAAAGGATCACCACCGGCATCGCAGAAGGTGTGCCAGTAAGCAACGGCATACCTTAGATGTTCCTTCATTGTTTTTCCTGCGATCACCTTGTTCTCATCATAGAATTTAAAAGCCATCGGATTGTCGGAACCACGGCCTTCAAATCTGATCCGCCCAATTCCCTTAAAATATTCCTTATCTCCGGTTAAATATTCCATTTTGTTTTATTTAAATTGTTATTATTGAGTTTCTCTTTGAACTATCTCCTTCCATTGGTGGTAGAGGTCCATGAAAAATCCCGTTTTCTTAGGGTCAGGATCAATGACAGTAATTTGCCGCAGGCCTGAAAATGCTTCATCAAAAGAGCCATATCTACCCGAACCGACCCCAGCTCCCTTAGCGGCCCCTTCCGATCCATCGGTATCGTAAAGCTCGATCGTGGCCCCCGTTAGCGTGGCAAGTGTCTCTCTGAAGATCGGACTTAAGAACATATTCGCGTTGCCTGCCCTGATTACCTCCGGTTGAATGCCGACCTGCTTCATGATCTCCATCCCGTAATGGAAGGAGTAGACGATTCCTTCCTGGGCAGCGCGGACCAGGTGGGAATCATTGTGAATATTGAAATTCATCCGGTGTATGGATGCCCCTACCTCTTTATTGTTCAACATTCTCTCGGCTCCATTTCCGAACGGTAGCATCAGCAACCCTTCGGATCCCTCCGCTATTTTGGCAGCCATATCGTTCAGCAGGGGATAATTGGCCTCTCTGACAGTAATGAATTTTTTCAGCCATGAGTATTGTATGCCGGCTCCGTTAATGCACAACAATACCCCCAGGCGGGAGAGCTCCGGACTGTGGTTCACATGGGCAAATGTGTTTACCCGACTTTCAGGGTCGTACCTTACCTCATCACTGACACCATATACAACTCCTGAGGTGCCGGCTGTCGCAGCAATTTCACCCGGATTCAGCACATTGAGTGAGAATGCATTGTTGGGTTGGTCGCCTGCGCGGTACGAAACTGGCGTTCCTTTCAGCAAACCCAACTCCTCTGCTACCGATGCTGAAAGACGTCCCTGCTCTGAGAAGGTTGGTACGATGTCAGGGATCAGGTGCTCAGGAATATGGTAATGGTCGAGAAGAAAGCTGGCCAGTGAATTCTCATTGAAATCCCAGAAGATGCCTTCAGAAAGGCCTGAAATAGTTGTGTTCACTTCACCGGTTAGCCTCATGGCGATATAGTCACCCGGTAACATGATCTTGTAGGTTTTTTCAAAGATCTCCGGTTCATTCTCAATCACCCAACGCAACTTGGAGGCGGTGAAGTTTCCGGGAGAATTAAGCAGGTGTCTCAGGCAGCGGTCCTTGCCGAGCTGACCAAGTGCCATCTCGCCGATATCCACCGCGCGACTGTCACACCAGATAATGGATGACCTGAGTAAATCATGGTTTTTATCCACCAACACCAAACCATGCATCTGGTAGGATATCCCGATCGCCCTGATGTTGGCAGCATCGATCTCTGCGACCTGCAATACCTCATTGGTCGAAAGCTTCAGGTTGGACCACCATGTTTCAGGATCCTGTTCAGCCCAACCCGACCTGTCGGCCGATATCTTCATTTCCTGCTTTGGATTGAATGCTGATGCCACACTTCTGCCAGTCTCGGTGTCGATCAGACTCGCTTTTACAGATGAACTTCCAACGTCGTATCCTAATAAATACATTTCAGTTTGATTGGTTAAAAATTATAATATAGAAGGTCCTTCCTGGTTTCCTGGTATTTCTTTCTGTTAAACCTGTAAAACGCCGCCGGCTTGTGCGCAACACCTGTTTGCTTTTCGTTCAGGGCCTCAATGTAATTGCTATTCAGTAATTTCTTCCTGAAATTCCGGTTGTCGAGTTTCTGGTCCAAAATCACCTCATACAGTGACTGAATCTGCCTGATGGTAAATTTACCGGGTAACAGCTCAAAGCAGAGCGGCTCAAACCGTACTTCGTTTCGCAAACGATCCAGTCCGGCTAAAATAACCTCTTTGTGATCAAAGATCAGGGGTGGTAGTCTGTCAATTTTGTGCCACGATGCATGATGGTCGTTTTCACTTTCCATTTTGCTTTTGTTAATTTTGATGAGTGCGTAATAAGCGGTAGTGACAACTCTGCTGATTTTTACCCCAGAAGTATTCTCAAGCCATTTCCGGTCATCATTGTCCGGTATCCTGCCGGGATCACCAAATACCTTAAATTGTCTGAGAAAGATATTCTCTAGTCCTGTAAGCTCTCTAAGCACCCTTTCAGCTGCTTTGTCCAGGTCTTCCATAGATTGAATCAGATCACCGGGCAGTTTGTATTTTATGGGAAATTGTTTCTTGATATCCTGACCTGTTCGCCTTATTAGCAATACCTTCAGATGTTTTCCGTCAAATCCAAAAATCACGCAATCGACAGAGATATGCGGATTAAGTATGGTTTTCTGGTTTGTCATGTTGACAAATGTATAGTAAAAGCAGTTCAAAAGCAAAACTTAGCGTACATAATACGTTAAGGTAGAACTATTTTTAACATATCAAGAGAAAGCAACTATCCTGAATTATTCATAAATTTTGCCAAAAATCCTGTAATGTTCATAATAATAGCAAATTAGCAATATTTCTGTAAAATAAATTTGGCAAAATTTACTAAAGTGCATTCATTTTTGCACATCTACTTCCTTACAAGCCCTTTGAAGTAGGCACCTACATCAGCAGGTATTGTAAGTTGTAGCTGCACAAAACTAAATGCATGAATAATCCAGGCTATATGTTCCTGTTTCGTCGATTGTATATCAATAAAAATTGGATTTATGTGAATGGAAAAGTTCTGAAATCCCAGAGGTTTACCATCAAGATTAACATGGGGACGTTCTGAGCAAGTGACAGATTCATGCTGAAGGCAACTCTTCGGCAGGAAGGGTGATAATAAAGGTAGTACCTTTGCCAGGCTCGCTTTCCACCTCCAGCTTTCCCTGGTTCTTTTCCAAGAATTCCCTTGCGATGATAAGGCCCAGACCCGTGCCTTTTTCACCTGCGGTACCAGGTGTACTCTGGACATCCTCCGAATGGAAGAGTTTTTCAATAACATCTTTCGCCATACCAATACCGGTATCTTCGATCCTGATGCTTACATCTTTCCCCTTTGCATCTGCGGAGAAAGTTACCGAGCCGCCCTCTTCAGTATATTTGATGGCGTTGCCGGTAATATTCCGCACAACGGTATTCACCATATTCCTGTCAGCAAACACATGCAAATCATGGCCCACCTTATTGATTAGCTCAATCCGCTTGTCTGATGCATTCGCCTTATATAGCGGGATCACATCTTTAACCAGGTCGGAGATGTTGATACTGACCGGATTTTGTTGTAGTCTTCCGGTTTGCAGGCGCGACCAATCAAGCAGATTCTCCAGCAAATAGTAGGCCGATTTTGAAGAGCTGTAAATTATTTCACTGTATTTTTTTACCTGCTCCTCATTAAGGGCTGCAAGGTTTGTTTGCAGCAGGTCAGCAAAACCAATGATCGAATTCAAAGGATTCTTCAGATCATGACCAATGATCGATAATAGTTTATTCCTGGAAGCGATCAGCCTGTGCAATTCTACCGACTGGGTTGTAATCTCCTCGTTCTGCTCTCTGATCTGCGCCTCTGCATGCTTAAGGTCGGTTATATCTGAATCAATCAGCACCAGATTGGTTATCTCCCCATCATGATTTAAGATGGGGGTCAGGTTGGTCTGGCTCCAAGTTTTAACTCCATTCTTGTCGGTGAATTCTGAGATATAGACTGCAGGCTCGCGATTTTGGGTAATTTTATCAAGAACCTTATCAGTTTCATGGTATGAAGAGGTGACCCGTAAATTACTGCCATATTCGGCCTTGAAGGCCTCCAGATCCATTCCATACTTCTGCCTGAACCCCTCATTTGCCCACTCAAAGTCTCCGTTTGCATCCATAATGAGCACTACGTTGGATGTTTTACTGGCTACGAGTGACAGCTTTTCCAGTTCCTTGTTGGTGTTTTCAAGTTGTTCAGCCTGCATCTTCAGCTCCTCAGAAATCTGTTCAATCTCCTCCTGCCGCTCCTCCAGCAAGGAGTTTGCCTCTATCAGCTTCTCAGTATTTTCCTTTAGCTCTCTTTCAACCTCTTTTTGGAAAGATATCTCCCTGCCTATTCCGATGATCCCGATTACAATATTATTGCTGTCGCGGATCGGGATTTTGGTTGTTGAAACAACAACCTCATTACCATACGGATCGAGTCCCCGCTCCTCTTTATTGATCATTGGCTCCCCCTCTTTCATGATCCGCTGCTCATCGTCGAAATAGGCCTGTGCCAGTTCTTTGTCGTAAAAATCAAAATCTGTTTTACTGATCAGTTTCCGCGGATCTTTTTCTCCCTGAACCGCCGACACATATTTATTTGCAAGAATGAACCTGCTCTGCCGGTCCTTGAAGTAAATCCGGTCGGGCATATTGTCGAAGAGCTGTTGCAGCAACTCTTTTTCTTTCATAACGGACGACAGGTTGTGGCGGGAGAAGGTGCGTCTCAGTTTTCGGTATTGAAAAAAATATATTGCAATGAGAAGGGCAGCAATGACCGTTGCGATCCCAAGGTGAACCAACATGACATTGGATTGAAGAATTACTGATATGGATAGATATAATAAATTCATTGCAGATTGGAACAGTAATTCGTACTTGCAAAAACTGAGCTTATCAGCCTGAAAACGTTACAAATCTTAATTTTAGTGTTTTGCACACCGTGATTAGTACAAAAGTATTCAAAATCCAGTTGCTGTAAGAAGAAATTATGAAAAGTTATCAATAATCCTTGATTTTTATAGCCACTACTTGACCATCAGTCCTGGTAACCACAAACTCAATTCCGGTATATAGGCTACCAGCAGCAGTACCACGATCATGACGACAAACAGTGGTAGCAACGGACGAACAACCTTTTCAATTTTAATGCCGGCAACGCTGCATCCAATGAATAGAACAGATCCTACCGGGGGCGTACACAGTCCAACACTCAGGTTCAATACCATCATGATTCCAAAATGGATCGGGTCCATTCCGAGCTGGGTAACCGCGATAGGTAAGAATATCGGAGTAAAGATCAGCACCGCCGGTGTCATATCCATAAAAATCCCTACGAACAGCAGAATAAGGTTGATGATCAGCAGGATCACAAAGGGATTGTCACTGATGTTTAGCAGTGCGTTGCTCACATTTTGTGGGATGTTTTCGTATGACATGATCCATGAAAGTCCGATACTGGCTGCAACAAGGAGCATTACTATGGCGGTGGTTTTTACAGAACGAAGTATAACATCCGGCAGATCCTTGATGGTCATCTCCCTGTACAATAAAGCGAGTATCAGGGCATACAGAACCGCTACTGCTGAGGCTTCTGTTGCGGTAAAATATCCTGCCACAATACCGCCTATTACAATGACGAGCATCAGCAGGGAGGGGATCGCATCCAGGAACTTCAGGATTCCAACCTTTGCTTTTTTCCAGTGTTGAACTGTTTTGTAGATCCAGAACAGCATTGCTGCAGATAAAAGTATATAGATCAATATTTTAAAAAATCCTGCCGAGGTATTGTCATGAACAAGTTTCAGCCCTGCTCCCAGTGCGACGACGATCAGTGATGCTACCAGCACAAAACTTAGTGTCCTGACCACGCCGCGGACTCCCTTGTTCTTGTAGATAAGCATCGACATGGCCATGAGCATAATTCCCAGGCCTGTAAGTATGCCGGGAATATACCCTGCGATGAACAGGGCCGTAATGGAAGCCCCTCCACTGGCCAGGGAGTAGACGATCAGAATATTGCTGGGCGGTATGGTGAGTCCGGTTGTGGCTGAAGTAATATTCACCGCGGCACTATAGTTTTCATCGTATTTTTCTCTTTTCATCTCTGGTCCCATGATGCTTCCAATAGCAGAGGCCGAGGCGGCTGCACTTCCTGAGATCGCCCCAAAAAGCATATTGGCAATAACATTCACAAATGCCAGTCCGCCCGGTAGTCCCCCAACCAGTACCCGCGCAAAATTGATCAGCCTGAGCGCAATACCCCCCCGGTTCATGATGTTACCGGCAATGATAAAGAAGGGGATCGCCAGAAGGGCAAAGCTATCAAGCCCAGTGGCCATCCGGTGGGCATAGGTGGTAAAAGCCGGTATCGAATCGATGGAGATCAACATGGTAAGGATTCCTGATATTCCTATACTGAAGGCGATCGGAACACCTAAAACCAATAGAATGACAAAACTCAGAACAAGTACAAATACTTCCATGGTTATGATCTGTTTTTAATTACATCGATCAGATGGTGAATCGAATAGAAAATAATGATGAGTCCGCTAAGCGGCAGTACGATATACACATAACCCAACGGAAGCTGAAGTGCTGCCGATTTTACTCCAAGATAAAAGCGTGTGTATACCAGCCATGAGCCGCCAATGACCATTACAGTCGCGGCGAATCCCATAATTACCGACTGGATAACAATACGCAGGATCCGCTGTCTGGCGGGAGGTGATTTCTGCAGTAACAAATCAATTGCCAGGTGCTCCTGCTTGCCAACCACATAGGCTGCTCCGAGCAGGCTGACCCATATAAGCAAGTAGCCGGCCAGTTCATCGGTAAAAGAGCTGGGAGAGTTCAGGATGTAACGGCTAAAGACCTGCCACAAAACATCCAAAACCAGTACGCAGGCAATGATGACCAGAATGATCTCCAGGATGCGGTTAAATTTTTTGTAAAAACTCATAATTGTCTGTTATTCTTCAATATACAATTAGCTTCAATATGTGGTTAGCTTTGTTATTTGTAGTCTTTATTATATGGTAATCTTGCTCTTTTACCGAACGTATTCTTTACTCAATAGATTCCAGTACGCTTTATTCTTACGGCACCAATATTTCTTATTCTTCAGTTGCCATAGTCCTTTATTCCTCTGACTCGCTCATCCCCAATTCCTCAGATTCTGTTATCCCTTTTTCTTCAGCCTCCATAATTCCTTATTAATCAATGGCTTGTATTCTTAGTATCAGCTGGTAAAGCCTCTCATTGTCCTTATACAATTCCGGAATATGCTCCACCCTTGCTGCAAATGGCTCTTTTTCGGGATAAGTAACCGTAACTCCGGCCTTCTCCACCTCTTCCAGCGACTCCTTTTCCGATATGGCCCATAATTCCCGCTGCTTCACTACCGAATCGTCGATCGCCTGCTGCAACCATTCTTGCTCCTGTTCTGTCAGGCCATCCCAAATCTTCTTACTAATAATCAACACATCAGGGATCATCGTATGTTCATCGAGCGAGTAATATTTGCATATCTCATAATGGCGGCTGGTGTAGAAACTCGGCGGATTATTTTCTGCTCCATCGACCACACCGCTCTGAAGGGCCGTATAGAGTTCTCCCCAGGAAATGGGTGTCGGCGAACCTCCCAGGGCCTTTACCGTTTCGAGGGCCGTTATGCTTCTCATCACCCTGATCTTTAGCCCTGTAAGATCATCCGGGTGATTGACAGGGGTGTTCAGTGTATAGAAACTTCTTGCCCCCGCATCATAAAAGCAGAGACCGCGTATCCAATATGGTTCGGTACTGAGCAATAGCTGATCGCCGACCGGACCGTCCAGTACATTGAATGAATGCTGTTTGGACTTGAAAAGATAGGGGATGCCGAGTACTTTGTAATCTTCAGTGAAACTTTCCATGACGGCTGCCGACACCTTGGTGATCGCCAGACTGCCGATCTGCAGCAGCTCAACGCACTGCTGCTCCGACCCCAGCTGTCCGGAGGGATAGGTCTCTATGGTGAGTTTCCCGTCAGAGATCTCCTCGCATCGCTCGGCCAGGTACTCCATGGCCTGACTCACCGGGTGAGTGGGATCAAGACCGTGTGCCAGCTTTAAGGATTTGGTATCTGAAATTGCATTGCAACCGCTTAAAAGTACCAGGGATACGAAGATAACCGATGAATAAACCACTCTGTTCCGCATAAATAATTACCCCCTTATTTTTTTAACAATGGCCACCACCTCTTCAGCTTTTTTCTTCAGAAGTTCATAATTTTGCTCCCTGATTATATCTTTGGTGATCAAGTTCGATCCCATGCCTACGCAAAATGCTCCTGCATCAAACCACTCCTTCAGGTTCTCAACAGTAGGGGAGACTCCTCCCGAAGGCATCAGCCTGCTCCACGGACAAGGTCCCTGTATCGCCTTAATGAACGCCGGTCCGCCCAGCAACTGCGCCGGGTACACCTTTACCACCTCGGCACCCAGCTCTTCAGCTTTCGAAATCTCTGAAACGGTTGCACATCCGGGCATCCACAAAACCTTACGCCTGTTACAAACCTTCGCCATATCCTCGTTTAGCAGGGGAGAGACGATAAAGGAGGCCCCCATCTGGATGTAGATGGATGTGGTACCGGCATCTACAACAGAACCCACGCCAAGCACCAGATCGGGCAACTCATCAGTGGCCCATTTGACTAATTCCCCAAAAACCTCATGGGCAAAAGCTCCCCTGTTAGTGAACTCAAAAATCTTCAGTCCGCCGTCGTAACAAGCCCGGATAACCTTTTTACATACCTCCGTATCCGGATTATAATAGAGTGGAACAACAGCCATGTCCCGCATTAGAAGAGCCGTATCGATTCGCGAATTGTTTTTCATACTATATTCAGCTAATAGAGTTGAGTGTTAATTTGTTGAGCCTGTAAACTCTGTTCCTTGTTATTTTTTTTAGCAAATCCAAAAATAGTATTTTTCTGTTCAATAGCATAAGAAAAAAGGCTTTTATTGAGAAAAAATGTCACCCCGGAGCAGCGATCAGTGAAAGAAAAATAAACCGAGCCATGACAATTGATATTGACACACACAGCCTGCCCCGGGATATCGGGGATCATGATTATTATGCATTTGTGCCAGGTAGCTTTTATAACCAGGCATGAAGAGTTCGATATGACCGACAAATAATTTATTGTAAACAGAGGAGATAAGGATAGGATCGGGAATTTTTTTCTGTAAGGAGGTTCTGGCATGCCAATTCTATTAATCAATAGAATAACATTGTTAAAGGAATAAAAATAACTATTTGTCAAAGAAAAAAACATTAAAAAGGTTTCATCGTATCCATAAAATAGTCTATTTTTAATCAAAATTCTGGCAGATGCGTTGGATGATCTATTTATTGCTGACTGGTTTAACTTGTGGGACACTGTTTTCGCAGTCAGGATTCTTCAATGAAAAAGCATTTGCCACCTATGGCAATATGGTCAAAGAAGGTCACGATCCATGTATCCAATCTCAAACCATATTCTTTGCAGTACCCGAAGGGTATAAAAATGAGATTTATCTTCGGGTGTTTGATCCTGACTGCGGGGGTGCTTATGACCATCCGGATGGATTATGGGAGACGAATACTATATTTGAGGTGTATGGTGGTGAGGAATGCATCAGTGAGATTGATGCACGCAGGACAGAGCCCGTGGGTGACTATAAATCAGGTACGATTCTACACAAGGCGCTTTTTGCGTGTGAATCAGAAGTTGACGGAAAATGGGTTTCGTTCGGACCGTTTACTACGGCGATGGGGGAAAAGTTGAAAGATTATCCCGGGTATTTCTTCTTTAAGCTGATCGTGGAGGGCCGCACCGGCAATGATGGAAATGTTTATGCCTTGTCGCTCAGCAGCCATGACAACACGAACAGGGAAATACCAAATTCCGGCATCTTTGAATACCGGCGAACCTATCTGGAAGGTGATTCACCGATGGTTCATATTTCTGACTTGAAGATGGACGATGAAAAAAATATTCCTATCCCTTTCAAGCTCCAATCTCTCAAACAGGGAATCGAAATCGGTATCATCGCCGAACCTATTGATAAGTAAACTGGCAGCTGGCAGCCTGCATTTACCTGACCGCAATTCCTACATCGCAATATAAGGTCCATAATCCACCTGCAGTTCTTAGCCTGCTTTCCTTAACCTGTGGTCGTTAACCCGTAGTTGTCCTTAACCCGTATTCCCTATCCTGCAGTCCTATACCTTTAGTAGTCTTTAGCCTGTAATCTCCATTCTGCAGTTCCAGCCTGTACTCCCCAGCCTGTACTTCCTGTTCCGCGGTACCCCCCCCTCGGCCCCTTGTTCCGCAGCGGTTACTTCTAGCCTCACCTACTAACTTCCATAGTTATCCATCATCTCCTCCAGCTCCTCCCGGATCCTCTTTTTGAGCGACCGTGGTTCCAAAACTTTCACATCTTTGCCATAGCTTAACAGGAGCGATAAAAACTCATAGGTCGGATGCACCCTGAAGCTGAAGATGATCTCTTCATCAGTCTCCTCATCAATATTCTGACTCTCATGCCAGGGTTGTGTGATCATATACTGTGCCTGCGTTTTCTGCACAGCGATCCTGATTTTTGGGGGTTCGCCCTCCGGTGAAATCACACCGATCGAGTTCATAAAATAGTTGCAGGCATTAAAGGTTTGCTTTTTGTAGGATAATTCCGAAACCTGAATGTCCCTGATCCTGTCGAGCGAATAGGTTCTCAATTGCTCCTTGAAATCATTGAGTCCGATCATGTACCAGCGGCTCTTATACTCCTTTAACAGGTAGGGATGAATTTCATTGAAATAGGGCTTGTCCTCATAGAAGGGCTGGTAATAGATCCGCAGCACCTGATGCTCTTTTATCGCCTGAATAATCGTTGCCAGGTATTCGCTTCCTTTAATATGGGGTACCTTTTCCGGACTGATAAAATCGTAATTCTCGCCTGAGTGCTGACCTGCACTGATCTCGATCACATCGATTACCTTCTGCAAAGCCCCTGAAATATCGCCAAATACATCGCTGAATTTATATTTCTCAAGCAGTGCAACTGCCTCCTTCAGCCTGCCAAGCTCTTCTTTGTTGTACATTGTCGTTCCCATATTTCCCTTTATTTTCCGCATTCCCTTTTCAGTTCATTGTCCTATCCTGCCCCGCACCCCGTCCGCCGTAGCTCCAGCGCAGGCGGGCCCACACTCTGCACCCCGTCCGCCGTAGCTCCAGCGCAGGCGGGCCCCGCAAATGCTACCTCAAAGATACAATTTTCCCGTTCAGTGCTTCATCCCGCGAAGTCTTCCTTCCTGTCAGCGCTTTACCCCGCTCAGCTTTCCCTCCAATTCAGTTCTTCCTCCTGCTCAACTCTCTCTCATAAAAAAAGCATCCCCAAATGGAGATGCTTCAATTGATATATTAGTGCCAGGTGCTTTTCTAATATTTCAGAACCACCTTACTCTCACCTTGTTCACTTCGCAAACCCGATCTCCCTTAAATGTTCCAGGCTCATCTTCACACTCACCAGGGGTTCAAAATTATATTTTTCCACTTCCACAACATGGTACACAGCTCCCTCAGCAATGGCCCTGTCAAGTATCGGTTTGAAGTCGATCTTTCCGCTCTCACCCAACTCCTTTGCATCTTTGATATGCA
Organism: Bacteroidales bacterium; assembly: GCA_040903745.1. Classification (GTDB taxonomy): domain Bacteria; phylum Bacteroidota; class Bacteroidia; order Bacteroidales; genus M55B112. Next base: position 5,436 of record JBBDUV010000101.1, on the reverse strand, counting down.
TCGATTCAAACCTTCCGGGGTATTCAGAAAAATAATCGAACGGCTCCTTGCCTCCTTCATAGATCCAGTAAATATCCAGCTGAAACATCACCTTTTCAGGATCGGTATTTTCCAGCATGTAGTCGTAAATCACCACACCGTCAATCTCACCGAACTCCCCGGCATGGTTGTGAAAGCCAAATCTGAGTCCCGCTTCGTTGCATTTCTGCCCGACAGCGTTGAAGTATTCGCAATAGGCTGCCAGTCCCTCCAGAGTCTCAAAAGCCGATTTCCCCATCGATGGCTGTACAATATATTCAGCCCCAGCCGCTTTGTGCGCGGCAATACACTGGTCCCACCAGGGCATCAGCGCTTCCCAGCTACCTGAGTCGGGGATCGCCTGACCCGAATGTGCACCGAGGTAAAGCATGCCGTTCTCTTCTACCAGTGCTTTAAAAGCTTCCGGCTCCATGCCGTAGATTTTCCCGTTATTGTACCCTGCCGACTCAACATAGTCGTATCCCATTTCTCCGACTTTTTGAATGGTCGCCACCGGATCTGTTTTCATATCTTCACGAAGAGAATAGAGTTGCAATCCTATGCCATTTTCCGGTCCGGTTACAGGGGTTCCGCATGAGGTGAGAACCATCATTGCGGTAACAAGTATTGTTAACATTGATTTGTTGATGTACTTTTTCATTGATATAAGGTTATGTTAATTACTCATTCCAGATGACCAAAGATAAAAAAACTATCGCCAAATGAATACTTTTTTTATTAAAACAGGCATTATTCTTCGTTGTTACTGGTGAGAAGAATAGTCTCAATAGCGGTCATTCGCTCGCTAAGTGATTGCAGGTCTGTTTTAAGACGGTTGTTCTCGTTCTTTACCTTTTCAATCATATCCTGTTGTTCTTTAATTGCTTGAAGCAGCAATGGAGTGATGGCTCCATAATCAATGCCCATTGCATAACTACTGTCCGTAGGATCCTTATAAACTATTTCGGGTAAAATGGTTTCAACCTCTTCTGCAATGAAACCAACATCATGGCTTCCTCCATGCTCGGGATCCCACGTGAAGTATACACCTCTTATGCCTATTAACTTACTTAGTGCATCATCAATCTCTCTTATATTGTGCTTCCATCTGATGGAGGAAGAACTTGCATAGTTCGTGCCAGGACCTCCGGCAAAAAAATCAGCTGCTGATCCTGCTGCATAGCACCCTGTACCAGCTGAACCTGAATTGGCAATAAAAGCTCCTGCATAATGGGCGGATGTTCCGCTATATGTCGATTCACTTCTTACTGTGCCAATATTTGAAGTATTGTCCCATACATGTAATTTACCCTGAGGATTGGTGGTTCCAATGCCTACGCTTTGACCAACAATGGACAAACGCTCTAACCCGATGTTCGAGCCGTTGTCTGTTATAAAATGAATTGCATAAGCTGACTGCTCGCCAACCTTGCCTCCTATGAAAAGACTTCTATATCTATCAGGAAAAATTATATGCCTGTTTGCCCCGGATGATAATCTAATATTTCCATTTACTTCAAATATTTCCTGAGGGTTGGTTGTTGCAATCCCAAGCCTGTTATTGAAAAAATCCCAGTGAAGTTGCGATGGCTGGAGTATACCCTGACCACCATCAGCCCCTACCATTATTTTGTGTGCCGTGAACGATGTGCGTCCGGTTCCTCCCCGGTTCACCGGTAGGGTGCCCGTAGTATTCGTGATAGCTAATGTACTCCATGTACCTACCCCATTGGCATCACTGGTTAAAATTCCTCCGGAAAATGGGTATCCTCCACGAATCCGTATTCTTCCCTGAATGTCCAGGTTCTGGGTTGGAGTAATATTACCAATCGCAATATCTCCGCTTTTAAAAATCGTGAAAGCATTTTTTCTGGAAGCCTCGCCTGTTCCGTTGCCAACCGAAAACAGTCTGTCGGACAGATTCCACCCAATCGGATCATTCGCTCCATAATATGCGTTATACTGTCCAAAAACCACTTCATGACCGGCAGAGGCAATCAGGTAGTTGCCCATTGCGATCGAGTTCTTTCCCTGTGCAAGAGATCTTGTTCCTGCAGCGAATGAGTTATCTCCTCTTGCTTCTGTAATTACACCCATTGCAAAAGATTCATCTCCCCTGGCTTCCGTGAATAACCCCATGGCAACAGATGATTGACCATTTGCTGCGGTTTGATAACCCATTGCCGTTGAATAACTACCGTTTGAGGCGGTTTCCCTGCCCGATGCGGTTGAGCCAAAACCGTTGGAGGAAGTTTTATAACCCATAGCTAATGAGTATCTTCCTAAACTGGTGTTGCCAAGTCCGATTGATACGGATCCAAGTCCTTCAGCAACAGAGCCCTGTCCAATAGCAAATGAGTAATCACCCTTCGCATAGGCTACGCCGGTAAGTTGCCCAAGAGAGTCAATACCCGCACTTCCAAAAGCAAAACTACGAAGTCCCTCAGCCATTGCGCCGCGCCCAAAAGCATAGCTCTCATTGTTTTTTGCAGTAGCTCCTTCGCCAAAGGCGAATGAATTAATGCTTTCCGCGCTGGCCTGATTCCCCATGGCTGTTGAGTATGTCCCCAGTGCCTGCGACCGGTAGCCAAAGGCCTGTGAGTAGTCGCCTGAGGACTTTGGCTCATATCCCATGGCCATTGAGTTCTCTCCCACATTTACCGGGTCTTCAACCAGCACCCTTCCCGCCAGAAAGGCATTTTTCAGAGGGTACCATACCACCCTGTTCTCCCCGGCAATTGTCTCGGCAAGGTTTTTACCCGAGATATTAAAATAATCCGCACCTCCTTTGGCCTCTTTTTTATAACCGCCAACTGCGAACCCCCCCTTTAATCCTTTACCGTCAGGATCATCATCAATATATACCCGCACACTATCCGGTGTAACTCTAAGAAACTCCTTTCCAACCAGCGGTCCCTTGCCTGGAACCTGGTAACCGCCAACGGCAAAACCTCCCTTCAACCCCTTCTGGCCCTCAGGATCCTCGTGGATATAAAACCTGATGCTGTCGGCTGTCACCCGCATGTACTCTTCACCCATCCCTTTGGCCTCTTTCTTATAGCCTCCTACCGCAAATCCTCCTTTTAAACCTTTTCCCGATTGTGCCGTATCTGTATAGGCATATACACCATGCTCATAAACAGCGAAAACAGGATAGCCATCTTTCCGTGTCACCATAAAAAGCGGTTCCTCCTCGCCCTCATCAACCCCCTGAACACTGAACCTGCCCTCAGGCACCACCGTGCCAATCCCCACGTTCCCGCTCAAGTACACTACATTGTTCCCATCACGGCTCCATCCAACCGTACTTTCATTAAAGGTGCCAAGGTCCACACTGTTCCCACCAGTGATAACCAGTTGTGCCCCTTCAATCGAAAGTGTCTGGTTGTCGGTGTTGGTCCCCTGGAATGGAGACAGATCGACGCCCGTTGCCTCCGGGTTATTCGTAATCGTTAAGGTATTGTCATTCAACTCCAGGTCCTGGATCTCATTCGTCGGATCGCTGTCCTGGTCGGGGGTGCTCTCTGCATAGAGTGCATAGGGAACACTCTGCAGTTTCACCGCACCTGCAGAGACAAAATCTCCTCCTCCATCAGGCTTTATCCTGATACTCAGGTACCAGCTACCAAATTGCCAGTCAACATCCGAAAAGGTTCCCTGAACGGGTGAGCCTTCACCTATTACGATACTAAAGAGCCCGAGATCGTTGGTTCCCGATTGGTGCATTTCACTGTAAACAGCCGATCCGCCGGGAGATTCCCGGTGGAATGTGACCTCAACCTCGAGCATGCTGTTTGAAAGAAGGGTGTTGTTTTGCCTTGCCACCGCCTGGTAGTTGAACCCCTGGGGGGCCTGACCAAAGGATGTTACGAAGAAAAATGACAGGATGATAATCACTGTCAGACGAAGGGTGCATTTCGTTTTCATGATTACAGTTTATTTGGTAATGCAGGTAAGTTACTGAATAACCAAATATATGTCAACTATTTCTCCACCAACCTCCACGATACCGGGTTTGCCATCAGCTCGGCCTCAGTAGCTAACAGCTCATCAAATCCTTCAGCGCTCTTCCACCGATCATCTTCACGCTCCCACACGGTATAAAACCTAAAACTTACTTGCTTTCCCGGAACAGCATCCATATGTATACAATAGGTATCGACGATGCCGTCTCCGCTCTCAGGGGCTTCCGAAATTCCCGCGAACAGATCCGCCCCAACCATCAGCCCCATTCCTAGATTCGTCCCAACTACCATCCCCGTCAAGGTCATCCGTCTGCAAAGGAATATATTCCCCTTTTTTATCTGTCAGCACCGGATGAAGGCCCTGTTCCAACTGGGGGATCGCCTGAAGCGCAGTTCGCGGGATCACCACCGCGGCGTCACTTATTGCCAGGTCCGATGGATATGTAAGCAGGATTTCGTACTTCGTTTCGGAAGTGCTGGCTGCGGTGAGACCTGCGATCAGCATGATAAGAATTGTTTTAATTGTATTTGGGTTTTAAATAATACTTATTTTCTACTCCTCATTGCTGGGTTTGCCGATGGTGGCAAGGATGCCGCCGTCGACGTAGACTACCTGACCGTTCACAAAATTGGAGGCTTCGGATGCGAGGAATACCGCCGTTCCTGCCAGGTCGGCCGGATCGCCCCACCTGCCTGCCGGGGTGCGGCTGATGATAAAGTCGTTGAATGGGTGACCGTCAACACGGATGGGTTCTGTCTGCGCCGTGGCAAAGTAACCAGGACCGATACCGTTGGTCTGGATGTTGTGCCTGGCCCATTCAGTGGCCATGCTCCTGGTGAGCATCTTCAGTCCGCCCTTGGCTGAGGCATAGGCGGATACGGTGTTCCTGCCTAGTTCACTCATCATGGAACACATGTTGATGATCTTTCCATGTCCCCGTTCAATCATCCCCGAAGCGACAGCCTTCGACATGATAAACGGACCGGTCAGGTCCACATCGAGCACATCCCTGAACTCATCGGCCTTCATCTCGAGGATGGGGATCCGCTTGATGATGCCTGCGTTGTTTACGAGGATGTCGATCGGACCAACCTCCTGTTCCATCTTTGCAATTGTCTCTGCAACTGCCGCTTCATCGGTTACATTGAGCTGGTAGGTGAAAACATTAACGCCTTTTTTGGCATACTCTTTCCGGGCCGCTTCCAGCTTGTCGGCGAAAATATCGTTAACGATAATTTTGGCGCCTGCCTCAGCCAGTCCGGTGGCAATGGCCATTCCAAGACCGTGTGTAGCCCCGGTTACCAGGGCTGTCTTTCCTGTGAGATCGAATAGTTTAAGTGACATATGTTCTGTTTTTTAATATGTAAAAAGATTTATAATTCTGGTTCAGTAGTTTATGTTCCTGTTCCTGTTCCTGTTCCTGTTCCTGTTCCTGTTCCTGTTCCTGTTCCT
>JBBDUV010000100.1:41641-79486 GCA_040903745.1 Bacteroidales bacterium | reverse complement strand
GTAGACTATAACGAAGTGATGCTGGCCGATAAGTCTGCTGCAACCAAATCTTCAAAAGGAAGAAGAAGGGGAGGTAAAAAGAGATCCCAGGAAGATGAAACGGCACCATCGACCGTAACAGAAGAAGCATCTGATGAAAAGTCAGTCGATGACCAACCGGTAGCAGAAGCATCTGATGAAAAGTCAGCCGATGACCAACCGGTAGCAGAAGCATCCTCCGAAAAGTCTCCTGAAGTTGAAAATGCAGATGAACTTGTTAAGGAGGCACCTGCAGCAGAAAAGAAAACTGAAGATACTGCCTCTGCCGACGAACCTTTGAAAAGTGATTCTTCTGAGGAACCCGAAAAGGGAAAAGAGGATGAATCTTCTGAGGAAAAGGGAAAAAAAGAATAATCTAATACAAAGCGCTATAATTCTGCGAGGGGATGAAGTGTCTTTGGTGCTTTATCCCTTTTCTCTTTAGTTGAAATTAATTTACTGATATATAAATATTAAAAAAAATTATCATGGGACAAATTGTTGATGTTCATGCACGTGAGATCCTTGATTCCAGAGGGAATCCAACCATCGAGGTTGAAGTTACCCTGGCCAGCGGTTTTGTTGGCAGGGCAGCCGTGCCGTCCGGAGCCTCTACCGGTGAAAACGAGGCCCTCGAATTGCGCGATGGAGATAAGAACAGGTACCTTGGAAAAGGTGTTTTAAAAGCTGTAGAAAATGTGAACAAGGTGATCGCACCGGAAATGATCGGTATGGATGCACTCGACCAGGTAGGCATCGATCAGAAAATGCTTGCGATGGATGGTACGAAAACAAAGAGTAAACTCGGTGCTAATGCCATACTGGGCGTATCACTTGCCTCTGCTAAGGCCGCTGCTATGTACCACGATATGCCCCTTTACCGGTATATCGGTGGTGTAAATGCCAAGAACCTGCCGGTACCGATGATGAATATCATCAACGGTGGCTCACACTCCGATGCCCCTATAGCGTTTCAGGAATTTATGATCCGCCCGGTTGGCGCAAAAACCTTTCGGGAAGGATTGCGCATGGGTGCAGAGGTGTTTCATGCACTGAAGAGTGTGCTTAAAGCCAGAGGACTCAGTACAGCTGTCGGCGATGAAGGTGGATTTGCACCCAGGCTTGAAGGTACTGAAGATGCACTCGACAGCATCCTGGAGGCGGTTAAAAAGGCAGGTTACAAACCGGGATCCGATATAACCATCGCACTCGATTGTGCCGCATCAGAATTCTATAAGGATGGTGTGTACGACTACTCCCTGTTCGAAGGTCCGCAGGGTGCCAAAAGGAACAGGGAAGAACAGGCTGCATACCTGGATGAGTTGCTTGAAAAATATCCGATCGATTCCATCGAAGATGGTATGGATGAAGGCGACTGGGACGGTTGGGTTATTCACACTGCGAAATCAGGTGATAAGTGTCAGCTTGTCGGCGACGACCTCTTTGTTACCAATGTTGAATACCTGAGCAAGGGAATTGAATTGAAATGTTCAAATTCTATCCTGATCAAGGTAAACCAGATCGGCACCCTCACTGAAACACTTGATACGATCGAAATGGCACACAGGGCAGGTTTTACAACCGTTACCTCACACAGATCTGGAGAAACGGAAGATGCTACCATCGCCGATATTGCTGTTGCAACCAACTCCGGACAGATTAAAACAGGATCACTGAGTCGATCCGATCGTATCGCCAAATATAACCAGCTGCTTCGGATTGAAGAGGAGCTGGGCAACAAGGCGATCTACGGATACTGAGAACTGTATTCTCTTTAATTATAATAAACAGAATAAAACCTTGCAGATTTCTGCAAGGTTTTTTTTATGTTACTTTTTCATCCAAACATTGATATAATTCTATATATATAGTATATTGTCATACATTTTAAAATTCGCGTCTAACTTGTAACAATATGTCAAACCTAAAGCAAAAATTAAAGGACAAGATTGATAATTGGAGACCCAGAACGGCAAAACTGGTTAAGGATCATAGTGATGTGGTGATCGATCAGGTTACCATCGGACAAGCCATTGGCGGCATGAGGGGACTGAAAAGCCTGGTAACAGATATCTCTTACCTCGATCCTAAAGAAGGAATCCGATACAGGGGATATACACTTCCCGAAGTTTTTGAAAAGTTGCCGAAACCCAACGGTGCTGAAATGCCCTACGTAGAAGGTGCTTTGTATCTATTGCTTACAGGAGAAATTCCTACTGATAACGAAGTTTCTGATGTGGCTGATGAATTCAATAAGCGAAGAATACTCCCCAGGTACGTCTATGAGGTGATCGACGCGTTCCCCTCAATCTCTCACCCTATGGCCATATTCTCGACGGCTATTCTTACCATGCACAGGGAGTCTTTCTTCTCAAAGAAATACCATGCAGGTATCAATAAAAATGATTATTGGGATCCGATGTATGAAGACAGCCTGAATCTATTGGCTAAACTACCTGAGATCGGCTCATATATCTATGCCAAACTCTACCGGGATGGCAATAGAATCCAATCAAGCCCCAACTTGGATATGGGTGGCAATTTTGCCCATATGATGGGAATTCCCAAACCGTACGACGATGTGGCCCGGATGCATTTTATTATCCATGCCGACCACGAAAGCGGAAACGTGAGTGCTCATACCGGACACCTGGTAGGCAGCACTTTATCAGATATTTACCTTTCTATATCCGCGATGATCAATGGACTTGCCGGACCGCTGCATGGATTGGCAAACCAGGAGGTGCTACGCTGGCTGCAGGACCTGGTGCATCGGATGGATGGAAAAGTTCCGACCAAAGAGGAGATCAAACAGTTTGTTTGGGATACACTTAATTCCGGTCAGGTGATACCGGGTTACGGCCACGCCGTGCTCCGAAAGACAGATCCGCGATATACCCTGCAAAGAGAGTTCAGCCTGAATCACCTGAAAGAGGATCTGCTTTTCAAGTACACAGATATGCTCTACCAGGTTGTGCCCGATATCCTCAAGGAGCATGGAAAGGCTAAAAATCCCTGGCCAAACGTCGATGCCCAGTCAGGCGTGATTCAATGGCATTACGGTGTTACCGAATATGATTTCTATACCGTGCTCTTTGGTATTGGAAGATCCATCGGAATATCAGCCAACCTGATATGGGACAGGGCATTGGGCTATCCGCTCGAAAGACCGAAATCAGTTACTACCGAGATGTTGGAGAAGATGGCAATGGATGCAAAAATGAAATCGAAAAAATAGGACCGGCTTAAGCTTGCTGATTGGAGGAGTTTGATATATTTACTGTATGATGAAGACGATGGATCGAAGATTCATATTCAGCGGGATGTTCTTTTTATTCCTGCCCGGCTTGTTGTCCGCGCAGACAGAAGAAAGCAGACAACAGGATCCGGAGGATATGGTGAAATATTCGGCTGACTTCAAATTCAGAGAGGGGATCTACCCGAATTTTGAAAGCGTCAAACAGAATAATCCAATCCCAAAAACGAGGCTGGTAACCAATGAGGACCTCTTTTCACGTGATTTCTTAGAAAGAGTTACCCAGGAAAAAAGGATTGTCTTTTACGACGATTTTGGTGTTAAGCAGGAACTCAATACAGCCAATATTTGGGGTTACGGAAGAAATGGGGTGCTCTATGTAAACCTGGGATCCAGATTTCACAGGATCAGTTTCATTGGTAGCATCAGCCATTTTGTTGCCACACTAACAACTTATAATAGCGGTTATTACGATCCCTATTACAGGCATAGCTACTATCAAAATCCCTATTACAGATCACCCTCCTCAAACTATTCATCCACTGAGGTCAGACAGTACCTGATCGACTTTGAAACCGGAAAACTAATGGAGTTTGATGTGGCATCCGTAGAGGTTCTGCTTATGCGTGACCCGGAACTACACGATGAGTACGCAGCCCTGAGGAGGAAAAAGAAAAAACAATTTAAATTTGTATATATCCGAAAATTTAATGAAAGAAATCCATTATATTTTCCGGAAAATTAATACCAATAACAAAAAGAATTTGTATATGAGAAAATTAATTGCTATCCTGCTTGTAACCCTGCCCCTTGTAAATGTTGTATCCCAGAGAGAATACCTTCCTACAGTAGAGGATCTTGAGATTTTTCACAACACGAAAACATATGTTGTTTTGCAGGGAAATCCTATGTCAGAATATAACTTTGAGATCAGGGATGCCATGGATAAATACTGGGATATCACAGAGTATGATTTTATAAATTATAATGAATTCAACGAGAAATCAGGCGACCCGAAGGCATCTTTTTTGTATGTTGCGATTGTTTCTTTCGAAAAGGATAAATCTCAGACACGTTATAATTTCCTTTGCCTGTCGTTGCCTGGCGATAAACCATCCATAGAGGAGATGAGAGATATTGTTAATATCCCACTGAGCTATTACGGGGTTGAAGAGGAGAACTACACCTATAAATTGGGTACAATGGTGAACTTTATGCAGAAACATGTGCGGATGATCACCGACGATCCCGAACTGATCTCACAGAATGTACTGAAGGAATATAATGATAACATGTCGGGTGTTCACGACAAGACACTCTACCTTGTAGAAGATGAGCTGGAAAATTCCATCGGTTCCGAAGCCCGTATTAAAGCGGTATATCCCCATGATTTTAAAATTGTTACCCGGGAGGAGATCAAGGAGGCGATCATGAACAAGGATGAGAACATCGTCTTTCTTCATAAGGTCGGACCAGAGGGCAAAAAGCTGAAAGCCCGCGTATACAAAATTCTTATCGGAGCAGGGGATTCAAATTTTTATTACTTCGATTATCATAAGGTAAGTCCAAGAAAACCAGATGCTTTTCTTGAATTCGATCTGAAAAAAGTGGGCAAAGCAAGATAAACTGAGCAATCCTTCTGTCTGACCAGACTCTGAATATGCCATTTTATTGAGGAGAACTCCGCTCAAATGGTTAAATTTGTGCGCGAATAAAAGAAATCTGACCAACAATCACCTTCTTATGGCGTCTCAAAAACCTTCTGTTCCAAAGGGTACACGCGATTTTTCACCGGTAGAGATGTCGCGCCGAAATTTCATTTTTGAAACCATCCGCACGGTTTTCAGAAAGTACGGATTTATGCAGATCGAAACTCCTGCCATGGAAAACCTGACCACCCTGCTGGGAAAGTATGGCGAGGAGGGTGACAAGCTCCTGTTCAGGATCCTTAATTCGGGCGATTTTCTGCGGGGTCTCAGTGAACAGCAGATCCGGAATTCCGATCCGGCCGGGATCGCTTCAGTCATCTCCAAACGCGGTCTCAGGTATGATCTCACCGTTCCTTTTGCCAGGTATGTGGTGCAGCACAGGAATGAGATCACCTTCCCCTTTAAGCGCTACCAGATACAGCCGGTCTGGCGGGCCGACAATCCGCAAAAAGGAAGGTACCGTGAATTCTATCAATGCGATGCCGATATGATCGGTAGCAGCTCGCTGATTAATGAGTTCGAGCTGATCAGGATCATTGACGAAGTTTTTTCCCTTCTTTCCCTGAAGGTGATTATCAAGATCAACAACAGAAAGATACTCGCGGGAATCGCTGAAGTGATCGGTGCGCGGGAACGGATCGTGGATATCACCGTTGCCATTGATAAGCTGGAAAAGGCCGGGATTGAAAATGTTCGCGCGGAGCTTCTCACCAAAGGTCTCTCGCAGGATTCTCTGAACCTGCTCAACCCGGTCTTTGAGATGCAGGGGAATAACAAAGAAAAGCTGATCTTTCTGGAAAAATACCTTTCAAAATCTGAGAAAGGGAAAAAGGGGATCTCCGAGATCAGGCAGTTGATGGAATATATCGGTATGGATCCTGTTTCATCCTCCGTAGAGCTGGATATCACCCTGGCCAGGGGACTCAATTACTATACCGGTGCCATCATTGAGGTGAGGTCAGACGAGGTTCAGATCGGCAGTATCTGTGGCGGAGGCAGGTATGATGATCTGACCGGTATATTTGGTATGCCGGATACATCAGGGGTGGGGATCAGTTTTGGGGCCGACAGGATCTACGATGTTTTGATGCAGCTCAATCGCTTTCCGGCATCAGCCGAAGAGCTTACACAACTTATGTTTGTTAATTTCGGTGAGGATGAGGTACGATATGTACTTCCAATCCTTGGAAAACTTAGGCAGAGTGGGGTTATTGCAGAGATCTATCCCGATCAGGCAAAAATGAAAAAGCAGATGAGCTACGCCAATCAGCTAAAGATCCCGTTTGTTGCCATGGCAGGAGAAAATGAGATTCGCGCCGGAAAGGTCACACTAAAGGATATGCTCACAGGTGATCAGCAGATGCTCTCTTTCGATGAATTAATGGCTGTTTTGAAGCCATAACTGTCAAATAACATCTCTATTTTCATTCTTTTTCACGTAATTCACCTCCTGAACCGGGATGGAAATGCATTGGAGGAGCGGTATCTTCAAAGGATGGGCCTACCATTGCACTTCATTGACATTTTGACTTTGCTAAGTTTGCAAAATCGGTTCAACGAAGCACTAAACAACAGCACATGAAAAAGGTACACTACATTAATAAGAAGGTGATCGATTGGACCGTGATCCGGCAGCTGATTGATGAGAACAGGGAATTGGAATTATCTCGTGGAAGCAGGGAGAAGGTGCTGGAGTGTCGTGCTTATCTCGATAAAAGAATGAAGCAGGGTGTTGATACACTTTACGGCATCAACACCGGTTTCGGTTCACTCTGCAATAAGGTTATTTCAGAGGCTGATTTGGGTTTGTTGCAGAAAAACCTGGTCATGTCACATGCCTGCGGAGTGGGGGAGACTGTGCCGGATGAGATCACCCGGCTCATGCTTTTCCTGAAGGTGCAATCGCTCTCCTACGGGAACTCTGGCGTTCAGCTCGCTACAGTCGAACGTCTTATTGATATGTACAACAACAATATTACCCCGGTGGTTTACCAGTATGGTTCGTTGGGTGCCTCGGGCGATCTGGCTCCGTTGGCGCATATGAGTCTGCCGCTGATTGGAATGGGGGAGGTGGTGATGGATGGAGAGATCGTCTCTTCTGCAACAGTGTTGAAAAGGTTTGGCTGGGATCCTATTGATCTGCAGTCGAAAGAGGGGCTGGCCCTGTTAAATGGGACACAGTTTATGAGTGCCTATGGTGTACACCTCTGCCTTCGTGTATTCAAACTGTCCAGACTTGCAGATATGATCGGGGCGCTTTCGCTGGATGCTTTTGACGGAAGGATCGAGCCTTTTCATGCGCTGATACAACAGATCAGGCCCCACCAGGGACAGATCCGTACGGCTGAACGAATCCGCATGGTGCTGGAAGGTAGTGAAATTACGAACCGGCACAAAAACCATATCCAGGATCCTTACTCCTTCAGGTGCATTCCACAGGTGCACGGCGCCTCGAAAGATTCCATCGAATATGTGGCATATGTATTCAGGAATGAGATCAACTCGGTGACCGATAATCCGACCATTTTTCCCGATGAAGACCTGATCATCTCCGCTGGTAATTTTCACGGACAACCGTTGGCTCTGGCGTTTGACAACCTGGCTATTGCACTTTCTGAGCTGGGAAATATTTCGGAAAGACGAACGTATCAACTGCTGTCGGGCTCACGTGGACTGCCGCATTTTCTAGTGGCCAATCCCGGTTTGAACTCAGGATTCATGATCCCCCAGTATACCGCCGCATCAATGGTGAGCCACAACAAACAGCTATGTACACCCTCCTCGGTCGATTCCATTGAATCATCGCAGGGACAGGAGGACCATGTGAGTATGGGAGCCAATGCTGCTGTAAAAGCCTATAAGGTAATGGAAAACCTCGAACGTATTCTTGCCATTGAATTGTATAATGCCGCACAGGCGATCGATTTCAGAAGACCGGCAAGGAGCTCGGTTATCCTCGAAAAATTTTTGGCACAGTACCGGAAGCGGGTTGGATTTATCGAAGAAGACAAGGTGATGTACAGGGATATCAATGAAACAGTCGATTTCCTGAGAACGGTACCATTGGACCCCGAACCTGAAGAAAGATTGTTGTAATTGATGATTTCCTGAGAACGGTACCGCTGGATCATGAAACTGAGGAAAGATTGTTGTAATTGATGATTTCCTGAGAACGGTACCGCTGGATCATGAAACTGAGGAAAGACTGTTGTAATTGAACCAGCTGTTCCCCCTGTCACCCATCTGTACATAGTTAGAAGCACCATTTTGCCGCTGGGGCTAGACATGTCGCTCCTACGGAGCTTGGGTTCCATGTGGGCAGATCGTTCTACAGACATGTCGCTCCTGGCGGAGCATGTCCAGCTCCGTTAGGCTGCGCCATGTCTGTAGCACAGACAGCCCACAAGGAATCATCAGCCCCAGCGGGGCGCCATGTCTGTAAAGAAATGTCTGTAGAACCATCTCTGTAAAAAACAGTTCCAATATCTGCATATTTTCATTACTTTTGACACCGTTTAAAATCAATGTTAAAAAACAGAATTAATGAGCACACAACTTCACACGAAAGCAGCGGACAACATCAGGATCCTATCAGCAGCCATGGTAGAAAAAGCCAAATCCGGTCACCCGGGAGGGGCCATGGGCGGTGCTGATTTTATTGAAATATTATATTCAGAATTCCTGAATTTTGATCCGGACAACATGCAATGGCCCTTCAGGGACAGATTTTTCCTTGATCCCGGCCATATGTCGCCTATGCTTTACAGTGTGCTGGCACTTGTCGGTGCATATACCATGGAGGATCTGGCCGGTTTCCGCCAGTGGGGCAGTCCCACACCCGGTCATCCCGAAGTGGCTACCAGCAGGGGAATTGAAAACACCTCCGGTCCACTGGGACAGGGTCATACGATGGCGGTTGGAGCAGCAATAACTGAACGCTTTCTGGTGGAGCGTTTCGGCGACTGGATGGCGCATAAAACATATACATTTATTTCCGATGGGGGAATTCAGGAGGAGATATCACAGGGTGCCGGCAGGATCGCGGGTCACCTGGGACTTAACAATCTCGTTATGTTCTATGATTCGAATGACATTCAGCTTTCGACCAAAACAAAAGTGGTCACAACTGAAGATACTGCAAAGAAATATGAGGCATGGGGATGGCGGGTTTATACCATCAACGGCAATGATCCTGAGCAGATAATTGGTACCATGAAGAAGGCAGAACAGGAGAAGGATATGCCTGTCTTAATTATCGGTAAGACCATTATGGGAAAAGGTGCGCTGACGGAAGAGGGGGAGAGTTTTGAGAGACAGACTTCCACACATGGCATGCCCCTCTCTGACGCTGGAGCATCCTTTGACAAATCCATTGCCAACCTGGGTGGAGATCCAACCGATCCTTTCCGTATCTTCCCGGAGGTGCAGGCATGGTTTCAGGAGGTGCTGGATACAAAGCGAAAAATTGTGGCAGAGAAGAAAAAGCTGCAGGCTGATTGGGAAGCAGCAAACCCTGATAAGGCTGAAAAATTAAAAAGATTTCTGAACAATGAACCATCCTCCATCAATTTCTCCTCAATTAAAATAAAGGAGAATCTGGCCACCCGCGCATCTGCAGGTGCGGTTCTTGGTGCGATGCATGAAAAGATTGAAAACCTGATCGTTGCTTCAGCCGACCTGTCTAACAGTGATAAAACAGATACCTTCCTGAAGAATACAACTGCCTTTGTGAAGAACGATTTTTCAGGCGCTTTCCTGCAGGCGGGAGTGAGTGAGCTCACCATGGCAGCCATTGCCAACGGCATGGCACTGCATGGCGGAGTGATACCGGTAGTGGGAACATTCTTTGTTTTCAGTGATTACATGAAACCCGCAGTAAGATTGGCAGCCCTCATGGAACTGCCGGTTAAATATGTCTGGACCCATGATGCCTTCAGGGTTGGTGAAGATGGTCCCACACACCAACCGGTGGAGCAGGAGGCGCAGATCAGGCTCCTGGAGCACATGAAGAATCATTCAGGCGACAGGTCCATGCTTGTATTGCGTCCGGCTGACGGTACAGAATCTGTCGTTGCCTGGAAAATGGCCATTGAGAATCAAAAAACACCCACAGCACTGATCCTTTCAAGACAGGGTATCGCCGATGTTCCAGCATTGCCGGGATCTGACAGGTACACCGATGCACTGAATGCCGAAAAAGGAGCATACGTCGTAAAGGATGTCGAAGGGATTCCTGATATTACCCTTGTAGCTTCGGGATCGGAAGTCTCTACCCTTATCGATGGTTCAGCACTGTTGGAGGAGCGGGAAAATCTTAGAGTAAGGGTCGTTTCAGCTATCTCCGAAGGAAGATTCAGGGACCAGGATGATGCATACTGTGAATCTGTGATACCGACTGCCCTTCCTGTTTTTGGAATGTCAGCCGGATTGCCGGTAACATTGCAGGGGCTCGTGGGACCAAAGGGCAAGGTGTACGGACTGGAAAGTTTCGGCTATTCAGCTCCCTTCAAGGTGCTGGACGAAAAGCTTGGCTTCAACGGGGAGAATGTGTACAGACAGGTGATGGAGTACCTGGCCGGGAGGAAGTAGCCTGTTAAAACTTTTAAGCGGGCTGGTCGAATTGCTTTTACTATAATTTGTATATTGCAGAACGTCATTCATTATTAATGCGTTATAGCAATGAAAAGTATTATATACCGGTATATAGCCCTCCTGATATTTCTTTTACTCCTACCGGCAAGGCATTATGCCCAGGAGTCTGAAGTCGGTTACGAGCCAAGTTCCAGGATCCTGTTTATTTTCGATGCATCTTATAGCATGTCAGGTCCGTGGGATGGTGAAACGAAGATTAATGTTGCCAGAAAGGTGCTGGTGGAAATGGTCGACAGCATTGCACAGCTTGAAAACGTTGAAATGGCATTAAGGGTTTATGGACACCAGAGTCCCGTTCCTCCGCAGGATTGCAGTGATACCAAACTCGAGGTTCCCTTTGCCCCGAACAACGCATCGAGGATCAGACAGAAGTTGCGCTTTCTATCACCCAAAGGCACCACCCCCATCGCCCATTCCCTTGAACTGGCGGCAAACGACTTTCCTCCGTGTAATACATGCAGGAATATTATCATATTGCTTACCGATGGCGTCGAGGCATGCGATGGAGATCCCTGCGAGGTATCCATTGAATTGCAGAAAAAGGGGATAACACTGCGTCCATTTGTTATTGGTATTGGTAATGATCCCATGTTTGAAGAGACATTCGGCTGCCTGGGTCATTATTATGATGCACCAAGCAAAGAGCAGTTCCGCCACGCCATGAAAGTCGTTATAACCCATGCCTTAAACACAACCAGTGCCCAGGTGAATCTGATAGATACCGAAGGAATGCCTACTGAGACTGATGTAGCTGTTCTTTTCTACGACCAGCTTTCCGGAAAGGTACGCTATAACATGATGCATACGCTTAACAGTAAAGGATATCCTGACACCCTTTCCATTGATCAGCTCAGTACATATACTGTTGTAGCACAGACAATACCGTCCGCATCAACAGATTCAGTCAGATTGGTTGCAGGACGGCACAACCACATCGGCATTGATGCTCCGCAGGGGTATTTACTGATAAGAAGTGCGAAAGGAAATGTCTACAGGAACGAAAAGATACTGGTTAAACGGTCGGGGGATCCTAAGACCATCAATGTGCAATTCATGGAAACCAGCGAGAAATACGTGGTCGGTAAATATGATCTGGAGATACCGGTATTTCCCCTGATATACCTCCGGGATGTAGAAATACGACAGAGTTACACAACCACCGTTGAGATCCCTGAACCAGGAATGGTACATATATCTTCCAAAAAACCGGGTTATGGTGCACTGTTCCGGCTGACGGAGGAAGGTGATCAGAAATGGGTGCTCAATATCAGGCCGGGTGTGAATCGGCAGGACTACTACCTGCAGCCGGGTTCCTACAGGATCGTTTACAGACAGGCTGATTTGAAAAGCACGATGCAAACCCAGGTTCGCGATTTCGGGATTAGGTCTGGACTTACAGAATTGGTTGAATTCAGGTAATGCAATGTATTTCCAGATTCCCTTAAACCTTTCCGGGTTTAAACACTCTAATTTGGCAGAGGAGATAAGATGCCGGTAAATTCTGACAAAGAGATCATCAGACAGTTCAGGGACAATGAACAGCGTGAAACTGCTTTCAGACATCTCATTGATAAATACAGTGAGCGGCTGTACTGGCACTGCCGACGCTTGCTCATTACCCATGAAGATGCTGATGATGCCCTGCAGAACACCCTGATCAAAGTATGGGGCAACCTGGATGGTTTCAGGGCTGAATCCGAACTATACACATGGCTCTTTCGCATCGCAACCAATGAGTCTCTTACCCTCATTAAATCGAGAAAAAGACATTTGTCAGGATCCGACAATCCGGAATATGAGTTGTACCTGGCAGAAGGGCTGGAGGCCGATCCCTGGTTTGACGGTGACCAGGCCGAGCGAAAGCTTCAACAGGCGATCCTCTCACTACCGGAAAAGCAGCGTCTGGTATTTAACCTGAAATATTATGAAAAGCTGAAATATGAAGAGATGGCGGAAATTCTCAACACATCCGTGGGAGCGCTAAAAGCCTCATACCATCACGCAGTAAAAAAAATTGAGAAGAATCTGCTCGCTGAATAAACCTTTTATATTTTTAATAGTCTAACTTACAGATGACTGAATTATGACTTCAATAAAAAAGATACAGAATCACATGCCTGAAGAGCCAAAAAATCCTTTTGTGGTTCCTGACGGGTATTTCAATGAACTGGGGGATCGCGTTATGGACCGTATCAATGAGGCTGATCGGGGGGGCGAACGATCCAATCAGCTTGAAACTACCCAAAAGCTAAAGCCCGGAAGGCGGATTTCACTGCGGCCCTACCTTACCCTCGCAGCCTCAATGGCCGGTATTGCATTGGTCATCTATGTTTTACTGCAAACCATCGTAGGGAATAAATTCGATACGTATAGTTTATACGATTTGGAGTTGCTCGAACAGACAGGTGTAACCTACGACGAAGCGATCATTTCAGAGGCCTATTCAATGGATGAGGAGAGTCCGTTTTCGGAATGGGATGAGAATGCAATGGTCTATCTTAGCAGCAACGAAGTTGACCTGCTTCATTTACTTGAATCAAATTAAAATATGTATACCATGAATAAATATCTCATTAGAAACAGGATGATGATTATCCCGGCACTTTTGTTTGTTGTTTCGTTAACAGCAGCAGCACAGCCAGGTGGGCATATGCAAAGATTCAAAGAGGAAAAGATCAGTTTTTATAATGAGAAACTCGATCTTTCTGAAGCTGAGGCTGAAAAATTCTGGCCGGTACAGGAGGACCTGCATAACAGGAACATGAAGATTAATGAGGATGAAAAAAACCTGTTGGTATACTACAGTAGCAATTATGAGGCGATGAGCGATCAGGAGATTGATGAGACAGTTCAAAAATTCCTTGAATTGCAACAAAGCAGGGTGGACCTCAGCAGAGAGTACCATAAAACCTTTGTAGAGATCATGGGCAAGAAGAAGACCATGCAGATGTATGCACTTGACCGTGAATTCAGAATGTATATCCTCAAAAAATTCCGGGCCGGTGAAGGTGGTGGCAGGGGCCGGGGATACAGGAACAACAAATAAATATTTCGATATTATTCGGTAGCCAATTCCAACCCCTCCTTCATCCAGGCGGTATAGCTCGCAATATCCAGGTCCGTACCCCGCGGCTGGTTCACCACATTTCCCTCACTGTCCATGATCACATACAGCGGCACGGTATTCGTCTGAAACATCGCGATCTCGTAATCGACGTTTTGCTGACCAATGGTTTTCTTTACTTTTCCATCTATTTGGGAAGTGTACCACTCCTCTTCAGGAAGTTTTTTGTTCACATCGGTATAGAGTGAGATCAGGACAAAATCATTCCGGAGCATCGACTGCACCCCCGGGTCGGACCATACCACCGCCTCCATCTTCTTGCAATTTGAACAAAACCGTCCGGTGAAATCCAGAAACACCGGCTTCCCGGTCTTCTCTGCACATGCCAGTCCCTCCTCAAGATCATAGAAGGAGGTCAGCCCATACTGCGTATAAAACTCATTGGTGTGCTTCACGGGTGAACACTCCTCCGACCTGTCGGAAGGGGCAACTGCCGCCTGCCCGTGGAACTGTGTCAGATCAATCCAGGCGGGTGACTTAGGGGGCAGCAGCGGAGCCATCATCTTCAGTTGCGTGCCAAATAGTCCCATGAAAATAAATATAGCAAAGACAAAGGCAGCGATAGCCAGCAGGAGTCGTGGTACAGAGACATACGGAAGGTCAGTGTCGTGCGCGAACTTGAGCTTTCCAAGAAAATATAACCCCATCAGGAAGAAGAGGATCGTCCAGACGATCAGTACCGCCTCACGGCTGATAATGTTGTGCGTAGGATCCAATGGCTGCAGGAACTTCATGCTGAAAGCAAGTACGATAAAGCCGAGTACTACCTTGACGCTGTTCAGCCATCCGCCCGATTTGGGCAACCCCTTTAACAAAGAAGGGAAAATAGCGAAGAGGGTGAACGGGATGGCAAAGGCCAGCGCAAATCCAAACATTCCTAAAATTGGCTTCAGTGCCAGTCCGCCGGCAGCCTCTACGAGCAAAGCTCCAACAATCGGACCGGTACATGAAAAGGAGACCAGTACGGTGGTGAGCGCCATGAAGAAGGCCCCAGCCAGCCCGCCCTTATCAGCGCCCTGGTCGGCTTTGTTAACCCATTTCGTGGGGAGCACCAGTTCGAACATGCCGAAGAAAGAAAATGCAAATATGACAAAAAGCAGAAAGAAGATCAGGTTCGGCACCCAGTGCGTACTCAATGCGTTGGCTGCATCAGGTCCCAGGTTGGTCAGGCTAACTACCACACCAAGAAGTGTATAGATCGCTATGATCGACAGACCGAATACCGCACCGCGAAACACACTTCTCGCACGGTTCTCACTTCCCTGCATAAAGAAACTAACCGTCATTGGAATCATGGGAAACACACAGGGGGTCAGCAATGCCAACAGCCCTGCTCCAAAGGCGATCCAGAAGAAGCGCCACAGCGATCTTTCATCGGCAACGGATGCATTAAATCCCGATTGTGCAGAGGTAGGTGACTGCGAGAGTTGCGTTGCGGGATCGCTGCCAGCACCTGCAGTAGCAGCTGCACCGCCTCCACCATCTGCAACTGCCTGGTCAGAAGAAGCGTTCAGCCGAAAAGAAAACTCTTCGTAGGCCGGTGGAAGACAGTTTGAATCGTCGCATACCTGGTACTCCACCTCTCCGGTAATGGTCGCCTCAGAACCGGCGATTTGCACCTCCTGCCTGAATTCGGCCCTTCCCGCGATGGTGCCAATATCCATCCTGAACCCCTCATCGAACTTGACCTTCGGTTTGGTCACTTCAACCAATTCGCCGACTACCTTGAAGCCCTCCATCTCTTCAAAATGGGGCCGGGTGGGGATCGGGCCGTTTTCCGGCACATAGGCTGAATAGAGGTGCCACGGAGGATCGATCTTCGCTTCAAAGACCAACTCAAAGGTTTGGGCGCCCGTCTGCACAGTAGAAAAATTCCAGGAAACAGGATCGATTGGTTGCGCCCAGGTAACCATGGAAAAAATAATGGCGGAGAGAAAAATCAGACTCTTTTTCACAATTATATAATTTTATGGGGTTATCTGTATAAATTATTTATTTAAATATATGATATACAATACTATAAATATCTATTCCCAATGATGAGGCATCAATACCCTTTGCGTCGATCATATGTGTCAGGTATACAAAACTATATATATCTATTCCCAATGATGAGGGGTTCATCTCACAGATGCTGCAAACTGTATGTTTACAATGTATTCATTCTCATTATATCCATTCATGAACTATTTGTCGCAGAATTGCCTCCAAAATTACAACAGTAAATGAAAATAAACAGGATTTCCTGCATAAAACCGCAAAAACAGACAATTGTTCAGTGAGCTGACAGGTCCCGAATTTAATCCGTACTGCGTATTTGCAGTGAGACAGTTTGCCTACAGTTCTGCACACATAATGTGGCTATTGGACTTTATGGATTGATACATACAATGAACCGAACGGAAACGTTTAGGAAGACGAAACCCAGCATCTGCCTTCAATTCGTTCGATGTAATATGGCTTAATGCGAGGCAAATGGAAGAGGTACCGTAAAATGGTTTGGTACGCATGCGCCAAAAATCTTACTTGGTGCGTCGGAACAGCTCCTCGCCATTTTCATCGAGAATCACATACTCCAGGTAGGTGCAGGAGTCGAGCCCCATCAGGTTGATTTTGCACCTCATCTCGCGTCGCCATTTTTTGATGATCGACTTGAATCCCTTCTCCAGGTAGGCGGCAAAGAATGGATGTACCTGTAGGGTAACCCTCTTAAGTCCATTGGATCTAATCAGGTTCTCCAGTTCCACCTTGAGGTTGTCCTCCAGCAGTATTGCCGGCTGGATCTTACCGGTTCCGGTGCAGGTGGGACAGGTCTCCGCAGTATCCACATGCATCTCGGGCCTGACACGCTGACGGGTAATCTGCATAATGCCGAACTTGCTTAGGGGAAGGATGTTGTGCTTGGTCCTATCGCGTGCCATTACATCCTTCATGTGATTAAACAACTTCTGTTTGTTCTCGGCCCTGTGCATATCAATAAAGTCGACCACGATGATACCACCCATATCGCGCAGCCTTAGCTGACGTGCAATCTCATCGGCTGCGGCCAGGTTCACCTCAGTAGCGTTGGCCTCCTGGTCGAGTCCCGACTTGGCCCTGTTACCGCTGTTCACATCAATAACATGCAGCGCCTCGGTGTGTTCTATGATCAGGTAAGCACCCTGCTTAAAAGAAACTGTATTACCGAATGTAGCTTTGATCTGCCGTTCGATTTCGAATTTCTCAAAAATCGACTGGCCTCCCTTATACAACTTAACGATCTTCTCCTTCTCCGGCGCCACATCGCCGATATATTGTTTTACCTCCTGGTATACTTCATTGTGATCGATGAATATATTCTCAAAATTCCCATTCAGGTGGTCCCTGATCACAGAGATCGCCCGACTTTGCTCCTCCTGTACCAGCTGGGGCAGATTGCGAATATTGATACTCTCAAAAGCACTTTCAAATTTCTCCACCAGTCCGCGCAGCTCCGCATCCAACTCTGCCACCCTGGTCTTTTCCGCCACGGTGCGCACGATCACCCCATAATTCTTCGGACGAATACTGGTTATCAGGTTCCTGAGCCTGTCACGCTCCTCCTGTGTCTCGATCTTGGATGAAATGGAAACCTTATCTGAAAATGGCATCAATACCAAATTCCTCCCTGCAATGGATATCTCTGAAGTCAGCCGCGGCCCTTTCGTGGAGATAGGCTCCTTGGCCACCTGAACAATCACATGTTGTCCCGACTTCAATACCTCGTTGATCTTACCGTGTTTATTGATGTCCTTCTCCCGCCGAAATTTGGATACAGCAAGCGTACGCCCTTTTCTACCAAGCGACTGCGTCACATATTTTCCAAGGGTATTGAATTGGGGTCCGAGGTCGAGGTAATGCAAAAACGCATCCTTTTCATAACCAACATTAATAAATGCGGCATTTAAACTTGGCATCACCTTTTTAACCCTGGCAAGATAGATATCGCCAACCGAGAATTTTTGTTCTGGTTTTGAGCGGTTTAGCTCAACAAGTCTTTTATCTTCCAGCAGAGCAATTGAAACCTCTTTTTCCGAGGCTTTAATGATCAATTCACTGCTCACAATTGAATATCTTTAATAACTGTCGTATTAACTTAACAGAAATAAACCTAAGGTGCAGATCACCTTAGGTTTACCATCGTATTATGTAAGAGCGAAATGGTTATTTCCTCTTCTTGTGCCTGTTCTTCCTTAAACGCTTTTTGCGCTTATGGGTAGCCATTTTATGTCTCTTTCTTTTTTTTCCGCTAGGCATAATAGAAATATTATCAGTAAATTACTTTACGTTTGTCTTCACTTTGTTGACAAACGTTTTTGCAGGCTTGAAGGATGGAATAAAATGTTCAGGAATAATGATCTTGGTGTTTTTGGAGATATTCCTGGCCGTTTTCTCAGCTCTTTTCTTAACAATAAAACTTCCAAAACCCCTGAGGTATACGTTTTTATTGTCACTTAAAGAATCTTTCACCGATTCCATGAATGCTTCAACTGTTTTCTGAACAGTTACTTTTTCAATTCCAGTGTTCTTGGAGATTTCGTTAACAATGTCTGCTTTAGTCATTTTTTAAAACCTTTAATTATCAATATATTACGTTATTTTGTTATTTTCAATGTGCAAATATAATTGTTTTTAATAATTAATTACAACCGAATTGAATTAATTTTATTTTCCGGTATGATTTTGCAAGTGAGACAACGAATATAATGAAAATAAGCAATATAATCACAAACTGGTATAAAAAAAACAAGAGAAGTTTGCCCTGGAGGGAGGAGAACGACCCATACCGCATCTGGCTCTCGGAGGTAATCCTCCAACAGACACGCGTCAGCCAGGGACTCTCCTATTACAACAGGTTTGTGGTGCAGTACCCCGACATCTATGTCCTGGCCGCTGCCGACGAGCAGGAGGTGATGAAGCTTTGGCAGGGTCTCGGTTACTATTCCAGGGCCCGCAACCTGCTTGCCGCTGCCCGCCAGGTCGTGAATGATTTCGGTGGAGTTTTCCCGGGTGATCGCGACTCGCTCCTGAAGTTAAAAGGGGTAGGGGAGTACACAGCTGCAGCCGTAGCTTCTATTGCTTTTAACGAACCGGTAGCGGTAGTCGACGGGAACGTGGCACGGGTGCTCAGCCGGCTTTTTGCCATCGATGAACCTGTGAATACATCAGCAGGAGAAAGGATCATCATGGAACTTGCAGGGGAGCTGCTCGACCGCACACAGCCCGGCGAGTACAACCAGGCCATCATGGAGTTCGGCGCCCTGCAATGTATCCCGGCCCGGGGGCTTTCTTCCCGCTCCGCTACCTCTTCATCGAAGGCTTCCTCCACTGCTTCCTCCACTGCCCCCTTTGCTCCCTCACCGGCTTTCCACTCTTCGCCGGCACCGCTTTCGGCATCCCCTTCCCCTGCCCCGCCCATCCCCAACTGCCCCGCCTGTCCGCTCAACACCCAATGCCTGGCGTTCAGCAATAACAGTGTTGACCAATACCCTGTGAAACTTAAGAAAACAGCAGTGAAAAGGCGGTACTTCACCTACCTGGTCATCTCCCATTCCGGTTACACCTATATACAGCAGCGTACCGGCAACGATATCTGGAAGCAGCTGTTTGAGTTTCCACTGATCGAGGATGACGACCTGGTGCGCTACGAAGATATGGAGGAGAAGATCGGAAAATTTGTTGGACCGGGGGATCGTGGATTTGAGATTACGTTCGTCTCTGAACCGGTCGTGCACCAGCTTACCCACCGTACCATTACAGCGCGGTTCGTGCACCTGCGAATTGTGAGGGACGGTTACGTCCCGCGAAAAAATTGGAAAAAAGTACGCTTCGGGGAGATCGGCGATCACCCGTTGCCACGGCTCATCGACAGGTATCTAGAACTTCCTCCCGATCAGAAGGGGTAAGTTCTCACAAATTTGTATCTTTGAAGTTCAAAACAGAAAAGCAATATGGCAGTTAACAAAGTTATCCTGGTTGGAAACGTCGGTAAGGATCCCGAAACGCGGTATCTGGATGAAAACACCCCCGTTTGCAAGTTTCCGCTGGCAACAAGTGAAGTTTACAGAAACAGGGACGGAGAGAAGGTCGAGCAGACCGAGTGGCACAACATCGTGTTATGGAGAGGTCTGGCAAAAGTTGCCGAGCAATATGTAAAGAAAGGGGCACAGCTGTTTATTGAAGGAAGGATCCGCAGCCGGTCGTACGATGACAGGGAGGGGATCAAACGATATATCACCGAGATCGTCGGCGATAACATGCAGATGCTGGGACGTCGGGCGGATAACGATCCGCAGCAGGATGGTAGCGGCTACAATCAACAGGGCAGCAGCAGTTCCTCCGGTAGTCAGCAGCAAGCTGGCGATCAGCAGCCAACCAGCGATCAGCAACAGCCGACCGACCGCCAGGAGGATGACAGCAGCTCCCCGCAACAGGGCAGTGACAGTCAGTCAGGCGATCAGCAGCAGGCCAACCCCCAGCAGGAGAATAGCAGCTCCCCGCAACAGGGCAGTGACAGTCGGTCCGGCGATCAGCAGCAGCGGTCCCGGCCAGCCCCTGACAACCAGTCAACCCAGCAATCATCCTCTGCCGGTGGAACAGACCCCGGTCTTGAAGGTCCCGGCAATGCGTCGGATGATCTGCCGTTTTAGTTTAATGATCCACTGACCAGGTTTTGGAAATGCAAATGGACCCATTTCTGCAATTGGTATTTCAGCCCATCACTTCAGCCGCGGTATTTCAGCTGATAGTGATGGTGGGTTTGTTGTTGTGCTCGGCACTGGTTTCAGGCTCCGAGCTGGCATTCTTCTCGCTCTCCCCCGACGAAACAGAAGCATTGGAGGAGAGCGATTCGCGCAAGAGCAAGCTGATAATGCAACTGTTGGATAAGCCGGAGGAGTTGCTATCCAATATACTGATTACCAATAATTTCATTAATGTGGCGATCATTATTCTCGCGGGATTTATTACCTCCGGACTGATCAACGCCTCGGCTGCCCCGGTGGCCGGATTTATCCTGCAACTGGTCATCATCGCAGTGGTGATCCTGCTTTTCGGGGAGATCTTTCCAAAGCTGTATGCCGACCGGTTTTCATTGTCCTATACAAGGCTGATGGCTATGCCGCTTCGTTTCACCGGACGGATCTTCAGGCCACTGGTTTACCTGCTTACAAAGTCATCTTCAATCATGAATAAACGGCTGGCGAGAAAGCGGCAGAATATCTCGATGGACGACCTCTCCGAGGCACTCGATCTAGCTACAGGGGTCTTTTCGGAGGACAAAAAGATGCTGGAAGGGATCGTGAAATTCAGTAACCTGGAGGCTTCGGAGATCATGAAGCCGAGGATGGATGTGACCAATGTGAATATTACAACAAGCATGGGTGACCTGGTAAAGATTATACTCGATTCGGGCTACTCGCGTATCCCGGTGCATGATGAGGTACCTGATAATATCAAAGGGATCCTCTATGTGAAAGACCTGCTGCCCCACATACAGAAGAAGGACCTTGAATGGCAGTCACTGATCAGACCCCCCTTCTTTGTTCCAGAAGCGAAAAAGATCAATGAGCTGCTGCAGGATTTTCAGCAGACAAAGATCCACCTGGCCATCGTGGTCGATGAGTATGGCGGTATGAAGGGAATCGTTACCATGGAGGACATTCTTGAAGAGGTGGTGGGGGAGATCACCGACGAGTCTGATGAGGCAGAGGAGTTTTTCCGGAAGCTGGATGAGCATACCTACCTGTTCGACGGGAAGACGCTGCTCAACGATTTTTTTAAGGTGACCGAACTGGAGGATGAGCTGTTTGAGGATGTGCGTGGTGAGGCTGAAACACTTGCGGGACTGATTCTTGAGCTGGAGGGAGATTTTCCCGGACTCAACGATACAATTAAATGTAAAAATATCAGGTTTACCGTAACCGATATGGATAAGCGCCGGATCAAACAGGTTCAGGTGAAAATAAAATGATGAATCGAGCCATGATTATCTTTTTGATAACTATGCACAGCGCATGATGATTATTTAAAATTGTATGTAAGCAATTACGATAGATTGTCATGGTGAGTTGCACATGGCCTTTTAAAAAATAAAAACACGCTTTTGAGATGAGGATGCGAATAGTGATGATTGCTTTACTGATTGTTGCACTGGCATGCGATAGGAGGTATACTCCCAAGCCATCGGGTTTCGTCAGGGTAGATTATCCGGAAAAGGAATATGTGCTGTTCGGTGAGGCCGATCCCTACGAATTTGAGGTGCCCACATATGCAGAGGTGGTGCCGGTACGATCAAAAAACGCAGAACCCTACTGGTACGATATCAGGTTCCCGCAGTTTGACGGAACCGTGCATTTGAGCTATAAAAGTCTGGATGGCAGGGTGGATGAGTATATTGCAGATACACGTACCCTGGTATACAAGCACACCTCGCGGGCCGATGGGATACAGGAAGTGCCGTTTGTCGACAGAGACAACAGGAGGTACGGGATCCTGTACGAACTGGCAGGAGATGTTGCGTCGACCGTGCAGTTTTTCCTGACCGACAGTACGAATCATTTTTTGAGGGGATCACTCTATTTCAACACCACCACAAACAGGGATTCGCTCAATCCGATTATCCGTTTTGTGAAACAGGATATTGAACACATGATTGAAACAGTGCAATGGAAATAGTACGAGGTTCCGTTCTTTTAACTAGTTTAGCACCCTGTAATATTTGCTGGTCGCTGGATTGATTTTTTTAAATAGCCGGCCGACCAACTGCCTCGCCGGGTCAAAACGAATGTGTAACTGATGAGGTTTTGAAAAACAGTTTCTGTGGGAATATTTTTAAAGACGGAAATACAGCCCGATTGTCTGCTTGGAGTTTGGGAAATCACGGAGGATTATGATACGCTCTACTCCATGGTTCGACTGGATAAGGCAGAGTGGGCCAGACTGGAGAGTTTCAGGAGTCTGAGCAGGAAACTGGAGTGGCTCAGTGTGCGGGCGCTGATAAAAAGCATGAAAGGAGATCAGTCTAAGATTACCTACAATGCCGAAAACAAACCCTATATCAACGGAGGAAGCGCCAATATCAGCATCTCCCACTCCCGGAGCCTTACCGCGATATTGGTGAGTCCCGATAAGCGGGTGGGGATCGACCTGGAGTATATGTCGGGAAAGATTAGCAGGCTGGGCTATAAATTTATGAATAAGCGGGAGGTGCTTACACAGGATCCGGAGAACAGGAAGTTTCATCTCTACCTGCACTGGTGTGCGAAAGAGGCGCTCTTTAAGATATGCGACAAGCAGGATGTGAATTTCAGGGAGGGGATCACCATCCTGCCTTTCGAACCTGCCGATAACGGGTTTATCCGCGGTCACGTAGTAAACAGTGGAGGTGAGGAGCTCTTCGACCTGGAGTACCTCCACCACGAAAATTATGCACTTGTATGGAGTGCGAAAAAATGATGGGGATGGATTATTCGGTCATTGGTTAGAAAAGAACAGGATTCGGCTGTAGCAGGATTCGGTTGGAGATAGAAAAGAAGATGATGAGGAGCGTATATGATATACTAAATGAGAGGAAAGGATTTGCTGTACTGGTGGATCCCGATAAGAACGATGCGGAGAGCCTTGGCCGACTCTGTTCCCTCTTCGCGGCGCATCCCCCCGACCTGATCCTGGTGGGTGGAAGCTTGTTGTTGCGTCCTGTGAGCGATACCATTGTACAGCTGAAGGCAGGTTGTGATGTGCCGGTCTACCTCTTCCCGGGCGATGTGACACAATTGTCGGATGCGGCCGATGGCATCCTGCTGCTCTCACTGATCTCCGGCAGGAACCCCGATTTCCTGATCGGCAACCATGTGATCGCGGCGCCTCATCTTCGCCGCTCCGGGATCGATGTGATCCCTACCGGGTATATGCTTATTGAAAACGGACACTCCACCTCGGTGGAATATGTGAGTGGTACCAGGCCCATTCCCGCCGGGAAGACCGATATAGCTGTGGCAACCGCCATGGCGGGGGAGATGCTCGGACTGAAGTTGCTCTACCTGGAGGCCGGCAGCGGTGCGGCCCATACCGTGGGGATCGATATGATCACTGCCATACGCGGTGCGGTCGGATTGCCGATGGTGGTGGGTGGTGGTATACGTAGCGTTGACGAAGCGGAAAGGGTGTATGGTGCCGGTGCCAACATGATTGTGATTGGCACGCAGTTGGAAGAATTTCCCGGACAGATTGCAGATTTTGCGGGGCTTCGGGATAGGCTGAATGAATAACACAGCTACAGACATGCCGCCCCCGCTGGACATGTCTGTAGCCGAAATGTCTTTCTATCTTACCATTCCAGGAATAACGGATCCCGAAGCATTCTCCGGTACCGACAGCTCCAGGTAATAAGCAATGGTCGGTACAATATCCAATGGCGACACCCGTTCGGGAAGGGTGGCCCGCTTCACCTTCCAGCCGTAAAAGATCAGCGGCACATGGGCGTCATACCGAAAGCCGGGAAGCATTGCAACCCCGTCGTTCTGTTTCTCTACCCACCCCGGGGTGAGGTAGACGATCACATCCCCGCTCCGCTTCTGGTTGTAACTGTTCTGAATCCTGTGAAAGATCCCCTCTGTGAAATTGTTCCGCTCCAGCACATAGGCCGGCAACGCATTCGACACACCCGAAAACTGGATCAGAAAACTGGCCACCCGCTCCTGCACCTCCTCCAGCGATAACCGCGAATCCTCGATCAGCCGGCGGTTCAGGTACACCTGGTTGGCGTAGTACAGCTGCACCCAGTCGCCCTGACCATACACCGCGTTGAGGTACGATCGCAACAATGAAACAGTGGCCCGTGAATTGAATTCTCCCGAGGGAACGCGGTTTTCCGCAAGGTATCCCGGATCATCGGCATGTGCCTGGTCGGCCGTCAGGTAGATCAACGTATTCTCCAGTCCCACCTGGTCATCCAGAGATTCAAGCAGGTGCGCAATATCCTGGTCGAGCCGAAGGTACATATCCTGCACCTCCACCGACCAGGTGGAGAACCTTTCCGACAGATACTTCGTAGTGTTAAAGCTGATATTGATCCAGTCGGTCACCCCGTGCAGTCCCAGCTCCTCGTTCACAATTGCGCTGATGGCAAAATCTTTCGTGTAGGTATTTCCGAAAGGGGTGGTCATGAGCACCGAGTAGTCCTTCCGCCTGCTCCCGTCACCTATCTTTGTCAGGTTATACGGAAAGGTGATCTGCCCATTGAATCCTGTTTCATACGGATTGTTGTCCAGCATACTTGCGGTATATTCGCCGATTGGCAGCAAAGGCTCCCATATTTTCTCCCTGTAAATATCCTTGTAGTTCTTGGCGTTTAGCTCCTCCACCCAGGCTGGCAACGAGTCGATATAGTAGCTGCTGGTGGTCCACATCCCATGCTCCGGGTCATACCAGTAGGCGCCATTGGCGGTGTGACCCGACTGTAGTACCGATGCTTTGGGATCGATCGACACACCGATCACCTTCGATTTGAATTGCGAGATGATCCGCAGCTCATCCGATAGTGTGCGCGACAGCATTGCCGATGGTGAAGTATGTCCGTTCTCGTCTGAACCCGTGAGTCCCCGAACATTCGGATCCTCCACACAGTGTCTGATCTCCCCGGCAACACGCTCGTACCAGTAATCGGCCACGATCCCATGCGCATCGGCCCTTGTTCCAGTGCCTATGATGGCGTAACCGACGGCCGACTCGGTGATCAGCTGGTCGTACCGCGCATTCTTGCAGTACGTTCCCATACCCGCCATTCGCCTAAAACCCTTGTCACCAAACGTATCCCAGTAGGCCGACAGGTAATCGTACCGCATCCCGGAGACGGTGATGCCCACAATAAGCTTTGGCTTTTCAGAGGGGATCCGCTGCGCCTGCAGGTTCAGCACCATGAAACAGATCAGCAACAAAACGGCAATACTTTTTCCGGAAAACAACAAACCTGTTCTCTGAAACAACGAACCTATCTCCTGAATGTTCCTTCCAATAACTTTTCCCATCGACAAAAAATTCCTTCTTTCCATTAATAACTCTCTCATGTTTTTCTTCTTACCTGCTTTAAATTATTATCTCATTTGAGAAACTTCGCTCGCTTTTCTTTCCTGCGAATTCCTGTTACTTTTTACATTGCAAAATCGCTTGTGATCTGATATCCGGTTCTTTCTATAACGATGAAGTACAGTTTCTACGCATGCCGGAAATTAAAAAGCTGGAAGAGCCTGTTTATTTGAGCAATTGAGTAATTTCACTGCGTAATTTTGGCAAATTTACAACTATTCCTGAATTCCCTGCAACAGTTGAACCCCTCATCATTGGAAATTGATACCGTTACAGTGCTGCTATTGCTTCACAAACCGGAGATTGAATACCTCCCTTCCGTTCCTGATCCGCAGCAGATACACTCCCTGCTCCATCCCTGAAACATCGATCCGGTGCAATTGCGTCCCCTGTCGCAGCGCTTCAGTGAGCACCCGTGCACCCGACACTGCAAACACCTCCAGCTGAGCACCCGGCTCAAACGGCTTGCTGCCACGCAGATGCAGCACTTCGGTGGCCGGATTCGGGAAGCAGACAAACGCCTGCTGTAGCGCCATCCCGCGATCCCCCGTTCCAAGGCTATCGAGCTCCACCAGCAGTTCGGTGCGCTGATGGTCGTACACCGCCACACTCCACACCGTGTCGCTCACAAATCCTTCTGCGCTCACCAGCAGGTCGTACACCCCCTCCTTCAGGTAGCGGTAAAAACTGCCGTACACACTGTCGCTCCTCACCCATGAATTGTTGCTGTCGTGGTCCATAACGCGTATTTCCGCTGGCGCGGGAACGCCGGTGCGACGGCAGGTTACTTTGCCGTGGACGCCGTAGCGGGCCTGACTGATGTAGTTGATGAGGCTCCACTGGTTGTAGCTCCAGTAGGGGTCAAGCAGTTCAGAAGGCAGCTTTTTGATGTCGCTCAGTTCGAGGGTCACCTCCCTGCCGTGGAGGAAGTAGTTGACGAAATCCTGCCTTCCGCCGGTAATGATGTACCAGACTGCGCCGTTGGTGATGCCGTTGTCAAACCCGAGCATGTAGTTTGGTTCGACAGCGTGCACGCCATCGGCATACTCGCGCGAGATGAAGCGGTACCAGTCGTCGTCGGGATGCAACGTGTAGGTATAGTCCCACGGGTAGTTGACCACCTCGGCGCCGCTGTGCATGTTGGCCGAGAGGTTGAAGCGGTGCTTTTCGAGGAAGCGGATCATGTGGATATTTTCGGGTTCGACGGACGAGAGGTCTTCCGGGTTGGCGTCGGGCACTTCGGGAAAATCCCTGTTTAGGTCTGTGCCATTGAGGTTGTACCGCCGGGAGTAGGCCACGGTGGTGTCCCTGTTGGTTGTGTCCCCGTCATGGTAGTAGGCTCCATCAGGATTGGAGAGCGGATTGATCCAGATCTCGAGCTCGTCGACGATCCGGTCGATCTCGGGGTCGGCCCCGTAATTACTGAGGATGAAATCAATGAGTCGCAGCGAGAGCACATATCCCACCAGCTCGTCGCCATGCATGGTGGAGGTGTAGAGAAAGGCCGGCTCATCCTCGTCGGTGTTTGGATTGTCTGAGATTTTCACCGCCAGCAGCAGTCGGCCCTGGATGCTGGTGCCGAAGGTGTCGATCCGGCAGATCTCCGGGTAGCTGTCGGCAAAATAGTGCATCACACTGTCGTACTGCGCGTAGGTGGGGTACTTCGTGAAAGTGAGTGCTTCATTAAGATCGGCAGCCATGTCGGTTTGGTCGAGTTGGGCATGGAGGGTGGTGGTGCTGATGAAAAAGACCAGCAGACTGATATGCAGTGATGTTTTTATGCGATGAAGGGGTATCTTAAAGGAAGTTGTCCTGCCCTTAAGGTGATGGAAGTTTGTTTTACAGGAGGATGCCCTGTTTTGAATGTGAAGGAACAACTGTATGTAGATTATCCGGACCAAGTTAACAGGTATATTTTATTGACTGGCAATAAGCTCCTTTCGTTCGGGAGCGGTACAAATGTTTTTCAGAATCAGCAGCATGCCAATTGTATTTTATAGATCCTGTTAATGATGTTCTGTTTGTGCTCATTGAGCAAATATATGATATTATTAATCGAACATGATTGTTCTGTTGTGTGGGGTGAAATCGCAATACTTGCTTGAACTATACATTAAACCTGATATGCAGGATGTCGCCGTCCTTGACGACATAGTTTTTTCCCTCGATCGCCAGCTTGCCGGCCTCCTTGCATTTCGCTTCTGATCCGAGGGTGATAAAATCGTCGTATTTCATCACCTCGGCACGGATAAACCCCCGTTCCAGGTCGCTGTGGATCACCCCTGCGGCCTGGGGTGCGGTCATGCCCCGCTTAATGGTCCAGGCCCTGTTCTCCTTCGGTCCCACGGTAAAAAACGACATCAGATTGAGCATGGCATAGGCGGAGCGTATCAGCTTGTCCACGCCGGGTTCGGTGAGACCGGCATCGGCCAGAAACTCCGCCCGGTCATCTTTGTCCAGCTCTGCGATCTCCTCCTCGAGTCGCGCGGCCAGCACCAGAACTTCCGGACCGGCGTTTGCTGCTGACGGATCTTCTGAAGCTCCTGCTTTTCCTGCGCTTGCTTTTCCAGCTCCGGATGCGCCTCCTGTTGTCCTTCGGGCACTTGCGCTTTGGGTCCCTGCAACTCCTGCACTGCCAGCCCCGGTTGCTGAACCTTTCACTCCAGCTTTCCCGGCTCCGGCAGCTCCACCGCCTGCACCCTCTGCTGCGGTCCCATTGCCGGCGACCGCTGTTCCGGTCTCCAAACCCAGAAATTCCTTTACCTGATCCACATATTTGTTGCCGGTGGTGGCGCTGGCATCGTCGACGTTGCAGACGTACAGTATTGGTTTGCCAGTGAGGAGGAAGAGGTCGTCGATATATTTTTTGTCAGTCTCGCTCACCGGTGCTGTGGCGGCGTTCTGAAAATTTTCCAGGTGGTCCCTGTAGACCTGCAACACCTCGATCCCGCGCCTGGCATCCTTGTCACCCGTCTTGGCCAGCTTCTCCAGCCTGGTGATCTTCTTCTCCACCGATTCGAGGTCCTTCACCTGGAGCTCCAGGTTGATCGTCTCAATGTCGCGCACCGGGTTCACCGATCCCTCGATATGTGGCAGTTCCTCATCGTCGAAGCAGCGCAGCACATGGATCAGTGCATCGGTGTTGCGGATGTCGGTGAGGAACTGGTTCCCGACACCCTCTCCCTTGTTGGCGCCACGTGCCAGTCCGGGTATATCCACGATCTCCACGGTGGCCGGGATGATCTTTTCGGTGGGTTGAAAGTTCTCCAGGTTGTAGAGCCGCGGATCGGGCACATCCACGATCCCGAGGTTCGATTTGTTGGTGGTGAAAGCAAAGCTGGAGGTTTCTACCTTGGTGTTTGACATGCAATTGAAGAGGGTCGATTTTCCTACATTGGCGATGCCGATGATTCCACATTTAAGGGCCATTTGGTCTGATGATTTTTTGATGTTTATTCGGGCAGTAAAGATAGGTTTTTTTACAGACATTTCGCCCCTAACGGGGCTGGACATGTCGCTCCTCCGGAGCTGGAGGTTCCAGATGAGCAGATTGTTCTACAGACATTTCGCCCCGACCAGCCCCGCTGGGGGCGCCATGTCTAGCCCCGCTAGGGGTGCCATGTCTGTAGCGGGCGCCATTATTTCCTTACCCTTACAGGGAAAGGAGGTCTTACAGGCTCCCTGGGTGGATTTAATTCAAGCTGCTCTAAAATAATCTCTATCGCCTTTTCAAGCTGGGGGTCGTGTCCCCTGATAACCTCTGCCGGCCATTGTTCAACCTCGATATCCGGCGGTACACCCACATTTTCAACGATAAACCCATCTTCGGTCCAGATCGCCACGTTGGGGGCTGTTACGAAACCACCATCCATCAGCTCCGGAAAGCCGAGGATGCCAACGAGACCTCCCCAGGTGCGTTTTCCAACCAGGGTGCCGACATCGAATTTTCTGAACATCCAGGGCAGCATATCGCCGCCCGATCCAGCCGTTTCATCGATCAGCATCACCTTGGGACCCTGGATCGATGCACTTGGTGTTTTCAGATCGTTGGTATACCGTGTGTGCCAGTGTGCCTGGTAGGGACGCATCAGAATGTCGATGTAATAGTCGGCCAGTGACCCGCCGCCGTTGAACCGCTCATCTACGATTATGGCCTTCTTGTCGGCCTGTGGAAAGAAGTAGCGCTTGAAGTATTCATGTCCCGCCCCGGCTGTGTTGGGTACATACACATACGCCACCTGTCCGCCGGTGGCCTCATGTACCTTTTTCAGGTTCCCCTCAACCCAGTCCCTGTTCCTCAGTGCGTATTCGCTTTTAACAGGCACAGCCCTGATCTCCCGTGAGCCGCTACCATCGGCGTTGGGACCGACCTTCAGGGTGATGATCTTTTCGGCGCTGTTTTCAAAATACTTGTAAAAATTTTCTTCGGCCCTGATTTCCTCACCGTTCATTGAAAGGATATAGTCACCCGCTTTTACATTCAATCCGGGTTCGGTCAGCGGTGAACGCATTTTTGGGTTCCAGTTCAGACCTTCATAGATCTTCGTGATACGGTAACGTCCATTTTCAATGTTGATGTCGATACCTAGCAATCCGCCGGGTACTGAAGGCGGCTCGTTCAGACTTTCCCCTCCGCCATTTCTGTGGTGACCCACACCCAGTTCGCTGCACATCCATTGGATCACCAGGTTGAGATCACTCCTGCATGTCAGGTCGGACAGAAACGGCGCATATTTTTCCTTCATCGCGGGCCAGTCGGCCCCATGCATACCCGGATCGTAGAAGTAATCGCGGTTGATCCTCCACGCTTCGTCAAAGATCTGCGGCCATTCTGAAGCCGGATCGATCTTTACCTCCAATGCATTGGTGTTGATCGCGCCCTTATCCGCCGGTGGTTTTGTTCCCGCATCGGCGATTCCATATCGATTATCTTTTGCATAGAGCATCTTTTTCCCATCTGCAGAGAGGATGTAGTTGTCGATGGGTGCCACCTCTTCATCCTTCCGCTCTTTAATCGTGAACTTCTGCATGGTCCTTTTCCCATCATTGTTTGCGATATATAGTATTTCACCTTCCCCGCTCGAGCCGAGGTTGGAATAACTGCCTGCGTCAACAGGAATATCGATGATCCTGTGTTGCAGTCCGTCTGTATCAATTACGGTTTCTTCTTCTATAGTCCCATCTTCCTCTTCCCCGGACCCCTTGTCTCTCTTTTTCTTTTTCTTGTCATCCGCCGCCGCTGCATCCTCCTCACCATTCTCCTCCTCAATTTTCACCTCATCACTCTCCCTGGCCAGGGGAGAGAGGGTCTCTTTTTGAAGTGTGACCAGGTAGATGTTGCGGGTCATCTCCATATCTGCCCTGGACTGATCAAACCAATTAACGACCGGTCCGGCATCGGTCGATGCGAAGAACCAGAGGTACTTGCCTCCACGGTCAAAGACCGGATCGGTGGCATGACTCAATCCATCCGTTACGGGGTATGATTTGTCCTCCTCGAGGGAATAGAGAAAGACCTGCTGGAAATTATTTTTCATCACCCTGGTATAGGCGATCCACTTTGAATCAGCAGACCAGTCACCAAATATGCCCCTGTATGGACCGGGGGGAAACAACTCATCTGCATCTATTTTTGTAACAACGGTTGTGTTGACATCGATATAATAAAAATTACGCCCATTGTCCACATAGCAAATTTTTTCCCCATCGGGCGACCAGTGCAGGTCAGCATAGAACCCGGTCCCCTCAAGTTCCAACACCTTTCCATCGCGACTTCCCGCCTGGGGGGTGATATAGAGCCGGTAGACCCCATACGCATCGGAGATATAGGCGATCTGTTTTCCGTCGGGCGACCAGGCCGGGTATTTGTCGTGCTTTCCGGGCGATTGGGTGATGTTTCTCGGATCCCCTTTGTCGGCGGGAGCGGTGATGATCTCACCCCTGAAACCAAACACGGCCCTCGCGCCATCGGGAGATATGTGGGCCGAACGTATATATTTTGCACCACTGACATACCTCGGACGGAGCTCCAGGAGGTCGGTGGCGATCCCGACTGTGAGTTTGGCAGCCAAAGCATCTTCTGTGTCGAAGGTATGCAGGTAGCCTGCCTGTTCAAAAATGATTTTTCCGTCACTAAATGAGGCGTTCAGGATTGGAAAATCTTCGTAATAG
This sequence comes from Bacteroidales bacterium, assembly GCA_040903745.1. Lineage (GTDB taxonomy): Bacteria > Bacteroidota > Bacteroidia > Bacteroidales > M55B112. Next base: position 47,454 of record JBBDUV010000100.1, on the reverse strand, counting down.
GTAAGCTGAGCGATCTCTTTCGACTGGATATCGTAAGAAAAAAGGTTAAACTCACCATGGCGGTCGCTCAGGAAGTACACCTTGTCACCGATCCACATCGGTTCAATGTCGTTGCTTCCGCCTTCCGGTTTGGGGATCTCCACAACTGAATGGTCATCGAATGAGAACAGCCAGATTCTTGAAGCTGTTCCACCCCTGTAGTTTTTCCACTGCCTGAAGGCATCAGCCAGGGGGGTGTAGGCCATGTAGCGGCCATCCGGCGAATAGCAGGCATGGAAAGCATTGGGAATCTCCAGCTGCTCGGGGAACCCGCCCTCCAGCGGGACAGTGAAGAGCTGCATGTAACGGTTGGTAAAGACATTTCTTCGTGACAGGAAGAGGACATTTTTGCCGTCGGGTGTAAAACCCTTAACAATATCCCGGTCCGGGTGCCAGGTGAGCCTTCGGGGAACACCGCCTTCCACCGGTAAAATGAAAACATCAACATTTCCGTCATATTCCGCACTGAATGCAATATGCTTTCCATCCGGCGAAAAATGGGGATTCGTCTCCAGGCCCTCGTCGACCGTTAGCCTGCGTGGATAGGTGCCGTCGGTATTGGCGATCCACAGGTCCTCTGCATAGATGAACGCAATATGTTGTTGGCTGATCGCCGGGTTCCTCAGGAGCCGCGTATCTTTCGTGTCGATTGCTGAAAGTTCCGCAGGCAGGAGCATCCAAAGCATTCCAAGGATGGCCGGGGACCCGAAAAATTTCCTGGAGGATGTATACACAGATGATTTCATGGGGTTGGATTTTTATTTATTGATGGATAATATAATGATGGATAATATATTGACTGCTTTAAGTACATTTTGTAAATCTAAAGAAAAAGGATCAATTGAATTATGTTTTAAATCATGAACCTGTTCCGATGTTGATCGGGCCTACCCCGATGTTGATTTGGCAAAGCCTCCCCAGCCTTTGTCTTTTTGCAAAAGACTTTTTCCAATGTTTTTACCCAAGGGGCCTTTCCGAACAACTTTACCGAACAATTCATTATTTATATTGTTTACAAATAACAATAGAACGGATGAATAAAACAAGGAACAAAACGGTAAACAAGCATTAACAGGAAAGTTGTACCACATTAAACTAATACGAACAAATTTGTAAACTATGAAAAGTAATATTACACTGACGATTACAGCATTAGTTGCTTTTGGAATGGTTTCATGTGGCCAAAAATCAAATTCGAAATCAGCAACATTGACCGAAGAACATAGTCATGATCATGGTTCAGGAAGTCATTCTCATGGCCACTCTGAAACAAAAGAGACTTTTTCAATTGAAAATTTAGTTGAAGAAGTAAAAACTGTTCCTGATTCCATTATTGAATACTTACATGCCCAGCATCATAATCATAAAGTTTTGGAGAGAAGGACTGTTCCTTCAGGTTACGAAACTAAGGATCTAAAAAATTGGAAGGACTATGCAGCTAAAGTTGAAGATCTTCCCTCAATAAATCCAGGACCGGGAGAATATGTCCATGTCATGGAAGGGTACAAACACGGTTACCAAAACCTTGTCATTGGAATTACTGAAACTTTTCCGGGGGGTGCACCCCCAATGCATACACATAAAGGAGAAGAGTCACATGTATTACTTGAAGGGGAGATATTATATGCTTTGGGCGACACAATCTTTACAATATCTGCACCTTACATTGTTAACATTCCACCTATGGTTCCCCATGCTTTTAAAAATATCGGGGATAAAACAGCCAATCTTGTGGTAATATTTCCAACGAATGTTTGGGAGTATGACGTTTTAAACTACTTCCCGTTTGAGAATTATGATAACAAGGGCAATAGAATTAAATAAACTGTATACAAGAGCAAAAATAAAGATGCACTGTAGCTGTAAAAAGACAGATCAGATTTGCAGAGGCATCGAAAGAGATAAATAACTTTTATAAACATTAAAAATCATAACATTATGTCATTCAAATTGCCCGATTTAAAATACGATTATAACGCACTCGAACCGCACATCGATGCACGCACAATGGAGATTCACCATACCAAGCACCATGGCGCGTACACCACAAAACTGAACGATGCTGTGGCAGGAACGGATCTCGACGGAAAATCCATTGAAGATATCCTCGCCGGGATCTCAGGTCATTCGGCAGCTGTCCGCAACAATGGCGGCGGTTTCTACAACCACAATCTCTTCTGGGAGGTGATGGGTCCCACTAGCGGGGGATCGCCCGAGGGTGACCTGGCTGCAGCGATCGACCGTGATTTCGGTTCGTTCGACGCATTCAAGGATGAGTTCAGCAACGCCGCAGCGACCCGTTTCGGCTCAGGATGGGCCTGGCTGGTAAAACAATCAGGCGGTAAACTGGTGGTCTCTTCCACACCCAACCAGGACAATCCGATCATGGATATTGCCGAGGTAAAAGGAACACCGATCCTCGGACTCGACGTTTGGGAACACGCCTATTATCTGAATTACCAGAACCGCAGACCCGACTACATAGGTGCATTCTGGAACGTGGTTAATTGGAAGGAAATAGCGAAAAGATTTGCTGAATAGTGTTTGTCTAATGAAAAATGACCCGCCGAACAGATTCGTTCAGCGGGTCATTTTTTATTGGACCAACACCTGCATAATCAATGCAACTTTTCATCCTGTACCTATCCTGAATTACTCACAAATTTTGGCAAAAATTATGTAATATTCATAAAATTAGCGAAATACTAATACAGCTGTAAAATAATATATTTTGCCAAAATTTACTAAATGCATGAATAATCCTGGATATACATGTGAATAATGTAACATATTTAGATAATAGTGTAACAATCTGTAAAATAGTAGTTTGTAAATTTGGGCTATAATAATTTTGAATTTCACAAATAAATTAATCAAAATGAAACCCTCATCATTGGAAATAGAAATTTTAGGTGAGCAAAGACAGAAGAACATGTATATAAAGAACGAAGTATAGAGCATCATGATGAGGGTTGCTCATATAGAAAAATATTTTAGCGGTATTCGCGAGCTCACTGCGTTCGGTTCGCCGAACACCATTTAAATAATTAGTATGCTGTGAGGCAACAAGTCCCCCGGTGAAAAAATAATATTTATAACTAATTATATCATAGAATATTAACATATAAATACATTACAGATGAAACCAATTGAAAAAAGAAAAAACAGGGTTGCCATACTTTGGTGCCTGTCATTGCTGATGCTAAGTACTATTAGTTACGGGCAGCAATCCAAAAAAGCCTTGTTTATGCAAGCCGATAAGGCAATGCTCAATGCAAAATTTATGCAGGCAGACCTGCTTGTGCCAACCGAATTTAATAAAGGGGTTGAAAACTACAAGGATGCTGAAGACTATTATGTCAAGAAAAAAGGTATTGAGAAGGTAGAATCATCGCTTGTAGAAGCCGTTAATTATTTTAACCGGTCTGCCGACTTTAGCGTTTCAGCCAAATTAGTTTTTGCCAATTCACTTGATGCACGTGCGGATGCATTATCGGCAGGGGCTAACAAATTTGCAAAAGAAACGTGGCTTGATGCAGAAGAAGCGTTTAATGATGCAGCAAAAGAATTGGAAAAAGGAGACCGGGATGATTCGTACAAATACTCAACAGAGGCTATTGAACTGTACCGGAAAGCTGAATTGTCTTCGATAAAAACTGATTTGCTCGATGAAACACGTGTGTTGCTTGAAAAAGCAGATGATATGAAGGTTGACCGTAATGCCCCAATAACACTGAAAAAGGCAAAATCGCTGCTGGCAGAAACAGAAAAAGAACTCGAAACAAACCGGTATGATATGGATTACCCCCGCATCCTGGCAAAACAAGCCAAATATGAAGCCAGGCACGCCATTTACCTTAACAGCAGCATATCGAAAATTGATGATAGCGACATGGAAATGGAGGAAGTTATTCTCAACTATGAAACACCCCTTGCCCGAATTGCAGAAAAAATTGGTTTTGTGGCCCAGTTTCACGAAGGTATCGAAAAGCCTGAACAAGAAATCATTAAGCATGTGTCGGAATTACAGAAAAATAAAGAAATGCTGATTGCTGCAAACCTTGATCAAGAAAATGAAATAATGCATCTACAATCGACTGTTGCGTTATTGAATGATGAAATCTTAGCGCTCAACAGCGAGTTCAGAAATGAAATTAACAAACGTACAGATGACATGAAATCGCAGACCAGGGAGTTTGAAAACGAAAAGGCCCAGCTTGCTGCCAGGATTGATAAACAAACAAAACTAAATGAACAGTTTGAAGCAGTTAATCTAATTTTTAACAGCACAGAGGCATCGGTGTTCCGCTCCGGGGATGAAGTAGTAATTAGAATGCATGGTTTTGGTTTTGATGTAGGCAAGTCGGAGATTAGACCAGTTAACTTTGCCTTGCTAACCAAGGTACAGGATGCCATCAAGGTGTTCCCAAAAAGCAATGTTGTAGTCGAAGGCTATACTGATTCTTTTGGAGGCGATGCGTCGAATTTAACACTCTCGCAGGAACGCTCAGATGCGGTTACACAATATTTAATCGCGAATACTGACACACCGGATAATAATAAAATAAGTTCAGTGGGTTATGGAGAGAACAACCCTGTGGCTAACAATGAAACAGAGGAGGGGCGGAGACAAAACCGCCGGATTGATATAAAAATTCAACCAAATTTGTAAGCTGATAATGCCTTTTTGGCATCCTTATAACCCTTCTCCATCAGGTCATCCACCTGGTCCATATTCGACCGGTTAAATTTTGAGAGGTCCGGCTTGATCATCAGGTCGGCCTTTTCGGTCTGGAGCTCGGAGGATGCCTGCCTCATAAACTGAAAGCTGTTCAGCAATACATCCAGGATGTTTGATGGTTTCTTCTGTTTATGCTGTACGTTCAGGTCAACGCCGATGATATATTTGGCTCCGAGATCCCTGGTGGTACTGATGGGCACATTCTCAACAACCCCGCCATCAACCAGCATCTTCTTGCCGATCTCCACAGGATTGAATATCCCCGGGATTGCTGTGCTGGCCATCACTGCATCAGCGACCGAACCTTTGTCCAGTACCACCTTTTCGCCCTTTGTGATATCGGTGGCGACCATCGCAAGGGGGATCTCCGCATCTTTGATCTGCTTCTTCCCAATGTGCTCCCCGATCAGCTTACCCATCTTATCGTTCGAAAGCAATCCAAACTTCGAGAGCGCGATCTGCGAAATATCGAGCCACTTCAGATCAGCAGCGATCTCGTGGATATCCTCCCAGCTTTTGCCGAATGCAAAAAAGGCCGCCACGAAAGCCCCGATACTGGTGCCCGCAACGAATTCTATTTCAATTTCTTTCTCTTTTATGGCCCGCAATACACCTACATGGGCCGCTCCCAGCACTGCTCCGCCCCCAAGTACCAATCCGATCTTTTTCATCATTTATATTTTTATGAATAAAATAAATACATGGTCGTTCAATTCATATTCAATCATGGAAATTTTTTATTCGCGTTCATACCGAATTTATCAGAACCTAAGTTACAAAATTTTGCGCATTTCTGTTTAGGCGCAACAGAATGGCAGTTTTTGTTATATTTGATGTTTCAAAAAAAAATAGTTCAGCGGATGAAGCACAAACCAGCACGGCGACTATTGATGAAACGTTTACTACAAATACGATTATTCATAGAACCTGCAATGATAGAACCTTCACTGATATAACCTATACGAATTAACCTTTACTGATATAACCTATACGAATGTAACCTATACTGAGAAAGTCTTCACTGCTAAAATCT
>JBBDUV010000100.1:17156-41541 GCA_040903745.1 Bacteroidales bacterium | reverse complement strand
ACCATGCATAAACTCATATTAATGATGCCTTTGCCGACGAAACCTTTACTGACGAAACGGATACTGCTGAAATCTACCATGCATAAACTCATATTAATGATGCCTTTGCCGACGAAACCTTTACTGACGACGCAGATTCTAATGAAATCCTCTCTAATAAAATTCTCGTTCCTCTTTTTATTCACCCTTACAGCCCTGCTGCTGCTTACATCCTGCACCCTCTCCGAAGAGCAGATCCAAAAAAGGGCGGCCCGCATTCACACTAGGGCTGTCACGGTCGACAGCCATACCGATACCCCCATGTGGTTCACCCGGGAGGGCTTCTCTTTTGGTGATCGCCACGAATCGGAGGGCAGGCGCTATAAGCTGGATATCCCCCGCATGAATGAAGGGGAACTCGACGGGGTCTTCTTTGCTGTATTTCTCGGTCAGAAAAACCGCGATGAAGTGGGAAATGCCGAAGCACTTGCCGAGGCAAACAAGATCATCGACTCGATCTACGCGGAGGTGAACCGGTATCCGGACGACCTGCAGATCGCAACCAGTCCCGCAGATCTCAAGAGAATCGTGAGTCAGGACAAACATGCCATCTTCCTCGGACTCGAGAACGGTTACCCCATCGGCACCAACCTGGCGCTGGTCGACTCGTTCCATAACGCCGGGATAGAATACATCACCCTCTGCCATTCCTACAACAACGATATCTGCGATTCGTCGACCGATACGATCGAACATGGCGGACTGTCAGATTTCGGCGTGCAGGTAGTAAAACGAATGAACGAACTCGGCATGATGATCGATGTGTCGCACGCCTCCGATCAGACCTTCTACGATGTCGTTGCGCTGAGCAGTGCCCCGGTCATCGCCTCCCACTCCTGCGCCCGCGCGCTGTGCGATCACCCGAGAAACTTAAGCGACGATATGCTGGTGAAGCTCCGGGAGAACGGCGGGGTGATACAGATGTGTATCCTGAGCGCGTATGTGAATACGCCGGAGCCTTTCCCGGCACGCGACTCGGCCCGGAATGCCGTGCGCGAAAAGCATGGGGATTATTACGAGTTGGACGATGCGGGGCGACAGGCGTTTCTGGTCGACTGGTACCAGGTGGATCGCGATTTCCCGCCGCAGCTGGCGACAGTGGCCGATGTGGTGGATCATATCGACCATATCGTGCAGGTGGCGGGGATCAACCATGTGGGGATCGGTACCGATTTCGACGGTGGCGGTGGGGTAGAGGGCTGCTTCGATGTGTCGGAACTGGGAAATATTACAGAGGAGCTGGTGCGTCGCGGCTACTCAGCCAGGGATATCAAGAAAATCTGGAGCAGAAACCTGATGCGGGTCATGCGGGAGGCCAAAGCAACTTCCTGAAGGCCCTCCTTTTTAAGGGTGAATAATTATGGCAGGATCTATGCGGGTGGTTCTGGAGGAAAAAGCAGTTAGTTGAGGCCCTGGAATCATTAACTTCAGAAATACCATTTCTGGATCCATGTGGGAGGCGGCGGGTAATGCTTGAAGCTGCCCGAAAGCCATATGATGATCACTTTAAGCAAAGATCACCTGTGGAAAAACAACTTCGGGTAAAGACCACCTCGGACAAAATTTACCACATACAAAGATCCCATCGCGACAATTGATTGCTGGGAGAAGAGACGCGGAAAGTCAGGATGGGCGGATTGGTTAAAAATGTCCTTTTATAACTTTCCCCACCTCGAACCGTTCCATGATTGTCTTGTCGTTCAGCTCTTTCGAGAGTGAGGCGATGGTCTCCACCGGCACATCGAACAGGTCCAGCACCAGCAGCCCGTCGAGCGCGTTATTAAACTTCGGGTCGACATTGAAGCTGATGATTTGGCCGTTCAGCTTCAGGTAGCGTTTCAGCAGGATCGGCATCTTATACCCGGAGGTTTCCACATCGTCGATAAACCTGTCGAATTTCTGCAGGTTGTCGGCACTCTCCAGAATAATCTCCTCGTCGATGTTGTAGCCCGGAACGTTGTATCTCTTTCGCGGACGGATGTACCTCGACAGTTTCCTGTTGTAGTAATTCTTCTTAATATAGGTGATAATCATCGACTTGGAGAAATCGGAAAACCTGTTGCTGATGCTCACCGGACCGATCAGGTACCTGTACTCTGAGTTTTTAATCAGGAAATAGAGGATCCCCTTCCAGAGCAGGAACAGCGGCAGCGGTCTTCGTTGGTACTCCTCTACGATGAACGATCTTCCCAGCTCCATCGATTGCCGGAGGATTTTTTTAAATCCGCGTTGCATCCTGAAGAGGCTATGCAGGTAAAATCCCCTGACACCAAATCGCTGCAGGATATCATCACCGATCCCAACGCGGTAGGCGCCCACGATCTTCAGTGCTGCGGAATCCCACACAAAAAGCTGGTGGTAGTAGAGGTCATACTCGTCGAGGTCCATTGAGCGGTTCGTACCCTCCCCAACCCCCCTGAAGGTGATCTCCCTGAGCCGGCCGATCTCATTCATGATATGCGGGATCCGTGTGGAGGGGGTACAGAATACTTCATAATTGTCGTTGGAGAAGAGCAGGGCCTCCTCCTCCGCTCTCAGTCCCTCAATCTCATTGAGGAGCAGTTTTGCAGGAACCGGCGGAGCGATCTCCTCTTCCTTCTGAACGCGTTTGAACCGCGGCAGGAAAAACCGCTTCACCTCCAGTGCCGATCCCAGGGAATAGGTTTTCGCCCGCAGGAACCGTCCGTACCTTGCGATGTCGGTGAACTCGTTCTGCTCCTTCACCGTGATCGGATTGCCGATCCTGATCCTGATTCTTTTGTTACGCTTGTTGAAGATCTCCGACGGCAGCTTCACGGTGCGCAGCGACGGATGGATCAGTCCGAGGATATGAAAGATCCTGGAGTTGGTCCCTTCGAAGTAAACCGGGACAACCGGCACCCCTGTATTTTTGATCATTCTTATAGCCGATAGCTGCCACTGCCTGTCGGTCTTCCCGAAATTGTCCTGGTTGTAGCTCGACACCTCCCCCGATGGGAAAAGACCGAGCACACCGCCGTCATTCACATGCTGGATCGCCATTTTGATCCCGGCGAGGCTCGACGCCCGGTCGTTTCTCTTCTCAAAGGGGTTCACCGGCAATATGAACTCACCCACAGGATCGATCCGCTTCATCATGAAGTTGGCCATGATTTTTAGGTCTGTCCGCACCTCCGAGATGACCTTCACCAGCAGTAATCCGTCGATCCCTCCGAAAGGGTGGTTGGAAACGGTGATAAGGGGTCCATCGACCGGAATCCTTTTCAGTTCGTCTTCCCGCACCTCGTAATCGAGCTCCAGCTTTTTGATGAGTCCGTCGATAAAAGCGACCCCCTGCCGGTCGCTCAGCTCTTCGTACAGTTTGTTTAGTTTGTTGATCCGCAGCAGGTTCATCATGATCTTTGCCACGCCCCCTGCACCGAACCGTTTCAGCTTGGCGTTGCGGATCAGTTCATCGGTTTCTATCAGCTTTTTTGGTTTTACCATATGTTACAAATATAGAATATTTTTTGTACAGAAATGGCGCCTTACAGACATGGCGCCCCTAACGGGGCTATACATGTCGCCCCTAACAGGGCTCAGGGTTCCATGTGGGCCGTTCGTTCTACAGACATTTTGCCCCGCCGGGGCTAGACGTGGCGCTCCTAACGGAGCTTTTAATGCTCCGTTAGGAGCAAAATGTCTGTAGCAGGCAGCCCACATGAAACCTTAGCCCCACGGGCTAGACGTGGCGCTCTTAACGGAGCTTTTAGGTTTCGATTGGGGTGATATGGATTCATTCTACCCCCAGTTATTATTGTATTTTAGAATATGGTACAGTTAAGGAAAATTAGATGGATTGAATTTTTTCAGGATTCTGCCTACTGTCAAACACAGATGCTATCTTTATATAACCATCTTCAGACCAGTAGATTATTTTATAGTTTTCAACGATAAGGAATCGATATTCAAATTTCCTTCCTTCGAGTAGCTCTTCTTTTCTTCCAAGTGAGGGAGAGTTTTGAATTAATAGAGACGATTTTGCTAATTTCTGCACGATTCTTTTGGCTGTTGTGACGGACGCATTGTATTTATAATATTCGAAAATATCTTCAAGGTTTTTTAGAGCTGTTTCGGTCCAGAGGACTTTTACTGCCATGCGTCAATTTCTTTCATAATTTCTCCGGAATTATATAGCCTTCCATTCTCTGCATCACTTTCAGCTCTATCGATCATGGCATTAAAATCATCCATTGTCATTGGAACCGGTTCATCGGCGGCAATCTTCTTTCTTTCCCGATGTAGAAGATCTTCCATTTTTTTTATAATCTTCTCATTCTTTACCCGTAAAACTTCTTGAATGAATTGTATTTTTCTGGTTTGTAGATCCATCTTCTGGTTTTTTACAAATATAAAAAAAATCATCAAGTTTTTTTGTGCTCTACCAACAGAATCGAGATGACTGGATCATAAAGTTCGAGATCAAGACGCGTCGTCTCTCTAGTACTTCACTTTTTTCCTACATTTGTCCTACGAAAATAAATCCAATGTCAAGAATCATAAAAATCTTACTGGCGCTCCTCAGCGGGATCCTCCTCACACCGGCCTTTTACGAATGGGGCAGCGGCTTCATCATGTTTATCGCGCTGGTCCCGCTGCTGATCGTGGAGGACGATCACCACAACCGCAGAAAGCAATTAAAAACAAAACACCTCACCTGGTACCCGGTGATCACCTTCATGCTCTTCGTTCTCCTCACCGTCTGGTGGGTCAAGAATTCGGTCCCCGTCGCCCTCATCGCCTCGCTGATCGTCAACACCACCTTCATGACCGTCCCGTTCATGCTCTTCCACTACGTCAGGCGCCACACCGGCAACCGCCTCGGCTACCTCTCGCTCGTAGCCTTCTGGATCGCCTTCGAGTACCTCTTCCTTAACGTGCAGGTGAATTTTCCGTGGATCATCTTCGGCAACGCCTTCGCCAATGACATCCCTTTTATCCAGTGGTACGATATCACGGGAACGCTCGGTGGCAGCGTCTGGATCGTTGTTATGAACATCCTGCTGTTCAGCCTGTTCAAAGGGCTGAAGGCGCAGTTCTCTTTCCGTGCCAATCGCGGCAGGCTGAGCTGGGTAACCGGCTTCCTGCTCGTGCCGGTGATCTTCTCGCTCATCCGGTATTACACCTACGAGGAGGAGTACAACCCCTATGAGATCGTCGTGCTGCAGCCGAACATCGATCCCTGGATGAAGTTCAATGATATGCCGCCCGACGAGCAGACCGCCTACCTGCTCGACCAGGCGCGATCCCTCGTTACCCCGGCGACTGATTACGTGGTGGCCCCGGAGACGTTTATTAACTCATTGTGGCACCATGAGTTGAAACGGCACCCGGAACTACCCAAGCTTCAGGAATTTGTATATACGCATCCGAATGTCATTTTTGTTGTAGGGGCGATGACCTACAAGCTTTACCAGCCGGGCGATTCGCTCTCGTCGACGGCCAAACAGCTGGGGCGCGGACCCGACAAGTACGACAGTTACAACAGCGCGCTGCAGCTCGACCATACCGGGGAGGTGCAGATGTACCACAAGTCGCTGTTGGTGACCGGCGCCGAGTGGATGCCGGCGTTCAACAGGTATGAGTTTATCCAGCGCATGGCAATCGATCTGGGAGGGATCACCCGGAGTCATGGCACGCAGGAGGAGCGTGATGTGTTCGTGTCGCCGCACGACGGACTGAAGGTGGCGCCGGTGATCTGCTGGGAGTCGGTGTTCGGGGAGTACGTAACGGAGTACGTGAAGGAGAAGGGGGCGAACCTGATCTTTATCATCACGAACGACGGCTGGTGGGGCGAAACACCGGGGCACAGGCAGCATAACAGCTTTGCACGCCTGCGGGCGATCGAGACGCGGCGGAGCATCGCGCGCTCAGCCAATACAGGCATTAGCAGCCTGATTAACCAGCGGGGCGATGAACTGCAGCGGATCGGATGGTGGGAACGGTCGGCGATCCAGGGGAGGTTGAACGCGAACGACCACCTGACCTTTTACGTGAAGCACGGTGATTATCTCGCGCGGGTCGCAGCGTTCCTGTCGATGCTGCTTGCTGCGTATGCGTTCGTGAGGAAACGGGCGATTAATAAGGGACCCGGGAGGATCGTACGGAAGGGGAGACCGCGGAAGAAAAGGAAGGTTTAGCTCCGTATGTAAAAGTCCTGTTAAAATCGTTGGCAATAACAACGTTTTACAACGGAATTATAACTCAAATGTTGGATATGACTGAATTATTGTATCATTTCCCGTCCAGGGTATTCATTTTTTATTAAATTTGTGTTAAAAGCTTCTAAATTCAATCTGTAACCTGGCTGATAGAAAGTATCTATTGAATTGATATGTAGGTAATTGGCCTTCTTAACGATTTCAATCATGAGAAAAGGTTTTTTAGCACTGATCATTTCACTTACCACATTACAATTTTATAGTCAGGAACAGCTAATTGATACACTATTCACACCTCAGGAAATTATGTGGCTGCAGGAACAGGGTAGGCACATCAGGTATGCCCCCAATCCGTCATGGGGTGTTGGGGACTTTATTGATGAGGAGGGAAACCACCGTGGGATCGTTGCAGACTATATTGCAATTTTTGAAGAGAAACTGGGAATCACTTTTCAAAACGTCTATTACGATAACTGGTTGGAAATTATTGAAGGATTGAAAAATGGAGAGGTTGATTTTGTCGGAGCTATTCAGCAAACTGAGGAAAGAGATGAGTTCCTCATATTTTCGGACAATTTTATGCATGTTCCGCTATTGATACTCACGAGAAACGACACTGAAATAGATCCAAAGGACCTGAAAACGAATGAACTTATATTAGCTGGTGTAAGTGGGTATACAAGTACAGAGTATGTCAGGAACCAGTATCCCGGGATTTTGGTGAAGGAATATTCAGATGACCTGACAGCGCTGCTTCAGACCTCATTGGGGAATACCGACGGGACGATTTCAGATATGATCTCGGCAACCTATCTTGTTCAAAAATATGGGATCAATAATCTGCAACTGGGCTGGGAACTGGATTTCAACTGGAACTTGAAGTTTGCTTCTCGTGCTGAGTTTCCGGAACTGATCTCAATTCTGAACAAATTATTGCAGTCGATCAGTTTGGAAGAACAGCAGGAGATTAAAGAAAAGTGGATCGGATCATTCGGGAAGAATGAAAGAACCTTTTTTGAAAAGCATATTGAACTGGTCCTGATCTTTGCAGGAATACTGGTGATCCTTATCCTGATGGTTCTGACGAACAATGCTGTTCTGAAAAACAAGGTGCGAAAAACTACAAAAGAGTTGAAACAGCAGCTCATCGAAAAGGAACAGGTGGTTGTCTCTGCAAAAGAGAGTGAGAGCAAACTGTTTGAACTGAATCATTTTACTTCAGAAATCTTGCTATTAACAGACCTTCCAGCTATCTACCAATACCTTACCTCTCAGTTGCATAAAAGGTTTCCTAAGGTGATCATCCTCTATGTATCGGTTAATACGGACAATAAAACAACAAAGTTTGAATTTGTTGCAGGACTCGAAAAAAGTCTGCTGACAAAAATCATAAATTTATTTGGGTTCAATCCTGTTGGGAAAGAGTACAGGCTGACTGACCTCCACTACAATTATTTCAAATCCGGGAACCTTGTGGAATTTGAGGGTGGCCTGTCTGATTTTGCAGCGGGTGAGTATCCGGCACTGGGCGCACAAGCCATTGAAAGACTTGCCGGGATCAATAAGATCTACACAATCGGTATTAATAAGGATGAAACCCTGCTTGGAGCCCTCCATTTTTTTGCACGTAAAAATTACAGGATCAAGGATGAGGTGTTTATTGAGGCAATCGTTAGACAGGCAGGGCTTGTGATCCAGAGGGTGATGTCGAGGGATGAACTGATCGCTGCCAAAGAGAAGGCAGAGGAGAGTGACCGACTGAAATCACTTTTTCTTCAAAACATGTCACACGAGGTACGAACACCGCTAAATGCCATTGTAGGATTTTCCCAACTGATGGCGGAGTCTGACATGCCACAGGAGAAGCTCAGGGAGTTTTCCGGACATATTCTGACAGGAAGTGAAAAACTTACCGGCATTATCAGGGATATTATTGAGATGTCGCAAATTCAGGCCAACCAGATGCAAATCTCTCAATCGGAGTTTGATATTGCAAGGCTGGTAGAAAGTATTTCAGAAAAATTTACAGAATTTGCTGTTGAAAAAAAGCTGCTGTTGAAAATAAAGCAGAAAATTCCGGAAGAAAAACGCATGATCACATCCGATAAGAATAAAATGCTGGCCGTACTTACACATCTTTTGGATAACGCAATTAAATTCACTCCCGAAGGTACAGTTGAAGTGATATCAGATATCAGGAACGATCAGTTGTTTATCCAGGTTACCGACACCGGTATTGGGATCTCTCCCGGAACACAGAAAGTGATCTTCGAACCCTTTCGACAGTTTGAAACAGAGATGCACAGACGATATGGAGGGAACGGACTGGGACTCTCTCTGGTGAAAGCTTATGTTGAACTATTGGGGGGCGCGATCAGTCTGGAATCGGAGCTCAACAAAGGTACCTCTGTTTCGCTGTCTTTCCCTTTAGACACAACACAGGGAATGGCATTGAAAAAGGAGAAGGCCCAAACAAAAAATGCAGGAATCCCGGAAAATTCAACGAATGTAAAAACCATTTTGATTGCAGAAGACGAATATACCAATTACCTCTACCTGAAAGCGATTATTGACAATGAAAATGTGACCATCCTGCATGCTGTAGACGGCCAGAAGGCTATTGATCTGTGCCGGAGCAACAACGCTATTGATATGATCCTCATGGATATTAAAATGCCGGTCATGGATGGTTACACGGCAGCGAAAATGATCAAAGAGTTTCGTCCGGATCTCCCTATAATTGCACAAACAGCTTATGCCATGGAAAAGGAAAAGCATCAATTCGCTGATGCATTCGATGAATACCTTACCAAACCCATTGATAAGAAGAGTATAAGTAAACTACTGGAAAAGAATGGATATCAGGTTAATTAATCGTAATTGAAGTGCTTATAACATAAAGAGAATATTACTGTAATTGGTCTCGATTCCGTTCGTTCTGAATGGATTTTAGAATGTAAGTGCACCAGACAGATAGGACCGGAAAAACACCCTGGCTATTAACCATGTAATTACATGAATTTGGTCATTTTTATGTATATTCGCATCGTTTTTAGTAAAAACCCAAAATAAAGGTGTTCGCTCCCACCAAACCCATGGTCATTCAAAATCGGCGGGATTTGGTATTTCTGTAACCCGTTGTTAAAAACTTTGAATCGCCTGCTCACAGGAATTCATTAATTTCACCCCATGAAATCATCATCATAGATAAGGGATCAACAAATTCCAATCCTGATGACCCCTCATGTAAACGCGTTTAAATAGGGAGATGAAACAATTCTGGAAGACTATTTGGCCATACGTGAAGAACAAATATGTTCTCACCCTCGCAGGGTTTATCCTGTGGCTCACCTTTTTCAGCCAGTACAACCTCATGGAACGAACCAGGCTGGCGCGAAACCTGAAAGACCTTGAGCAGGAAAAGGAGTACTACATCGAGCAGATCAAAAGAGACTCTGCCCGGTTGCAGCAACTTACCACCGGCACCGAAGCGCTCGAAAAATACGCCCGCGAACAGTACTACATGAAAAAGCCCAACGAGGATGTCTTTATTGTAGTGGAATAAAACACAATCAATCCATAAACGGATACCTGTAGTCGGTCGGTGCCACAAGCTCCTCCTTGATCGTTCTCGCTGAAACCCATCTGACAAGATTCAGGTACGATCCCGCCTTGTCGTTCGTTCCCGAACCGCGGGCCCCGCCAAACGGCTGCTGTCCGACAACAGAACCGGTTGGCTTGTCGTTGATGTAGAAGTTCCCCGCACAGTCGACCAGCTGCTTCGACAGCTTCTCAATCACATACCTGTCGGTCGCGAAGATCGCCCCCGTGAGCGCGTAGATTGATGTGTCATTCAGCAATTCAACCGTCTCATCAACCTGGTTGTCGGGATAGACATAGATTGTTAAAACCGGACCGAACAGCTCCTCTTCCATCGTTACATATTTCGGATCCTTCGCCTGGATCACCGTTGGTTCAATAAAGAATCCTTCCGTTTTATCATACCCACCGCCGATGATCACATCGGCCTCCTTGTCAGACTTCGCCCGGTCGATGAACCCGGCCAGCTTATCGAACGATGACTCATCGATTACCGCGTTGAAAAAGTTGGAGAAATCTTCAGGCGGACCCATCCGGATCCCTTTGATCATACCCTCCAGCTTGCTCTTCACCTCCGTCCACAGACTTTCGGGAATATAGGCGCGCGAGGCAGCCGAACATTTTTGTCCCTGGTACTCGAACGCTCCCCTCACCAGTGCCACGATGAGGCGGTCGACATGGGCCGTCGGATGGGCAAACACAAAATCTTTCCCGCCGGTCTCCCCGACGATCCGTGGATACGATTTGTACAGGTGGATGTTGTTCCCGATCGTCTTCCAGATGTTTTGAAAAACCTCGGTTGATCCTGTGAAATGGATCCCCGCGAAATCCTTGTGCGAAAATATCTCGTTCCCGGCCACCGGTCCGGATACAAAAAGCAGGTTAATCACCCCGTCGGGCAAACCCGCTTCCCGGAAGATATCCATGATCACCTTCGCCGAGTATACCTGTGTATTGGAGCACTTCCATACCACGGTATTTCCCATAATGGCTGGTGCTGAAGGCAGGTTGCCGGCGATGGCTGTGAAATTGAACGGGGTGAGGGCGAAAATGAACCCCTCAAGCGGACGGTACTCCACACGGTCCCATATTCTCACAGGCGATGCCGGCTGTTGCGCGTAGATCTCCGTCATATATTTTACGTTGAACCTCAGGAAATCGATCAGTTCCGCGGCAGAGTCGATCTCCGCCTGGAAGACGTTTTTCGACTGACCGATCATTGTCGCTGCGTTCATCCGCATGCGGTAGGGTCCCGCGAGCAGTTCGGCCGCTTTCAGGAAGATCGACGCACGGTGTTCCCACGACAACTCAGCCCATTTTTTACGCGCCTTCAGCGCAGCCTCGATGGCCATCTGCACATGACCCGCATCTCCTTTATGGAAGTGACCCAGCAGGTGCTTGCGGTCGTGCGGCGGGTGAAGCGATACCGTGTTGTCGGTACGCACCTCTTTTCCATCGATGAACATCGGAATGTCGACTACCTCCGAGCGCATCCGCTCAATCTCTCTCTTCAATTCGGCCCGCTCGGGCGATCCCGGGGCATAGCTCAAAACCGGTTCATTGTTGGTATCCGGCACCTTAAAAAATCCTTTCGGCATATTGTATCGTTTTAATGTTTATAATATTCTTCCACTTTTCTCTTTTCTTTTTCCACTTTCCCCGGCCAACCTCTTCTTGCAGTTCATTCGATATTCAACCCGATTATCCGTAACTTTTCCACCCCGCTTTTCATCACAAAGATAGTGGGTTAAAAGGCCACGGAAAACATATTCTATAACACCTTCTTGCAGGTTTCCGGGAGTTTTAGGGCGCGGGATGTCGATCATACCGGGGGATCGCTCGAGAGGGCCGTGGAGAGGTCACTCAACGGGATGACCGGCTTACCCAAAATATTTTCTGTAGAACAACAGCATCTTCCGGGTTGAAACGCTTCTTTCTCTGTTCGTGGATTCACCTTCTCCAGTTGGAGAGCCACCTTCTCTGGTCGGGGATTCACTTACTCCGGATGGAAAGCTGCCTTCTCTGTTCGAGGAGCCCTTCCCCTTGTTGAGGTTGCTTTTCCCCCACATTTCCAGCATTCTCCCCGCCGCTGCCGTCACCTCCATCTTCTTTACCCCATGATTCACTGCCCCCTGCATCTCCGTTTCCTGCATTTTCGTTCCCTGCATTTTCGTTTTCTGCATTTTCGTTTCCTGCATTTTCGTTCCCTGCATCTCTGCTCCACACTTCTGCGTCCCATGCTCCTCCGCATAATGGAGGTACTTCAAAATCCAAAACATATTGAACTTCCCGAAAAACCGTTTCCTGAACGCCTTCTCCGACGCCGTGTTCTTGCGGATCTCCCCCAGTTCTTCCCAAAACCGGCTCGCCTCCAAATACTGTCTTAATACCGTGGGAACGCCCTCCAGCACCGCTGCCTGGTCATTTACCGGTCCTGCCGGGGGATCGTTGTCTGTTACCGCCGCAAGATTATTGTCCGGAGCTTCTCTTTTTGTCCTGTCAGGGGAATCGGCTTCTTTTTCCGCCTCAGCATCATTTCCCGTAGCTTCTTTTGGTCCACCTATTAACGCCGGATCATTCAACCGGTAGAGCCGGGGAATCAGTGCAAAGAACTTTCTAAGATGTTCAAACAGCTCCGGATGGTATGTAAAATAGGGGGGCAGCTGCTTAACGGAAGCATCTGATAGTCCACTAACTGCAGGCTGCTCTTTATCCGGTCCGGTCCCATCACGGCCCCTGTCGTTAGGGTGCTTCACAGAAGCATCCAACCCACTACTGTCAGATTGCCTGATATCCGGTCCGGTCCCATCACGGCCCCTGGCGTTGGGGTGCTTCGCAGAAGCATCCAACTCACCACCACCATCTATCTGTCTGCTGATATCCGGTCCGGTCCCAAACGGGACCCTGTCTGACGGTCGGGGAGAGGGGTAGACCCGGGTGGTTCGACACTCACCGTACCGTCCATGCATTGCAATCTTCTGGATGAAATAAAAATCCTCACCCGCTTTGCGCCGGCTCATACCGCCCATACGGCAATAGGATTCCGCCCGTACAGCAAAACACGATCCCACGGTATGACAGGCATAGGGGTACCCGGTATACCGCACTGCTTGCAGGTAATAGCGTTGGTGCAACTCGTAGTTGGTTACCGCATCAAAAACGGAGGGAGGAAAGTTTTCGGAAGGCAGAGGTGCTGCGAACTGACTGGTGGGAATTTTTTTTCCAACAGGTGTGTGCAGCGGTGACGATCCCCCGGGTTGCTGGGAGTCGGTAGGGGAGTGTTGGTTCATGTAGTCGTTATCCCGGGAAATATGATCGGCTGACAGTTGTTGGTCAGATCGGGGCTTTTTCGATGGGGTAGCTGACAGGTCGCTTGGTTTGTAGAAAAGGCGGTTGTATTCCTGCTGATTCAGCGGATGAGCAAAGCTGATCGAGCAGCCCTCCATCTCCGGCGATCCTTCAAAAAATTTCTCCACCTCCCGCAGGTAATCGCGCCGTACCACCGTATCTGCATCCAGTGAAATAATAATCCCGTCTCCAATTGCACTTTTTTGGATATATACTTCTTCCCTGCTCTGCCCGGCATCCGTTCCGGAACCCAATCTGCTTGTCGAACCATTTTCTTTTCCACCAGTCACTCCAGCATCGACTTTACCTGTTGTTACTTCATCTGCTTCACCCCGATCTTCAACATCCCGGCCGGTCTGTTCATCCCCCAGCCTCCTCCTCTCCGAAGCCCATGCCAACCTTCGCACCGTCTCATCCATCACCAGCTTTCGTGCCAGTCCGGCCCCAAAATGCTTATCCGGCAGATCCTCCACCAGCACCACGTGAAACTTTAATTTTTCCTGTGGCTTTGATATGGCTTCACCGTGGTGCGAAATATTATACTGATCTGAATCCTGGTTTTTGTCCTGCTGATGTTGATGCGATGTGGCCTCATTCCGTTCTATTAGATACTCCTCTGAGCAGTTACGCTCCGCCTGATTCTTCTCCACCCGGTCCTTCTCCACCCGGTTCTGCTCCACCCGGTTCTGCGACATTTGATTGAGTCTTATCCACTTCCGAACCTCCTCATAGCCCCGCCGGTTCGTTTCCACGATCTCCTCACTGCTGTTCCTGGCCGAATTGATCAGCACAACCACCTCGGCAGGCAGTACCGGGGGATCGCATTTAAACAGCGAATCCAGGCACGTGGTGAGCCCGGATTCGTTGGTTGCCGGTATGGCAATAATAGTATGTAGTTGTGGATCAGGAGTTTCTGAAATCAGCTGACCCCTGATCGCATGTTTTTGCAGGTATGCATCGTATGCATCTGCAGAGCCCATTGGCTATTCTGTTTCAGCGGGATAGGCTTCGTTGATCCCTCTGATGATCTGCTGTGTGATGTTATAGGCTTTGTCACCGTACATCAGGTTACCACCGAATGAGTAGCTGAAGATAAAGCTGTACCCTTTGTCCCTGTTATACTCCTCCACATACTTTTCAATATTGTCGATCATCTGTCGGTTCCGCACAACGGCCTCTTCCTGAAGCTCCGTTGAATAGTTGTTCTGCAGACCCATCAGGTTCTGCTCCTCGGTGGCCAGCTGCTGTTGCAATTGCTCTGCCTCCGCACGTGTTACCAATTGGCGCTGTATCTTGTACTGGGCATCTTCAACCCGCTTCATGAAGCTTTGCGATTTGCTTTCGAAATCAGATTCGAGCTGACGCTGTTTCGCGGCAAGTTTCTCCTGAACATCTGCATAGAGGGTCCAGTTGGCCATCACACTGTCGATATCAAAATAGGCGATCGCTACCTCCCCGGCCGGGATGGCATTTTCCGCTTGTTCAACTGACGATCCGGAAGGTTTTGAGGTTTCTGATGGCTCCCCGGTACTTTTTCCGTTGAACTGAAGTACGAAAAGCACGATCACTGCCACAGCCAAAATCCCGTTAATGATGTAATTGATGTTTTTCATCTGTGTGAATTCTTTAATATTTAGTAAGTTAACAAGTTCGTTGTGTGGTTTGTATTTTTTCGGCTACAAAGATAGGAATTTAGTTGAAAGATAGGCGATCCAAATTAAACAGATATTACATGCCACCCCTAACGGGGTTTTTTGGCTTCGGTTGGGGTAATCTGTATGCCTTTCTACAGGCATGACGCTCATACGGAGCTTGGTGCTTCGGATGGGGTAATCTGTATGCCTTTCTACAGGCATGACGCTCCTACGGAGCTTGGTGCTTCGGTTGGGGCTAGACATGATGCTCCTAAAGGAGCAATTCCAGCACCGCTTTAATAAAATATGAGAATGGGATGGGAAAGAGAGGAATCCAGCAAGTGTTCGATACAATTAATGCCTTACGCTTCTAATATGAATCTAAAACTTCCTCAGGGGACAGTTTGACTATTCCTTTGGCATTAAAATCTTTATCAAAAGTTACTATCGTCATATCATATTTTTGAGATAGAGTTAGTTGATATGCATCATCGAAATCGAGGTTAAATTCCTTTATATTTGCAGTAAGATCAATTATACTTTCCGGACTTAAAAAAACCTGTTCTATTTGTCCATTTATAAACAGATCTCTTACAAACTTATCAAGTGTGTCAAGTTTATTCAACTTTGATAAAATAACCCCGATAGAATGGACAGTAAAATCGGAAATAAAAATTTGGCTGTTGGAGACAGTATTTAAAAAATTGAAAACAACCTCTGACTTTTCCTGGTCGAGTAGTCTTTCCAGCCAAATATTTGTATCAACCAGATATTTTAATTTTATCTCCAATCCAAAGCTTTCTTTTGTAAAGATATAGATGTATACCTTGTCTCCTTTAAATCACCGGCCCAATCTTGTTTCAAAGTCTTTGGCTTTTTTGGAATCCGCTTATTTATTAAATAATCAATATAATTATCCAACTCATCAATTAAACCAGGTGACAATTGGCTGATTTTTTTTTCTATGTTTTTTATTGTTCTCAAGTTCTTAATCTTTTTCCAAAATAATGGAGGTTTTAGATAGTTTCAAAAGTAATGAATTCCTCATTAATAATCAATTAACCTCTTTACATCTTTTGAGTTCCCTTGATAAATTCGGGGTTTACTCCCCGATATATATGGGGCTAGACATGCCGCCCCTAACCGGGGCTGGGGTTTCATGTAGGCTGTTCGGGCTACAGACGTGGCGCCCCGCTGGGGCTGGACATTGCGCTCCGGGGCTTGGTGTTTCGGTTCTTATCAAAGACTGAAAATAGCTTGGTTTTCTTTATAGCTATTTATATTTCCGATAAATGAATTCTGGAACAGAAATTGAGGTTATAAAGAATTATCGTATTTTTGTTAAAACTAACGTTATTCATCATGACACGTATTGTAATCGACATACCTGACAATAAGGTGGCATTCTTTATGGAGCTTATTAAAAACCTGGGGATAAAAAAAGTAGAGAAGCTTTCCGATGAGCAAAAGAGCTTTGTCGATGACCTGCAACACTCTCTGGGACAGGTAAAACAGCACCAGGAAGGAAAAATCAAATTACAATCTGCTGAAGATTTCCTCAATGAGTTATAAGATCCTGGGTGTATATTTTAATTGTTTTCTTTTCAATGTAAAAACAGGTTGAAGGAATGGGTCGGCAAAATAATTGAGGGTGAATGACCGGTTTTTGAGGTTGAATGACGGAATGGTACAGACCGTTACAGACATTCCGCCTGCTATAGACATTCCGCCCCTATCTAACGGGGCGCAATGTAGCCCCATTGGAATAGCCGTACATCGATGGTGGTCTGAGGGATAGAATCATTATAAATAGGATTGCGCAGGATGCTGTGCTTTGTTTTTTTTGGAAATATATTTAAATTTCACAAAAACCATGAATAATGCTGAATTCCCCAAAATCAGTCTGGTATAGTCTTGCAGCAGCCTTAGGCATACTGATTATCATTCTTAGTTACATCTACCTGAAATTTGAGGTACGGAGAGCATATGAGACAAAAGGGCGCGAGCTGGAATCGATTGCCAGGTTGAAGTCGGATCAGATTGCCGGTTGGTTCAACGACGAGATCAATGATGCCGGAGCGATTGCAGACAACAGGATCCTGGTCGACCGTTTTGTAGCATGGCTGGATAACCCTGCTCAGGAAAACATACGAAGGGTTGAAGAGATAATGCAATCTATCAAAGTGGAGCATGATTTTGAACATGTTCTCATAACTGGGGTGGATGGCAACTTACTTTTGTCTGCCGACGGAAAGGATTATTCAGTTGCCCCGGATTTGAAAAGAGCTGCTGTCAGGGCAATACGGACCGGTTCGGTATTGACCACTGACCTGTACAATTGTCCGGTTCACGATACGGTGCGTATCGATTTTACCGCCCCTTTAAAGGGTGGCGATGGCCAGGCGATCGGGGCGATCGTGTTTCAGTTTGATCCCTCAGGTTTTTTATACCCGCTGATCCGGTCATGGCCGACGCTCAGCAACTCCTCGGAAACGCTGTTGTATAGGGTTCTCGCCGACAGTATCCTGTTTTTAAACGAGCTGAAACACAATAAAAAAGCTGCCCTTCAGTACAGCATACCCATTACTGCCACCGACGTTGTTGCGGTTAAGGCTTTAGATACACCCGGTGAAGGATTGGTGGAAGGGCTCGATTATGCCGGTAATAAGGTGTTGGGTTATGTGATGCATGTTCCCCATACCGGTTGGATGATGGTTTCGAAAACTGATAAAAGGGAGTTGTTTGGAGCTCTCCGCTACCGGATATTGCTGTTGAGCCTGTTGACAGTTTTTCTCCTGCTTTCTTTGGGTGCCGGAATGGCATTTTTCTATAATGTGCGACAGAAATTCATCTTCAGGGAGTTATACAAGCAGCAAAAGAATTACCAGATTACACTGAATAGCATTGGTGATGCAGTGATATCGACCGACAAAAAGGGGAGGGTAGAGTACCTGAACCCGGTGGCTGAACAGATCACAGGATGGACCCTCAGGGAGGCCAGGGGGAAACGGCTCGACAAGGTGTTCAGGATCATCAATGAGGAGACAAGGAACACGGTGGAGAGCCCGGTCGATAAGGTTTTGCGGGAAGGAGTTGTTGTCGGCCTGGCCAACCATACACTGCTGATATCGAAGGATGGGCGGGAGACCCCCATTGCCGACAGTGGAGCGCCAATCACCAGTGAACAAGGTGAAATTATGGGGGTGGTGCTGGTGTTTCGTGACCAGACCGGGGAGAGGATGTTCCTGGACAGGATCGCCAGGAGCGAGGAACGGTTCCGGAAATCAATCCTTCAGGCCCCTATCCCGGTTATGGTATATGATGAAGATGGAAATATTATTGATGTCAGCGAGGGATGGACACACTTTTCGGGGTATGATCCCGGAGATATTCCGAAGGTCGAAACCTGGTGCGAAAAGGCCTTTGGCGGGGAGGCTGCTGAGATGGTGCTGTATTTCAACAGGCTATTCAGTGAAGAAATGCCGGTTTTGAACAATGAGTTTGAAATATTAACGAAACATGGAGAGAAGAGGGTCTGGAACTTTCATGCTGCCCCCCTTGGACAATTCAGGAACGGTAAAAGGATTATACTTACCATGGCTCCCGATACCACCCAGAGGAAGAGATTGTTGATTGATCTGACGGAAGCCAAGGAGCGGGCCGAGGAGAGCGAGAGGCTCAAGATGGCTTTCCTGGCCAACATGAGCCACGAGATCCGGACACCTCTCAATGGTATCCTGGGGTTTACCAACCTCATTGCCGGGAGAGATGACCTTACCCGGGAGAAAAAGGAGGAATTTGCAGGAATCATCAATCAAAGTGCCAGTGGACTTTTGAAGATCATCAATGATATTCTCGATATTTCACGACTCGAAACAAGCAAAGCCGCAATTGAACGGAAGCAATTTAATGTTGAAGAGACCCTTTCAACAATCTATTCCATTTTTGGAAAGAGGCTGGCTGATTCCGGCAGTAATCAGGTTGAACTGATTGTTAGGATGCCTGATGAACCGGTTGTGTTGAACACCGATGAGAACAGACTGATACAGATTTTCTCCAACCTGCTCGACAATGCAGTGCGCTTTACTTCTGAAGGATCCGTTACATTCGGAATAGGCGGAATCAGGGAGAATAAGGCTGAATTTTTTGTGAAAGATACCGGTGTCGGCATTTCTGAGGAGAAGCATGAAGTTATTTTCGACCGGTTTAGTCAGGCCGATAACAGTGCAACGCGCAGTTACGGGGGAACGGGGCTCGGGCTGACCATCGTTAAAAAGCTGCTCGAACTGATGGGCAGTGACATAACACTTGAGTCGGAGCCCGGCAAGGGCACATGCTTCCGATTTCAGCTTCCCTGTATATTGGAGGAGACACGTAAAGAAAAGGCTGCAGAAAAAGTGCGTACTTCCATTGATCCGGGAGCCTCAAGGATCCTTGTTGTAGAGGATGATCCGGTGAGTTGCCATATTTTTAGTCAGACACTGTCTGATACATTTGCAGAGTTGCTGTTCGCTGTAACTGGTCAGGAGGGAGTGGATATGTTTGCATTGCATAATCCCGATATTGTTTTAATGGATATCGGACTGCCGGATATCAGCGGACTGGAGGTTGTTCGAAGGATCAGGGAGATGGATAAGAAGGTAGTTATTATTGCCCAGACAGCATATGCCATGGCCGATGACCGGATCAAAGCGATGGAGGCGGGCTGTAACGATTTTATTACAAAACCCATTAATATAAAACTGCTGCTTCAAAAGCTCAGGAATTATTCCAATTGATGCTACAGACATGCCTTCTACAGACATGCCTTCTACAGACATGCCTTCTACAGACATGCCTTCTACAGACATGCCTTCTACAGACATTCCGCTCCTAGCGGAGCTAAGATGCTTCGATGGAGGCAATCTGTTACAGACATTCCGCTCCTAGCGGAGCTAAGATGCTTCGATGGAGGCAATCTGTTACAGACATTCCGCTCCTAACGGAGCTAAGATGCTTCGATGGTGGCAATCCGATCTACAGACATGTCGCCCCTAGCGGGGCTTGGTTTCATGTAGGCTGTCCTTCTACAGACATGCCGCTCCTAACGGAGCTAAGATGCTTCGATGGTGGCAATTTGCTACAGACATTCCGCTCCTAACGGAGCTAAGATGCTTCGATGGTGGCAATTTGCTACAGACATGCCGCTCCTAACGGAGCTAAGATGCTTCGATGGTGGCAATCTGCTACAGACATTCCGCTCCTAACGGAGCTGGATATGCTCCGGAGGAGCAAAATGTCTGTAGATCGTGCAGCCCACATGGAACCCCCAGCTCCACTAGGAGCGATATGTCTGTAGCTGATGCGTTACAACCGAAGCATTTTAGCTCCGTTAGGAGCGCCATGTCTAGCCCCAGCGGGGCGCCATGTCTGTAGAAGTTTTAAAATTCCGGGCAGGGGATCATCCGCTTCTTTTTCTTCTTCCGTGACGCTGAAAACTCGTACGCTATGGAGATCTCATGCGATCCCCCGGTAGAGCTTACCAGGTTCGATATGGTGAAGTCGTAAGAGTAGCCTACCCTGATTCCCTCCGCCTTGTATCCAACCAGGAAAGAGAAGGCATCACCCCGTGGATCCGCGCTGATAATCGGCACGCCACGGTACCACAGTCCCAGCATCAACGGTGCTTTGTACCAGTATAAACCAAGGTCGAGCTGGTTATAGATATCCTGGTGTCTGAAAAGGAAAGCGAAGGATAGCGATTCATCGATGGGGTTGAAGAGGTGACTGCGTTTCATGACCTGGGCGCCGCCGAAAACGGTGTACTTCATCGGCCACTCAAGGTTGTTGTTCCACAACCCGTAGTTGGGCGTTAGCAGGTGGTCGACCGCGAAACCAAACCAGTAGCGGTCTGAATAAACCAGTGCCGAAGAGGAGAAATCCACATCGGCCTTCACCGGCTCACCCTGCTGTTCAATGCCACTGCCGCCCCCCCCTCCCGCGCTCAGCTGGTCGTTCCACGTAAGCTTGATATAGTCAATGCCCATCTGGGTGTAGTTGAAATGTACCCCTGGCCGTACATGCCACATGTTGTTGATCTTGATATCGTAGGAATATTGAATTCCCGCGTTGGTCAGCGCCAGGTCGCCCGTGCCCGCCACATCGCGCAGCAGCAGGATACCGACACCGCTGTTGAAATTGTCGAAAAAATGGTCGTACGAAAAGCTGTATGTTACGTAGGCGCCGGGGAGCGAGGCCCATTGGTTGCGGTAGGTGGCCGTTACACGATCCGACTCGGTGGCACCGGCAAAAGAGGGGGCGAGGTAGAGCGGATTGGCATAAAACTGGGTGAATTGTGGATCCTGACCAGTGGCTGACCTGTAGATAAGAATGAGAGATATGATGATAACCAGTTTTTTCACGCCCGAAGGTTAAATTAATATTAAAATTAGCAACTTTTTTTTAACTATCATCCAATTGTTATCATCCGCTGCGGTTAACTTTTACGATCCGCCCTGTATTTTTCTGCGTTTTGGGACGAATCGCTGCCGCAATAATCGGTTAAATTACCTGCAAATCGCATGATCTTCAAACAAAGTTATGAACATTCATTTACAGGGAGTTGCACCGGAATATGGCCGCTTCCGGCCATCTTGCGATGCGAACTGCTGTAAAAACAAACTGTAAAGCGCCTGCTAAATTAAACGTGATTTTCGTGGATTAGTTACGTTTTGCGGGGGTTTTACGTGAATGGGCAGGCTGACTGGATAAACGTGGCTTCTTGCGGGAGCAGGTAGCGTTTTACAGACATTGCCTACAGACATTGCGCCTCTGGCGGGGCTAGACATGTCGCTCCTAACGGAGCTGGGGGTTCCATGTGGGCAATCTGACCTACAGACATTGCGCCCCTGGCGGGGCTGGACATGTCGCTAACGGAGCTAAAGGTTCCATGTGGGCAATCCGATCTACAGACATTCCGCCCCTAACGGGGCTGGACATGTCGCTCCTGGCGAAGCCTTCAATATAATATTTTACAACAATTAATTGGTATTTAACAGATAAATAATTATCTTTAAAGGCTTTAATAGATAAATTATGGATCATATAATATCAGATAAAAATAATGTTCTGAAGGCGTATAGTCCGCCGGAAATCGCAGCGACAATCGCGGGTAATTTTAAATCACGCCGACTTGAACTCAATATTACCCAACAGGAGCTTGCCAGGCGTTCGGGTGTGAGTTACGGCTCGGTTAAGCGTTTTGAAAGCAAGCATGAGATCTCTTTGAAGAACCTTATTCAGCTCTCCATGGTACTGAACCTTTCTGATGAGTTACTGGTGTTATTTACTGAACGGAAATATGAAAGCATTGACGATGTGTTGCGGGAATCGGAAGCGCGTTATCGCAAGCGCGCAAGGAAAAAAAGTTGAGGGCGTTCTGTTCTGTGAATCTGAACTGATGCATTGAATTATTTTATGTTCGGTTGGTTGGAGTTTAAAAGTTTGTTATGCAACTAAATATTCAACGGGTTGATGTTTTTTATCATGCCGACAGGATTGGCACACTAGCGCTCACTCCCCAGGGGAGGGCAGCTTTTGAGTATGATGCTTCATTCCTGAGGGGGGGATTTTCTATTTCTCCCTTTTACCTGCCTTTGCAACAGGGTGTTTTTCTCGGCAAAAGAGATCCTTTTGGTGGTTTGCATGGTGTATTCAACGACAGTCTGCCCGATGGGTGGGGGATGTTACTCACCGACAGGTTGCTGAGGCAATACAATATTCCCCTTTCCAGTGTAAACCTTCTCGACCGGTTAAGCTTGATAGGAGAAAATGGGATGGGCGCACTGATCTATAGGCCGGCATGGCTCAAGCCGGAGATATCGAATGTCGAAAAACATGATTTTGGTCTTATTGCCAGGGAGGTACGAGAAATCCTGCAGGAAAAGTATCAGGGCAATATTGAGGATTATTTTGTAAAGGGAGGCTCATCGGGAGGTGCCCGGCCAAAGATCCTGATCAATTTTGAGGGTGAGAATTGGCTGGTTAAGTTCAGGTCTTCGTCGGATCCGGATCATATCGGCGAGATCGAATTTAATTATTCAATAGCTGCAAAAAAATGCAGCATTGAGATGACAGAGACGCGGTTATTTGAGGGGAAATATTTTGGGACCAGGCGGTTTGACAGGGAGGGAGGACAACGTTTTCATGTAATTAGTGCCAGTGGCTTGTTGCATGCGAGTCACCGGTATCCTTCTCTCGATTATGTTGACCTTATTAAAGCAGTGAATGCAGTCACAAAAGATATAGAAGAGGCATACAAGTTGTTCCGTCTGATGGTATTTAATGTAGTGAACGGCAATAAGGACGATCACGCTAAAAATTTCTCGTTTATATACAGGAACGGATCATATAAGCTCTCACCTGCTTACGACCTTGTACCGTCCAGTGGCTTTAATGGTCAGCATACTACTACGATTGCCGGTTCCGGTGTTCCGGAGAAGAGCAATCTTATAGAGGTGGCACGGCAGACCGGGTTGTCAGAAAAACGGGCGCAGCAGATCCTGGATGAGGTTATTGAGGGGAGCAGTGGGCTGGAACAGTACACTGAAAAGTAATTATCTTTATTTAATCTGCCCACATGAAACGCCAGCCCTGTTAAGGGCGCAATGTCTGTAGCAGAATGTCCTACCGAAGCATCTTAGCTCCTTTAGGAGCGTCATGTCCAGCCCTGTTAAGGGCGTAATGTCTGTAGAACAATCTGCCCACATGAAACCCCAGCCCCAGCGGGGCTTAACGTTACGCTCTTGGCGGAGCTGGAATGGAGGTGTAAATTAGCGAAAACAGGATAAGAGGAACATAAATAAACCAGAATTAGTTCTATAATATATGAAACTAATTCTTTATCTTTGCAGTTGATTAAGACTACGATTTTGGAATTATTACAAAAACAATTGAGAAATGGTTACGTGTTCAAAAACTAATTTAAAATGGAAAAATTTTCAATACAAAATGTACAAAAGATAAAATCTCTATCAAGTGAATTGGAATTTGAGAAAGCTTCTTCTTTATATTTAAAGCTTCGCGTTCTAGTTAAAGAGGATAAATCTTATGGGCCCATCCGCACCCATTTACGTGGATTAATTAGAGATTACGAACAAAACAAATGGGCAGAAGAAGATAAAATCAATGATAATCAGATTAAAGAGAGCGATTTAGCGGAAGCCTTAGTGCAGGCCGAGAATGAGTTTTATCAAACAAGAAAGGTGTTGATTAGAAACAAATTAATGGAAGCTGGGCTCAATCAAAATGATCTGGCTAGGATTCTTGGGCATAGAAAGGGTTATATGTCAGAGCTCATTAATGGATTGAGACCTTTCTCGAAAGAAGATTTAGTTGTCATCAACCGATTGTTTAAAATAAAATTCGAGGACTTAATTCCTGCATTTATTCAACAGGAAAGAGCTTCTCATATTAAAAAAACATTGGAATCACTTTCAAACAACAAGATCAGATTGACAAAAAAAGATTTTGATTTACAATTGGCTTGACATGTCGCTCCTAGCTTGACCGGTATAATTTGTGCATATCGTGCTACAGACATTGCGC
>JBBDUV010000100.1:0-17056 GCA_040903745.1 Bacteroidales bacterium | reverse complement strand
GTCGCTCCTAGCTTGACCGGTATAATTTGTGCATATCGTGCTACAGACATTGCGCTCCTAGCGGAGCTTGACATGTCGCTCCTAGCTTGACCGGTATAATTTGTGCATATCGTGCTACAGACATTGCGCCTAGCGGAGCTTGACATGTCGCCTAGCGGAGCTAGGGGTTCCATGTTGGCAATTCGATCTACAGACATGGCACCCCTGGCGGGGCCAGGGGTGCAATAATTGCATCTTGCTCCCACTTCTTTTTCAGATTAAAAATCTTGTCTCCGACAAAAAATCCCTGAGGTGTAAATGTTGAATTCCTTTGTAGCTATTGCCCCCCGTAAATTGATCCATACTTACCACAAATTTCGGATAGTTATCTTTAATATTCAGCAAGTTTCCAAATTCCCGCTCTATGGTAGCATCGCTGTGAAGCAGATAGGAGGCCTGGATGTAGATGCGTTCATTCTCCCTTTCAGCAACAAAATCGATCTCTTTATTTCCTGAAACGCCTACTTTCACATGGTATCCCAGGTATCTTAGGTGTGTGTAAATTGCATTTTCAATCATCCCGCCGATGTCAGCAGGATTGTATCCTGAAATGCTGTTCCTGATCCCCAGATCTTCGAAATAGTACTTTTCACCCACTTCAAAAACCTTCTTTCCAACAACATTGGCCCTCGGTACCTTGTGAATGATATAGGCGTTGCAGAGATAGCCCAGGTAATCCAGGACCGTATTGGGAGCTATATTTACCTGTTGTGATTTAAGGTAATCACTGATCTTCTTGGCTGAAAATATATTTCCGATGTTGCCAGCAAGATACTGCACCAGGTTTTCCAGAAATGTGATATTTCTGATTGAATGTCTCCTGAGGACATCCTTGTATATAATGGTGGTATGTATGCTCGATAAATAATCCTTTACTACATGATCGACCAGGTCCAGGTGAATCAGGTTGGGCAACCCGCCGATCTCAAGATACCTGGCCAAAGATTCATCAGAGTCTTTTGTTTTATGGAAGATCAGGAACTCGGGATATGACAATGAATGGACCTCAATTTCCACGAATCTTCCACTGAGAAGGGTGGATAGCTCACCCGACAGCATCTTTGCGTTGCTTCCGGTACAGTACAGATCATATGCCGGATCAGAATAGAGGTCGCGCAATGCCTTCTCGAACTGCTCAATATCCTGTATTTCATCAATAAAAACAGCGTTCAGACCCTCTTTTTTGTTCTTTGTTATATAGTCAAGCAGGCTCCTGTAATCCCGAATGAAATCAAATGCAGCCTTCTCTTTGTCAATATGAATTATGTTACAGCCTGGATGTTGCTCTTGCACTTCATCCATGAGATGATAGAGCAAATAGCTTTTACCTACCCTGCGCTGACCAGTGATTACTTTGATCAATTGCTTTCCGATAAAAGGTCCTGCCCTTTCGATATACCTGGTTCTGGGAATATATGAATACATAATGTATAGCTAAAATAATCATGTAAATATACAAAAATTTTAGATATGACTAAAATATAATAATAAAAAAAACATCATTTCTTCGATATATCCATCCCTCATCACATTAATCCTTTAAACAATCACATTAATCATTTACACATTAAAACATCTTTATTATGGCAAATACGTATACAAAAATCCATCTTCATTTCGTCTTTGGGGTACTATCGCGGGATAGAATTTTACCTCCCGAGGGATCTGAAGAGGTACGGCGGTATATCACCGGCATTGTCCAGAACCGCAAACATAAAATGCTATGCATCAATAATGTGCCGGATCACGTCCATATGCTTGTTGGGTTTAATCCGTCTGACAGTCCATCCAACCTGATGCGGGAGGTGAAAGCAAATTCAGCAAAATTCATCAAAGAGCAATCCTGGATGAAATTCAGGTTTCAGTGGCAGGAAGGGTATGGGGCTTTTTCAGTCGGGTATAGTCAGATTGCAGCAAAATGCAAATACATTGAGGACCAACAAGAGCACCATCGGAGAATTTCCTTTGCAGAGGAGTATGAGATGTTGTTGAGGAAGTATGATATTGCCTTTAACAGAAAGTATATTTTTAAGTAGTAGATGTACTGATATTTATCAAATAGATGATGGAAAGTTTCATATTGTGAAACATTTACTATATTTTTGAACTGAAGCCATTGAAAGCACATTTAATTAAAAAGCAATCTATTGAGGCTTATGTATTAAAAAATGCCAGGAGCAGAGAATCTTTCGCGTTGTGGTTATCCATTCTTAAACGAGTACACAAAGCTTTGCAAGGAGGGTAGGCAATTTGATGTGAACGATTATTGATCTACATATAATGGAAAATTGAAATGGAGACTTTAAAATATAAAATAATAAAGAGCGTAGAGCAATACGAAAGGTATTGTAAAATTCTGGAGGATATGTTGTCTGGGGATAATGAAAAAGTTCTGGATGAGATTGAACTGCTGACGCTGTTGGTTGAGAAATGGGATGACGAGCACAATACTTTGAACGATTCTGATCCTGTTATATTATTAAAATCATTGATGGCAGATCAAAACCTTAAGGCAAAAGACCTGGTTCCTATTCTTGGTTTAACGAAAGGGACAGTTTCCAAAATCTTAAACTACCAAAAGGGACTTTCAAAAGAGACCATAAGAAAATTAGCTGTATATTTTAAAGTTTCGCAGGAAGCCTTTAACCGTCCGTACAAATTGAAGAACAAAGTAAACCGCCAATATCGAAATGCCAGCCTGATGAATACACGAAAAAATATTTTTGAAGCCGGCTAATCTACAGACATTTCGCTCCTAGCGGAGCTAGGCATGTCGCTCCTAGCGGAGCTAGGCATGTCGCTCCTAGCGGAGCTTATATTAATAAACTCAGGCAAAGAACTCAAGTCTAAAGGAAGGGTATGGACAATTTGTCCATACCCTTCCTTTGCCAACAAAAGGGGGTAGACAAAACGTTACGCTCCTTAATTTTGAAAGAAAGTTTTATCATATTTCGAAATTATTTACACTATAAATTATACAAAAAATATAATTAATTTGTATCTTTGTTATGATGGTTTATATTCTGGATACAATAACTGGGGAGCTGATTAAATCAGAGATTATAGTTCCAGATACAAGATCAGTTCCGCTCAAAAAGGATGGATGGAAATTTAGTTGGAAACAACTATCAAAGACCGGAAATATTTATGTGCTGCGAACCATTAATTCTCCAGGTATTATCGAGGGTGCTTTAAGCTTGCGGATTGAATTCGGGATGTTGATTATGGATGCATTAGAACTGGCACCTCATAATGTTGGGCAGAAAAATAAGCGGTTCGATTATGTGGCTGGATGCCTGATAGCGTTTGGGTGTAGGGAAAGTTTTAAAATACCGGGGGATTACAAAGGATTTTTGACCTTTGTTTCAAAATCCAGCTTAATTCGATGGTATACTGAAAAATACGGTGCTGAATTAGCCTTGGGACAACGAATGTTCATCGATTGGGAAAATGGAGAAAAATTGATTGAGAAGTATTTAAAAAGAACAAAAGCTGATGAGTCATGAAGAAAATTAAAAATGAACCACAAGATAGTCTCTTGACTACAAAAATGGATGTAGGTACAAAAGGGTTTGATGATTTTCAGGCTCTATTATTGAATAAATCCAGAAAGCGTACTGAAAATCAAAGACGAAAAATTGATTTATTGTCCGTCAAATACCTGATGGAAGATTATATCCATTCGGAAACAAACGATGTGAGGCCTGTTGGATATTTTTTAAGGTCGATTTTGAGATTGCTTCACATTCAACAGAATAGGTTTGCTGATTACATAGGTTTAAAACCCTCTAATTTAAGTAAGCTTTTAAATGGTGAACGATCAATAAATTATGATCTGGCATTAATATTTGGAAGGTTGTTTAATCATGATCCCATGTTATGGATTGAGATACAAGCAAAAAATGAAATAAACAGATTAAAACGCTCCGATAGGAATAAATATTCTGATTATTCATTAAATGATTTGGTTGGGTGAACCCTATACAAACATGGCACCCCTAGCGGAGCTTGACATGTCGCTCCTAGCAGAGCTGGGGGTTCTATGTGGGCAATTCGATCTACAGACATGCCGCTCCTAACGGAGCTGGACCGGTATAATTTGTGCACATCGTGCTACAGACGTTGCGCTGGGGCTTAACGTTACTTTTTTGATAAGCTCAAAAATTCAACAGGAGTCATCGCTTTTATCTTTGAAGCTTTGAAATCTTTTGTGTTTCTTGTTATAATTAAATCTATCTGATTATAACTTGAAGCTACGGATTGAATTGAGTCTTCGAAATCAACCAAATCCAAGGTTAAAGCTTCAATTATAATTTCTTTATCAATCCCAATTAAATCAACAAGTTGTATCAGATTACCAATAAATTCAATTGCAATTGAGTGCCCTCTTTCTTTTTTCGCTATGTAATAGATATCCGTAACTGTTGTTGCAGTTACGAATCCAAATATTGTCTTATTGTTAATCGATTTAAAAAAATCTGCTGAAGCTTTGAAGAAGGGGTCTCGTTTCAGAGCAATATCTAATATTATGTTTGTGTCAATCAGAAGCCGCATACCAATTATTTGTATTTATCAGTCAAATATTGATATTTTGAAACATCTGTATTTGTATTTGTCAGAACCCCAGCCCATTTAGCAACAAAATCAGAAGCATTCAGTTTCGATTGTTTGGTTTTTCGTTTAGGGACTATAATTATTTCTACCTCCTTATCAAACAGCTGATTGCTTAAAGGAAGCTTTATTTGTCCTGTTTTGGAGATTCTTGTCTCGTATTTGTAAGCTTGCATAACCGTCTTTTTGCATCAAAGATACAAAAGAATTGGTTTTTTTTAAGAAGATTGTTCTTAGCGAAGCTAAGATGCTTCGGAGGGACATTCTGCTACAGACATGCCGCCCTCTACAGACATGCCGCCCCTAGCGGGGCTAGACATGTCGCGCCTAACGGAGCTGGGGGTTCCATGTGGGCAATCCGACTACAGACATTACGCTCCTAGCGGAGCTGGGGGTTCTATGTGGGCAATTCGATCTACAGACATTACGCTCCTAGCGGAGCTGGGGGTTCCATGTGGGCAATTCGATCTACAGACATTACGCTCCTAGCGGAGCTGGGGGTTCCATGTGGGCAATTCGATCTACAGACATTTCGCTCCTAGCGGGGCTTGACATGTCGCTCCTAACGGAGCTAAGGTGCTTCGGTGGGACATTCTGCTACAGACGTTGCGCCCCGCTGGGGCTTAACGTTACGCTCCTATCGGAGCTTACTAAGCTCCGATAGGAGCGTAATGTCTGTACAAGCTGCCCCAACCGAAGCTGGAAATGTCCTACTGCCACACCAGCGTTACATCCCCAACCGAAGCTGGAAATGTCCTACTGCCACACCAGCGTTACATCCCCAACCGAAGCTGGAAATGTCCTACTGCCACACCAGCGTTACATCCCCGGCATCAGTGAACGGTGAGCCGTTGCTGTAGATGCCGGTTACCTTCCAGATGTAAACCCCCTGCGCTGCCTTCTGGCCATTGATAAAGCCGTCCCAGCCCACGTTGATATCATCGCTCCGGAAGATCAGGTTGCCCCACCGGTTGTAGATAAACAGGTGGTACTCCTGTACCTGCTTGTTCACACCCGGGAAGAAGATCGTGTTCCGCTGGTCATCGGTCAGCTCATTCGGATTCACACCACTCATCGGCGAATCACCCGGTCTGAAAATGTTCGGGAACTGCAATTCACCCGCGGGAATCACCTTCACAGCCATCGGTATCAGCAGACTGTCAACACAACTCTCATTGCGGCCAATCAGCTTCACATCCTTCCATCCTTCATACATATAGATGTGCGTCGGATCAGCCTCGGTCGAGGTGTTCTTCGGATCAACCTCATCGTCGAACTCACTCACATCGCCGAAGTCCCACAGGTACTCCACTGCATAGTTCGACAGGTTGAAGAACCGCACCGGCTTGTCATTCACGAACACCGAATCGGGCGCGTAATTGAAGAATACCTGCGGCGTCGCGAAGACATCGATTACCTGTGACGCGGGATCGCTGTTTCCACCGCCACCACTCGCCACGAGCCGCACGGTAAATTCTCCCGGCTGGTAGAACACGTGCGTCGGGTTCTCCTCACGCGAGATCGATCCGTCGCCAAACTGCCACAGGTAACTGTCGGCCCACTGCGAGTTGTTGGTAAAGTTTACCTCGAGCGGGTGACAACCCTCGGTGATCGACGTGAACGCCGCCTCGGGCCTGCGCGGATTAATCGTTACCACCTGCATCGCACTGTCGAGACACGGTCCCACATTGGTGTACAACTTCACGTTGTAAATCCCAGGCTCCGTGAACTCATGCACCACGTTGTCGTAACTGGTCGTCGTGAACAGCTCGCTGCCATCCCCGAAATCATACACAAAGGTCCACGGTCCTTCCTCGGTCATGTTATTGAAGGTCACCACAGCATTTCCTGCCCCGGGCCAGGTCATCATTCCCGGACTCGCCGTGAACTGCGGCTGCGGAATCGGATCCACCACGATCTCTACCGTGTCGAATGCCTCACAGCCATACGCCGAGGTGGTCCGCAATATCGCCTCATAAGTCTGCACCGAAGAGGTGAGGTTCGAGTAAAAATGGGTCGCCGTGAACCTGCCGTTCTCTTGCGTACCGTCGCCGAAATTCCAGAAGTAACCCGCAGCACCCGACTGGGTCCGGAAGCTTACCTCGAGGGGCTGACACCCACTCAAAGGTTCTGCCGTAATCGTCGGATCAACCTTCGGGTAGACTGTTATAATGGTTTGCGACACATCCTCACATCCCTCCGCATCGGTAGCCGTTAGCGTTACATTATAGTAAGCCACTACACCCGAGGGATCGAAATTATCAAAGAAGGCACTCGGGTTCTCCTCACTGCTGAACGCACCGTTGTCGAAGTCCCAGGCGAAGTCAACCACATCGGCGCTGCTCTGGTTCGTAAACTGAACCAGCAGATCACCACATGCCGGCACCGCATCGCTTTCAAACTGCGCACGCGGTTTGAAATTCTGCAGTACCACGGAGGCCTGACCCACACAGCCATTGTTGTCCGTTACCGAATAGTTGATATTGTAATCGCCCTTCACGTTCGTCATGAATTCGGCTGTCTGCGCGGTCACACCATCCAGGAACAATATATCACCGCTCCACTTGTGGGTGGTATATACCCCCGATCCGCCTTCCGGACCGCCATCCAGTAACAACGTCTCGCCACCACACAGTTTCGGGAAATTCGCCAGATCGCCTGTGATATTGGCTTCCGGATTCTCCCAGACTGTCAGCACCACAGGAACCGATGATACCGGCTCACAACTGCTGCTCACATCGAGCCTGTACAGGTTGCCATCCATCGACACACTGGTGGTGAGCAGGGTCAGCTGATCGCTGTTCGCACCGCTGTACACCACGCCGTCATCCACCACCGGATCCCATCCGGCACCCTCATTCACCATCCACTGGTACATCAGGTCGGGACCCACCGCCGATGCTGAGAACTGCAGGGCACCTCCTTCACACACCGCGCGATCTGCCGGCTCTGCCGTGATACCCGGAGGTGTATTGACATTCATGAGTACAGGGTTCGATTGTGCCGGCGGACTGCAATAGCCCGATACCACCGCACGGTAGGTGTAGCCGTTCTCGGCAAAGAGGGCGTTGACCTTCGTCAGTGAATCGGTTTGCGCCCCTTCATAGTCCGTATCATCACTGGCAATATCCACGAACACACCCGTTTTCTTGTTCACCCTCCACTGGTAGGTGAGCTCCGAGCCCACTGCCTCCACGGTGAAGGCCGCGAAACTGTTGTCGCATACCGTGGTATCGGCCGGCTGTGCCGTGATCACCGGCGTGGTATTCACCGTCAGATCTACCGCCGGCGGTTCCGCGTCGGGCGCACAGGTGCCTCCCACGATCACCCGGTACATGGTACCATCGTAACCGCGGTCCACACTGAATATATTCAGGTTAGACGACTTCGTTCCGATATAGTTGCCGCCGTCACTCAACGCGTTGTATATCGTGCCGTCTTCACTCTCATACCACTGGTAGGTGAGCCCGGCCCCGGTCGCGTTCACGCTGAATTCCGCCGTGTTAAACTCGCAGATCGTGTCGTTCACGGGCGCCACAGTGACCTCGGGCGGGTTCTCCACACGGAGGAACGCGATGTTCGACTGTACGCGGGGCTGACAACTGCCGTCGATCGTTACATAGTACCTGTGGAGGTGGTAGTTCCGGTCGGGGGCAGTGAGCGTGAGGGTAGGGGTACCCTGACCGCCATACACGCCGTCATTCACAATAGGTACCGGTCCGCCGCCCTGGCCATCATCCACAAACCACTCATAGGTTAGCGCTTCACCCGTGGCCACCACGCTGAAGCTTGTGTTCTCACCCTCGCAGATCGTCGCATCCACCGGCTGTGTCCAGATCACCGGTGCGGCATGTACCGTCAGCACTGCTGCATCCGATGCGAGCGGACCGCCACAGAGGTTGGTTACCCGCGCCTCGTACCGGTACCCGGTCATCGCCGAGTCCACACCAAAGACCTGCAGGGTATTGGTTGTTGTTCCTATATAGCTGCCGCCGTCACTCAACGCCGTCATGCCGCTGCCGTCATCCTCGTACCACTGGATCGCAGGTGCGTAGGTCGCCCCTACATCCACACTGAACGAGACGTTCTGCATCTCACATACCGTACTGTCTGCCGGCTGCACCACGATCTCAGGCGCCACGTAATGCGTCAGCGTCGCCACCATCGAGGTGGCATCCGGACCACATAAATTGCTTACGGTCGCCCTGAACTGTGCACCATTATAGGTTGCACCGGCTGCTGTTAGCATCAGCGTATCGCCCGCTGCATTGGTGCTGAAGATGCCACCTGTCGCCGCGGTCCAAACACCGCCGCCATCGGTACTCACCTCCCAGGTCACCACCGGTGCGGTCGTCACACCGGTTCCAATACCGAACCAGGCATCATCACCCTCGCAGGTGGTCATGCTCTGTGGCGCACCCACCACTTCCGGACGCTCATTCACGGTGAGGGTTGCCTCATCAGAGAGCACTTCAGGTGCACAGGTACCGGCAATTCTCACGCGGTACTTCACACCGTTCAAACTGCTGCTGATAGCGCTGACCACCAGGGTATCGCTGTTCACACCTGCATAGGTGCTGTTGTTGGATAGGTTGAGCCACGACACGCCGTTGAAGTACTGCCAGGTGTAACCCGGATTGGTCGTCACACCCGCATCCACCACGAACCAGACGGTATCCTGCTCACAGGCGGTGGTGTCTCCGGGCTGCCCAATAACTTCAGGCTTCTCATTGACCGTCAGCACTGCAGTTCCTGAAGGCACAGGATCCGTGCACTTGCCCGAAACGGTGGCCCGGAACCAGTAGCCGGTATAGGCTGAAGGCACCGCTGCCACGGTAAGGGTCGCTTCATCGTCAGCAGCCACCTCGGGCAGTGCCGATGCACCGGACCAGCTCCCGCCCCCGTCCGTACTGTATTCCCACAGGTACTCCGGTTCGGTGGTGGTGCCGGCGTTCACATAGAATTCTACATTGTCATCTTCACAGATCGTCTGCGTCGCCGGATCCTCTGTAATCACCGGCCGCGTATCGATCGTGAGTGTTGCAGCCTCTGAGGTAACCGAGGGCGCACATTCTCCGCTTACGATTGCCCGGTACCTGTAGTTGTTAAAGGCGATGGTCGGGGCCTGCACGGTAAGTGTCTGCGCTGTTACACCGGTATACTCACCCGATGTCTCATCGGCCGCCGTGAGGTTCACCCAGGCACCCGATTTGTTCACCTGCCACTGGTATCCCGGATCGGTGGTCAGTCCCGGATCGACCGTGAAGCTGGCCGGATCGGTTGCACATACCGTATCGTTCACCGGATCGGCAACGATCTCCGGAAGCTCGTTCACGGTGAGCGTCACATCGGGAGAGGTCTCCGTATCCGGACAGCTGCTGCTACCCACGGTAACGCGGTAGCGGTAGCCGTTGTATGCTGAAGGCACGCCTGAAAGGATCAGTACGGAGGAGTTTTCCCCGCTGTACACCGCGGGATCGGTGGTGCCGTCGATAGTGACGAACGTACCGCTGTTCTCATCCACCTCCCAGGTGTAGGTCGGATTGGTGGTTACCCCGGCATTCACACTAAAGGTGGTACCCTGCTCCTCGCAGATAATCTTCGCCTCAGGTGGGGTGAGGATCTCAGCCACCTCGTTCACTGTCAGCTCCGCATAGTCGGAGGTAACGGCCGAGCCACATTCCGTGCTGGTAACCACTACGCGGTAGCGGTAGCCATCGAAACGGCTGGTTGGATCGAGCAGCTGCAGTGTCGCCTGGTCATGCCCTGTATAGACACCTGCCGAGTCGATCGCGATATTCCTGTATCCGCTTCCATCGCGCATATCCACTTTCCACTGGTAGGTGAGGGTCGTGCCTGTGGCCGCAACAGTGAATGACGTTGCTGTCCCCTCACAGGTGGAGGCTTCGGCAGGCTGTGTCCATATTCTCGCCGGGTTTTCGACTGTCAATGTTGCATCTGTCGTTGCAACCGGACCGCCACAGAAATTGGTCACCTCTGCACGGTACAGGTAGCCTGTCATTGCCGAGTCGATCCCTGTGAGCTGCAGCGTGGTGGAGTTCGCACCGGTGTAGATGCCGCCGTTCACCACGGGCTGCCATCCTGAGGTGCCGTCATTCTCGAACCACGCGTAGGTGGGCGAATTGAGATTATCGGTGGTAAGACTGAAGCTTACATTGGTTCCTTCACATGAGGTAACAGAAACAGGTTCGGTAAGGATCACCGGCGGACCGTCGACAGTGAGGGTCGCTACATCCGATGTGGCATCGTCGCCGCAGAGGTTGCTTACGATGGCCCTGAACGGTGTGCCGTCCCAACCGGTTCCCACGTTGCTCAGCGTGAGCGTGGTGGTGGTCCAGTCGGCAAAGATACCGCCTTCGTCGGTGGTAATGGTGTTCCAGCCACCATCGTCGTATTGCCATGCGATGGACGGTGCCGTGGTGCTTCCTGTGTTGATTGTGAACGATGTACCGCTGTTTTCGCAGATCGCATCATCGGCCGGTTGCTGGGTGATCTGCGGTTTCACGTTGATGTTCAGTTCGGACGCTGCACTGGTCTCTGCCGTGCAGGTACCTGTAACCACCACATCGTAGCTGCCGGCATCGGCTTCAGTCAGGTCGGTAATGGCCAGCGATGCCGTTGTGGCTCCGCTGATCCGGCCACCGTCAGTCAGGTTTCCGCTGTTCTTCCGCCACTGGTAGGTGAGTCCCTCACCGGTGGCTGTAACCGTGAAGTTGGCTGTCAGATCCTCACAGAGGGTCTGGCTGGCGACCGGCTCGGCTGTAATAACTACATTCTCGAGCATGGTCAGGGCCACAGCATTTGAGGTTACTGTCTCACAGGTTCCCGTGATCACCACATCGTAATCACCTTCATCTGTCGATTCAATATTGGCGATCTGCAACGTAGCACTTGTTGCACCTGAGATATCACCTCCGTCGCTCAAATCTACACCATCCTTGCGCCACTGGTAGGTGAGGCCCGGACCGGTAGCTGTAACGGTGAAGGTTGCTGTTGTGCCGTCGCATCCTGTGTATGGATCGGGCTGACCCGTGATCACGATAGCGTCCTGCACATCCAGGAAGGCATCATCGCTGGTCACGTTGCTGCATGTTCCTGTGATCACCACATCGTAGTTGGCCTCATCGCCCGGCTCCAGGTTGTCGATGGTGAGGTTGGCGGTTGTGGCGCCGGCTATATCACCAGCGTCTGACAGGTTTACACCATCCTTGCGCCACTGGTAGGTCAGACCCGTGCCTGTGGCAGTAACCGTGAAGCTGGCCTGGTCGCCCTGACAAAGCAGGTCGCCGGCTGGCTGACCGGTAATCACTGCATTGGTCTGCACGGTGAGCAGTGCGCCTGCTGAGGTAGTGTTGCTGCAGGTTCCGGTTACCTGAACGGTATAGGTGCCTGCATCGGCCGGTTCAATGTTGGCCACGGTGAGGGATGACGAGGTTGCACCGCTTATATCTCCTCCGTTGCCCAATGGTGACGCATCTTTGTACCACTGGTAGGTGAGGGGACCTGTTCCTTCTGCTACCACTGTAAAGGTGGCAGGGTTGCCTTCGCAACGGGTCACATCCACCGGCTGACTGGTAATGGTCACATCCTCCTGTACATCCAGTACCGCACCGTTGCTGGTGGCAACGGAGCAGTCGCCGGTGATCACCACGTCGTAGGTACCCTCATCGGCCACCTCCAGGTTGGCGATACTCAGGTTGGGCGATTGAGAGCCAGTGATATCGCCGCCCTCGACCAGGTCAACGCCATTGCGCCTCCACTGGTAGGTGAGTCCTGTTCCTGTGGCTGTTACATTGAAGAATCCTGTCTCCCCTTCGCATTCTGTTTCGTTGGTGGGCTGACCGGTAATGACCACGTTATCGTTTACATTAAGTGAAACAAGGTCACTCGTTACATTCGAGCAGGTACCTGTGATCACCACATCGTAATTCCCTTCGTTGGCGGTCTGTATGTTCAGGATGGTCAGGGTGGATGATTGCGCTCCGCTGATCGATCCTCCGTTGCTGAGCGGCGTGCCGTTCCTGCGCCACTGGTAGCTCAGCCCTGTGCCTTCTGCCTCCACGGTAAAGGTGGCTGTGGTTCCCTGGCACTGGGTAACCGGATCGGGCTGGGTGTTGATCACCGCGTTGTCGTATACATCCAGCGTCACACCATTGGAGGTCGCTCCAACACATGCACCTGAAACAACCACGTCGTAGGTTCCCTCATCGGCATTCTCGATGTTGGCTATGGTGAGGTTTGTAGAGTTAACTCCGTTAATATCTCCGCCATTGGACAGGTCCGCGCCGTCCTTGCGCCACTGGTAGGTAAGGTCCGTACCACTCGCCAGCACACTGAAGTTGGCTGTCTCGCCTTCACAGTCGGCAAAGTTCACCGGCTGAACGATGATTTCCACGTCGTCGTCAACGGATAGTGAAGCGGTATTGCTTCCCAGGGTGCTGCAGTGCCCCGTGATAATCACATCATAGTTCCCCTCGTAGGCTGTCTGCGCGTTGGTGATCTGCAGCTCGTCGGTGGTGGCACCACTGATATCGCCGCCGTCTGTCAATGCAAAACCGTTCTTACGCCACTGGTAGGTTACCGGACCGGTTCCTGTATGGACCACGTTAAATGTGGCGGTGAGCCCCTCGCAGATAGTTTCGTTGGCCGGTTGGGAAGTGATCACGATGTTATCGTCCACCGCCAGCTCTGCATCGGCACTGGTGGCCGGATCGCATGTTCCGGCAACGGTTACACTGTAGAGCCCCTCATCGGCGGTTTCGATATTGTTAATGGTAAGCACTGCGGTCTGTGTGCCGCTCACATCGCCACCATCGGCGATCGGGTTCCCGTCTTTTCTCCACTGGTATGAATTGATTCCGGTTCCGGTGGCGGTTACAGAGAAGGTCGCGGTGGTCCCCTCGCACTGTGTTACCGGTGCCGGATCGGCTGTAATGGTAATGTTGTCATCCACCGCCAGGGTTACAGCATCGGATGTTGCCGTTCCGCAGAGGTTGGTAACGGTTACCTCATAGGTATCCTCATCGGCAGTTTCGATGTTGTCGATGGTAAGGCTGGCGGTGGTCGAACCGGTAATATCTCCATCCAGCTCATCGAGGTCGCCTCCGCTGTTGCTCCACTGGTAGGTGAGCGGTGCGGTGCCGGTGGCGGTGATGGCAAATAATGCCTGCGTTCCTTCGCATTGTGTCACGTCGCCCGGCTGTGCGGTGATTACCGGCAGGTCGTCTACGTTGAGCGCGGCATCTGCCGAAGTCACA
This sequence comes from Bacteroidales bacterium, assembly GCA_040903745.1. Lineage (GTDB taxonomy): Bacteria > Bacteroidota > Bacteroidia > Bacteroidales > M55B112. The sequence continues at coordinate 3,128 of JBBDUV010000100.1, read as the reverse complement.
CTGTTACACGGACCGGTAATCACCACATTGTAGTTCCCTTCATCGGCTGTCTCTATGTTATCGATGGTTAAGGTTGCCGTTGTTGCACCGGAAATATCGGTATCGGCATCACTTAGGTCCGTTGTTCCCTTTCTCCACTGGTAGGATGTAATGGTTCCTGATGCCGCTACGGTAAAGGTTATTTCTGATCCCTCGCATTCGGTTACGGCTACGGGCCCGGTATCGATGGTAACATCCTCATCGATCGTAAGGGTGGCATTGGCACTGGTTGCCCCTGTGCACAATCCTCCTACCTCTACATAATAGTCATCCTCATCTGCCACTTCGATATTGGCGATCTGCAGGGTAGCTGTTGTAACGCCGGATATATCACCGGCGTCGGACAGTGCACCACCCGTGTTGTACCACTGGTAGGTAAGCGGTCCTTCGCCGGAGGCGGCTACGGTGAACGATGCAGTGGTACCGGCACACTCGTTGACATCAGCAGGTTCGGTATCGATCGTCACATTGTCGTACAGTGCCAGCACGGCAGCATCGGAGGTGGTTGAGGAGCAGAGTCCTGTAATAACCACATCGTAATTGCCCTCATCGGCTGTCTCGAGATTGTCGATCTGCAGGTCGGCGGTTGTAGCGCCTGAGATATCGGTATCCGCATCATCCAGGTTTGTACCATTACGCCTCCACTGATAGGTAAGTGGGCCCGTGCCGGTGACAGTGACACTGAATTTGGCTGTTGTGCCGTCGCATTGCGTGATATCAGTCGGCTGAACAGTGATGGCCACGTTGCTGTTCACGGTAAGGGCTACTTCGTTGGATTCAACGGATGTGCAGCTATTGGTTACCCGTACTTTATAGATGTTTCCATCATAGCTGGCCGGGGTGTCAAAGATGTTCAGTTTGTTGGTGGTTGCTCCGAAGTTATTGCCTCCGTCACTCAACGGATCGAAGCTGAAGCCTCCATCGGTACTGACATACCACTGGTAGGAAATGGAAGAACCCGATGCTGTTATTTCGAAGGAGGTATTTTCGCCTTCACATATCTCATCCGGGTCAGGCTGAGCGGAGATCGAAGGCAGCTCCAGTACGGACAGTGTGGCCTCTGCTGAAGTTACAGAAGGACAGGGTGCTGTTCCGTGTGCCACCATCCGGTACCGGTTATCGTCCATACCCAGGGTCACCGCGTTCACAATGAGCGTGGTGGTTGTTACATCGTCGTACGTGGCATCATCGGGAACCGGATCCCAGGTCGTTCCTCCATCGGTACTGTATTGCCACTCGTAGGAGTCGCCCGTAGCGTTCACGGTGAAGGAAGTTGGGTCGCCATCGCATATGATCTGCGAGGAGGGTGCGCTGTAGATAGCCGGTTTCGGGTTCACGGAGATATCCACGGTGGAGGCATCGCTCTCACATCCGCTCACGTTGTCGGTCACAATTAATTGGTATGTCAGCGTATCCATCGGTGTGGCTTCCGGGTGCTCGAGTGTGTTATCGTCCAGGCTCAGGTTGGGCAGCCACTCGTAGCTGTAGTCGCCCGATCCGCCTGTGGCGCTGGGGTCCGTGCCTCCCGTTGTGCCGCCGAGGATCACGGTATCGGACTGACAGATGGTCTGGTCGTCGCCGGCATGGGCAACGGGGACCTCGCTTACGTTGATCTCCAGGGTCTTCACCTCACCATAACATACAATGGGTGACGTAGTGTTCTCCTGTACCTCCAGGATGAATGTACCTGTGGATGGGAAGGCGAGGACAATAAAGTTATCGCCTAACTGACCACCTGATTTGAGTGTGGCACCCGCTGGCACTGTCCAGACATACTCATTGCCCGAAACGATATACGAACCGTCATCCAGCGCATAGTAATAGTTATCGTCTGCATCTGCCCCGCAGATATCCGTTGTTCCGGTAATATCTTCGGTAGCGGGGGTCGGTTCGATCCAGACATTCACATCGTCGAACTGAGCTGCACAAGCTCCGGCCGGATCGTCGGTGGTGAGCCTGAAGGTGATCGTTTGGCCCGGATCGGAAGCATCCAGGGTGTAGGTAGCCGTAACAGTTCCTGCGGCTGTTGTGCTGCCTCCCATGCTTCCTGATCCATTTGCTATAACGGACCAGGTGCCGGTTGATGCTCCTCCACCGATCGTACCGGAGAGGTTGATGGTAAGGTCCTCGCAGACATTGTAATCTGCAGGTGCTGTGGCTATGGGCAGCTCGTTGAAGTCGATTGTTACCTGGTCCTCATTTTCCGGGGCACTCCCCACATCAAAGGTCCATTGCAAGACATATTCGTCATAGGCATCAGCAGAGATATCTGTGGTTGGATCATTTTCATCGTCAAATACAACCGTGCCTGATCCACTGATCTGCGTCCATGTTCCCTGTCCCGTACTTGGTGTGTTACCGGCAAGGGTGGTTGCGAGCACATCGCAGAGATCCTGATCGGGACCTGCATTGGCTCCTTCAACAAACCTGATGGTGACCTCAGCAAAATCAGAGCATGTGCCGTTGGTCTCTGTCCACCTGAATACATAATCACCGTAAAGGTCAACCGTGATCGTCGGAGTTGGGGTATCTGCTCCGGTTCCCCAATTCGTTACTGTGCCACCTGTTGAAGATGATTCAAGTGACCAGGTGTAGGTTCCTGAATTCTCGTTTGGAAGAGCTGCATAACTGAACGGGGTGGCGTCCAGTGTGTAATTGAGTGTGGCAGATACCTCATCATTACTTCCGGCATTTGCAGTTGGTGCTTCATAGAAAGTAAATGTGACATCGTCAGAAAGGGAACAGTTTCCGTTTGTTTCTGTCCATCGGAGGGTGTATTCTCCGTAATGGTTCACGGTGATACCTGACTTAGGATTAGTGTCATCAGCGAAGGTAACCGTTGAAGTAACATCTGGTTTGCTTACCACGCTCCACTGCTGTGTTCCTGCGTTGACATTGGGAGCACCAAGGTATGTATGTTCAGTGGCATCCAGGGTAACAGTAAGTGCATCGCACGCTGGTGTAACAGAACCTGCATCCAGAAGGTCCGGACTTTCATAGAAAGTGAATGTGATATCGTCGGTGACGGTACAGCTGCCGTTTGTTTCGGTCCAACGGAGGGTGTATTCTCCGTAATGGTTTACGGTAAT
>JBBDUV010000099.1:0-17738 GCA_040903745.1 Bacteroidales bacterium | reverse complement strand
GCTTACAAATAAAGAAGGAATCAGGATCGACGATGAACTGGTTCTTGAAACAAAACCCTATGAATCTAAACAGCTTACCGGAAGTGATAGCAGAATTGGAATTGAAGATACACTGAGTATCGCCAGACCTGGAAGCAAACTAAGAATCAGATTGAACCTTGAAAAAGGATCAACCCTGTTTACAACACATACCATTGACAGCATCACAATAGCGTCCGATACATTTAGCATCAGCAAGGGGCGTTTTGTATATGAAATAATACCCGAAGAGGGAACCAACCTGGTTGATCTGATCATGGTCGAAGAAAATGATGATAAAAGCATTACGCAATTGATTATACAAGCCGACAAAGAAGAAGAGGAAGAAGAAGAACTAATAGATACCGGCTATGTAACAACCATTGATACAACTGATCATCAAGATATTCCGGACGATCCTACTGATATGGACAAAGAACAACAGCAATTGCAGAAAGAGGCTGACCTGCTGGTCACGGCGCTATCAGACCAGATAAATGAAAAACCCTTGGATGTATTTGTTGATTACCTGTTGGAAAATAGTCCGAAAGAATTACGAAACTTCATTCGTGACCTGAACCTTCAAAAAGAGGAAATCCAAAACATCAATGACCTGGTATCATATCTAATCAAACATGCTGATCAAAGCGGGTTTACAGAAGAGAAAATGAAGTTGCTACTCATTGACCTGATTTCAACCTTTGCAATTGAACCGATCCCTGAAGCCGATCCGGAACTTCAAAAAAGGGATTTTTCAAAAGGATTGAAGATTACCGGAGGACTTCTGTTTACCGGCATTCTGGTATTTATCCTCCTCTTCCTGAGAAAAAGAAAAAAGTACCAGGAAATAGAGTAACAGAATAACCAGGTTATAGCTGTTTTCATTTGCACAAAGGATGCCTGAAGCAGGTGAAAGACATTCGATGATTACACGACTCACTGGTGCTGCCCGAATGTGGTTACTGTTCCGGTAAAGAATCGAGAGTGTTTTTTACTTTGTACTTATAATTAAATTCTTAAATTTGTAGTAATCACACCAAACTGCCCGGTAATGAAAAGAGTATCAACTGTGTTTTCGTTTCTCTTGATGATTACATTTCTTAACGGCCAATACGATCCGAGAGAGAATTTTTACGATGCGGAATTCTTCTATGCTGAGGAGGATTACACTGAAGCCCTTTATGCATTTACCAAAGTATATAATGCAGGTTATGAGGAAAATTCCAACATTAATTACCGGATCGGATCATGCCTGCTACAGATAGAAGGAAAAAAGAGAGAGGCAATCCCTTATCTTGAAAAGGCAATTGAAAACATTGCTGAAAAAAGATACAGGGAAGGTTCTTTCAGAGAGGAAAATGCACCTGCCGATGCATTCCTTCAGCTGGCAAACGCTTACCGGATAAACAACCAGTTTGATGAAGCAGTAAAAAATTACAAAAAATTTCTAGAGCTTGAGAAAGATGATACTACCCCGGCAATCTACGCGAAAATACAGATCCGGGCATGTGAAAATGCCATAGAGGAAATAAGCTCCAGCGAGGATTATGTGGTTGGGACACTCGGACAGATCAATATGATCAGGGCCCCGGTTTATAACCCAGTTGTATCTGGTGACCTGAATACATTTGCTTTTATGGGCAGACAGAAATTTTACAATGGCGTGTATGTCTCTAGAAAACAGGATGATAAATGGCAAAAACCATATAACATAACTCCCTCCATCCAGTCTGATGGAAACCAAACAGTTTTGTCACTTTCATACGACGGAAACACCATGTTGCTCTCCTGGGCCGATCAGTTTGAAAGTGATATCTGGATGAGTGAATATAAAAATGGAAGATGGTACCGTTCGGAGCCACTCCCCAAGCCAATTAATTCAAAATATTACGAATCGCATGCCTGCTTTACACCCGACGGAAATACAATTTATTTCACCAGCAACAGGAGGGAATCGTTGGGAGGAATGGATATCTTCAAATGTCAAAAAAATGCCGACGGAACATGGGGTGATCTGATTCTGCCTGGAGAAAATGTGAACACTGTTCTGAACGAAGAAAATCCTTTTGTCAGTTCCGACGGAAAAAGATTATACTTTAGCTCACAAGGGCATTCGGGGATGGGAGGATTTGATATCTATTATTGTGAAATCCTGGATGACAATACGTATGGAGAACCGGTGAGCCTGGGGTATCCGCTGAATACATCTGATGATGACCTGGCCTTTACTCCCAACGAAATTGAATTTGATAATTACCTTTCAATGTATTCAAAGGGTGAAGCCGGAGAGGTAGATATTTACAGGTTCGAGTGGATCCCCGAATCGGCACAACCGGTAATTGTTGCATTTGAACAGACAGGGGATGAGGCTGAGGAGCTGACTGAGGCTTTGGATGAGGCTGCTGAGGAGACCATGGAAGTTGTTGAGGAGCTAACAGAAGAAGTCACCGAAATGGTCGAAGAGGCTGTAGAAGTTACAAAGGAGACGATAGAAGAGGAAGTTGCCGAAACCTACCTGATTAAGCCGGTATTCTTTGATTTTGACAGTTTCGAATTGTCTGCAAATGCAAAAGAGAAACTAAACGGACTTGCTGCTATCCTGAATCGTTTCCCCACTTTACAAATACAGCTAATTGGTCATGCCGATGCCATTGGTAACGAAGACTACAACAAGCACCTTGCAAATAAACGTGCATTGGCCGTAGCCAATTACCTGCAGTCAGAAGGAATCGATAACAGTCGCCTTACCACCATGAGCAAAGGCGAGACAGATCCCATAGCCATCAACCGTACAGCTGAAAACAGGGATGCACCAAAAGGCAGGGCGCTCAATCGACGTGTTCAATTTAATGTAAGGGTACCAAACGGAATTATTGTTGAAATAGAAGAAATCAATGTCCCGCAAGAGTTGAAAATCAGATGAAGCTGCACTATATCATATTGATAATTAGCTTATTAATACCAAGTTATATAAATGCTCAGGATGAAACTCCTGAAGAGCTGTTTGAGGATGGTGACTTTTTCTTTGTCAGGGAGGAATATGAGGAGGCAGCTTATCTCTACAGACAGTTGCTACGTATTGAGCCTGACAATCATAATGTACATTATAAACTGGGGATGGCCTACCTGAATATTGAGGGTCAGGAAGAATATGCGATTGATCATTTTCTCAAAGCAACCGAAAATACATCCCTTAAATACAGGCAAAACTACTACAAGCAAAAAGAGGCACCCCATCATACATGGTTCTACCTGGGTAATGCTTACAGGATTAACAACCAGTTAGAGGAGGCCCTTGAAGCATATGAAACCTTCAAATCGGCAGAAGGCTTTGAAAAAAGATACAACATTAACCTCACCGAAAATGAGATAAGGGCCGTTGGCCGGGCTAAGATCATCCAGGATGCACCTCTGGATATCTATAAGAGCTGCTTTGAAGAGCCGATAAACACTACGGAAAATGAATACAATGCTATCATCTCCGCCAATGAAAAGGTGTTGGTATGGATGGTAAGCCAGAGATTCTATGAAGCAATAATGATGAGTGTCAAACAGGATGGAAAATGGTCCAATCCCATCAATATCACTCCCCAGATTGGTTCAGATGGTGAGATGATCCCTACCGGACTTTCGACCGAAGGTACTGAACTTCTATTGGTTAAACAAGACGAATATGATAGTGATATTTACTACAGCAAGTACGATGGCACCTTCTGGAGCAGGGCTGAACCGCTATCCGGCAATGTGAATTCCAATTTTACAGAGGACCACGCATCATTTCATCCTGATGGTGAAACCATCTATTTTTCAAGTGACCGCAGGGGGACACTTGGAGGACTCGATATATGGATCAGCAACAAACTGGACGACGGCTCCTGGTCGGAACCCGTCAACGCCGGTCCGGAAGTAAATACCGACAATGATGAATCTTCAGCCTATGTCAGTCCCGATGGTAAAAAACTCATTTTCGCCTCCAAAGGCCATTTCAACATGGGGGGATATGATATTTTTGTTTCAGACCTGTCGGAAGACGGGTCCTTTGAACCAGCATTTAATATAGGCTATCCTATAAATACGACGAACGACAATACCTATTTTGTACCGGTAAAAGACGGAGATACTGGATTTTATACAATGCGTCATGAAGATGGTTTAGGAAGACGGGACATTTGGTTTATTGAGATCATACCCCGTGAAGCAACCGTGGCCAAAGCGCTGACAAGACTCAGCGAACAAAATTTCACCATTACCCTTACCGATCCTGAGTCCGGGGAAATAATAACCCTGGAGTACGATACCATAAACGATAAAATCACAGTTCTATCAAAAAGCGGAAAAGATTATAATATCGTCTACTCAAGAGAAGACAATGACTGATTCCATTTTTACCGGAACAAAAATTTTTTTGCGTGCACTGGAACCGGAGGATCTGGAGCTGCTATACAAATGGGAAAATGATACCGATATCTGGAATGTATCAGAAACCCTCTCTCCTGTGTCAAAATTCATCCTTAAAAGATACCTTGAAAACGCGCATAAGGATATTTTTGAAACCAAACAGCTCAGACTGGTCATCCAGCTTAAAACAGAGAGCAAACCGGTTGGCATGATCGACCTGTTCGATTTCGATCATTTCCATAAACGGGCCGCTGTGGGAATTCTTATCGGTGAGAAAGATGAACGCAGACAAGGATACGCCGCAGAAGCAATAGATATACTCAAGAGATACTGCTTCGAAGTGCTTCGAATCCACCAGCTCTATTGTAGCATATCAGTAAGCAACAGCTCAAGCCTCGAACTTTTTCAAAAAGCAGGTTTTATCATTACGGGTACGAGGAAAGAGTGGAACTGGATGGGCGAAAGCTATATGGACGAACACTTCCTCCAGCTGATCAGATAAGGTCAGGATAAAACGGAATATCGCCAAGGAAGACAATACTACCTGTTTGAAAATCCACTTTACAACAGTAATGGTTCAAGCCGTTGGTAACCATAAGGTGGCCTACCCTGAATGTAATATTATACCGCGCAACCTGGTCAAATACCTCCTGGGTAATCTTCACCTCCGGAGCCTTACACTCTACCAACGTCACAGGTAGCCTGTTTCTGTCAAACACCAGGATATCACAGCGTTTTGTCATTCTATTCAACTTTAGCGCATATTCGGTAACCATCAACGTTCCGGGGTAGCCCCGCTCTTCAATCAAAAACCTGGCAAAATGTTGGCGAACAAACTCTTCGGGGGTAAGTACAACGTATTTTGATCTGAACGGGTCAAATACCATGGTTCGTCCGGATTCATTTTTAAGCTTTAAATCATATTCTGGTAAATTCAGTTTTTGCATAAATGCTATTATCTTTATACAATCATTTTTGTGGCGCACCGAAATTAAGATATTCATTTATGAAAACAAAAAAGGAGATCATCAGCAATTGGCTTCCCCGATATACAGGAAATCCAATCGAAAATTTCGGTGATTATATTCTGCTTACAAATTTTCATAACTACATGGAGCTTTTCTGTCGCGAAATGGAAACATCCGTTGTTGATCCTTTTGCTGTTATGCAATGTGCCAATGCAGATTCTATCACCATCATCAATTTTGGCATGGGTAGTGCCAATGCTGCAACGATCATGGACCTGCTTGCAGCCATCAGTCCCAAAGCGGTCCTCTTTCTGGGAAAATGTGGTGGACTGAAACGAAAGAACCAATTGGGCGACCTGATACTTCCCATTGCTGCCATTCGTGGCGATGGTACATCCAACGATTACCTCCCCTCCATGGTTCCTGCCCTGCCGGCGTTCAGCCTTCAGCGGGCAGTTTCCACCACCATACGGAATAAAGGACAGGATTACTGGACCGGAACAGTTTTTACAACAAACAGGAGGGTTTGGGAGCATGATGAAAATTTCAAGGAGCACTTGAGAATTACCAGGAGCATGGCCATTGACATGGAGACAGCAACCCTCTTTATCGTTGGTTTTGCCAATGAAATACCAACGGGCTCACTTTTGCTGGTGTCCGACCAACCGATGATCTCTACTGGAATCAAAACCACGGAAAGCGACAAATTAGTTACCCAAAACTTTGCCAGGCAACATGTAAGAATCGGTATAGATTCATTGATAGAGCTGAGAGATCAGGGGGAATCTGTGAAACACCTGAGATTCGAATAGATGGAACTGAAAACATTCGAGAATATATTATCCGACCTGGAGAAGAGAAGCTATCATCCAGTTTACTTTTTAACAGGCGAAGAACCCTATTACATCGACCGTATCTCTGATTATATCCAGGAGAATGTTTTGGGGGAGGCAGAGAAGTCATTTAACCTGACCATCATTTACGGTAAGGATACTGAAGCGCGTGAGGTTATGAATGCGGCCAAGCGTTTTCCAATGATGTCTGAACGCCAGGTTGTTATTGTAAAGGAGGCCCAGGATATGGCAGGGATAGATGACCTGATCCACTATGTTGAAAATCCGCTACCTTCTACCCTGCTGGTGCTTAACTATAAATATGCCAAGCCGGACAAACGTAAAAAAGTATTTAAGTCACTGCTTAAAAACAGCGTCTACCTGGAATCAAAAAAACTATACGATAACCAGATTCCGGGTTGGATCTCAGGCTATCTCTCGGCCAAAAACCTCTCTATTGAACCAAAAGCATCTGCGCTGCTATATGAGTTTCTGGGAAGCGATCTGTCGAAGATCTCCAATGAAATCGATAAACTGATCATCTCTCTCGGCGAAGGTCAGAAATTGATCACCTCTGCGCTGATTGAGAGAAACATTGGGATCAGCAAGGATTTCAATAATTTCGAACTGCAGAATGCGATTGGAAAAAAGGATGTGGTAAAAGCCAACAGGATCATTAACTATTTTGCTGATAACCAGAAAAATCATCCGCTCGTTCTTACGATTAACACACTTTACAACTTCTTCTCCAGGGTACTTATCTACTATTGGATCGAGGACAAATCGCGCGACAACCTGGCGGAACAGATGGGTGTGAGGCCGTTTTTTGTAAAAGACTATGTTGAAGCGGCCAGAAACTATAATGCCACCAGGATCATCCGGATTATTGAACTGCTACGTGAATATGATATGAAATCCAAAGGCTACAAGGGAGCCGTAATTTTACCGGGAGATCTTCTTAAGGAGCTTATATTTAAAATATTACATTGATCTGAACTTGCAATTATGAACAAGGCTGTATTTCTGGACAGGGATGGTGTTATCAACCATCCGAAAAGGAACTTCTATGTCTACCGTATTGAGGATTTTATATTCAACCGCGGCGTAATTGAGGCACTGCAATATCTGCAAGAAAAAGACTATCTTCTGTTTGTGATCACCAACCAGGGCGGAATCAGCAAGGGAAAATACACTAGAGGAGATATTAAAAAGGTGCATGCGTTTATGGAAGAGCAATTGCTTGGCCACGGAATCTCCCTCTCGGCTGTTTATTACTGTCCCCATCACCCGGCAAAAGAGAGCTGCCTGTGCAGAAAGCCCCAACCACTGATGTTGCAAAAAGCAATGGCACAATTCGATGTGGATCCCGGTCGGTCGTGGTTTATAGGTGATAAAAAGAGTGATGTGGAGGCAGGTGTTGCAGCAGGTGTCAAGACCCTGAAAATTCGAAAGAACCAGGATCTCAGAAAAATCTTACAACGAATCGGTTAACTTTTGAGCAAGCTTAGTAGCTGAAAGAAAACTTGTTAAACCTGATTCTCCTGGTATATATCTTTCATAATTAATTCATTCCCGGATCATCTGGAAAGTTGGCCCAGGCTTTGTATTTTGCATCCAGCCCGGCCAGCGTTTCGGTCCAAAACTCTGCAGAGCCTCCTTTCATAACCAGTGCGGGTAGGATTTCGCCCACCAGCCAGGCATTCATCTCAAGCTCACCATCAAGTTGGTTCTCTGTCCACCCCGAATAACCGAGAAAAAATCTAAGATTCTCCCTCGTGGCTCTGCCTGCCTGTACCAGCGCCTTCATCATCTCGAAATCTCCTCCCCAAAAGATCCCCTCCTTTACATGCACGCTTTCGGGAATCTCATCACCCAAAGTATGCAGATAATGCACTGTATTTGTGCTGACAGGTCCACCGAGTGTCACCGGGAAGTCAACAGATGGAAAATCGGTAATAATATCTGTGATTTTCATATCCAGTGTCTTATTCAACACAAAGCCGACAGATCCCTTTTCACTGTACTCTGTCAGGTAAACAACAGACCGCCTGAAGTACTTATCACTTAGGAAGGGTTCAGAGATCAGCACCCGTCCGCCTTCAGCAACCTTGTCATTGGCGATATGAAAAAAATCATAATTCAGACCCATATTGATTCTTTTTCCTGGTGCAATATAAATTATTTTTAGCTTTTCTGAAACTTTTTTCTTCTGTTACAACGGTGTTAATATCATCCCCCTACAACTTGCAGAACCGTGTATAGATGTATAACGTGGAAAATTTCAACATATTTTAATTACCTTGAACCCAAAATTCTGTAAACTGAATGGACGAACAGATGACGAAGGGGCCATCATTGCTTCAATCGCTGATACCGATCTTTTTATTGATTTCCCTGTTGACTTTGAATGTGGTTCATTTTGGCGACAACACTCTTGATGGCGCCAACCAGTTTGCACTGATCCTCGCAGCTGCAGTTGCAGGGGTGATCGCCATCACCCTGGGACACAAATGGACCGCTATCAGGCAGAGCATTGTAAAAAGCATCAGCTCTGCAATGCCTTCCATCCTCATTCTCCTGCTTATCGGCGCACTCGCCGGTACATGGATGCTCAGCGGCGTGGTTCCCACCCTAATCTATTATGGATTAAAGATCTTCCACCCCAGCATCTTTCTTTTTGCAACCGTGATTATCGGAGGCGTGGTCTCCCTGGCCACCGGCAGTTCATGGTCGACCATCGCCACAATGGGCATCGCTCTGGTCGGAATTGGAAAGACACTCGGCATCAGTGAAGGGGTTGTTGCCGGTGCAGTGGTCTCAGGTGCCTATTTCGGCGACAAGATGTCACCCCTCAGCGACACAACCAACCTCGCTCCTGCCATGGCGGGCACCGATCTATTTACCCACATCAGGTACATGACCATTACAACTGTCCCGGCCATGGCACTCACACTGGTGATCTTCCTGGTGATCGGATTTACCTATAATTTTAATGCCGGAATTGAGGATATTGACCTGGTGTTGAATGCTATAGAGAATCGTTTCGTGGTTACTCCCTGGCTAATGCTGGTCCCCGCGGCTCTGATCTTTGTGATTATCAAAATGGTTCCTCCCCTTCCCTCGCTTCTGTTCGGATCACTCATGGGCGGTCTCTTTGCACTTATCTTTCAACCCCACCTGATCCGGGAGGTCGGAACGATGCTGGACCCGGAAACCCAAACCTTCTTCAAAGCCTCCTATCTTAGCGTGATGCAGTCGATCTACGGTGAGCTGACCATCACCACCAACAATACCATGGTCAATGAACTGCTCACCACCGGTGGCATGCAGGGAATGCTCAATACTATTTGGCTGATCCTTTCGGCCATGATGTTTGGGGGAACCATGGAGGCTGCCGGTATGCTAAAAAAAATAACCCTGTCTATAATCAGGTGGGCCAATTCCACCGGTTCGCTGGTGGCGACCACCATTGGAACAAGCGTGTTTTTCAATATAACTGCATCCGATCAATACATCTCCATCGTGGTGCCGGGAAGAATGTTCGCTGGTATTTATGAGGAAAGGGGACTAAAACCGGAGGTGCTGAGTCGTACCCTCGAAGACGGTGGCACCATCACCTCGGTACTGATCCCCTGGAATACCTGCGGAGCAACCCAGTCGAGGGTACTCGGTGTACCCACCATTGAGTATATTCCCTTTGCATTTTTCAATTTCCTCAGCCCGCTCTTCAGCATCCTGTTCGCCTCCATCAACTATAAAATCAGAAGGTTCTCCGATGATGACAAACCAGGAAAAATAATCAGCGAAGAGGAGCGCAAGGATTACTAAACCAAAAACCTTTCCCTTTTTTTAACGGGGGAAAGCTATTTAATAGCCGCAGTCGCCCGATAGTGAACAAGGATTGTTACGGTATATGATCAATAGATGGATGGGTACTTTGCCGGCGCATAGGCATGCATGATCCCGTAAATCATCTCAAAAACATCCTCTGTATTCGGGTTGGAGTAATAATCACCATCGGAGCTGTATGCCGGACGGTGATCGCGTCCTGTAAGGGTCCTGGGTTCCGCATCAAGATGATAATATGCCTCCTGATCCTCCAGCACCTGTTTCATCATAAAAGCGGTGGCGCCGCCCGGCACATCCTCATCAAAGAATACCACCTTGTTGGTTTTGGAAACCGACCTTCCGATGGTACCATCAAGATCAAACGGCAACAACGTCTGAACATCAATCAGCTCAACACTGATATCAAATTCCTTCAACTGCTTCACTGCATTTTCTGCTATCCTGACACACGAACCATAAGTTACCAATGTAACATCATCTCCTTCGATGAGCACCTCAGGTCTCCCAAGCGGTACCCTGAACTCACCAAAATTTGACGGCCGGGGCTCCTTGAGTCCATACCCTTTCAGCGGCTCGATCACCAGTGCCGGATCGTCTGCCTCCAGCAAAGTGTTGTACATCCCGGCTGCCTGGGTCATATTGCGGGGAACACATACATAGATCCCGCGAATGGAATTGATCACCATACTCAATGGTGAGCCTGAATGCCAGATGCCCTCGAGCCTGTGTCCGCGGGTGCGGATGATCACCGGAGCTGCCTGCACCCCCTTGGTACGCCAGTGCAGTGTTGCCAGGTCATCACTCAGGGTTGTCAGCGCATACAGCAGGTAATCAAAATATTGTATCTCAGCAACTGGCCTCAGTCCGCGAAGCGCCATTCCGACGCCCTGACCAATAATGGTTGTTTCACGTATTCCTGTGTCTGTCACCCGCATTTCACCATACTTTTCCTGCAACCCTTCAAACCCCTTGTTCACATCGCCAATCTTCCCGGTATCCTGACCAAACGTCACCAACAGTGGGTTTTTTGCAAACAGCGCATCGAAGTTGTCACGAATGATCTCCCGACCGTTCACAACAGCATCCGGTTCTAGTTGCACAGGTACGCGTTTTACTTTCAATGCCGACCGGTCTGTCTCGTTGTAGAGCTTTGTGCTGTATCTTTCATAGTTCTTTTTTCTGTAATCTTCGATCCACTGCGACACCGATTCCTGGAGCTGACTCCGCACCGGGCAGTCGGCACACAGATTGCGCATGATACGCTTGGCAGTTGACTGGACATCCCTCCTGGCAGGATTCATGATCCTTTTCAGGTCCCTGCTCAGGATCCCCAACTTGTCAATCTCTTCATTCCTGCAGTCACATGTCCGGTTATCAATGATCTCCAACAGTCCGTCCCGCTCCTCCCTGATCGGTGTTATGTAATTCTTCCACGCCTTATCACGTGCTTCCCTTGCTTCAACTACTGCCTTTTCCTTCAGCTCTGCCAACTTCTGTTTATTGGCAATGCCGCTGCTGATGATCCACTGCTCCATCTTCACCAGCGGATCAAAAGCTTTCTCCCATTCAAGGCGTTCAGCAGATTTATACCTTTCGTGGCTCCCCGAAGTGCTGTGCCCGAAGGGCTGCACCATCTCATCAATATGGAACAGCACCGGTACATGCTCTTTTCTGCAAAGAGCGATCCCTTTTTCAAATACCGCGATCAGTTCAGGGTAATCCCATCCCTTTGCTGTGATTATCTCTATACCAGCGCTATTACCCTTCCTTCTGAACCCCTCTAATGCTTCTGAAATACTGGCTTTTACAATCTGAAGATCCTTCGTTACGGAGATACCATATCCGTCATCCCACACTGCCAATGCCACCGGAATCTGTAATACGGCAGCAGCATTCACGGTTTCAAAAAACATCCCTTCGGCTGTACTGGCATCCCCGATGGTGCCAAAAGCCACTTCATTGCCCTTGTCGGATAAATTTGTGTAAGAATCGAGCAATGCATTATGCCGGAAAAGTTTTGAAGCATAGCCCAAACCAACAAGCCGCGGCATTTGACCTGCTGTCGGTGAAAGATCTGCACAGCTGTTCTTCATGGAGGAGAGCTCTTTCCACGAACCATCTTCATTCAAACTAATGGATGCAAAATGATTATTGAAATTCCTGCCTGCACTTCCCGGATTGATGCTTTCATCGGTGACGCCATAGAGCTGGTAGAAGAACTGTTCTGCTGTAAACATCCCGGCAGCCATCATGAAGGTATGGTCGCGGTAGTATCCTGATCGCCAGTCGCCGTTGCGGAAATTTTTGGCCATAGCAATCTGAGCCACCTCCTTGCCATCGCCAAAAATACCAAACTTGGCTTTCCCCGAAAACACCTCCTTACGGCCCAGATGCGCTACCTGGCGACTAAGAAGTGCCAGGTAAAAATCATTCAGAACCTCATCATCGGTTACGTTGATCCGTTCATTTTCCATAAAAAACTAATCACGAAACTAATCACGGCGTTTCACCGTATTTCGCTTTCTGTTTGCTATCTTTGCAGTGTGAAATTTACACACTTTTGACAACAAACAACAGGGATTGTTCAGATATTTTTGAATATACTTCTAGTATCTTTCGTGCTGATCAGCATCTCCATGCTTGGGATGGGATTGAATATCCTGGTGAAAAAAAAGGGGAAATTCCCTGCCTACCGCGTAGGACACAACAAGGATATGGCCAGGCTCGGACTCAAATGCGTAAATCATGAGGAGACTCGTTGCCATAAAGCCCGCATGAAGGAAAAATCGGCTGACTGCAATGGCTGTCAGTATCCTGCATGACAACCTGAATGGGTTGCTGCATGGTAATCTAACTCTGTACTTCTTTAGCTTTTCTGTTAGCTACATTTCTAAACCACGCTAACCTTCAGCTTGCGCGATGCCTAATTGAAGACTCTTCACCAAAGCGGAAAAGTATCCCTCCCGGTGATTCCTGCCTCCCCGGTAATTCCTGCCATTTTTAAGAAATAAATGCAATGGTTCTGCCAACATCCATGCTCCGGATTTGTTATACACATAGAAACCATTTAAGATTGAAACTATGTTGAAAGTAATGTTGGCAGCGATTGTGCTGGTTCTTCTTGCGTTTGCAGGACTGGGAATTAAGTTGTTATTCGACCGAAAAGCTGAGTTTACCGGAGGAAGTTGTCGTGCCACAAGCTCTTCAGCTGCACTGGCCGATAAAGGCATCTCCTGCGGTTGCGGCGGTGGAAGCTGCTATAGCAATAACTCTTCCATTCCATCGGTCATCCATTCAAGGAAGAGTCCATCCTCATCGGAATAGATAAAGAGTGCCTCTACACCCTCCAGGGATTCAACAAACTTCTTCGCCTTTTCAAGTCCTAGCACCATGCAGGTGGTTGAATAGGCATCTGCCGTCATACATTCATCGGTGATGATCGTAACGCTTAAAAGGTTGCTCAGTTGTGTGTAGCCGGTGGCCGGGTCGATCGTATGTACAATCTTCTCACCCTCTATCTCAAAATATTTCCTGTAGTTTCCCGATGAAGCAAGCGCCTTGTCGGACAGCCGTACCACTTCCTGAAGGTTTTGTCCGGGAATCACATTGCCCTCAATCGGCTTATCGATCCCCACCTTCCAGTCATCGCCCCTGGGGCTTAACCCACGGGTCCTGATTTCACCACCGATTTCCACAAGGTAGCTGCGGATCTTCAGGTCCGACAGGTAATCACATACCACATCCACGGAATATCCCTGTGCAATGGCATTCACATCAATCCGTATCTCAGGATATGCTTTGATTATCCTTTCATCGATCAGGGAAACCTTATCCATCCCCACAAACTGCATGAGGCTGTCTACCACCTCCTGGGACATATCCATCTTTGTACCCGGCCCGAAGCCCCAAGCGTCGACCAACGGTCCGACGGTAATATCAAATGCCCCGTCACTTATTTCATACACCCGTTTTGCCTCATTAAAAACTTCGATCAGGTAAGCATCGGCGCGGTCTGTTATGTTCCTGTTGATCCTGGATAGATTACTGGTATCGATATAGGAGGAGAGCGACTGATCGAAACGGGCAAGCAGTTCATCAATCTCCTCTTTCAGGTTGAGCGAATCCCTTGTTGGCGACTGATAGGTCATGTGATAAGTGGTCCCTTGTGTAAACCCGGCAATGGAGATATAGGGTCCATCATTTGCAGCCCTGGAGAGAACATAAATTAAAACGCCAATGAGCGCTATCCCAAACAAGTACCTGGAAAATTTCATTGGTATAAATTCTTTATTTAACTATTTCCGGCTTATCATCCGAAATCGTCGAATGCGATCATCTCTTCGGGTACTCCCAGGTTATAGAGCAATTTCTGCACGGCATCATTCATCATTGGCGGTCCGCACATATAGAATTCAACCTCCTCGGGCTCTTCGTGGTACCGGAGATAATTATCGTATAGCACCTGGTGGATAAATCCTGTCGGACCATCCCAATTATCCTCCTCGATTGGTTCTGAGAGCGCCAGGTGGAATTTGAAATTGGGGAACTCCTTCTCAATGGCACGAAACTCATCCTCATAGAACATTTCGCGAAGAGAACGTGCCCCATACCAGTAAGAGACCTGCCGGTTGGTTTTCAGTGTATGAAACAGATGGAACAGGTGTGATCTGAGGGGTGCCATGCCAGCGCCACCACCAATATAGATCATCTCCTTCTTGGTATCTTTTATAAAAAATTCGCCGTACGGACCTGAGATCATCACTTTATCTCCCGGTTTCCTGGAGAAGACATAGGAGGAACAGATCCCCGGGTTCACGTTCTTGAAACGGCCATGGCTCACATCCCATGGTGGCGTTGCAATACGAATATTCAGCTTAACGATATTTCCTTCAGCAGGATGGTTGGCCATGGAATAGGCCCTGTAGGTCTCTTCCGGATTTTTCATTTTCAGGTCCCACATTCCAAACTTGTTCCACTCATCACGGTACTCCTCTTCCACATCGATGTCGGTCTTGAAATCTATCTCGATCTTTGGAACATCGATCTGGATATAACCTCCCGACTGAAAATCAAGGTTCTCACCCTCCGGAAGCCTTACCACGAACTCTTTGATAAACGTTGCTACATTATTGTTGGAGATCACCTCACACTCCCACTTCTTGATCTCCAGCACCTCATCGGGCACACGGATTTTAATATCTTCGCGGATCTTCACCTGGCAACCAAGCCTCCAGTTGTTCTGCTGCTCCTTCCGCGTAAAAAATCCTGTTTCAGTGGGAAGGATGGAGCCCCCTCCCTCCAGAACCTGGCACTTGCACATGGCACATGTCCCCCCACCACCACAAGCCGAGGGCAGAAAAATATCATTGGAGGAAAGTGTACTTAAAACAGTATTTCCCGGACTAACGGTGATTTCCTTATCATTTAATATCATCTTAACATCACCCTGTGGGGTAAGCTTTTTTCTTGCGTAGAGCAGCATGCCCACCAGCAGCATGATCACAAGCAGGAACACTGCTATACTTACAAGAACGATGATTCCGTTGGATGTGAGCAATATCATATGATCAACTTTTCTTATTTATAATTTAATCCCCATGAAACTCATAAAGGCGATACCCATCAGCCCGGTTATAATAAACGTGATACCTAATCCACGCAATGGAGCCGGCACATTAGAGTACCGGATCTTCTCCCTGATAGCGGCAATCCCCACAATTGCAAGGAACCAGCCTACTCCGGATCCAAGAGCAAATGATGTTGCTTCGGCAATATTTGCATACTCACGCTCCTGCATAAAGAGGGATCCCCCGAGAATAGAGCAGTTTACTGCTATCAACGGGAGAAAAATACCCAGCGAACTATATAGGGCGGGAGAAAACTTCTCAATTATCATCTCCACGAGCTGGACCATCGATGCGATCACAGCAATGAACATAATAAAGCTCAGGAAGCTGAGATCCACATCAGCCAGAGATGGGCTCAACCAGGTAAGCGCACCCTCCTGTAAAATAAAGTTCTCGATCAGGTAATTGATCGGTACCGTAAAACCCAGTACAAATATGACCGCTATACCCAATCCTGTGGATGTCTTTACCGTTTTGGAAACTGCAAGGTAAGAACACATGCCCAGAAAGTAGGCAAATATCATGTTGTCTATAAAGATCGACTTGACAAATATGTTTATTAGATTTTCCATATGTCATTCAATTAGTTTTGTTCGATCAAATCACTGTTTTTTGAACGCTGTACCCAGATGATCACACCAACGACGATCAATGCCATGGGTGGTAGCACCATCAGTCCGTTGTTCTCGTATCCTAACTCATAAAAAGCTTCGGGAACAACCTCGTATCCCATCAGTGTCCCTGATCCGAGCAGTTCACGGAAAAAGGCAACGATGATCAGGATCAGCCCGTATCCAAACGCATTCCCCAGCCCATCGAGAAACGCGGGCCAGGGCTTGTTTGCCATGGCGAAAGCCTCCAGGCGCCCCATGATAATGCAGTTGGTAATAATAAGTCCGACAAACACCGACAGCTGTTTACTCACATCATAGGCATATGCCCGCAATACCTCATCCACGAGGATTACCATGGTGGCGATCACCATCAGCTGGACAATGATCCTGATCCGGGGCGGAATCATCTTTCTTAACAATGATATCACCACATTGGAGACGGTCATCACCGCAATAACCGACAGCGTCATAACGATAGCCGGTTTAAGCTGCACCGTGATAGCAAGTGCAGAGCATATCCCCAATACCTGTACCGTGATCGGGTTACTCTGTCCGAGCGGTTCCCTGATCAGTTTCAGGTTCTTCGCTGAAAGCAATGGTTCCTTTTCTTTCATAACAAATGTATCTCTTCTATTTTATTGTTCCTTTTTCCCGGAAGTGGTTCTCATATCCCCCGAAAAAATTCTCTAGCATCTCACTCAGTCCGACCGAAGTAATCGTACCCCCGGAGATGGCATCCACCCCATGCGGATTCGTTGTCACGTCGATCCCTTTGTCAACTGTAACACTTACAAATTCTCCCTGCTCATTAAAAATTTTTTTTCCCTTGAATTTACTTTCGAACCAATCGGTATTGATATCTGCCCCAAGTCCGGGTGTCTCTTTTGCATGGTCGTAAATAGCACCGGAAATTGTATTCATATCGGGTTCAAAGGCAATATAGCCCCAGATGGGACCCCACAGCCCTTTCCCTCGCACAGGAACAATATACTTCTTACTACCACTTCCGGATGTATACAGGAAAACCGGATAGAGCCGCTCAGTTAGCACTTTGTCAGCCTGCTCTTTCAGGTTCAGTAGCACATCAAAGGCGTCCGCATCCTGCACCTCTCCTTCATAATCAACTACATAAGAATCTTTGATATATTTTTCAAACTCCTGTACGATATAGCCATTATAATCTTTCACATCTGCTGCCTCTGCAGCCTCTCCTACGGACCGCAGAATATCACTTTTTCTTTCAATTTCTTCATTGATCTGCTGCCTCGGCTTCAGTTGCATTGCAACAAAAGAGAGCAGCATGGCCACAGCGATGACCATGATCAGCGAGAAAATGAAAATGTATGTATTACTGAAAGTTTTCATATGTATTAATTCTTTATTTAAATACCTGTTATATAATGCTATAACTATCGTTTTAACTTCAAGTGA
>JBBDUV010000098.1:0-17843 GCA_040903745.1 Bacteroidales bacterium | reverse complement strand
GACTATTCAATTACCCACCTCCGGGAGCTTGAGGCCGAGGCGATCTATGTGATCAGGGAGGTGGCGGCGCAGTTTGATAAACCTGCCTTGCTGTTTTCCGGTGGAAAAGATTCCATCGTGATGTATTACCTGGCCAGAAAGGCCTTTTGGCCCCAGCTGGTACCTTTCCCCTGTCTGCATATCGATACCGGTCACAACTTCCAGGAGACACTCGATTTCCGCGATCAGCTGATGACCGATACCGGGGGGCGTTGTCTGGTAAGGTACGTCCAGGACTCTATCGATTCCGGAAGGGCCGTTGAAGAGCATGGCGTCAATGCCAGCAGGAACGTGCTCCAGACAGTTACACTACTCGATGCCATTGAAGAGCTGAAGCTGGACGTAGCATTGGGTGGTGGCAGGCGCGACGAGGAGAAGGCACGTGCCAAGGAGCGGTTTTTCTCCCACAGGGATGAATTTGGTCAGTGGGATCCCAAAAACCAGCGTCCGGAGCTCTGGAACATCTTCAACGGAAAGAAAAGGATGGGAGAGCACTTCAGGGTATTCCCCCTGAGCAACTGGACAGAGATGGATGTGTGGCAATATATCTACCTCGAGAATATTCCGATCCCGAACCTTTACTATACCCACAAACGCGAAGTATTTAACCGCGACGGGGTCTGGCTCGCCAAAGCCGATTTTATGGAGATGAAGGAGAGTGAAAAGGCTGAGTTGAAGGATGTGCGGTGCCGAACCATTGGCGATATCAGCTGTACAGGTCTTACGCTTTCTACTGCCAACACCCTCGAAGATATTATCATGGAGGTGGCTGCAGCACGATCTACCGAAAGAGGGGGGCGCTACGATGACAAACGCTCCGAAGCAGCCATGGAGGATCGAAAGAAAGAGGGATACTTCTGATACCGGGCAGTAAGGGCACAAAAAAAAATGTATTCGCGAAAAAATGATTCAGAGATATGAGCACAGATAACAATCCGGCACCAGGTTACCTGGATATGAAACTGCTCCGGTTCACAACCGCCGGCAGTGTGGATGATGGGAAAAGTACACTGATCGGACGACTGCTTTACGACTCGAAAGCGATTTTCGAGGACCAGATGGAGGCGCTGGAGACCGCCAGCATGAACAGGGGAGAGGAGCAGGTCAACCTGGCACTGCTTACCGACGGACTGAGGGCCGAGCGTGAGCAGGGGATCACCATCGATGTAGCCTACCGCTATTTTGCTACTCCAAAGCGTAAATTTATTATCGCGGATACGCCCGGACATGTGCAGTATACGCGGAACATGGTGACCGGTGCATCCACCGCCAACCTGGCACTGATCCTGATCGATGCCCGGCAGGGGGTGCTCGAACAGACCAAAAGACATGCCTATATCGCCTCGCTCCTGGGAATTCCCCACGTGGCGATCTGTATCAATAAGATGGACCTGGTGGAGTACAAGCAGGAGGTGTATGACGATATCGTGAAACAGTTCGAACCGATTCATAACATGCTCGATATTAAAGATGTACGGTTTATACCGATCAGTGCACTCAAGGGCGATAATGTGGTGGATAAAAATGGGAACATGCCCTGGTACGACGGGCCGGCACTGCTTGAACTGCTTGAGACGATCGATATTACCAGCGATGCTGACCTGGAGAACAAGCGTTTTCCGGTGCAGTATGTGATCCGTCCGCAACGACAGGAATACCACGATTACAGGGGCTATGCCGGTCGGATCGCAGGTGGTGTTTTTAAAGCGGGCGACAAGGTTACTGTGCTTCCGGGTGGACAGACCACCACCATCAAATCTGTCGATGTGATGAATGGTCAGCTCGACCGGGCCTTTTCTCCCCAATCAGTTGCTTTGTCACTAACCGATGACATTGATATTTCCCGTGGAGATATGATCGTTGATGCAGAAAACATGCCGCATGTCGGACAGGAGATCGACCTGATGGTTAGCTGGCTCAGTGAAAAGCCAATGGTGCTGAACGGAAAATATACGATCCGACATACAACAGCAGAGCTGCGCTGTGTGATCAGGGAGGTGAAGTACAAGGTGAATATCAATACCCTCGAGGAGATGGATGCTGAGAATACACTGGTGCTGAATGAGATCGCCCGGATCAGCATCAAGACCACCAAGCCGATCTTCTTCGACAGCTATAAGGAGAACCGGATCACCGGAAGTATCAGTATCATTGATGAAGCTACCAATAATACGGTCGGAGCCGGAATGATTTTGTAATCAATTTAGGTGATCCGTTTAACGACCCTTAGTTTATACGTATACCTGCCCAACTTCCCATTAAATATACCCTGCTGATCGATGCGGTCAATTCTTACCGCACCTGAAGCATGTATAATGCGGTTATTTTCAACAACCATGCCTACATGATGGATCATTCCCTCTGCATTGTCGAAGAAGGCCAGGTCGCCTGCTTTAGCCTCACTGATAAAACTAAGCGTCTCTCCAATGGCCGATTGTTCGGCAGCATCCCTGGGAATCTCTTTCCCCGCGACGCGACACAGGAATTGCGTTAACCCTGAGCAGTCGAATCCAAAACCACATTTTCCACCCCAGAGGTAGGGGATCGAGAGGAGTTCACCGAACAGTTCACTTACCGGAAGATCGCCCGGTTTGCAATAACCGGCTGCTTCATTTACCACAAATTCATTCCCAGCCAGAAAAAACTTTCCGTTCTCAGGCTCCGGAAGCAATGACCCCATGGGTAGAATGACCTGGTGTCCGGAGTTTATATTGTTTATCTTAAAGGCGTTATGCACTACAATATTGGGGAGGTTTACCGCTTCAGTCGTATATTCCACGCATTTTTTATCCAGCCATCCCTCATAATGGTCCAGCAGTGATTTGACATAGATCCACTGTCCCTCATCATCCAATACTTCCATATGCTCCCCGAAAAGTACCTGCGTAACCATTTCAGAGCGTTCCCGCGGTTCTTTCATTACCGGAACATATCCCTGTATGGATACAGCTGTTGATTTGTCACTCTTTTCCATCTAAATTTGTTTTATGCTAAATTAGTAAACAAAACCCACTATTGAAATTGTTATATAAGGTGTATCTTTGTGCGGAGCATTTTTTTTCTGCAGGGGTGCCAATAGAAAACTTGAATATTGAAATATACCATCATAAATCTCACAGCCTGTGAAACTAGTTGATAATTTTCGAAAATTCTGGAAACAGACACAGATCTACCTGTTGTACGTGGTTAGCATACTCCTGGTATTCTGGATGTATCCCAGGGAAGGAAAGTTCCAGTACGAATACACGAAAAACAGGCCCTGGAAGCATGAGAATCTCATCGCACCATTCGACTTTCCTATATACAAGGATGAGGCTCAGCTTGCCCGGGAGATCGACAGTATCACCCAAAAGCATACGCCCTATTTTACAATGGATACGATTGTTTCCGGGAAGGTGCTTTCAGACCTGCGGATTGACATGGAGGACCAGGAGGCCGGAGGACGCATCAATATCCCCTTGTTGAAATCATTTCAGCGCAGTGTAACGGACACCCTTCCCGGTTTGCTCAGGGAGGTGTATAGGAAGGGGATTATTGAAATGCACCCGCGGATCCAGCAGAAGGACCCGAAAGAGACTAAAGTGATTGTCAGCCGCAGGCAGCTGTCCGAAGAAACAACCTTGTCAGAACTTTTCACAGAGAAAAAGGCTTACGAGTATGTGCTGGAATCACTAAAAAGTTACACCTCACTTCCGGAGGACCGGATTCTTTCCAATGTGACGATTGCCAGGTATATCCGACCCAATATCTTCTTTGATGAGTCGATGACCCGCAATGTGCTTGAGAGCAAGCTCAATGCGATCAGCACCACACAAGGGATGGTGCAGTCCGGACAGATCATTATTTCCCGCGGGGAGCTGGTGTCTTCGGCAAAATACCAGCTCATTGATTCGTTGCGGAAGGAGTATGAATCAAATGCCAATGTGATCAGGAATTATTCAGTGATCTATCTCGGTCAGTTTATTCTTATCTCCATCCTCTTTTTGTCCCTGCTCTGGTATGTGACAAATTTCAGGCAGGATATGATGGGGAGTAGTGCCAAGACGATGTACATCCTCTCCCTGATCGTTATCATGGTTGCATTAACCAAGGTGACCGTAAACAACGAGGCGATCAGCTATTATGTGATTCCGTTCGCCATTATTCCGATCTTTTTGAAAACCTTTTTTAATGTGCGTTTTGCGCTGTTTGTCCATTTTCTGCTTCTTTTGCTGGCCGGATTCTGGATCCCCAACAGCTACCAGTTCCTTTTGATGAACTTTCTTGCTGGTGTGGTTGCTGTTTTCTCCATGCAATCCTATTATAAGCGGAGCATCCTCTTCTTTATTGCCAGTTTTGTTAGCCTGACCTATATGCTTATCTATGTGATCCTTTCACTTTTACAGGAGGGGACACTGGAAGGTGTCGACTGGACGCAGCTTCTCTGGTTTGGGGGGAACGGATTACTGATCCTGACCGTTTACCCGCTGATCTACATTTTCGAACGGCTTTTCGGATTTTTGTCAGACGGCACACTCTTCGAACTGTCAGATACCAACCAACCACTTCTTCGCAAACTGGCCGAGTTTGCTCCCGGAACATTCCAGCACTCCCTGCAGGTGGCCAACCTGGCAGAGGAGGCGGTGCTCAAGGTAGGTGGTAATCCGCTGCTCGTTAGAACGGGAGCGCTATATCATGACATTGGCAAGATGAACAATCCCTACTTCTTTATTGAGAACCAGCGGGATGGTGATAATCCGCATGACCGGGTCGATTTCAAGACCAGTGCAAAGATTATTATCGATCATGTGACGGACGGAGTGAAGATTGCAAAGAAGTACAATTTGCCACAGCAGATCATTGACTTTATCCTGACGCATCACGGCACCTCTACGGTGCAATATTTTTACAAATCCTATATCAGCGATAATCCCGATGAGGAGGTTGATGTGAGTGAATTTCGCTACCCCGGTCCGAAACCCTATATGAAAGAGATGGCTGTTATGATGATTGCCGATTCGGTGGAAGCTGCTTCCCGGAGCATGAAGGAGATCAACGAGGAGTCACTGAATCAGTTGGTCGACAATATTGTGGCGCATCAGACAGCGGAGGACCAATATTCAGAGGCAGATATTACCTTTAGTGATATTACCGTGATCAAGAAGATATTCAAGCAGCGGTTGAATAATATCTACCATCCACGAATCACCTACCCCAAATAGTGGCTGCAAGAAAACTCCATTTTCTGCGTTATGCTCGTCTGGAAATTCGTCATTTACGATTAGTAAACTCCTCATTTCCAGACTTCGCAAGCCTTGAAAATGGAGCCTTCTTACTAGCCACTCCTAACTCTATGGACGGACCATGACATTGACAGCCACTCCTATTCTATGGACACACACTAAATAGTGTTTGCAAGAAATCAATTGATCAGTTCAATTACATCTACATCGGGGAATTCGGTTTTACTGAACCTGAAGAAATCGCTGCCGGGATCATCCTTGCGTTCCATCGTTGTTACGATCATCGTGTAGAGGATGCCTTGCTTATGGCGGATGACAATGGATCTTAGTTCTGACCGGGCAGGGGAGAAGTAGAGCTTTATCAGTGCATACGGACCACCCAACTCCTCCGGGTAGAGCTGAATCTCCTCTGCCGGTTTGTCACGAAATTGGGTTGTTCCTATGAATCGGTACTTAAACCCCTCCTTGTAGTTTCTCAGGAGCCTGATGGGATCGGAAAACATGAACTCCTTCTCGTCAGGATCCGGAACGCTGATATACACCTCTTCGATCTCAGTGTTGAGGGAATATTGCTTTTCACCATCGAACCAGATGATGGCATCGCCCAGGTCAATTTTGTATTTCTCGCCCATCAGCACCAGTGTTCCTTCGCCCTCTATGCTGCTTTCATCCTGCTGGTCTTCCCGGATATAGTCGAATTCGATATTGAGCGCATGTCCCGGATCCAGCTCCTTTGATATTTTATCCAGGAAGGGTTCTGCAGCATCATCTTTCTGTCCAAACAGGGAGATCAGTGGCAGAAGAAGGAGATATACCAGTTGTTTTCTCATGATCACGTTTACTACAGTTCATTCAAAATCTGTTCCAAACTAAAATCGTCCTTGGGAAGTACCTGTCTGGCCTTGCTTCCCTCGGGTGGTCCGAGTATACCGGCGGCCTCCAGTTGGTCGACGATCCGTCCGGCGCGGTTGTACCCGAGGGCCAGTTTTCTCTGGATCAGCGAGGTGGATCCCTGCTGGTGCAGCACCACGAGCCGGGCGGCCTCCTCGAAGAGGTCGTCCCTTTTTCTCAGATTTACCTCCTGCGACTCAGTGTTGTTCTCATCCACGCTCTTCAGTTCCATGGCACCGGCATATCCTTTCTGTTCGCTTATAAATTCAGTCAGGTCGTCTATTTCAGGGGTATCAATAAACGCACACTGGATGCGGACGGGCTCGCTGCCACTCATGAAAAGCATGTCGCCCCGTCCGATCAGCTGGTCGGCCCCGGGTCCATCGAGGATGGTTCTCGAATCGATTCCTGAGGAGACGCGGAACGCGATCCGGGCAGGGAAGTTGGCCTTGATCACCCCGGTGATGATATTGGTCGTTGGCCGCTGGGTGGCGATCACCAGGTGAATGCCGATGGCCCTGGCCAGCTGGGCCAGCCGGGAGATCGGTGTCTCGATCGATCTCCCGGCGGTCATGATGAGATCGGCAAATTCGTCGATCACTACCACGATGAAGGGCATGTAGCGGTGGCCCTTTTCCGGGTTGAGTCTTCTGGAGATGAATTTTTTGTTGTACTCTTTGATATTCCTCACGTGGGCCATCTGCAGGAGGTCATACCGCTCGTCCATCTCCGCACAAAGGGCGTTTAAGGTGCTGATCACCTTTTGTGTATCAGTGATAATGGCATCAGTGGTATCTTCCAGTTTGGCCAGGAAATGGTTCTCGATCCGGGAAAAGAGTGAAAGCTCCACCTTCTTCGGATCGATCATCACAAATTTTAGCTGGGCAGGGTGTTTTTTGTAGAGCAGCGAGGCGATGATGGCATTGAGCCCGACCGATTTACCCTGACCTGTTGCCCCGGCCACCAGGAGGTGCGGCATCTTTGTCAGATCGAAGGTAAAGGTCTCATTGGAGATCGTCTTCCCAAGGGCGATCGACAGTTCGAAATCAGACTCCTGGAACTTCCTTGAGCTGAGGATCGTTTTCATGGCCACGATACGCGGTGTTTGGTTGGGCACCTCGATACCGATGGTTCCCTTGCCCGGGATGGGGGCGATGATGCGGATCCCCAGGGCTGTCAGGCTGAGCGCGATATCGTCTTCCAGGTTCTTGATCTTGGAAATGCGGATGCCCGGGGCCGGCACGATCTCATAGAGGGTTACTGTCGGTCCGATGGTTGCCTTGATCTTGTCGATCTTGATCTTATAGGATGCGAGGGTCTCCACGATCCTGTTTTTATTGGAGATCAGCTCTTCATTGGTCACCGTTGTATCGCCCGATTCGTAATCTTTCAGCAGGCTGAGGGTGGGAAGTTTGTAATGGGGCAGTTCGAGGGTCGGGTCGTAATCCTGCAGTTTGCCTGCGGTTCCGTCACCCTCCATGTGTTCTTCACTGGTATGCTTCTCTACAGTGATCTCTACCCCGTCTGAACGCTCTTCATCCGCTGTAGCTGCGGTGCTATCGGGCGATCCCCCGCTACCGGACACAATGAAATCGTCTGTATCCGGCTCTTCGTTTGCAGGATGTGGTGGTTTGGTTACGGGATCGCTGCCGGATGTTTCAAAGGAGGTCTCTTTTGCCGGTTCATCGTCGGTGGGATCATTTGGCGTTTCAACAGAGGCTTTTTCTCTTTTGTCCCGGATCATCTGCAGTACCGGTGTTGTGAAAAGAACGAATACGGCGAAGAGGAAAAAGAGCAGGAATCCAGTACCGGCGGTGCCCATTAATGCGACCATCCAGCGGCTGATGTGGTATCCGTGTGTACCGCCGGGTCCGCCGCCGAGAAAGCCCGATGCGCTTCCGAAGAGATACCCCAGCAGGATGGAGGTGAGTATGATCAGGAGCAGGGAATTGCGGGTAACGGTCCAGGTTTTCATGAGCCTGATCCCGAAAAGCCGGATTGACCAGGCGATGAGGATGACCGGGAAAAGGAGGCTGGAGAAACCGAACCATTGATTGATGAAAAGATCGGACAGCCACGCGCCCCACTTTCCGCCCTGGTTTTCCACGGTGATCTCGGGGCCCGAGAAGACATTTTCCCACCGGAAGTCCTGGTCCGTTTGCCAGTGGAAAAAGTAGGAGATAAAGGACAAAAACAGGTAAAATGCAAACAGTGTAAGGATAATACCTGTTGCATACCTGAAGCGGTCATCCTTTACAAACCTGAAGGATCCATTGAAAGAGCTGTTCTTTGTTGCTGATTTCTTCTTTTTCCTGCTCATTTCTTACGCTATCTGCGACATAATAGTTTGAATGCACTAAGGTAATAATAACGGAGGCAGGATCGCTAATCTTTTGTGAACAGGCTGTTAATTATTGTCTCCATGGTCACCCTGGTTACCTGTTCGTAATCGTTAGGGATCAGAAAGAGACCGGAATCGACCTCTTTTTTTTCATGATGGTGCATAATCAGTTGCATTTTGAGCATGCTGAGCTGCACCCTGAAATCGCATAGAACATGATCGATAAAATAGTAAGGCGTGGTGATATTAGGTGATTTAATATCAATATCTTCGCTATAATAGATATCGTATGTACTGTCTTCTGTTTCAATTACTGCTCTTTTGGAGAGCATGCCGCAGATCCGTAGGGTGTCGCCGGTCTTATTGATCTTCGGATCTTTTAATTCGATAATACCGGCAGGGATTTCACCTTTTTCTCCCGTGTAAAAGACCTTGTTTCCGAAAAAGTTGAGCATGGTGGTCACTGAATTCTGACGGAGGTCGGCGATCTGTACCAGGGAAAACTGTCCGAAAAACCCCTTTATACTTGTCCTGATATACCTATTACTGTAATATGCCTCCATCACATCCGGAAGCATTTTCGTTGGAATATCTCCTGCCATGTTTTCCATGTATACCACCTGGTACTCAATGTAGTCGGCCTCCATCGTATCCGGCATTTTAACTGTACGTTTACAGCCTTGGTTGATCAGGAGACAGATTGACAGCAGGGAAATGGTTCTTACTATGTTGCGCATGAATATAAAATAAAGGTAAAAATAGGAAACGAAGACGAACTTAGCAAAGTGTTTGAGCATTGGTTTCGATTTATTTTGATAAATATCCTAGATTTGTATCTTCTAACAATGTATGTGCATGAAAAAAGTTGCAGTAATCGCTTTGGGCGGTAACGCGCTTCTGCGGGGCGATCAGGCCGGCACCATTGATGAGCAGGAGCAGAACACAACGGATACGCTGGAAAATCTTGTTCATCTGCTGAACGCGGGTTATGAGTTGGTGATCACCCATGGCAACGGGCCCCAGGTTGGAAATATCCTGATGCGTAACGATGCCGGAGAGACGATTTATAAGATACCACAGATGCCATTGGATATTTGTGTGGCCGATTCACAGGGTGGGATCGGTTACATGATTGAGCGGATGTTGAGGAATGTGCTGAAAAAGCATGGAATACAGAAAGAGATCGTAACCCTTGTTACACAGGTGCTTGTGAAAAATGATGATTTAGCTTTTGACCATCCGGCCAAGCGTGTGGGAAAGATCTACTCGCGGGAGGAGGCCGACAGGCTGGCGGCGGATAAGAACTGGGTATTCAAGGAGGACAAGAAGATGGAGGATGGATGGAGGCGGGTTGTTCCTTCACCGAAGCCAATCGGGATCATGAATGAAAATGTTGTAGAGTCGCTTGCCAGACAGGGGACCATTGTAATTGCTGCGGGTGGAGGTGGCATTCCCGTATACATTGATGAAAAGGACAGGGTAAGACCGGCTGAGGCGGTGATTGACAAGGACCATGCCTCCGCATTGCTTGCAGCACGGATCAGGGCCGACGAATTTTATATTTTGACGGATGTCTCATTTGTTTACATCAATTACGGAATGGAGAATCAGGAAGCCAAAGAGTTTCTTGATTATAAGGATGCGATAGCTTACCTGGAAGCAGGAATGTTTGGTGAGGGAGATATGGCCCCGAAGATCCGGGCATGTCTGGATTTTTTGGAAAAGGGAGGTAAAAAGAGCGTGATTACCGAGGCTTTTAAGCTGGAGGATAAAAGTTATGGGACAAAAATTACGATGGAATACGAAGATTAAGCTATTTTTGCTGTTGGAATAAAAACGAAACAATCATGGCGTATAATGTAAGGAACAGGAATTTTTTAAAGCTGTTGGATTTTTCACCCGGGGAGATCATGTTTTTGCTCGATCTCAGTTTCTCAATGAAGAGGGCGAAATACAGTGGTACCGAGGAGCCGCGGCTCAAAGGGAAAAGCATAGCCTTGATCTTTGAGAAGGCGTCGACACGCACGCGTTGCGCCTTTGAGGTAGCTGCCTACGAGCAGGGGGCGCAAGTGACCTATCTGGGACCTACCGGTTCACAGATTGGTCAGAAAGAATCGATGAAAGATACGGCACGGGTGCTGGGCAGGATGTACGACGGTATCGAATACAGGGGCTTTGGCCAGGATGTTGTGGAAGAGCTCGGGAAATATGCCGGTGTACCTGTCTGGAACGGGCTTACAACGGAATTTCATCCCACGCAGATATTGGCCGATTTTATGACCATGATGGAGCATTCCGATAAACCGTTGCACCAGGTTGCGTTCGCGTATCTGGGGGATGCACGGAACAACATGGGTAATTCGCTCCTGGTTGGGGCTGCAAAGATGGGGATGGATTTCAGGGCTGTTGCACCGAGGGAGTGTCAGCCCGGGGAGGCGCTGGTGAAACAGTGTATGGAGATTGCGGAAAAGACGGGGGCGAAGATCACCATTACGGACGATGTGGATAAAGGTGTGAAGGGGGTTGATTTTCTCTACACCGATGTATGGGTATCGATGGGTGAGCCCGAGGAGGTATGGGAGGAGAGGATCAGGCTGTTGAAACCTTACCAGGTAAATAGCGATGTGGTGAAGAAAACGGGAAACAGCAATGTGAAGTTTTTGCATTGTCTGCCTGCTTTTCATAACCGGGAGACGAACGTAGGTGAAGAGATCTACCAGAAATTTGGCCTGGAGGCGATGGAGGTGACGGAGGATGTTTTTGAATCGGAGAATTCATTGGTTTTCGATGAAGCGGAAAACCGGTTGCATACGATTAAGGCCGTTATGGTTGCCACGTTGGGACAGTAGGTTTCTTTATAATGTAATAACGAAGCACGAAAAGCCCCGTTAGGGGCGACCTGTGTAGCCCCAGCGGGGCGCAATGTCTGTAGGGGTTTACCGGATCAGATAATAGACAAACAAAAAGAGCAGGGTGGCGCAGACCATCAGTTTCATACCAACCCCCAAAAGGAATCCCAGAAAAGAACCCCATCCGGACCTGAGTGCCTCCTGTTCCCGCTTTCCGGAGATGAGTTCGCCAATGAAGGCTCCCGCGAACGGACCGATAATTATTCCTGCCGGACCGAAGAAGAGTCCTACGATGAGCCCGATGGTGGCACCCCACATACCCGCTTTCGATCCACCCCACCAGACAGGCACTACATAGTCCAGGATTGTTACGAGAATCACAAAGAAAAGCATGATCCAGAGGGAATTGTCATAGTTGGGATTATTATTTACACGGTCGGTCCAATGCAAAAGCAGGTAACCTACCCATGCGAGCGGGGGACCTGGAAGTACGGGGAGGGCACTGCCGATAAAGCCAATGATGATTAGTGCGATACCACCAATAATTAGTACTATTTCCATATCAATCTATTTCTGTGCAAATATACAATCATTTAATTATAGATATTGCTACAGACATGGCGTCCCGCTATACATGTCGCTCCTAACGGAGCTTGGGGTTCCATGTGACATTTCGGCTACAGACATGTTGCCCCGCTGGGGCTGCCCTGCTTCGATTCATCACTTTTGTAGCATCTGCTACAGACATTGCGCCCCGTTCTTTGTTCGGTCAAATTTAATAAAATCGCTGCAAAAATGACTTCTACATTATTCCGATAACATATTTTAACGATAAAAAATTTTTTTGGTATTGATATTTTTATATATTTATCTATGATTAAGGATAACAGTAAGAATTCAATATCGCGCCATAAGTGAAATCTAATAACAAGAATAAAGCGGTAGTTGGCGTTTTGGCTTCGCCGAGCTCACAAGCTCGGTTCTTGCAAAGACTATTTATGTATTTTATTGATTGGGGGTAAATGTGAAAGACAGTGAGAATTTATATGACAAGATCAGGGAGTTAATAGGGACATCTCCCGGGAGTGTAAATATTATGGATGATATCATTGATGTTGATCTTCAGGTAGAGTATTTTGAATATTCCAAGCGGATATCGACTGAGTTTGATGGTGAGTGGGCCCTGGATCAGATTGATCTTTTACAAGACAGCGATTACCCGCTGAAAGGAAAAAAGCAGATTCTTACCAGGCTGGCTTCGATGGAGGATGTCTCTGCTTACCGGGCGATCGAGACCTATGCAGGTGATCCTGATAAAGGGTTGCGCGACTGGAGTATTCTTGCACTGCAGGAGTCAAGGATGCACCTGGAGAGTCATTTTCTGGAGGAGAATCAGGTATTTATATCCACCGGACTTGGAGGCAGAGGGAACAAGTTGCGGTATTTTGTGGTATTGATCGCCCGCGACAGGCGTGTGCTTACTGATTTTCAAAAAAAGATCATACAGGAAGAGTTCCCATATGTGTTAAAAAAATATGAAGGTGAGGTCGAGGAGATTGATTTTTCCGGTTATCTCACTACAATGTTATTGCTCATCCCGATTCAACATCCTATCAATGATCTTTTTTCGGAGGGGATTCTCGAATGCAATCAATATGGAGACTTCCTTCATGAGAATTGTATTGCAACAAATGTTAAAAAACTATCCTTTGAAGAGGTTGAAGCCTTCATAGAAAAAAGGCAAACAGGCAATGATCCCGGGGATACCGAAGAAAACATGAATTAAATTTTGAAAGGGATATTTTTACTGCAAATCAGCTATTGCTGTCATCCAGATCTTCAAACTTCACATTGGTGAAATCCTTGGATTCAGCTGTGACAGCAACTTCTTTTTCTTCATTATTGTCAGACTGATATTCAGCGTTCTCCTCAGGTTCTGTCAGCTGAGGATTTGCC
This sequence comes from Bacteroidales bacterium, assembly GCA_040903745.1. Taxonomy (GTDB): domain Bacteria; phylum Bacteroidota; class Bacteroidia; order Bacteroidales; genus M55B112. The sequence continues at coordinate 4,545 of JBBDUV010000098.1, read as the reverse complement.
TCACGAATGAACTCAATGACTTCATTTAAACTGTCTGCAAACTTGTCAAAATCCTCTTTGTAAAGAAAAAGCTTGTGTTTCTCGTAAAAGAACTTGCCCTCTTTTCCAAATCGTTTCTTGCTCTCAGTGATGGTAATGTAGTAATCGTTGCGCCTTGTAGCCTTGACATCAAAAAAGTAGGTTCTTTTTCCTGCCCTTACAATGCTTGAGTGAATTTCATCCCGCGGATTTTCATTTGCCATCTCATCTCTTTTTTCTGTTCCTTCTTCGTTCATTACTGGTGATTTAGTTCGGGTTATGTTGTTGTGCATCTCTGGTTTATTGTTCAAAAATGTAAAATATTTTCTACATATTCAAATAAATCTCCCATGACCTTTCTTCATCGTACTATATGTTTCGAAAAATAATGTAAATTTGCGAGCACATAATCAGAAAAGTGAGGTTCCTTATAAATGATCAGCAGAAGGCAATTACGTATCAAAACACTTCAAACGTTATACGCTTATTATAGCAACGAAGACGGACAGGTGTCAAAAGCGGAGAAGGAATTACTCTACAGTATTAACAGGGCCTACGACCTATATCATTCCATTTTTGTATTATTTATCGAAATTGCAAACTATTCTGAGTCACGAATCGAATTGGCCATGAAGAAGCATGTGCCCTCCGACGAAGACCTGCAACCCAATACCAGGTTTATTCATTCTAATCTCATCGAGCAATTCAGAAATTGTGAGCAACTTACCCGGTATGTTGAGATAAAAAAAATATCATGGGCCAATTATCCGGTATTGATCAAGGAACTTTATCAGGAAATTTCGGCATATGATCGGTTTATTGAATTTATGCAGGCTGACAAAGTCTCTTTTTCAGACGAAATAAAGCTTTTTACACATCTGCTTACCGATGTGATTTACCCGAATGAAAGTCTTGAGCAAGCGCTTGAAGAGCAAAGTATTTACTGGTCAGATGACCTGGAGTATATGATCAGCATGGTGATAAAAACCCTGAAGAGATTTCGTGAGGACGGTCAGCAGAAGAGGCCCCTGCTGGATTTGTTCAAGAATCCAGACAACAGGAAAGTTCCTGAAGACAAAGGGTTTGCGATTGATTTGTTGCGCAAATCAATCGCAAACAGGGAAGAGTACATAGGGTATATCAGATCAAATACCAAAAACTGGGATCTGGAGCGCATCGCATTCATGGATATTCTTATCATGCAGATGGCCATTGCTGAATTTATCGGCTTTGAATCGATTCCGACCAAGGTAACGCTGAATGAATACCTGGACATATCGAAGATCTACAGTACCAGCAAGAGTAATTTATTTATCAACGGTGTTCTTGATAAGATAGCCTCGCAGCTCAAAGAAAATAACAAAATCAAAAAAACCGGCAGAGGTCTTATCGGTGAATTTTAGAAAGATAATTCACTGTTTTGAAGGCGAGCATAACGCAGCTATTGACTTCTTTTTATAAGCACAAAAATAATTTATCTTTTTATCTTTGCACGTCAGATGAGTAATGTATTTAAATATGGTTTAATTTTCCTAAGCATGGTTGTTGCAGGATGTGCCGATGAAGGAAAAAAAGAACCTAGCTCTTCAGCTTCGTTGATCGATGATGAACAGGGTGTCCCGGTGATCGACTTTGATACGGACGTACAAGATCTGGGAACCATTCGTGACGGAGAGCAGGTTGCAGCGTGGTTTACATATACGAATACGGGTTATTCGCCCCTCATTATTCAGGATATCAAGGCAGGTTGCGGTTGCACGGTACCCAAGTGGAATGATAAGCCACTAGGAGCAGGGGAGTCTGAAACAATCAGGATTATTTTTAATTCTACAGGAAAGAAAGGCACACAGAATATCAGGATATCGGTGTTTTCCAATGCCAGGAATCCTAAAAAGGATTTGCATTTAAAAGCAAGAGTTATCAATATTAATTAATCGAAAAACAGGTATTATGAATCTACTATTTTTATTATTACAAGCGGGTGCAGAAGGCCCGAAAACACCAGGAATGCAATCCCTTATATTCCTGGTACTGATCATTGTGGTTTTTTACTTCTTTATGATCAGGCCCCAGGTGAAGAAGCAGAAGGAGATGACCAATTACAGGAAATCCCTTAGAAAAGGGGATAAAGTTCTGACTAGCGGTGGAATTTACGGAAAGATTAACGATGTAAAGGAGACCACGGTGATCCTTGAGATCGCGGAAAATACAATTGTGAAGGTTGACAAGAGTGCAATTGTTAAGGATGCATCCGACACGGATACAACCGCTAAAAAATAGGCAGAAGGACAAAACAGAAAATAAGTTCAGCCGTCATCAATCAGGCTGAACTTTCATTTGATTATATTTAATTTATTATCAATCAGACCCGTCTGTCAAAGATTTACGGCGGGCAGATGGAGTTTGTCATGACTGGTTGTCAAAAACCCTTGGCTCAATTCGAAATAATCATGATTCCCTATATATGGGCAAGCTGTGATTTTCAATAATAATGTCATGGCTCGGTTCTTTTTTGTATTTTTACCTGCAGATGACTATAGACGATCCCGGAAAAAAGTCCAGACTTTCGGAATTTACCAAAGAGAAGCAACTGGAATGGAAAAGGAAAATGCTGGTTTTCTCCTTCTTTCTGGCCATTTCAATTGTAATCTGGCTATTAAACGCCCTGAGTAAGGAATATACCACGGTGCTCAAGTATCCGGTTGCTTACAGCAAGTTTCCTTCGGAAAAGGTGCTTGTTAGCGAGGTGCCCGATCATCTTGGACTGAAGGTGACTGCGTATGGGTATCCCTTGCTGAGTTACAAGTTTTCAAAACGCCCCATTCCCCTTAACTTTCCGGTATCATCATTCGCGATGAATCGTATGCCCGGTGACACAACGAAGTTTTATATTTTAACACGGTATGTCAGGGAAAGATTAGAACGGCAGCTATCCAGTGAGCTGCAGCTTCAGGAGATATCACCTGATACATTGATGTTCCAGTTTGCCAATGAGGTAAGCAGGTGGGTTCCTCTTGAGCCTAACCTAAATTTTGAGATTGAAAAGGGCTTCACGGTAATTGATGATGTTGTAATAAGTCCTGAATCTATCATGGTAACAGGGCCCGATATATTCCTTGATACCTTGCATGTTCTCAGTACGGAGAGACGTTTTCTTGGAAAGCTGGATAAAAATTTCAGGGGAAACCTGAAGATAGCCAACTACCCAAACCTAAATTATCAGAAGACTGCGGTGAACTGTGCGATCAGCATTGAAAAGCTTACAGAGGTGCAGGTAAGGGTGCCGGTACAGGTTGTAGGACTACCTGATTCGCTAAGAATACAGACATTTCCTCAAAGGTTAACTGTTACTGGGATGATCGGACTTAGTAAATATGAACGGATTGTGCCCGAGGCATTCAGGCTGGAGGTTAGCTATGGTGATGTACTCCAGAATAAATCCAGGCTGGAGGTTCAGATGAAGATAAAGCCTGAAGAGCTGACATCCGCTGAGTTTTATCCGAAGTCGGTTGAATATCTCTTATCTGTGAAATAATGTTGAAAATTGGACTGACAGGAGGTATCGGGAGCGGAAAAACTACCGTATGCAGTGTTTTTAGGGAACTGGGAGTCTCTGTCTATGATGCTGATAGTGAAGCCAGACGATTGATGGAGTCAGATGCGGAGATTGTCAGGCTGATTACAAGTCTGCTGGGACCAAATGCTTATAGGAAGGGAAGACTCAACCGGATCTTTACCGCCGAAGCAGTATTTTCTGACAAGCAAAGACTTGCGGCATTGAATGCGATTGTGCATCCTGCTGTACAACAGGATTTTGATAAATGGGCACTGGGTAAATCCAGTGAGCCTTATGTGATCAGGGAGGCTGCAATATTGTTTGAGTCAGGTGGTGCCGCAGCGATGGATTATACCATTTTTGTAAAGGCCGGTATAAACACACGGATTAGCAGGGTAGTTGAGCGGGATCAAGTTGCTGCAGACCAGGTTCAGGCCCGGATTGATAGTCAGATGAATGACAAAGAGAAGGAGGATCTTTCCGATTTTATAATAAATAATGAGATCAATAGCATGATTCTTCCACAAATTGTAGATTTGCATAATAAATTTTTAAAACTTAATCGGTAATCAATGGCAAAATTTGCAAAATGGGTAGGCCTGGGATTGGGCTGGGCCGTAGGAGGCCCGATTGGCGGGATTCTCGGACTTGCGCTTGGATCTATGTTCGACGGGTCAACAATCACCACAGATTCCAGGGGGAGGATACATCAATCTACTACGCGTCGGGGTGATTATGCGGCTTCCCTGTTGGTATTGGTAGCGGCTGTCATGAAAGCAGACGGACGAGTCATGAAAAGCGAGCTTGAGTATGTGAAGAATTATTTTTTAACACGGTTCGGTAATGAGACAGCACAGGAAGCAATTGTGATGTTACGCGATATCTTGAAACAGAAGATTCCTGTCAGGGAGGTAACCGCTCAGCTCAATCAGCGTCTTGACTATTCATACCGGTTGGAGATGATCCACTTT
>JBBDUV010000097.1:0-18342 GCA_040903745.1 Bacteroidales bacterium | reverse complement strand
GATTTGAATTCAATCTCGGTTATGAGGTTGGAGGTTTCTCATTGGGAGCAAACTACATGCTCAATGAAGCACCCGGAGCCGGCACAGTTGGTGGTGACATGTATTTCGAACTGGGTTATTCATTCGAAGCTGTCAGCCTATTCGTAGGTGGTGGTGATGGATGGCACACATCAACCGGAAATTTTGCCTTGACCAATATAGGTCTGTCGGTTTCGAAAGAGCTTGAGATAACAGAGACATTTTCTCTACCTGTCAGCGGTGCAGTTATACTGAACCCTGAAACCGAGCAGTTCTATGTTGTTTTTGGTGTCTCCTTCTAAGAATAACAAGCAACAGGGCTTATGTTGTTATAACGAATCCTGTACGGGTAACACAAGCACACACAACCAAATCATTAATCAATAATTGATATGAAAAAAATTGAAGCAATCATTCGTAAGACCAAGTTTGAGGAGGTCAAAGATGCCCTTCATGACAATGGCATTGAATTCTTCTCCTTCTGGGATGCCAGGGGTGTTGGAATGGCACGCCAAAGCCGTGTCTACAGGGGCGTAGCCTATGATACCGGCACAATCGAAAGAATATATCTTTCTATTGTTGTCAGAGACATCAATCTTGACAGAACAATTGAGACCATTACCAAATCAGCCAAAACCGGTGAAATCGGAGATGGAAAGATCTTTGTCTCCAACATCGATGAAAGTGTCCGCATACGGACCGGCGAACGGGGAGATGAATCTCTGTATATCAAAGACTAATCCAATTACATCATTTAAAATCTATTAATCATGGAAGGATTTACAATTTCAATAGACACCATTTGGGTCCTCATTGCAGCTGCATTTGTTATGTTCATGCAGCCGGGATTCGCTCTGGTGGAATCAGGTTTCTCTCGATCGAAGAACACGGCCAACATCCTGATGAAGAACCTAATGGACTTCTCCATCGGATCACTTGGATTCTGGCTGATCGGCTACACAATCATGTATGGCGAAGATATCGGGGGCTTTATAGGAAAGGCTTCCCTCTTTTTTAACAGCGATGGTATAGATGGAGTGCCCGATAAGGCATCACTGATGTTCCAGACTGTTTTTGCCGCTACAGCAGCAACCATTGTATCAGGAGCCGTTGCTGAGAGAACCAAATTCTCTGCCTACCTCTTTTTCAGTATATTCATTACCGTTATTATCTATCCAATATCCGGTCACTGGATCTGGGGCGGTGGCTGGTTATCCGAACTCGGCTTTCACGATTTCGCAGGTTCAACCGTCGTTCACTCTGTTGGCGCATGGGTCGGACTGGTTGGCGCAGCCATGGTCGGACCACGGATTGGAAAATACAGCAAAGCCGGCGAGCCCCGGGCGATCCCCGGATCAAACCTTGCCCTGGGTGCTCTTGGTGTCTTTATCCTCTGGTTTGGCTGGTTCGGCTTTAACCCGGGATCGCAACTCGCAGCTGCAGGAGAGGAAAATGCACTGGCTATTTCACATATCTTCATAACCACCAACCTCGCTGCTGCAGCTGGTGCAGTCACGGCAATGATTGTCACATGGATGAAATACAAACGTCCCGGTCTCTCAATAACCCTGAACGGTGCCCTGGCCGGACTTGTGGCCATCACCGCAGGAACCGATGCAGTAAGTCCGGGTGGTGCAGTTATGATTGGTATCATAGGTGGCATTGTTCTGGTATTCGGTGTAGCATTTATCGACAGGGTCCTAAAAATTGACGATCCGGTTGGTGCTATTTCCGTTCATGGACTCAGCGGAGCAGCAGGGACCATCATGGTCGGACTTTTCAGTACAACAGAAGGACTGTTCTATGGTGGAGGTGCAACGCTCCTGGGTGTTCAGGTATTGGGTGTACTTGCTGTTGCTGCATGGGCCATGGGACTCGGCTTCATACTCTTCTTTATACTCAAGAAAACCATCGGCATCCGTGTAAGCAAAGTTGTCGAAGAAGAGGGTCTGGATATTTATGAACATGGCGAAACAGCCTTTAATTAAAAACTTCCCTTTCCCCATATAACATGGTAGTTTGTTAAGCGGTGTCGGAAACGGCACCGCTTTTTAATTGGCTCAATTTGAACTGATCCAATGTAGTACAACACAATTTCTTTAAGCCTATTATCATACAATCGCAACAATAGATCAACTTCCGGAAAGAACGGTGTGAAAAGCAACAACTTTCACTTCATATGACTTTTTTAATATAAATATGTTAATTTATTATTATTATAATGTTTTAACTTTTGATTCGCAATTAATAATCCTTATCTTTGCAATTTCATGGACAAAATAAAACACCATAATACCAGATGTAGTTTAAGGATCGTGGTAACAATACGACAATCCGGGTAAAGATTGGTATGAATAAATAGATGAAGACCGTTCCCGGAAACCAAAATTAAAGGAACGGTTTTCTTTTTAAAAGGAAGACAAGCTATGAGAAGTGAACGACCAAAACAACAGGGACTGTATCGTCCCGATCTGGAGCATGATAATTGCGGGATTGGATTTGTGGCTCATCTGAAAGGAGTGAAATCGCATTCCATTATTGAGAAAGGATTGGAAACCCTTGAAAATATGACCCATAGGGGGGCCGAAGGTGCTGATAGCAAAACTGGCGACGGAGCTGGTATACTGGTACAGTTACCCCGCGACTTTTTCCTGATGCAGGGATACACTCTCCCCCATGAAGGCCAGTTTGGTACCGGACTGGTATTTCTTCCGCAGGACAAAACCGCAGCACAGGCCTGTGAAGATATTTTATTGAAAATCATGGATGAGGAGGGGGTTGAGTTCCTCTCATTCCGGGACGTTCCCACCGATAGTTCAATTCTCGGTGATATTTCTCGGGCCTCTGAGCCTGTCATTAAACAAATATTAGCCGGTAATAATGATATCGAGCAGGATGAGTTGGAAAGGAGGCTCTATATCACCAGGAAAAGGGTGGAAAAGCAGATCGGCAACTCATCCATCAAACAAAAAGACTTTTTCTACATCCCCAGTCTTTCCACGAAAGTATTGATCTATAAGGGCATGCTTACCAGTGAACAATTGGGGGACTATTTCATCGATCTGCACGACAAGAGGCTCGAAAGTGCCATAGCACTTGTCCACTCCCGGTTCAGTACCAACACTTTTCCAACCTGGGACCTGGCTCAACCTTTCCGTATGCTTGCACACAATGGCGAAATCAATACCGTAAAAGGCAACCGATTCTGGATGGCTGCCAGGGAATCGATCCTTAAATCGGAAAAACTGGGCGATCTTTCTAAAATATACCCGGTCATTGAACCCGACAAAAGCGACTCGGCTTCACTCGACAATGCACTCGAATTCCTGGTCATGAGCGGGAAATCAATCCCCTACGCCATGTCTATTCTAATTCCAGAATCGTGGAACGACAAAAACCCCATTTCCCGGGAACTAAAAGCCTTTTACCAATACCACTCCACATTCATGGAACCGTGGGACGGACCAGCATCCCTGCTCTTCTCAGATGGTCGCTATATCGGGGGAACCCTCGATCGCAACGGGCTGCGGCCTTCAAGATATGTGATCACCAAAAATGACCTCATGGTGATGGGATCTGAGGTGGGCGTACAGACCTTTCCCCCGGAGGATATCAGGGAGAAGGGGCGGTTAAGACCAGGAAAGTTGTTGCTGGTAGACACCAAAGAAGGAACCATTAAATATGACCCTGAAATTAAAGCCGAACTGGCGAATGAGTATCCCTATATCGACTGGATCAAGGAGAATATGGTCAGCCTCGAGAAAATTGATACCGGTCAGAAAGCCCCGGTGAACATGGGAGAGGAATACTTATTGTATGAAAAGACTTTCAACTACTCCAGTGAGGATATTGAAAAGATCATCCTGCCCATGTCTACCACAGCCAAGGAGCCCATCGGCTCAATGGGTAATGATGCACCCCCTGCAGTGATCTCAGGAAAACCCTACCGGCTCTATAGCTATTTCAAACAGCTCTTTGCGCAGGTTACCAACCCGGCCATCGATCCGATCAGGGAGGAGTTGGTTATGACCCTGACAGGGTACCTGGGATCGTTGCAGACTAATATCCTGGAGACGGATCCTGACCATGTAAAAATGGTGAAATTTAAAAGTCCCGTGATCTCCAACTCAACCTTCGAAATAATTAAAAGACTCAGCTACAAAGGTTTCTCCTCCTCAACCATCCCTATGCTCTTTGAGGCCGCCAGGGGTGCTGAAGGTCTGGAGCAGGCGGTAGATGATATTTGTAGCAAGGCGGAAAAAGCAGTAGACGAAGGCAAGAACTATATCATTCTTACGGACCGTGGTATCAGCGGTGAAAAAGCGCCCGTTCCCTCCCTGATGGCTGTGTCGGCCGTTCACCATCACCTGATCAATACAAGAAAACGTATGCAGATCGATATTGTGGTCGAATCTGCCGAACCCCGGGAGGTGATGCATTTCGCCCTGCTCTTTGGCTATGGTGCCAGTATCATTAACCCATACATGTGTTTTGCTACCATCGACAATTTGGTGAAACAGAATAAAATGCAGATGGACTACGACCGGGCCGAATGGAACTACATGCACGCTGTCAACAAAGGACTGTTAAAAATCCTCTCCAAAATGGGGATCTCAACCCTCAGAAGCTACAGATCAGCTCAGATCTTTGAAGCCGTTGGGATCGATCAGTCAGTAATCAACAAATACTTTGAAGGGACGCACTCAAGAATCGGCGGTATTGGAATGGAAGAAATTGCCAAAGAAACCCTGATTCCCCATAAAAATGCATTTGCTCCGGAACCTCTCTCAGAACCTCTTACTGAAGGGATTTATCAATACAGGAAGCATGGTGAGCAGCATGCCTGGAATCCTGAATCCATTTCGCTTCTTCAATGGGCAACCCGAAACAACGACTATTCGAAGTTCAAGGAGTACAGTGCCATCGTCGATCGGGACACAAAACTACCGGGTTTCCTGCGCGGACTGTTTGAATTCAAGAAAAATCCCATTGATATCAGCAGGGTGGAACCAGTTGAGAATATCATGAAACGGTTCGTAACCGGTGCCATGTCATATGGGGCCATTAGCCGTGAGGCCCATGAGGCCCTGGCGATTGCCATGAACAGAATCGGAGGACGAAGCAATACTGGTGAAGGTGGTGAGGATCCCAACAGATTCACACCCTATGAAAACGGCGATAATGCACGAAGTGCCATTAAACAGATAGCCAGCGGCAGGTTTGGGATTACCACGGAATACCTGGTCAATGCCGATGAGATTCAGATAAAAATCGCCCAGGGTGCTAAACCGGGAGAGGGTGGACAGCTACCCGGACACAAGGTAGATGAGATCATCGCAAAAACAAGATACTCCATTCCGGGAATTACGCTGATCTCTCCCCCGCCCCACCATGACATTTATTCCATCGAGGACCTGGCGCAACTTATCTTCGACCTGAAGAATGTGAACCCTAAAGCAAAGGTCAGCGTTAAGCTTGTCTCTGAAACGGGTGTGGGAACCATTGCTGCCGGCGTTGCAAAAGCTTGCGCCGACCTCATTACCATCAGCGGTACTGAGGGTGGCACGGGTGCAAGTCCGAATTCATCCATTAAACATGCCGGATTACCCCTGGAGATGGGGCTGACAGAAACACAGCAGACGTTGGTGATGAACAACCTAAGAAAGAAGGTGGTGCTGCAGGCTGACGGACAGATGAAGAACGGACGCGATGTAATCAGTGCCGCACTGATGGGCGCTGAAGAATTCGGATTTGCCACAGCAGCACTGATCGTACTCGGATGTGTGATGATGCGTAAATGTCACCTCAATACTTGTCCCGTAGGCGTGGCTACACAGGACAAGGAGCTGCGTAAACGGTTCAACGGCAGCGCAGACTTTGTGGAAATCTATTTCAGATTCATCGCTGAGGAGGTCCGCGAACAACTGGCAGAGCTTGGATTCGAAAAATTTGAAGATATTGTCGGGCGGGCCGATCTGCTGGTAAAAGATGAAACTATCACAAACTGGAAGAGCAGCAAGCTGGATCTATCCCCTATTACTTTTGTTCCGGAAGAAGCAAAAGTCAATCCGAGGCGGTGGACCGAACCACAGTACCATAAAATCGAACACGTGCTTGACCGTCAACTTATTGAGTCGGCACGCGAATCCATTAATTCAGGGGAAAAGGTGGAATTACATTACCCGATACGCAATACGGACCGGACCACCGGGGCGATGCTTTCAGGTGAGATTGCTAAAAAATATGGGGCTGAAGGCTTGCCGGACGGAACAATCAAATGCAATTTTACCGGATCTGCCGGACAGAGTTTTGGGGCGTTTCTTTCCAAAGGTGTTGAGTTTCGCCTCGAAGGTGAGTCCAACGACTACCTGGGCAAAGGGCTTTCAGGAGGAAGGATCATTGTCACCCCACCTCCCGGCTCCACCTTTGAAGCAAACAAAAATATCATTATAGGCAATACGGTCTTATATGGTGCGACACAGGGCGAAGCCTATATTTCCGGGATGGCTGGTGAACGGTTCGCTGTAAGAAACAGCGGGGTCACTGCTGTTGTGGAGGGAGTGGGTGACCATGGCTGCGAGTATATGACCGGTGGACGTGTAGTGGTACTGGGAGAAATCGGAAGAAACTTTGCAGCAGGAATGAGCGGAGGTATAGCCTATGTGCTGAATGAAAGTCATAATGTCGACTACTTCTGCAACATGGGTATGGTTGAATTGTCCCTGCTCGACGAACAGGCAGATGTTCGGGAGCTGACCGCACTGATCTCCAAGCATTATGAGTATACGGGAAGTAAAATTGCGGATAAAATTCTGTCAGACATGCACCTGTACATTCCCAAATTCTTGAAAATCATACCGTTTGAATACAAAAAAGTACTGCAGGAACAAAAACTGGCCGAGCTGAATCTCCGTATTTCAGGTGTTGAAAAGGATGTGGAGCATGCTTCTGCAGATTAAGAAAACAATATTGTAGAATGAAAAGAAATCATATATGAGTGATCCAAGAGGATTTTTGAAAATAGCCAAGAAGGACGCTGGAAACCGCGCTATACACGAACGTATTTCAGATTATAGTGAAGTTGAACAGACGATGAACAGTGAAGACAGGGCCCAGCAGGCATCGCGCTGCATGGATTGCGGTATTCCTTACTGCCAATGGGGCTGTCCGGTAGATAACTTAATTCCGGAATGGAACGAGAAGCTTTACAAAGGTGACTGGAAAGCTGCCATTGATCTGCTGCATTCGACCAACAACTTTCCTGAATTCACCGGTCGTATATGTCCCGCACCCTGCGAGCATTCCTGTGTATTGAATATCGGAGAAGAACCTGTAACAATCAGGGAAAATGAGGTGGCAATTATTGAAAAAGCCTTTGCGGAAGGGTATATCAAACCGAAACCGCCATTGAATAGGACAGGAAAAACTGTTGCAGTGATTGGCTCTGGTCCGGCAGGAATGGCAGCCGCAGACCTTCTAAATAAAGCCGGTCACACGGTGACCCTGATTGAAAAAGATGAAAAGCCCGGTGGGCTGCTGCGTTTTGGCATACCCGATTTCAAGCTAAATAAATACACCATCGATCGCAGGATCAAACTGATGGAGGAGGAGGGTGTAGAGGTAAAGTGTAACATGGAGATAGGGAAAGACATTTCCGGAGATGAACTGATTGGATCCTATGATGCTGTTTGTCTGACCATTGGTGCAATGAAGCCGCGCGACCTGCCGATCCCGGGAAGAGAACTCGACGGCGTACATTTTGCCATGGATTTCCTCTCACAACAGAACCGTGTGGTGGCTGGAACACAGATCCCGTACGATTCCAGGATTTCAGCGGAAGATCGCCATGTATTGATTATCGGTGGAGGGGATACCGGATCAGACTGTGTCGGTACCTCCATTCGTCAGAAAGCAAAAAGTGTTACACAAATTGAGATCCTTCCAAAACCCCCGGAGAAGAGAACATCTGACAACCCCTGGCCCTACTACGGCAAGACCCTCAAAACATCCACTTCGCATGAAGAGGGATGTGAACGGCGCTGGAATATCTCAACCGTAAAATTTAATGAGAAGCAGCAGCGTGTTGTCTCTGCCGATATAGAGCAGGTTGAATGGAGCCTGGTGAATGGAAGTCACGCCATGAATCCCGTTCCCGGAACCAAAGAGACCATCCCGGCCGACCTGGTATTACTTGCCATGGGGTTTGTACATCCCGTGCTGGAGGGTTTGGTAACCGATCTGGGACTTAACCTTTCCGAACGCAATAATATCAGGGTAAGCAGCAACCACCAGACAAGCATTGACAATGTCTTTGCAGCCGGAGACGCTATTACAGGCGCAAGTCTCGTGGTGAACGCCATTGCCAGCGGACGCAGGGTTGCTAAAAGTGTAAATGGGTATTTGGTTGAAAAGCTGAAAGAGGTTGAAAAAAGTAGGAAAGAGGTTGAAAAAAGTAGGTAGAAGTAGGTAGAAGTAGGTAGAAGTAGGTAGTAGGTAGAGGTAGGTAGAAGTAGGTAGAAGTAGGTAGAAGTAGGTAGAGGCTTATTAAATACGGAGCGTTGAATGGCGTTAAATGAAGTAATCCTGCATTGCGAGATGGATTCACTTAGAAGAAATCCTTTCTATAAAAGCCAGACGGTTTTGACGGTATTTCAGATTTACACCTAAGGTATTTCCATGCGAAAAACCGCTTCCTCATCCAGCAATATTCTCTCAGGAAAGGCAATGCTCAATGCCTCGTCACTATACGATATTACTGCATCCTGAGAGGGCACAAACTCCCTGAATACAAAGAATGACCGACCTTCCAGTGTAAGTTTTCGTAGATCCAGGGACCCGTGGATACATTCCAGGACGATCGCTGCCCGGGATATATTGACTGTCCCCCAGCCAGTGTTTGTGGACCAGAAATAACGTACAGGCAGCACATCAATTACCGGTGATATTTTCATTACCTGCGTTTCTTCCTCGTACGAATAACCAGTCATTTCCCGATACCTGTCCCAACCTGTCATTCCTGGCATAGTATCACTGCCCCTGCCGACCTCTTTCATTGGGTTACGCAAAAAGTGCAAAAAATCTTTCCGCTTTTCGATGGCGTCCGCCATATCTGTCATCATTGTATCAACCACCCCGGGGGGGACTGTGGAGGTAATGATGGCATGGCTAAATTGCAGGGTTTTCTTTCTGAGATTTTCAAATTCCTTTACCAGGCATCCTGATAGATGATCTATATCAGTAAAACGCTGATCATAATCATTTTCATTGCTTGCATTTGCCACTTCCGCCATGCCTGCTGTTTTTACAGCTATATCTGCTTTCTCTTTTACAGCTGTTTCTTTTGTATCATCATCTTCTTCCTTCGAATCATCTGCTTCTTTTGTAACTTTTGCTTGCTCTGTCCTCTCATTTTCCATTTTCCCTTTTGCGATCCCTTTATCAGCAGTTTCCACTATACTTTCTGTACTTTCAGCCATTTCTGAGACTGCACTTTTCACTGCAACTTCTTCTTCCAAAATATTTACTGATTGACTCTTCCTTTTTTGTAAGGGCATATACCATGCAAAGAGAAAGGGAATATTAACAGACTTGCCGGGATGCAGGATACCAGAGATATGGATAGCAGCCACACCAGATTCATTTCCTGTTTGTGAATCATCATCACCTTGATTCTTTAAATCACCGTCAGTCAGAAATTCCCTAATAAAATGCTCAGCTGCATCTGCTCTGTTTCTAAAGCGTACCACTGACATGTTATTGCGGCCAGGACTCATTATCCTTATTGCTCCAGATGCCGAACCGGGGGATTCACCTTGATAATTACTGAAGGTAATTCCCTTCCAACCACTGTCTGACTGTGAGGTTATGCCTATTCTTTCAATGTGCGTAGTATCGCCTTGTAAATCCGGTTGGAGCGGATTTTCCATCATAAGCAAAATGGAATATGCCATTTTTTTTCTTTCCGTGTTGACCAGTTCCCATTCGATCACGGCTGAGGGCAGTTTGCTATTCAGTGGATCAACGGGAATGAGGGGACTCCAGGCATTCATGGTAACTTTCAAGGAAACTGCCTCATCCAGCAGATCGATATTTACCAATGGGTATGCATTGTGAAAAACAGCCTCCCTGAATCCTTGTATTTCTGGCTGCCTCAGCATGCCCTCACTAAGTGATCCGGGAACCCCATCCGTGCAATCACGCTCCAACAACCGTACAACCGGTTCATTATCTTCCCCTGCTATATGCAATGCAAAAAAAGAGAGGAGATCATTCTCTTTCTCAGAAAAAGGGTGTTGCAATAGATCAAATTCACGAATACTGCCACACCCATCCAGGACAATACTGCCGGTTCCGATCCCTCCCAGGGTGGAGCGTATAGACCTTAGCTGATCAGCAGTGTATGAGATGTCGATCCTCTGGTCATCTTCTGAGCAATAATATGCAGATATAGTAAGCGTAATTAAAACAATTATTAGATTCCTCATCTGAGTATGATCTGTCTGTTAAAATACAAGCAGATTAATATTAATAGCACCTGTTCTTTTCTGCTTTTCATTTCTCTTTCTCAATTTTAATTTAATCCCCTATTAGTGTTTTAATAGCAACGTTCATTCCCTAATAAAACTACTTAAATCCATTTTCATTCTTAACACAACAATAGTTTTTGTTACTTTTGTAGCAGAAAGATGCCTGATACCCCGCTAAAATCGGTAATAATGAATTTACTTTTTTCTTATTCAATGAAACAACGAAGAACCTTAGGTTGTTCAGAGTTCAGACAAACAAAATTGTGTTTACTTTAAGATAGAATTTAATGAAATGCAGGTTCGGATGCGGAGCATGTTGCATCGCACCATCCATAAGTTCTCCCATACCGGGCATGCCCAACGGAAAACCGGCGGGAACCCGGTGTATCCATTTAACAGATGACTTCAACTGCAGTATCTACAATCACACGGACCGTCCGGAAGTATGTGATAAATTCAAGGCCGATCCGGCTGTATGCGGCGTAGAAAGGGAGGAAGCCATTATTCTGCTTTCTATGTTGGAAGAGGGCTCCCTGTAATCGGACTCATGAGCTCCACTTCGTATGGTTGTTACCTCGCATAAGAAATATTTTCAGTGGTGCTCGGGCTCTCCGCTAACCGCGTGCGCTAAAGCTTCCACCGGCGGCCGAAGCCTTTGGCGAAGGACATAGCGGTGGCGCAAGCTTCCACCGGCGGCCGTAGCCTTGCACCTCCGCTATAGCTGCGGAGCACGCGGATGGCTGAGGCCTACGTGCGAATCGAACGCAGTGAGCTCGCAATCAAATACCAATGAGGAGGGGTTAATATGCAATTTATAGCATAATCTTCCTTCGACTATCAAAATCCTTATTGCTCTATGCAGTATCTGCCAAGTTATTGTAATGTATTGATAGGCAAAGGTCATTTTTCAAATTCCCAATCAGATCAGTTGACCATTTCATTGAACTTTCAATATTTCACATTGTTCTAATTAATGTCTGTCCAGCCACTGTACTGTATTGTACTGTACTGTATTGATAGACACTATTTAAATAGAACCAGTCCGGCTGAAGAACATACGTGTTAGCGTAAGTTACATTCTCTTCCTCAGGATTTTGGGGCCATATCTAAAAATTACCTGTTATGACACCTGACAAACAGCACAGATTTACCAATCAACTTATTTATGAGAGCAGTCCGTATCTGTTGCAGCATGCACACAACCCTGTCAACTGGTATCCCTGGGGTGAAGAAGCATTGAAGAAAGCCCGCGAAGATAACAAGCTCATCATTATCAGCATAGGCTACTCTGCATGTCACTGGTGTCACGTGATGGAACACGAAAGCTTTGAAAACGATGATGTTGCAGAATTCATGAATAAGCACTTTGTATCTATAAAGGTTGACAGGGAGGAACGTCCAGACATTGACCAGGTATATATGAACGCGGTCCAACTGCTCACCGGTCAGGGTGGCTGGCCCCTGAACTGTATCGCCCTGCCTGATGGTCGCCCGATTTACGGTGGAACCTATTTTACTTCTGAGCAGTGGGTTGAGGTACTTAGCCAGGTGAACGAATTTGTAAAGATTCATCCCGATAAGACTGAGGAGCAGGCACAACAGCTGACCCATGGTATACAGGTACAGGAGTCAGTATATTTGAAAAATGGTGATGTTGCTAAATTCAACATTCAGGAACTTGAACAGATATTTTCCACATGGAAAAAACGACTTGATTTCAAGTTCGGGGGCACCCTCGGAGCTCCAAAGTTCCCATTGCCAACCGGATACCAATTCTTGCTGTTTTTCCATTATCTCACTGGAGACAAAGAAGCATTGGAAGTTGTAGCATTAACACTCAGTAAGATGGCTGGTGGGGGAATATATGACCAGGTGGGAGGTGGCTTCGCACGATACGCAACGGATGATAAATGGAAGGTGCCACACTTTGAGAAAATGTTATACGATAATGCCCAGCTGGTCAGCCTTTACACCAAGGCACACCAGGCAACGAAAACGCCCCTTTTCAAAAAGATCGTTACCGAAACGCTTACCTTTATCAAACGAGAATTAACCTCAGAAGAGGGCGGATTTTATTCTGCCCTGGATGCTGACAGCGAAGGGATTGAGGGAAAATATTATGTGTGGAGCGTGCATGAATTCAGGGAGGTTTTGGGCGAACATGCCGATTTGCTCATCGATTATTATAACCTGGCGGAGGGAGGAAATTGGGAGAATGGCATAAATATTCTGTTTACGTCAGACAACCCGGAAAGCCTGTCGGAAAAGTATAAGATTACAGCGACTGAATTAGAAGAAATCGTGGATCATGCTAAAGAAAAACTATTAGCCGCAAGGGAAAAAAGAGTTTATCCGGGTCTGGACGACAAAATCCTGACATCGTGGAATGCTTTGATGATACAGGGCTATATTGATGCATACATTGTTTTCGGGAACAGTTCCTATCTAAACCATGCAGTTGCAAACGCTGAATTTTTGAAAAAGAATATGTTTTTAGGAGATTACCGGCTTTTTAGAAATTACAAAAACGGCAAGGCGTCCATTAACGGTTTCCTGGACGATTATGCATTTACCATCTCAGCATTTATCTCGTTGTACCAGGCCACCTTTAACGAAAAATGGCTGAATGATGCAAACAGATTGTGTTCTTCTGTCATTTCCCATTTTTACGACGACAACACCGGTATGTTGTACTATACCTCAGATACAGATCCGGAACTGGTTGCACGAAAAATGGAGATTCCAGACAATGTAATCCCATCGGCCAGCTCTGAAATGGCTAAGAACCTCTACCTGACAGGAAAATATTTCAACAATGATGACTATATCCTTAAGTCAAAAAGAATGCTCAACAACGTCAGAGACCACGCGATGACCGGCGGTGCATACTACTCCAACTGGGATATTTTGCATGCCTGGTTTGCCCGCGAACCTTTTGAGGTAGCCATTATCGGACCTGAATATGAACAGGTTAGACAGAGTTTTGAAAAACACTATCTGCCCGATGTCCTCCTTATGGGAGGAGATGATGAAGGAACATTACCTCTGATGAAAAACAAACTGATTGTTGGTCAGACCACCATTTACGTATGCAGGAACAAAACATGCAAACAGCCTGTCACAACTGCAGAAGATGCTCTGAATCTAATAATTAACGATTGATTTGTTCGATTGAGTATTCAATGTCTCAGTAAATAAATCAGATACAGGAAAATGGTGATAGTTAAAAATAGGTTGATGGAATATTTGAATGCAATAGCGAATAGCGAGGAGATACTGGAATGAGAAGATGATGGTATGATGGAAAGTTAAAGTTGGAAGAGGAGTCCTTAGGAGATTGGAGTGGTCAAATTTTGGGGCACTTGAATGATAGGGGCGATAGAGCGATAATGTGATGTAGGTGGTCAAATGATAGGGTGTTGGAGTGATAGGTTATATAGAAATATAGTATAGTGTTGGGGCGGTGATAGTTGATAATAAAAGAGTGAGAGAAAAAGAGAGGAGAAAAAAAAGAACTTTATTACTGGAAGATAAGTAAACGGTAAGCAGCGAATGATTACCTATCTTAATTTTTTCAGCAATATCTCTTTCAGATCATGCTTTACCTTCTCCATATCCATCTTATTGCCCAACTCCTTCTCCATCGAAGTAACACTTTTTTGCTGAAATCCGCAGGGATTGATATAGGTAAAGTAGTCCAGGTCGGTGTTGACATTAAAAGCAAAGCCATGCATGGTCACATACCGGCTGGTGCGCACCCCGATGGCGCAGATCTTTCGGGCCTTATTCGGATGATCCTCATCGATCCACACCCCGGTCGCCTCTTTCGATTGTGAGGCCTCAATTCCATAATTCCGGCAGATTTCAATGATCGACTCTTCCAGAAAACTGATATACCCCTTCAGTCCCATGTGGTGCGATTCAAGGTCGAGAATCGGATATCCGACAATTTGTCCGGGACCATGATAAGTAATATCTCCTCCCCTGTTGATCTTATAGTAGGTGGCATTGATCTTCTCCAAAAACTCCTTATGAATCAAAATATTGGTCTCATCACCACTTTTACCAAGCGTATACACATGGGGATGCTCCACAAATAGCAGGTACTGTCCCGGGGGATCGCCCGAAGCACTGCTACCAGCTTGCTTTCCCTGACTGTCCTTTTTGGACGAGGTTTCCTTCTCACCCTGAATGCCTGTTAGGGAAAAATTGCTTTGTTCACCTTGAATGCCTGTTCGGAAGGAGTTGCCTTGGTCACCCTTAATGCCTGTTCCGGAAGAGTTACTTTGGTTACCCAGCATACCAGTTTGAGTGGAGACTCCTCGCTCATTATTGTAACTCTGTCCGACGTTCCGTTTATATTCAATCCGTTTATACTCCATCCATTTCCCGAACAGCTCCTCCTGGTAGTCCCAGGTTTTCTTATAGTCCATGACCCCCAGGTCGTGAAAAATTATTTCCGGCATCTTTTTAATTAACTTTTAATGTGTTTTGCTGCATGATACGAAGAGCGCACGAGCGGACTGCTTTCAACATGAGTAAATCCCTTCGCCAGGGCGATCATTTCATATTCGGCAAACTTTTCAGGTGTTACATACACTTCCACAGGCAAATGTTCCATGGTTGGCTGAAGGTATTGTCCGATCGTCATAACCTCACATCCCGCTTCAATGAGATCATCCATAACATGAATAATCTCCTGTTCCGTTTCTCCCAGTCCCAGCATAATACCAGACTTTGCAACGTAAGGTGATTCACTGATCTGGTGGATCACCTGCAGGCTTGTTTCATATCTGGCCCGCGTACGAATCTGCGGTGTTAGTCTTCTGACTGTCTCTAGGTTATGTGATATCAACTCAGGCTCAGCTTCAATAATCTGCCCAATAAGCTTTGTATCCCCATCCATATCCGGAATCAGTGTCTCCATGGTAAGATCAGGGATCTCTCTTTTGAGTACACGGATCGTTTCCGCCCAAAAACCAGCCCCTTTGTCGGGCAGATCATCCCGGTCCACAGATGTAATAACAGCATGACTGATTCCCATCTTTCTGATAGAATCGGCAAGGCGATAAGGCTCGTCCGGATCCGGTGGCAGGGGTCGTCCGGTATGAACGGCACAGAATTTACAGGCCCGTGTACATATGTCACCCAGGATCATAAATGTCGCAGTCCCCTCAGCCCAGCATTCACCTATATTCGGACAATTACCGCTGGTACAGATGGTATGCAACCTGTTCTCTTGAACCACCTCCTTCACCTGCATGTAGCGTTTACCCCCCGGCATCTGCATCTTCATCCAGTGCGGCAGGCGCTTTTTTTCCTGACTTGCATCCATTCCTGCTATGCTGATTGATTAGAAGACCAAAAGTATAAAAAGCATTGCAATTTATTTTACAGCTACTCCCGAAGCCCGCACTTCCCTCACCTCAGCGGTGGATATTTCGTTATTGGAGGTACCAAATTCCATCCTGACATAGTTCAGTACATCCTTCACCTCCTGGTCGGAAAGATGCGGCAGCGGTGCCATGATCTGGTTGTAGCGTTCTCCGTTCACCTCAATCTCTTTATCCATTCCGTGAACTACGATACTGATGAGGGTTTCGTTATCACCGTCCACCCATTTTTTGTCTATTGGAGGAAACATGCCGGGAACTCCTTTTCCATTGGCCTGGTGGCAGGGAAGGCAGTGCTGGTTATAAAGCGCTTTTCCCGGATTACTTGAGAGGTCGCCTGCCGGGTTTGCAACAGCCAAATCTTCCTTCACAGGATCAGGGGAAACATTTCGTGTATTTGCTTTATCGCTCTTAACTGAACAGGAAGCTTGCAGAAAGATTACAACCAGTGTTATTATTTTAGGCTTCATGCGTATTTAATGAATATTAGATACTTTGTTTTTAATATGTTACAAGCTTCAAGCTATTACGGGAAACTTCTTATTTCACATTGTAAATGTTTTTAAACTGTCTGGCGAACCGAACGTTGTGAACTCATAAATCCCGCTCAAGTAAAAAATCTATATGAGCAACCCTCGTCCATGTGCTGCCAGATTATTGCGTACATTAATGTCTTCTTGTCTTTGGTCCCGTATTATCTTTCCTTAACAATGAGGGGATTCACAGGTCGTTATCTCCTTGAGTCAGATATTCTTAATGGTTAGCCAGCTATTTAAAGGTACTGTCCACTGTTTCTACAACGAAATTAGCTAAATTATCCCGAAATTTCTAACCATTGTAGAAGATCCTCCAAATCCGGCCCTTTCTGGAATCGACGACATAGAGCGAACCATCGGGTCCGACTGTCAGACCACAGGGCCGGTATTCAGCATCACCCGGATTTTCAACTGTTTCAAGCTGAGAAAATCCATCAGCAAACACTTCCCAGTCGCCCGAAGGCAGTGCCCCTTTAAAAGGTACGAAAGCAACATTATAACCCTCTTGTGGAAGTGGAGCACGGTTCCATGAACCATGAAAGGCAACAAATGCACCATGGTGGTAAATGGCAGGAAACTGGTCATTATCATAAAATACAAGATCATTGGGGGCGATATGCGCCGGAAAACTCATGATCGGATCTGTCTTAGCTTCACACCGGTCTATTATTTCTCCGTCACCTCCATATTCAGGCGCAAGTACCTTTGCTTCCCTGAACGGATCGTAGTAGCAGTAGGGCCATCCAAAATCAGCTCCATCGTCCAGCATCAGAAATTCCTCAGCCGGCAGGTCAGCATTTTGCTTTTCATCGTACATTTCAGGAAAAAACTGGTGCAGCTGATCCCTGCCGTGTTGTACCGCGTACAATTTACCGGCACGATCATTCCATCTCAGTGCCACAGCATGCCTGATTCCGGTTGAGTAGCGGTAGCCATCCTGCATCTGTTCCTGTCCTGTAAGATCATCTTTGAATTGCCAGATGCCACCGGCATATTCGAGGATCGGACAGGGATCCATTCCGGGTGATCCTTTGGTACGCATCTGTTCCATACAGGCATTTGAAGGAGCCCCGATGGTTACATACATGTTTCCATCACCGTCAAACTCAAATGGCTTTGCAGCGTGCTGCCTTTCATCAACCAATCCGCCAGCAATAATCTCATAATCCTCTGTGGGCAGCAGGTCATCGGCATGGGTAAAAGGATATCGCACCACCATTGAATCTGCGCCATAATAAAGAAATCCTTTATGCATCTCTATTCCTGTTCCGGAAACAGAGCCAAAATACTTTATCAGATCCGCTTTCCCATCGCCTGTTGTATCCCTCAGTGCTACGGCACCTTTGCCATCCTGCAGATTGCGTAATGATACATAGATATCTCCGTTCTCCCTTACGGTAATATGTCTGCCTGGCCCCAAGTCGTCCGCCACAATGATTGCCGAAAAGCCTTCAGGCAATGACAAACCTCCATTTTCAGCGTCAGGGATTAAATCGGTATTTGCCGGGTGGTTGCAAGCAGCTGCAAGCAAAAGTGTCAGAATAGAAACAGGTAAAATTCTCATAATATAACGATTTGGTTTATATCTCAATAACAACCCAAATGCATAAGAGTTTAAAAGAAAACTGCAATTGGAAATTCCCAACTTCGGTTTTTATGCTACAGACGTTGCGCCTGGGGCTATACATATTGCTCCTAACGGAGCTGGGGTTCTATGTGGACAACCTGTTCTACAGACATTCCGCCCCTAGCGGGGCTATACATGGCGCTAACGGAGCTGGGGTTCTATGTGGGCAACCTGTTCTACAGACATTCCGCCCCTATCTTTGTGCCATCTGGCACAAAGATATATTTAAATTATATTTGTTC
>JBBDUV010000096.1:0-19145 GCA_040903745.1 Bacteroidales bacterium | reverse complement strand
ACATTAACCGTTGTGTCATCTTCAGCTGTAACAGTAAATGTGGTAGTCCTGTCTTGTAAAGGTCCTGCTAACACCTTAGCCCGTTTCACCGAAATCTGCGCATTCAATTCCTCAGGTATCGCCATTAATGCGGGAACACTCGTTGCACCATAGGGCACCTTCAGTTCATATGTAAATATTCCACTGCTAAAATTTGGAATCGTATCATCATTCCACTGAGGACTTTGCCTGAGAAAAGCAGGAGCCTCTGGCCATGTTATCGCGCTCAGTCTTGCATTTTGATCTGGCTCGGGATCTGTATTAACATCCCTGTAAGTGGCAATTAGGCTAATATCTAAAATCGGCATATTGACAGTAGTAATTGGACTTTGAGGGTCAGCAACATATTTTATATCACCTGTCCACTTATCAAAAACTTTTCCGCCAGCAGGTGCATCTGCTTGAATAACAACTTCCGTTTTCCAATTATAGTCCCCATCCCAGCTTCCATTTACAACGGTTAAATGGTAAGGTTTCACATCATAGCCATGACGCGTGATCCAATCATTCACAGCATTATCCCATATCTGATCAATTTGTTCCCGGGTACTATTTATCAGATTATATTCTGTTACACCCGTTGCGGGTAAAGAGCCTGGATAACTACCTCCACCGGTCCAAAGCAAGATATTGTTTGAATATCTGCACCCTTCAAAATCAGGAAAACCCATAGAACCAGTGCCATTTACAGAATGCTGGGGAACATAAAAAACAGAGTTTTTAACAATAAGCGGTGCATCCCCGGGTCCATGATGCTTAAACAGCTGTCCATGACGATTGGCGTTTACTCCATATAAACTTTCAAATTCCGGAGGGTTTCCTTTTACATTCGTATCGTAGGGCATTGGTTCAAAACGTACAAGTGTATTTATTACTTCCAATGAATCCAAAGTGCTCCATGTCTGACTACCTTGTTGTGAGAGAAACATATAGCACCCATCAAATAAACAGTCTTCAATCTGACCAGCCATCATTTCATCATTTTCAATTGCATCATCACGGGTATATGTTGCGTAAACATTACTCACGCGAAAAGTGGACGCATTTTGTCTGGGGCGAACCGCATCCATCACATTATGTGTCCGAATCCCATCTATTACAAGATAGTCCGTGCTCCTCATAAGTATTCCAGCACCATCATATTCGACCTTCATGGCCTTCCATGTTGTATTCAGCGGACTCTGCCCGTAAACTTCTCCCCCTAACCAAACCTGTCTGGTTCCCGGCGTATTGTTCCCTACCTTTACCGGATAAATAACGGTTGAGTTTGTCGTCCAGGCCCTGGCATCATATGTTTGCTCAAAGGAACCTGCATTGTCTTCAAATGTAGTACCGGTTACAGTGGTAATTTGTTCCAGGGGACGATTTAAGGCATCAGGAATACTTATATATTGAGAAAACAGACTGTTAGAGTATCCAATTAACAGACAAGAAAAAAGTACCCATTTAACAAGGGTTAATAATCTGTGTCTCAATATAATCTTGAATGTTAATCCTTTATCAGAATAATGTTGTTTTGAAGCTTTTGTCAACATTATATTTCCTGTTTAATATTATTATTTTGCAAGATTAAGTGTCTCAACATGGTATTTATTTTTGAGAAGGGATTTAATTATAAACAATCATGTCGCTATCTGGGAGCAGTGTATGGCAGCCTGTCAAATGTATTACCATCACTTGTTACCCTTGGATCACCGGTAGATTTTAAAATTTGCATTAACTGTGTTGATAGCTTTTCTTTGATATGGGAATACTCCGGATCGTATGCAACATTATTCAAATAATCCGGATCCTTTTTAAGATCATAAAGTTCTTCAGATGACCGCATTTCAAATCCCAATTTCCAATGCATCTTCCACTTATTGTCATCACGGTGTTTGATCATCCATGCTTTTGTGGGACCAGCATCTATATCAGCATAAGTAAGGAGTGTATTCTCTTTCAACTCTTCATAAACAGGATTATCTTTTAATCCATCAAGATTATAGGGTGCGCCCATTGGATAACGATCAGGTGCAAAATTTATAATATACAGGAAATCTTCAGTTTGTATCGACCTTTGAGGGTAAGGTAGATTCCCATCACGGGCTGCTGGCACATGTCGTTCCCTGCCTGTAACAACATAATTTCTTGTATCATCAATTATTCCACTTTTTTTACTCTTCAGCAGAGGAGCAATGCTTTTACCGGTCATAGATTCAGGGACAGAAACACCTGCAACCTCCAAAAAAGTTGGGGCCAGATCCATTAAACTAATAAAGTCATCAATCTCGCGTCCTCCTTTTATAACTCCTGGCCATTGAACCAAAAGTGGCACGTCTGTTCCAAGAGGATATAAATTACTTTTAGCCCTGGGAAATCCCGGAATACCATGGTCCCCGCTCACAACAAAAAGCGTATTTTCCATTTCTCCAATCTCTTCGAGCTCTTTTAATAAGCGACCCAACATCTCATCAAGTGCCAGTACTTCCCCAAAATAGTCGGTCATGTCTTCACGAATTTCGTGTACATCAGGTAAAAATGAAGGCATTAGTCCTATTAAATCATCAGGATTTAATCCCCAAAGATTTTTACCTGAACCCTCTATCCACTTACGATGCGTATTCATTGGGCCAAACCAGTAACAAAACGGACTACCTTCTTCTCTTGACTTTAGGAATGAACGAAAATTGTCTAAGCCCTCTTTATAGAGTTCCTCCTTTGCTTCTTCAATAGTTTTACCTTCATTAACCATTTGGGTTACATTCTGTGAGAATTCATTAAATCGAATACCTGCTGACTGATAAGCCTTGGCTTCGCCCCCATGCGGAGCATTTACAGGCCTACCGGGCCCCCAACACTTATAGCTATATCCAATATCATATCCGGTCTCTTCAAGTATAAGCGGATAACTGGGAATAGTTGAGTCCCAAACTCCCCAAAGGTTTGCCCCTAAACCCGTACGGTAGAAATATTGTCCGGATAGCAAAGAGCTGCGACAAGGAGTACATGCAGGTGCATTAACATATGCGTTGTTAAATTGTATCCCTTCTCTTGCAAATTCATCCATTACCGGAGTTTTAATTACTTTATTTGGCGGGAAATTGTCATAGGAACCTACATACTTACCCCAATCATCTGCAAAAAAGAAAAAGATATTTGGCTTTTTGCTGAAGCTATCAGATTGTGCCTCTTGCCTACGAGGAATTGAATCTATCTCTGCAGCATATAAAATGTTGCAAAACAATGGCAATATCAAAAAAGAAACTGATTTTATTGTCATGAATATTTATTGTGTTTTTTTAAAAAAATGTCTCTTACTTCTATTCTAACTTACAATTAAATGTAGGTTATGTAATTTTTTGGGATTCCTGCAATTGCCATGTCAGTCAAAATAATGAATATACCAATTCTGTTCATCTAATAATTTTTGATATATAGCTTCCTTTTCAGCCCCACTGAACTTGGCAGCTACTTTATCAGCAAGATAAGAAGGATCATTTCGTCTCTTTGCAATTCTGACCAGGTCATAAAATCGTTCTCCTTCAAAGGCTAATTCTCTGGCCCTTTCTTCAATAATTCTTTCAATCAGATACTCCTGCTTCTTCGGAAGATTCCCGGTATAATCGTAATAACCTACAATTTCATTTGTAATCGGGTCATGGATATAAATGATATTCGGAATCTGTACGGATTCGTATCCATCAGCAAATCCAACACGCCCCCTGACACCACGCTGTTTTCCAATGGTATATGACCCATTATTCAGGATGTTCAGACTTGTATTTGTTTCAGGGCGGATTATACCCGAATGATCAAAGACCCACAATGCATAAATCTCGGCAGCATAGAGATGAATACCAGCTGCTCTGAAAATTAAAAAATGGGCATCGTGAGCATATTCATTTCTGCCAATACTATATTTGGAAATCACTGTATCCACATCTTGCATCATCAGTTGCACATCCAAATTCCTTCCTGTAAGTTTTTTAATCAACATCCCAGCAATCGTATCAACACTCATCTCTTTCCCGTATTTATAGAATTTATAGGACACACCGTATCCCCTGTTGAAATCACCTGGTATCCCGGGATCTGTCACTTTTGATCTTGTAGGATCGTTGTTGTATAACTGCACTTTAGGATCGTTCCATATAGATTCCCAATACTTAATAGATGATTCTGTAGGTTTCATCATATAATTGTTAGGAGGAAGTATTGAAAACATGGATTGAATCCCATTTGTTTGCTGGAAGGATTTACCAAACCAAAGGGTAAAAATATGTTCATAGGGTTCAACACCTCTAAAAATGTTCTTCCAATTACCTTCGGAAAATTTGGCATCCAATCCAAACCTGATTTCAGAAGTTTCTGAAGTATTGTTATATAGTATAGGCGTAAAATGTTTTATGGCACTGGTATAATTTCCGTCAAATAAATACATCTGTCCAAGTAATGCATGACGTGCATAATCATTCCAGACTGTTACCAGCCAGGTAACATCACCATTGTTGATACTATGATTTACTCCTATTGCTTTAATGTTGTTTTTTAGTTGTACTGTAAATGTATCTATTACAGCTTTTTGATCTAAAAATTGTTTTGTCAATACAATAGTAGTATCTCTAATAGTATCATTATAGTATCCATCGGGCGCATAATTAATGTAAAAGGGAACTGTGTAGGATGATTCTGAATTTACATAGTTTTCGATTTCCTCAACATCTGTTAAATCATCATGGATATAGGGTACTTTTTGATATATACGTACTGCATTAAAATAAGCCCAGGCTCTCATGCAAAGCACTTCACCATAAAGGCGGTCGAAGTTATTGATTGGCTTGTTTTTATCCAGGACATCAGGATAGGCAGATTCTAATTGACGGATTAACTTATTACATGCTGAAATTAATTTATAAAAATTTTTGGGAGAAGCGTAGGGATTGTCCTTCTGGATGTTAAAATTGTATACTTCAATTAGCTCTGGTGTGGCATTTTCAGTTACCTGTAAAAGGTCGCCTCTTAATTCACCTAAAACCAATATTTGTTCAACTAAATCCTGTTGCAATGCATATAGACCCAATCCTGCTGAACGATATTCATCCCAATCTGTATATATCTCATCTGCTTTAAGAATCAACTCCTGCTCCGGATCAATAAATTTTTCACATGAATTCAATAGTGGAATTGAAAGTAGAACTGCACCGATCAATATCGACATTGGTTTTTTCAGCAGCATATATTTGAAAGGGATATTTATGTCAAATATCAATATAGTTAAACATCTGAAGTATAATCGGTCCATATTCATCATCTTTATTTTGTATATTATAATCCAACCTTAACTCCGATTAAGAATTTTCGAAACTGTGGCATCAGGCCATAATCAATCCCTTGCATCATTGGATCATAGGAATAGCTGAATTCCGGATCATAGCCCAGGTACTTATGAAGTGTCAATAAATTGGTACCTGAAATATAAAAACTGGCATTTTGAAACTTGAAAAATCCTTCAGGTATTGTATAACTTAACTTGAGATGCTTTAGTCGAAGGTATGATCCATCCTCAATCCACCTTGACGAAAAAACCGAATTCCCTATCGGATCATTCCAAAGAGCTCTGGGAACGTTGGTTTCGTCTCCATCATATTGCCAGCGGTTTAATACATTTTTACTTTGATTTGAAAGGTCTACCATCCTTTCATTCATGTATCTTACATAATTAAAGACTTCATTCCCGTAAACAAACTGAATCATCATAGAAAGTTCCCAACGCCTGTAAATAAACCGATTTGATATTCCTCCAAAAAAATCGGGTATTGGAGAACCTAAAACTACTTTATCATAGTCGTTTATAATTCCATCAGGAATGCCTTCGGGTCCTGATATATCCTGAAATATCGCATCACCAGCACCGTATGGAATTCCCTTGCTATTCACCAAATTTACTTCTTGCGCATCCTGTTGGGTTGAATAAACTCCATTAAACTCATATCCATAAAAGCAGTTGACGGATTCTCCATTCCTCGTTATCATTTCTCCCCCAACAAATTGAGTGATCGATTCATTCTCCGGAACACGAATCACCTGATTAGAAATCAAGGATAAATTGGTTGAAAAATCCCATGAAAACTGATGACCGTCAATCAAACGCTGATTAAATGCAAACTCCCATCCTGAATTATTCAACATGCCCGAATTGGCAGGAAGAAAACTGTACCCCATATAGCTCTCCAGAGGTTCATAAACCAATATATCTGATGATTTTGAGATATAATAATCTACCGTTAACCGGGTTCTGCCTCCCCAAAATGATACATCAATCCCAGTATTGAATTGATAGAACTCCTCATATTTTAATGATTTGTTAGCAGCGGATCCTGGAATTAATCCTGAAGTTTCTCTGTATCTGGTAAGGTAATAATAATCGAGTGCATTCACATTGCCGATATCATCATTTCCTGTCTTTCCATATGATGCACGTAACAATATATTTTCCAATCCCTTAACTTCCCTGAGAAAAGATTCCTGCGATAATCTCCATCCTGCCCCCAACGAATAAAACAAACCGATCGGAAGATTAGAAATACGAACAGAGGTCTCAGATTGCGCTCCATATCGGGTGGAAAAATCAGCGGATCCGCTAACATTCAACAGATACTTATCCTTAAATTTATAATTAATCTGATTATACAAGGATGCCCAGTTCCATCTTGAATTGATCCCTCCCAACACTCTCAAATCATTTTGTCCTGCTTGCAGTCTGGTGTATTCATCATTTTCCGGCATGTTCATGGCCCGACCAAAATCTGTCTGTAAGGTATTGGTATGAATTCTGAATCCTGTGACAGCATTTAAGGCATGAATATTTCCAAACTGTTTATTAAGACTTAAATAATTATCATTGTAAAAAGAGAAAAGGTAATTATTCGTAGATTGTGCAACATTTAAGGCCTCACCATCAAAATATTTTTCCATCCCAATATTTGGCATGAAAATAAATTCTTTCATAGTGTTGAAATTTAATCCAACTATTGAAATCATTTTCATTGTTTTGGAAATATCCAACAGGCCTTTTATTGATGTAATAAATCTGTAATCTTTTGTATCACCTATGTAGTTCTTCATTAAAGCGTATGGGTTACTGGTCCCCAACTCATCTGTATCGTCTATCATTGAAAGTCTATTGCCCTTTTCATCATATTGATATCGATTCATAAGAGGGGCTTTAAACAGACTGGTCAAAACAGGGCTGACCTCTTTAGAGACTGCCGATTCCTTTAAGGATGAATTTCCATTGATCAAATTTGAAGTTACATCCATCTTAAACCGGGGAAATAGATTTAAATAACTAACAAATCGAACATTAAATCGATCATGAGTGGAATTTTCAAAAACTCCGTCCTGATTTAAGTAACTTACCGACAGACCGTATTTAGCGATTTCACTTCCTCCCTTCATTGAAAAATAAATATTGCTTGATTGTCCGTTAGAGAAGATATACTTTTGCCAATTGGTATCGTGCATATATCTGTAGTAGGCATCATCATTTCTGTCAGTATAAAGTCCAGGATAGGCTATTTCAAAATCTTCTTCTTTCAAATTAGAGGAGGACAACACTTCATTGGCCAACAATAAATATTGCTCTCTGTCCAATTGAGGAATAAAACGTGACGGTGCAAGGGATATCCCTCTTTGCATCGAAATGTCAATTGAAGTCTGCGTAGATTTCGGATCAAGCGTTTGAATTAAAATTAATCCATTAGAGGCTTTTGCACCATAGATAGCAGTAGCTGTTGGATCTTTTAAAATTGTCAACTTAGATATATCATTGGGGTCAATATTTGAAAGTGGATTGCTATAATTCCCTTGTATTTCTGTTTGGAATATTCCAGGCGGTTCAAGGGGCATTCCATCAACAACAACCAAAGGAGCATTTGTAGCATTCATGGAATTTATTCCCCGTATGAAACCTATTGCACCCAAACCAGGCATGCCTGAATGATGAGTTAACCATAAACCAGGAACCGATCCCTGTATTAGCTGATCAAAAGTTTCCACATCATTGATTGGATTTTTTTCTAAGTCAATGTCAAAATAAGAGGTGATAATATCACTTCGCGATATTATCTGATGATTGATTGGAACAGGATCATTATATGATTTCATGATGTCTGGTGTCAGAGAAATCATAAGCGACTGACGGCCATCCAAGAATATCCGCTTGCTCTCATAGTCTCCCAAAGGAACAATCATGAGCCATACGCTTCCCGTTGGTACAGAAATACTGAAATTTCCAGAACTATCCGTAATAACAGGAGAGATATTATAACCCTCCACACTTACAGAAACATCTTTCAGAGGATTGTTTTTCCCAGCTGTAACTTTACCTGTTACAAGCAGAGAATCCTGCGCCGGTAATGCTGCAAATAATACTACCAGAAACAATATAAACAAACAATATCTTTTAGCACCTTTTTTCATGTTTTTAAATTCCAATATTTATTCTGATTCTAAGGCTAAATAATCGATAACAATACCATTCTCCGGGGATTCTCCTGAACTGAAATATTTTATTTCTATGGTAATATCTCCAAAATCAGTTATATTATCAACCCACCCATCCAGATCACAGAATCCTTTGCTATTAGGGTATAATTTATATCCCAGAACACTAAAAAATCCGTTGATTAACTGGGAGGTGTCAAACTGCTCATATCCACTAATTCCGAGCTTCACAATTTCATCATTTACATAAATGCTAAATACACCTGTTGTGCGATAATTTGTCCGCCATACCAACCGGTATCTTTGGGGAAAAACATCTGAAACTTTGAACTTTATTGAATATGTCTGTTGATAATTTGATTCAAAATTGGCATAGACTATAGTATCATTAGAGGCACCGGAAATTTTATCTTTAGATGGTTGAAAACTTCTATCTCCAACTATTGTGACCTTATTATCGATCCAGGCATATTGTCCGTCACCAATTTCTTTAACAAAATCTTCACCTTCGATCATTTTCATTTTATATAAGTGATCGGCTACAGAAAATGTTTCGTATTCGTAAACCAGACCATTGCTACATATTATTTGAGAGGCAGGATCAGCTTTGAAATCAATAATGACTGAATCGCCTGCAACATTTGGCATTATATCAGTTAGAAAATCCATGGGTTGCAGTAATCCGCTAAAAACTCCCTTATGCAGCAGTGCTGGAATAAGCACATTGTTTTCCCAGCTTTCCGGTATATCCTCAAAGGAAGAATAATTGCCACCAATATCCTGAGCCATCGAACTCAATGCATTTTCATAAATTTCTTTTCCGGGTATAACAACTGTTGCGAAAATATTACGATATTCTCTGGATATAGCAAAATACTTTTCCTCGAACATGTTGATCACTGTAGCTACCGAATCATATACCGTTTGTCCGTTATCGTTAAAGCCAACAGGTTTGCTTAATTCTCTATCTAGAATTACGGAATCCTGTAGGTCAATATATTTACGAATAGAAGGATTATTCCTTTTAATATACTCATAAATGTTTGGCTTCGGTACTGCAACTTCTTTGATCTGATAATACTTGCCATCCAGATGCATCGGACTACTGTAGAAAATTTCAACCCCGTCAAAGTAATAATTGCTATTTATATTTTGGATGAGGGCAAACTTTTCTTCGAGAGTCCTTAGGCGATGATGCTGATTGTTTTCAACATTCCGCAACATGAAATAAGTTGGTACAATATGATATTGTAATGTCTCCTTAAAACCAATGGTATCTTCTGAGAGAAATACATTAATGGCATCATTGGTTGGAATAAATAATGTTTTTATTTTATCAGAATTAATAATGGTATCCAGGTGAAATAGCTTACAATATTTCACAAATTCTGAGAACTCGTCCGAGGAGCTTAGTACATCCCATAACCTTTCATTAACATCGCTGTCAGCTTCCAGATAGTGATCCGTCCAATCTTTAGTGCAGAATGGGAAGATAACTATGAAAAGCAATAATATTGCATAATATGTTTTTAGTTTAATTTTCATTTGCATAGATTAAATCAGTTGCTAATTGGTTGAATTATAACCGCATCCCACTGCAATCTGCCAGGAATCAAAGTTTGAATCCTCAATTGATGTTTCTCATGATTAATAAAACTCAATTGTCCAATATCATATGTGTAGAATGACCCTGAACCTGGACTTGATGTCAGATCAATGTTTCCTCCAATCGCTTTACCATCTAAAAATATCTGTATAAAGGCATTATCAGGAGAACCAACATTGGCTCTTAAGCTTAACATGTAGTTACCTGGCAGTATCTTAGGAAGATCATAAATGATAGAGAAATCACCTTCTATTTCTATATAATCATTGTTTGTTACACCTTCAAGATCACTCAAGGATTTTACATACTGTATAAAATCAACACCTTCCCATCCTATGACTTCAAATTTGTCAGGATCATTGAATTCATAGGTATTCGGACTTTGACTTACCAAATCAATTAAAGGCTCTTCATAAAACTGAAAAACCCGTTGTCGGGCTCTGGGTTTATAAAGTTCCATAACACGATCTATCAAATGAATTGCGCCATTTGTTGTAAGTACATTGCTTTTATCATATTTCAGAGAAATAAAATCAATGAAAGAAGTATCCGTTCCAATAATTATTGTATCGAAGATTTCTACACCAGAATTAATTTTGATATCGACTCCTGTAGCATTTACCGATACGGGCAAATTTGTATAGGTGTTATAATTCGTGTTTTCACCTTCAAAATTATTCAGGAAGTATCTTCCTTCGAGGATATGATAAGCGACAAATTGATATAAACCATTTTCACTGCTTGTATATTCCTGATTATCGGGACTATATCGATTAATTAAATCGTCTATTGAGAAAATAGACCTTTCCCTGAATACATCATCGGATTCTACCAATAAGGTATTAGAGCTGCCAGAGGATATATTCTTTCCGGATACAATATTAAAAGTATCACTTAATTCAGTAGCCTCCAGTGCCTGGGTAATTATTGAAAAATCTGCATTATTCTTTAACCATTCATAGCTATTGTCTGTGACAGGTTCAAGAACCTCGTCAATAATATGGATATACCCGTTGATTAAATAAATATTCGGATCAATAACCGTTGCATAATTATTTACTACCTGAACCAATGAACCCAAATCACCACTAAACCCAATGGTCAGAAGGTCACCGGAAAGCGTTGTATCTGGTAAAGATCCTAAAGGAAAATCATTTGCATTCAATGCAAGATTCGCCACATGATACCGAACCAGGGTTCTCACATACTCCTGATCATTCAGTAGATCCTGAAAATTGCCATAAGTATGATTGTCCTCTATAAACTGATTAACCGCCGTGTTTGAGGGTAAAAATAGCGTATATCCATTCCCAAATGGATTATACGCAGCCAGGGTGCTTTCAAGCTCTCCTGCATTTATTAAACTGCGAAAAAGGTTAAAGGTATCCCCCTTTGAATTGATATATTCGCTAATGGTCTTATATTCTATCTCATCAATCTCATAAAAAGGTTTGTCTATATTGTCTTCTTCCTTACATGAGACAAGAAATATCAAATAGAGTATCAGGCTGACTGAAAGAGTTCGCCTTATATAGGGCTTCATACTTGTTAAACTAATTATGAACTTTATAATAATTCTGCTATTCATATTTGTAGTTTTTTTTACCTTCCATTTCTGCCAATAATAAATTGTTCATTATAGCCTCAATAAATTTGATAATATGGATTTTGTACTAAGTTTGGATTATTCTCTAATTCCTCTTCATAAATTGGCAGATACCATCCGTAAGGATCATTTAATTTTGTAGCTAAAACCCTCTTCTGGGTAGCCGGCACATTTTTAATAATAATCTCTATTAACTTATTCTTTCTTTCATAATCATCACGACTTCCCATCCTGATCAGGTCGAACCATCGTTTACCTTCAAAAGCCAGCTCTCGGGCTCTTTCTTCAATAATTAGTTCTTCCAGTGCAGCTGCATTTTGCGGATATGAACTATATGTTGCAACAAATGCCCGTGCCCGAATCTCATTTACAACAGCAATCGCCTCATCATAAGCACCCAATTGAGATAATGCCTCTGCTTTCATAAGCAGCACATCAGCCAATCGATAAACAATCCAGTTACTGCTTTCTCGATCAGTACCTGATCGTAATGAGAATCCATCTGGCTTCTTGCCTATGTATTTCCATATTAATTCATTGTCTGTGACTGATCCATAGCCCCTAATAACTTCTTTTGATGTAGTTGGAGAGAGCATTTGAAATGCTTGATCACTGGACAGGAAATAATTATTCATAGGTGTTGTAACGTTGTACATATTGTTATCCTGTCCCAGTTGACTGTTAAACTGTAACTCAAATATTCCTTCAAGTGTGTTCCCTTCTGAAAAAATTGTAAACCAATTGCTTCCCGGAACCAATTCGTACAAATCACTATTTTCTATGAATTCAATATGATTGATGCATGCCTGATAATCAAACCTCCATAAAGCTATATCAGCAAGCAATGCATGAACTGCACCACGGGTTGCTCTTCCCCGGGTTTTATCATTTGTTTCATGTTCTTCCGGAATCACAGGAAGGATATTGGTTAAATGATTATAAATAGAATCCAGAATAACATCATCTGATAGTTTAGCTGGAAAAAAGTCTTGATCGTCTGTATCATAGGGTGTTAAAACAAAGGGGACATCTTTGAAAACCCTTACAAGATAAAAGTAAGCAAGGCTTCTTAGAAATACTGCTTCAGCATTATACTGTTGAAAATCAAAGTCTGAAAAGGTACCGTCAATTGTCTTTACTTCAGGGGAATATTTCAAAACCGAATTGCAATAATTAATAACTGAATAAAATGATCCCCAATTGGTCCAATCATTTGAGGCATAGATATTGCTCCTCATAATGTCTCTCAATTCATTAGACAGATTTCCGCCAGCTTTCAGCATATCGGCTCTTAGCTCACCATAATAAAAAAACAGTTCATCATTCATTGCCAAACTTTTGTAAGCTCCCATTAATGTTGCCCTGACATCCTCTTTACTTTTCCAATATTCATCTTTCACCTTTCCTTGAGGAGGTAAGAGTGTGAGCGATTCTTCACAGCAATGAAACAAAACAGGAATCAGCAGTAACAATAATGAATTAATAAATTGCCTTTTCATACTCTTATATTTCAGACATTTTGTTTTCAAAAATTAATATTAAACAACAAGCTATACATTCTAGGAACAGGCGTACGGGCATTATCCCGCCCCAACCAGAAAGGATCTACCTCAACCCGGCCAATTTCAGGATCCTGACCTGAATAATTTGTAATGGTTAAAATTCTTCTCAGGTTAATCCCAATATCCATTGAAATAATATTAAGGCGCTTTGAGATCTGGGCGGGTAATCGATAAGCAAGATTTATGTTACTCAATCTTAAGAAATCCCCCCTTTCAACATATCTGTCAGATCCAAGATTGTTGGCTGGATGGTTCATATATGCCCTGGGCAATAGCCCCTCCTCCTGATGCCCCTGCCATTTCCATCTGTTTAAAACCGCCTTGCTCTGGTTATTTCTATCCAGCATTCCTTCTGTGTCAATGGCCACCTGATTTACTATATCAAATCCCAACCGGTAATGAAAATGTACTGCAACACTCAGCGATTTATATTTCACTGAACTTCCAAAACCTCCAACAAAATCAGGACTTGATGATCCAATATATACAGCATCCATTATATCTATTACACCATCATGATTGACATCTTTATAAATGGCATCCCCCCCCTTAAAATTATACGTTCCCTTATAACTGAGCGGTATAGGGTCCCCATTGCTGTCGATCATTGTATTACCATCAGCGTCCCTTGCTATCGCATCTCCATCAGAAGCATATACTCCCAGGTACCGAAATCCGTAAAATGATCCGATTGGCTTTCCAACCTCTGCCTTGATGGGAAAAACACCATTCTCAACTGTTATTCCACGTTCTGCAACAAAATTATCGGGAAAATATAACATGCTGTTGTCATTCTGAGAGATATTAAAATCCAATGATGCTTTCAAATTCTCTCTATCCACTACATTTCCACTTATAAAGAATTCCCACCCAACATTTTGAATTGCTCCGCCATTAAAAAACCCCAGTTCTTCATAACCTGTGGTTGATGGAATTGAATAATCTTTCCATAGCAGATTGGTAGTAATTCTTCTGTATAGATCGGAATTAATATTTAACCTGCCCCTAAACAAATTTAAATCAATCCCAGCGTTCCAACTCGTAACAGTTTCCCATTTTAAATTTGCGAGTTGAATTTGAGCAGGAATCACCGCAGGTACATCCATGTATCGGTCAAATGTTTCATAATATGCATATGAAGCATACGGATTATTCAATGCTTTACCTGACTGTCCCCAACTTAATCTTATTTTCCCATCATATAAAAAATCAAGTGACTCAAAAAACTTCTCTTTTGAAAATCTCCAACCGGCCGAAAGACTGGGAAATACGCCCCATTGATTGGCTTCACCAAACGCAGAACTCCCATCGCTGCGAAGATTAAAGGAAAAAAGATACCGGTCTAAATACTTGTAATTCACAGAGGCCATAGCACCGTACATCCTTAAAAGGGAGCTTCCGGATGAAAGTTCCCGGGTTGGTGCATTATTTGCTGGATCAACTAAACTTTGGCTTGGACCTTTAGCGGTACTTAACTGGAAGTATTCAAAGCTTTTCTGTTCCATTTCCCACATTAATACAGTCGTCATTGAGTGATCATTACTCTGGCTAAAGGGAAGAAAAAACAGTTGAGAACGGCTCAACCACCGAACATTCATTCTGTTTCTTTCAGTGGCGTTGTTGCTGTTCCAATTCAGCCAATCAGCACCAATGGCTGATGACGGAATGAATTTGTTTGCTTTGTGACTGGCATAGGAAAAAGAGATCGTCTCACGAAACTTTAAAAATTGAAAAATGCTATAATCAACGATAAAGTTATTTTGAATTTCATTCCCTGTATTGCTGTTCTCACCAAGCTCAGCCATGGCAACAGGATTATAGAACCTGACACCATTTCCCTGGTAACTTTCAATCGGAGTAAAATATTCACCTGTCAGAATACCATTTTCATCATATTCCCAAATGCTCATATTGGGTGCTTTAATAAAAGCCATCTTTCTGACATTTTCTGTGTTTTTATTGGTATTAAGGAATCTGTAGATTGTGCTCGCGCTCTCCTCGTTAATTGTATTGTTGTAATTGAAATTTGTAGTAAAGCGCAGATTATCTGATATATCGTAATCAAAATTTACCCGAAATGACAATCTTTGGAACGAAGTGTTAATAATGTTCCCATAGTTATTTTGATAATTTACAGAGGTATAATACCTGCTTCTTGTGCCACCTCCAGACAATTTAAAAAAGTGATCATGCGAATATGAATCACTTGAAATCGCATCAATCCAATTTGTGTTTGCCGAATAATTGTGAAAATCAACATAGTTTCTGTCGAATGCAATTTCCCGGGGTATATTATATACTCCCTCAGCATTGTGCCATTGTTCCAACTGCATTGTAATGTATTCATCACCACTTAACATAGGAATTGGATCGGGTTGAATATTGGCATTAATTTTATACTGGTAATTGAACCGGATCTTACCCCTTTCTCCACTACTGGTTGTTATTAATAAAACTCCGTTTGCACCTTTTGATCCCCAAATTGCAGTTGATGCAGCGTCTTTTAGTACTTCAAGCGTTTTAATATCCTGAGGAGCCAGGCTTAATAATTGCCCTAAGTTTTGCTCATCTGCAGAGGCAAAATTGAAGTTATCAGTGTCAATATCCTGTGGAATGCCATCCACTACAATCAGAGGATTTGTATTTCCCAGGGATCCCATTCCCCGAACCACGATGTTCGATCCACTTCCCGGATTACCTGAAGCTGAAACAATATCAAGCCCGGAAATCTGGCCCTGAAGTGCATCTGCTGCGCTGACCGTTGGCATATTATTGAATTTCTGCATATCAACAACTGTTACAGATCCCGTTTGGTCTCTCTCATAAACACCAGTCATCGTATTTGCTGAAGATTGAGCGACTATTACTACTTCATCTATTGCCAGTGACGATTCTTCTAACTCAATATCGATGGTTCTTCTAGAATCAATATCAAAAGTCTGACTTACATAGCCAATAAAACTTACCTGAATAGTGTGTTCCGGATCCGACACTTCAAAGGAATAATTTCCATTCACATCAGTAATCGTTCCTTTGATTATTCTGTTCTGGTTGTCAATCTCAACAAGATTTGCACCAGGTATTGGCATTCCTGAAGCCTTCTCAGTTATCTTTCCCCGTATGACTATTTCGCTTTGTGCCAAAGAATCCATATAGGAAAAGACAAAAAATATAAGTAATAAAAAGATAGAAAACTTCTTCATTTTTAATTCTATTGAAGGATATAAATTTATCTTGCTTGTAGCGAGTCTTTATTCAATACTTTGTCTATTTGATGTATCACCGCTGTAGTTATGAAATCCCATTCTGATGTCGAATTATTAACAGTCTCAAAAACTACGGTTCTGTTTGTTTTTCCATCTTCTTCAGGAATTGTTAAATAAACGCTATTCTCTTT
Organism: Bacteroidales bacterium; assembly: GCA_040903745.1. Classification (GTDB taxonomy): domain Bacteria; phylum Bacteroidota; class Bacteroidia; order Bacteroidales; genus M55B112. The sequence goes on along the minus strand of JBBDUV010000096.1, from coordinate 2,448 downwards.
GTCCAGTAATTCAATCATATCAGGTTTTGTTAAAATATGTAGTGTACTTTGCTTGCTTTGAGTTGTAGTTGAACTTTCATCAACCCTGGTGGTTGGGTAGTTACCACCTGGCTGGTTGCCATCTGTGAAAATTAACTCACCTTTAACAAAATGATATCTTAAAAATTGGTTCAATTCTTCCTTTGACAGCGTATCTGCACGATATTCCTCTAATGCTTGCTGGCTGGGAATAAAAATCGTATAAGGTTCTCCAGGAATAAGGAAAGGGAATGTGAAAAAACTTGGGTTAAAAAGCCCCGCTTTCTCCAATAGATCAAGAAAATAAGGATATTCGGAAATAAAAATCCCGTAATAACTGGCTTTAGAAAAGCTAAACCATGTATCTACATCGAACACTTCACCGTTATCAGTATATCCGCTGTATTTCTCAGGCTTCAAATGAACAACACTATCACCATTAAAACCAAATGTTGTAGGTGCAGTCCCCCTTACTGTACCATCATTATGGTCAACAATAATATAATTCCCTCCCAGATTTTTGATAAATTCTTTATTTGCATAACCCCTTGGAATTGAAATTCCAATTTGATTTAAGATTTTTTTTCGTAGTTCGGTTATGGGTACATTGACAAAACTGTTTGCCCCCTTTTGATAAGCCTCAAAATGATACCTGTTTAACTCAGGATCTGTAATTACTACTGATAAACTTGAATCACCTCCTAATCCGATTCCGAGATCCGAAGGTAAGTAAAATGAAAAGGTAGCGTTGGGTTTTTTCGCTGCTTCCAATACTTTAGTCGCATCCAATGCATACATCATTATTTGATAGTCCCGGGTTAAATACACAGGTCTGCAAATGCTTGTTATAACACGAGGCACAATTGCCCTGTTTAATCCAATAAAGGAGCAATTACTGCCAAAAGTTGTCTGAATAATTTCTGATTCATTCAGAAATACCCTGTCCCCTTCGCCATTAATAAATCCCTTGGCTATATCAGAAGGATAAACAGGAGCTTTAGTCATATGAGAATTGATAATTACTTTTTTAACAATGACTGGTATATTATTAAGGTTCCCCCAGGTTGATAGATTCTCGTTCATAAATGCTTCAATTGCTGCATCAGTTGGAGCTAATAGTCCATAATGTTCGCGGATCGTCTGTTTTTGATCATTTGTATTGCCTGTTAATTCATTTTGTATATTAAAAAGAAGATCCGGATATGATAGATTAAAAAGGGTATCTACCTCCAAGCCCAGATCAGCACCAGGCTGTTCATAAGTAGCCTCGAGGTTTATATTGAATTTTGAAAACTGATGAATCAAGTCCAGAAAAGCATGGTAGTTATAGCTGTTATATTCTCTTTCAAGAATCTCTTCACCATTAGGTAGAGGGAGAACAACTTCATCGGTTTTATAAATGAAACCATTTTCAGCAGGAATTCTTTCATAAAATTCTGCTCCGGCGAAATACAACTTTCCCGACTTAAAGATTCTATTAAAATAAAACTCATAATCTTCAAATGCCAGATTATAGACATTGAAAAAATCATCAAAGAAAATTGGAGAATATTTGTTTGAATTGGTATATGCTATTTTGCGGTTTTTTGTTTCCAGGGAGTCGACAATTTGATCATAATCTCCTTTCTGAACTGTCGGATACTTTTTATTAGTTTCACGATATAGTGTCTTGCGCTTAAAAGCTTTTGGCTCACTAAATGCATCTTTTGGATCAATCCAGCCATCTATATCCAAAGATTGGAATTGTTCCTGGCTCCATGCATTAAATATAATCTGAAACTCAACCAGTGATGTCAATTTCCGTGATGACTTTGCCGAATCAGTTACAAACTGGTATTCCGGATACTCCTGAAAAAAACTGTTAAATGCTTCATCTGTAGGTGCGAATACCGTATAACTGCCTGAAGTATTTAAAATAGTGTCATAACCGGTAATTCTTAACAAAAGTGCAAATGTCTCCAAATCATCCTCTTCTTGTATTTGGGTAAATATTTTACCTTTTTGCCATTCCGGAGGTTGATATTTATCCTGATCCCAGTTATCTCTGCACCCATGGCTTACAATTCCTGCAATAGTGATAATTATTAATATGTAATACCTAAGACATCTATAAAACATATCTAACTCGAATTAAAAGAATTAAGAATATACAGGAAAAACTGCTGTGCCAAGAAAAGCAAGCATTTTTAGTATTGAAAGAATACCTGGCAGGGACAATCCCTGCCAAGTATTCTGTTCCAATGTAAAACCTAAATAATCTAACTAAACTAATTATTATTGCTTAATTAATTTTATTGGTCTTGAATTAATATCCCTGATTGTCGCGTAAATCAGGTAAATCCCAGGGGTCAGTTCCTCCACTGATACCGACCCGCTCATAACATCCTTATACTCTATAAATTTAACGGTTTGTCCTGAGATGTTTTTAAT
>JBBDUV010000095.1:0-19161 GCA_040903745.1 Bacteroidales bacterium | reverse complement strand
TTGTTTATTTAAAATTGATTTATCTTCTTGTTAATGAATTATTTGACTCTATATCACTTGTAATTGGCGTTTCATGAACAGTTACATCATATAATGTTGAAGTACCTGAACATCCGGTAATATCATTAGTTTCAGTTACCTGAATTTCTGCAGCCCCTTCTGCGGAAAATTCAACGGTGATCTGGTTGGTTCCTGCACCGGCAATAATAGTTCCTCCGGAAACTGTCCAAACGTAACTGTGGTCAGCATTCAGGGTGGTAAAGTATATTCCTGTTCCAGGGGAGCAAATGTCAACCGGACCTGAAATATCAGGTAACGGAAAAACATTTACGGTGATATCTCTGGTAGCATAGTTTACACACCCGTTTCCACTGGTAAAAGTATAAGTAAGGGTATGAGTGCCTATACCTGCAATAGAAGGATTAAACTGTGGACTCGTTGTAATTCCTGTTCCGGAGTAGATACCTCCTCCCGGAGATCCCTGAGTAAGGTTAAAAGGGGGAGTATTTACACAAACCGGCGAAATTGCATCAAAAACAACATCAGGTAATGAATCTAATGCAATGTATAATGTATCAGATACAGGTCCCTCTCCACAATTTACATTTGATCCTTTTACACTTAATTTAGCTAAGCCGGCAAAGGAATCATCCCAGTCAACAGAGATACTTTGACCAGCCCCGATGATGCTACCCGAGCCTGCAGGCAGTAACTCCCAATTATAAGAATCTGCATAAAGCGAACTGGTACTGTACGTTGTATTTGGACTGTTTTCACATAAAGTTGTACTACCTGAAATGACCGTTGGCTTGCGGGCTGTTTTATGTACAATTACAGTGGTAGTATCTGAGTTTTCGCTAAAGCAACCATGCTCATTAACAATACTAACCCAATAATTACCCGGATTTGTAATTGTATTTTGCTGTGTTGAAACTCCATTATTCCAATAATATAATTGAGCATCAGGGGTTGTCAATACCAGGCTGTTTCCTTCGCAGAATGTGGTTGACCCGGAAACAATACTTGTTGTGGGTTTTGCAGGTGCTGGCCAGTTTGCTAATTCAGCCGAACTACCAAAATCACTACCTGCACATCCATTAGCATCAATAAGGGCAATTACTGAATAAACAGCTGGTACATTTGTGGTAAATTTATATGGATTAGATGAGGTAATTACATGATATGAATTAGTTCCGTCAGAATAGGTTATATCCCAGGGTGCTGTACCCGTTAGATAGATAGAAAACTCATTGGATGTTCCAATACAAACAGTATCTGTTCCAATGATGGTTGAGGTGGGCCCTGGATTAACTGTTACATTTTTACTGAGAGAATTGCTGCATCCAGAGACTGATGTGTAACTGTAAGTTATTTGATGGGTACCATTTCCCGCTGTGCCGGGATTAAACTGTGCTGTTCCATTGCCATTATCAGTAATCCCGTCTCCGGTAAATACGCCGTTTGCATCTTCCGGGCTTCCGGTTAAATTAACAGGAATGGCGGATTCGCAATACGGCCCGCCCGGGTCAGTGAAATCCACAACAGGCAAATGGTCTGCAAAGGTTATTGCAAAGGAATTGATATCTACAACATTACCTGTTGTTATTTCACCGGAAACCAATGTGCCGCTCGTGCCTCCATTGCCATAATCTTTCCATTCTGTCCCATCCCATACAGCCAGTTTCAGTGATGCCATATCTGAAATACAACACCCGTTGCCATCCCAGGAGGTGGTTATGTTAACCGCCGATGTTCCGGAGGATCTCTGTACCGTCCAATATTCGCAATCCGCAACATGATCAATGGAAGCTTCGTAAAGATCAATATCGTATAAAGGATCAGCATTCACATCAAAGTATTCGGCAATAAAGGCATCTGAAATTAAAGCAGGAGCAGAAATGGCAATGGGCTGATAACTTCCATTTTTGCCAACAGGGAACGTTACAGCATTATTGCCCGTAATTTCAAGCGGACCCTGAATATAACTATTTGCAGAGCCTCCTGAAATTGTTCCAGAATTTTCAATTGTCAGTAAGCTGGCGGCTGTGGTCTGAATAATTCCCTCTGTTAATGTTAGTGTCCCCGGAACCGATACATGGCCTTCCAGGCTTAGTTGGGGAGCAGACACCCTTGTGTTGTTCACCTCAATGTTTTGATAACTAAAGCTGTCTAATCCCGCACCGGCATTTTCAGGGATAACCTGGAGGTAATCACTGCTGTTAAAAACAAGCGTTGAATTATCATTACAGTCTAAAATACCATATGGAGTAGCATCTCTTTGAATCGTTCTTCCGGGAAATAGCCTGGAATCGTTGTTTAATGCTATCTCCAATTTATCCTCCACTGAACTGGTAAGGAGAATTTCTCTTTTCACTTGCAATTCCGCTGAATTATTTAAAGTGACAATCGATTTTATTCCTCCTGTATTCTGCAGTATCAGATCCTGATTAATTTGAACAGCAGCTGTTCCTGAAACAGTAAATTTATTATTTATTGTGCTTCCTGCTGAAGAAAGGATACGCATATCATTCCCGACAAAAAGTGTAGAATTATCCTGTACCAGTAATTGAAAGATATTGGATCCACCGGATCGGTCCATAACAAGATCATCAATTACGGTAAGGTTTCCTGAATTCAGAATAGATATGGACCCGTCAACATCGTGCCCGTTGTTAATAAAGTATAACTTCCCGTTTACAGTTAGGGTGCCGGCATCAATGGTAAGGGAAGTCTGGTCATTTTCTGTTTCGATATTCAATTCCGCACAAGTTTCAGTTCCGCTCACCATAACATCATAACCTTTAATATACACTACATCTCCGTTAGCCGGTGAGGAAACTGCAGGAGGTCCGCCTTCCGTCAATGACCAGGTTGAAGCTGTATTCCAGTTTCCGTCAGCAATGGCATAATATACATTACCAGAAACATTACTTACCTGAAGGGTAAATGTTCCTCTGTAGGCACTATAATTATTATCAATAGAGATATAATACCAGTTACCAGGAATTAACCCCGAATAGGTGACAGATACATCGTCATCGTTTGATACATAACGATTACAAGACAGTTCTGTGGTGCCATCAGACTCCCATAAAGCCAGGTTGATCCGTCTGATTGTTCCGTATGATCCTCCTCTTAATGCCTGAATGGATACATCAGAATGAATGGCCCGGAATTTAAACCAACGGTTATAATCTGGAGATGTGTTCCAGCAGGATGCTGCATTTTTGTCAGCCGTAGCACCTAGAGTAGTGAACTCTGCCAATTGTGATTCCCAGTTATTAAGGTCTGTAATTTCGTGGGCGCCCTCGTAAAAATCATAGTCCATGGCATCATCCACGAATAAAGAAAAAGTACCTCTATAGGCCGAATAATTATTGTCAACAGAGATATAGTAGGTATTACCGGGAGTTAATGTATTGGCTCCCAGAGAAACAATGTCATCATTATTTACATACCGGTTACAGGCAACTTCGGTAATTCCGTCGGCTTCCCAGATTGCAGCATTAATTCTGCGGATTGTTCCATAGGATCCTCCCCTGCGAACTTCGACATTTATGGCCGGAGTTGTGGCTGTAAATCTAAACCATCTGTTGTAATTGGGACCGGTATTCCAGCATGAAGCAGCATTTTTATCCGGGGTGGCACCCAGGGTGGAATATGCAGCATCAGGTGACGACCAGTTATGGATATCTGTCAGTTCAATAGCTCCTTCGTAGTAATCATAACTTACTGCATCGCTCAGGGCAAGGGTAAATGTACCGCGGTAACCGGAGTAATTATTATCTACCGAAAAATAATACCAGTTACCGGGCGTCAGACCTTCATAATCGAGTTCTACGATATCATCATTATCTACATAACGGTTACAGGAGAGCTCAGTAGTTCCGTCCGCATCAAAAAGAGCGATATTTACCCTGCGTATTGTTCCGTATGATCCTCCGCGAAGAACTTTAATGTTTATACCAGGAGTTGTTGCCTGGAATGTAAACCAGCGGTTATAATTCGGGCTTGTATTCCAGCACGATCCGGCAATTTTATCAGATGTAGCGCCAACAGTTGTGTATTCCTCTTCGGTCGATTGTGAATTTATAAGATAGGTAACATCTTTTGCCCCCTGATAATAATCGTAATCAACCGCATCGTTTACATATAAAGAGAACGTACCACGATATCCGCTATAATTATTATCGACAGATAAATAATAGGTGTTGCCGGAGATAAGGTTTATGGCCTCTACCTCGACAATATCATCGTTGTTGACATAGCGTTTACATGCCACTTCGGTTTCTCCGTCTGCTTCCCATATTGCAGCGTTTACCCTGCGAATTGTTCCGTAAGAGCCTCCCCTTCTGATTTCGATATGAATCTGACTGGTAGTAGCTGTAAATTTAAACCAGCGGTTATAATTTGGCGATGTGTTCCAGCAGGATGCTGCATTTTTATCAGGAGTTGCCCCAACAGTGGTATAAGCGGCATCAGATGATGACCAGTCGTGAAGTATCCCCAGCTCAATAGCTCCTTCATAAAAGTCGTAACTAGGTGTATCATCCAGACAAAGGGTAAAAGTACCGCGGTAGCCGCTGTAATTATTATCAACAGAAACAAAATACCATTCACCAGGGATCAAGCCCTCGTAGGCAACTTCAACATTATCGTCATTATTAACATACCGGTTACAATCCAGTACGGTAGTGCTGTCCTTATCGAATAGAGCAATCTGTGCCCTTCGGAGATCACCAAATACGCCACCTCTCTTTAATTGAACATTAATAGACTGAGTTGTTGCCATGAACTTAAACCAGCGGTTATAACTGGGAGAAGTGTTCCAGCAGGGTGGAGCGGTCCTGTCAGGAGTAGCTCCAATTGTGGTGTATTCCGCATTATTGGAACAAGCATTGATGATTGTTGTGATATCTTTTGCCCCTTCCAGGTAATCATAATCCATCTGATTATCTATACAAAGGGTGAAGCTTCCCTGGTAACCTGAATAATTGTTGTCTACGGAGACATAATAGGTATTTCCGGGAACAAGTTGATCAGTACCCACCGAAACATTATCATCATTACCTACATACCGGTTACAACTAATTTGTGTGGTACCATCACTTTCCCAAATGGCAACATTAATGCGCCTTATGGTTCCAAGTGCTCCACCCGTTTTAACTTCTACATTGATCTTATGTGTAGTGGCAACAAATTTAAACCAGCGGTTATAATTTGGGGAGGTATTCCAGCAACTTCCCGCATCTAAATCAGGGGTGGCACCATAGGTGGAGAAAAAGGCATCGGCTGAGCACCAATTATTTAAATCCTGCAGTTCATATGCTCCCTCTTTATAATCGTATGTTAAACGGGTATCAATGCTTAATGAAAATGTGCCACGGTAATTGGAATAATTATTATCTACTGATAAGTAATACCAGTTTCCAGGGGTTAGGTTTACAGATTCTACATACACTTCGTCATCATTTGAAATATATCTGCTACAGTTAACTTCAGTGGTTCCGTCGGCTTCCCATATCGCAGCATTGATGCGGCGAACAGTTCCATAGGACTCTCCCCGGCGAATTTGAATGCTGATGGTATTGGTTGTTGCCTGAAATTTAAACCATCGGTTGTAGTTAGGGCCCGTGTTCCAACATGAGGCTGCATTTTGGTCAGCAGTTGCACCAATAGTTGTATATACCGCATTACCGGAATACCAGTTGTCCAGATCTGAAAGGATAATGGCTCCTGCAATGAAATCATAATCGCGAACCTCTGTATAGGCTGTATCACTATTTGCACAGCCATTGCCATCCAAATAAGTGTAAATGATTTCATGGATACCCACGCCTGCAACCGCTGGGTCAAAAACATCCCCTGTTATCCCATTTCCAGTATATACGCCTCCAGACGGAGATCCGGTCAGTGTAGCGGCCGGGTAACTTACGTCGTACAATGAATCAAGCCCGGAAAATGAAACAGATGGTATGTCGTGTACCTCTGTCTGTAAGAGAACTGTATCAATGCAACCATTGATATCGGCAGCCGTATAATAGACATTCTTAATTCCCGGCGTTCCAATAATAAACTCAGCAGTACCATTTACCAGGTCGTTGATTTCATCTCCAAAAAAGAGACCGTCGGGGGCAAGATTGCCCTCCAGGGTATCAACCAGTGAATTTGAACAGTAGTCGGGAAGCAGACCCGACACCGAAAGAACAGGCAAAGGGTTTACAACAATAGTAATATCCACTGAATCAGTGCAGCCATTTACATCGCTGTATTTATAGCGAAGATCAAAGCTTCCTTCTGCAGAAGGATCGAACACGACAGAATCCGCTGCTAAAGATGAAAAGCCTGCAGAATAAACAAAAGCTCCCCCGGCAGGGAAACCTATGATAGTATCAGCCGGTTCACCTATACAATAGAAAGTATCGGTCCCTATAATAGAAATATCCGGCAGGGGATAAACAATGGTACTGGCAGATGCAGTATCGGTGCATCCATTACCGTCGGTATATGTATAAGAAATTTCATAACTGCCTGCCACAGCCGGATCGAATACCGCACTGTCCTGACCCATAATTGTCATACCCGTCCCTGCAAGAAAATCACCGCCGAGCGGATCGCCTGTCAGCGTATCTGCAAATGAACCCTCACAGTACCCTGCAGGATCAACACCCAGGATATCTGCAACCGGAAGCGCATTCACCGTAACAGTCACTGCCACTGGAGCGTATGAATTGGTGACACCATTGTAGGTAATATCGAACTCAACATCAAAATCACCTGTCGTTGTTGCCACATAAGAAAAGGCGCTTGCTCCTGTAATGGCGATCCCATCCTTGTACCATTGATAATTCGTCGCAGAATCGGTTGTGGATAATGTAACAGCCCCCCCTGCACAAAATGTAGTTGGTCCGGATGCCTCAATCGTATAGGATCCTCCGAGGAAAAAATCTCCGAGACCACTGTCCATAAGATCAAGTGAATCCTGTACACAATCCGGGCAATTAATATCGTCATAACCATCGCCGTCCTTCAGATCACTACCATCCTGATCAAATATGTATAAATCGCCGTCATTATCAAATGATCCCATAATATCTGCTCCATCCATGGTCCATGATCCCGTTACTACAATATTTCCACCATTAGATATTTCAACCATGTTCCCTGTCAACACATCCCCATAAATAATAAGTATACCACCTGCTTCAACAAATAGCTCAGCGTTATTACCCATTGTAAGATTGCCATTGATGACCAGGGTATCATAAACAACCAGATTGCCATTGTTAAAATCAAGGTCCCCAAACCTGGTCACATACCCTTCAACATTCACATTGTCATTCAAACCAGTTGCTCCCGGAGAAGAACCATCCACCCAGGTAGCATCATCAGACCACAATCCGGTATTGTTATCAACGGTATAAAGCTCATCTACAGGAGGTTGTGCGTAACCATTCAAACTGATCACAAACAACAAAACAACAACCCACCACATACGGAATCTTCCCCTTGCCTCAATTCCATTGAAGCAGGGAAAATATAATTTCCGCTCTGTAGTTCGATTGATCATTGCTATATTGCTATATTGAGGCTTTTAAAAGGTTGTGAAAGTAATATTTTAGAATAGTATGTAAATAAGCTAATATGTGCAAAAAGTAGGAAAAGCAAAATAACCAACAAAGGTTATATGCTTATCCTATTAACTCTTTTGTAAGTTTACGTAAAATAACTATTTGAGTTACAGATCAAATTATAGTTTATCAACTATTACACGTGACCCATAAAACGAATGAAAGAATGCATGTTTATGTTCGATTTTGATAAAATACATATTTTTGCATATGAATCCACTTTCTGACTCATTGAACAGGATTCACCAACAACCCAAAACTAAAAGACAAAGGGGGTATGATCCCTATCACCCCCCTTTTCAATCAAAAAAATATTTTTTTTTCTACAAGCCCTTGATCTCCGTCACAAGCTTCTGCAACGAATCCTTGGCATTGCCAAACAACATCCGGGTCTTATCATCATAAAACAGATAATTTTCAATCGCCGCATACCCTTTACCCATACCCCGCTTCATCACGATAATATTCTTCGCCTCTTGGGCCTTGATAATCGGCATGCCGTATATCGGACTTGACGCATCATCCAGCGCAGCCGGGTTCACCACATCATTCGCCCCGATTACAACCACCACATCTGTATTCGGCATGTCAGGATTGATCTCATCCATCTCTATCAGCTTGTCATACGGCACATCCGCCTCAGCCAACAGCACATTCATATGTCCCGGCATTCTTCCTGCCACCGGGTGGATCGCGTATTTCACCTCAACGCCATTTGATTCAAGCAACTTCTCCATCTCGCTGCAGATATGTTGCGCCTGCGCAACCGCCAGGCCATACCCGGGAACAATCACCACCTTCGATGAGTAGGTCATCAGGACCGCTGCATCTGTCACGGAAACCTCCTTGATCGTTCCAACCTCCCTGTCGGAAGCTGCTCCTCCACCACCAAACGCTCCAATAACCACATTCAGCAAGGAACGGTTCATCGCCTTACACATAAGCAGTGTCAGGATCATCCCCGCGGCACCCACGAAAATACCGCCAAGGATCATCGCCTGGTTCTGGTAAATGAACCCGGCCATCGCGGCCGCGATCCCTGTCAGACTGTTCAGCAACGAGATCACCACCGGCATGTCAGCACCACCAATCGGCATCACAAAGGTAACACCATAGATCAGCGCCACGGCAAGCAGCCCGTAGACCATCAGCTGTTGCGCCTCAACCGGTGCGCCGGTAACCATCAGCAGAACCACACCGGCAACAACTGCTGCCATAATAAGCAGGTTCACATAGCTGAGCCACTTTGCAAAAATATCCCCGATATTTCCGTTAAGCTTGCCAAAGGCAATAACACTGCCGCTGAATGCGATGCTACCGATCACTAGCCCGAGCAACGTTACGAGGGTTGATTGGTTGGCTGGATTGGAAAACTCGATAAGCGCTACTAGCGCCGAGGCAGCACCCCCACTGGCATTAAAAAGCGACACCAACTGGGGCATCGCGGTCATTTTCACCCTCCGGGCAACAACGGCACCAACTACCGACCCAATCGCAATTGCCACAAGTATTATAATAAGGTTTCCGGTCTTCACTGTGACCAGCGGCTCCCCCTCACGGTGAAGGAACAGGGTGGTGATCATCGCCAGTAACATACCTGCCGCGGCCCAAAGGTTACCGCGCCTGGCCGAATCCGGATGACTCAATAATTTCAGTCCGATCACAAAAAATATCGCTGCAAGGAAATAACTGAGCTCCAGTAAAATATCTCCTCTGGTTATTGTATCCATGATTGTATTCATAATTCTCTCAGCTTACTTTTTTTTCTTTTTAAACATTTCAAGCATCCGGTCGGTGACAACAAACCCCCCAACCACATTGAGCGTTCCGAAGAACAGGGCAAAGATCCCGAGGATCAGGTTGAGAAGATTGGACCCCGCTTTCAGGTTCTCAAGGTCGGCATGACCCACCAGGATAATACCCCCGATAATGATCACACCGCTGATCGCGTTCGCCCCCGACATAAGGGGTGTATGCAGAACAGAAGGGACATTTGAGATTACCTCAATGCCGAGAAAAATCGTGAGCGCAATAATAAATATTGCCTCTTTGTTCGCGTAAAAAAACTCCAGTATTGCGTCCATAATTCGTATCTGTTACAGTTTCATAAATTCCTTAACACGCTCATGCCTGATCTCATTTTCATGCGTAACCAGCGTTCCGCTCACCAGCTCATCCTCCCAGTTCAGGTTCAATGCACCCTCCTCACCAATGATCAGCTTTAAAAAGTTCAACATGTTCTTTCCAAACATCTGACTGGCATGTTTCGGCATCCCCGACGGATAATTCGATTCGCCCACAATGGTGACCCCATCTGCAACCACCACCTCATCATTCTTCGTAAGCTCGCAGTTGCCACCGGTTGAAGCAGCCAGGTCAATAACCACCGACCCAGGTACCATCGCCTCAACAGAAGCCTTCGTCACTAACAACGGTGCCTTCCGTCCCGGTATCTGTGCCGTGCAGATCACAATATCAGCCTTTGCACAATGCTCATGCACCATCTGCCGCTGCCGCTCCTTAAACTCCTCGGTCTGCTCCACGGCATATCCACCAGCCGACGCATCATCCACCGCACCTTCCACCTCAATAAATTTGGCACCAAGGCTCTGCACCTCTTCTTTTACGGCTGAACGCACATCAAACGCCTCTACCACTGCTCCAAGTTTGCGGGCCGTGGCAATGGCCTGTAACCCTGCCACTCCTGCACCCAGAACGAGCACTTTCGATGGCTTGATGGTTCCGGCTGCCGACATGAACATCATCAGGAAACCAGGCAGTCGTCCGGCTGCATCCAGCACGGCTTTATAACCTGCTACGGTAGCCTGAGAAGAGAGAATATCCATCGCCTGGGCCCGCGTGGTTCGCGGTATCACGTCCAGGCTGAATAGCGATATACCGGCATCTGAATAGGCCTTCACCAGCTCATGGTTGGTCAGCGGATTAACCCCCGCCACCAAAACCTTGCCCTTTCCAAGCTTGGAAATTTCAGCCTTTTCCGGACCATTCACCATGGTGATAAGGTCAGATTCCCTGATCACATCAGCCCGTGTCGCGATCTTTGCCCCCGCCTCCTCATATTTGGCATCAGAGACAGAGGCTGCTGTCCCCGCATCCTTTTCAACCCAAACAGAAACTTTAAGCGCTGCAAGTGCACTCACACTGTCGGGAAGCATGGCTACCCTGTTCTCACCTGCAGACTCTTTGAGAATACCGATTTTCATATATTTTGCTTATTTATGGATTGGTGTGGTTCCGTTAATTGCCTGCGAAAATAACTAAAAAAATGTTCACAGCCATATGTTAAACAAAAGCTTCTGTCCGGCAAATCAAACAAAAATGGTTTCTTATCTGTTAATTCTCTTGATACAACGTTAAAAAAGTGTCAGAAAGAACCGGGTTTAAGAGCTCAGCAAAACAAAAATCCGTATTTTTTTGGAGAAAAATTCATAATTCAAAAATCAATACCTTTGAAGAGGGTAAATTAATCACCCCGGCAAATATGGATAAATTCTCTTACATGGGTAATATCGATATATCTGCGGTAGAACAGATGTATCAGCAGTACCAGGAAGACCCAGGCTCAGTGGAAAAGAGCTGGCACCGGTTTTTCGAAGGGTTCGAATTTGCCCGGACACAGTTCAACGGTGAGTTCTCAGATGCCTTCGACAAAGAGTTCAAGGTTATCAACCTGATCAACGGCTACCGGAAAAGGGGCCACCTCTTTACAACCACCAACCCGGTAAGAACGAGAAGAAAATACTTCCCCACACTCGACCTGGAAAACTATGGTCTTTCCGAAAGCGACCTTGAAACTGAATTCTTCGCTGGAAAAGAGATCGGAATAGGAAAAGTAAAACTTTCCGATATTGTCGACTACCTGGAAAAAACATACTGCGCCGACATCGGTTCTGAATTCATGTTCATCCGCAAACCCGACAAGACCGAATGGCTGCAGCAGAGAATCGAAAGTACCCAAAATTCAACCCGATTTTCCACCCGGGAGAAGATCGATATCTTCCACCACCTGAAAAAGGCTGTGGGATTCGAAAAATTCATCCATAAAAAATTCATCGGACAGAAACGCTTTTCCATTGAAGGCGCTGAAATCCTTATCCCTGCCCTCAACATGCTTATAGAAAGAGGTGTTGAAACAGGTGTCAGCGAATACACCATCGCAATGGCTCACCGTGGCAGACTCAACGTGCTGGCCAACGTTCTTCAAAAACCGACCGAGAATATCTTCAAGGAATTTGAGGGAGATGAGTATGAAGATAACATCACACTTGGTGATGTGAAATACCACCTCGGTTACGGAAACAGGATCAAGACACCAGGCGGAAAAGAGATTGTCCTCAACCTCACCCCCAACCCTTCCCACCTCGAATCTTCCACCCCCATAATCCAGGGAATTGCACGGGCCATGATCGAACAAAAATATGACTGGGATTATAAAAAACTGATACCGATCGCCATTCATGGCGATGCAGCGATCGCCGGACAGGGAGTGGTCTATGAGGTAGTTCAGATGTCGGAGCTGAATGGCTACAAAACCGGCGGCACCATCCATATTGTCATCAACAACCAGGTGGGCTTTACCACCAGCTACCTCGACGGAAGGTCCTCCACCTATTGCACCGATGTGGGAAAAGTTACCAAAGCACCCATCTTTCACGTAAATGGCGACGATGCAGAAGCACTCGTTCATGTTGTGCGAATGGCGGTCGACTACCGCCAGACATTCCATACCGATGTGTTTATCGATATACTCGCGTACAGAAAGTTCGGCCATAACGAGGGCGATGAACCGCGCTTCACACAACCGACCCTCTACAAGGCCATTGCAAACCACCCCAACCCGCGCGATATATATAAGAAAAAGCTTGAAGAGAAGCAAGTCCTCACGGTGAAAGAGGCCCAACAGGAAGAGGAGAAATACGACCAGGAGCTCGAAAAGAGCCTGGAAACAGCCAGAAAACTGAAAAAGGTAACGATCCCACAATTCCTCAAAGAGGAGTGGGTTAAATACCACTATGCGCAGGATGAGGATTTTACCCAACCTATCAATACGGCTATCGATGGAGAGCTGCTCACGATGATAGGGAACCGGGTTAATACCCTGCCGGATGACCTGCCGTTTATCTCAAAAACAAAAAAACTTTTCGAGGAGCGGCGCAAAATGATCAAGGAGGACCGGCTCGACTGGGCACTCGGCGAACAACTGGCATACGCCACCCTCCTGCTCGACGGACATCCGGTTCGCATCAGCGGACAGGACAGCATGCGTGGTACTTTCTCCCACCGCCATGCCGGACTGGTAATCGAAGGCTCGACCGAAAATTACATCCCGTTGCATCATCTCTCCCGAAAACAGGCTGCATTCAATATCTACAACTCCCCACTGAATGAATATGGTGTCATGGGATTTGAATATGGTTTTGCCATGGCGGCCCCGGACACACTCACCATCTGGGAGGCCCAGTTTGGCGATTTCGCCAACGTGGCCCAGGTGATCATCGACCAGTATATCAGCAGTGCAGAAGAGAAATGGGGCGTGATGAACGGACTCGTTTTATACCTGCCACACGGATTCGAGGGCCAGGGACCGGAGCACTCCAGTGCCCGTATGGAAAGGTTTTTAAATATGTCGGCCCGAAACAATATGCACGTGGTGAATATCACAACACCCGCCAACCTGTTTCACGTTCTGCGGCGACACATGAAAAAGAGTTCGCGGGTCCCGCTGATCATATTCACACCAAAAAGCCTGCTGAGACACCCGAAATGCGTCTCCCGTATTAAAGAATTTCAACAAGGAGAATTCCTTCCGCTGATAGACGATCACAATACCGATCGCAAAGAGGTCAGAAGGGTAGTATTCTGTAGCGGAAAAATCTACTATGATCTGCTGAAGCGAAAAGAGGAGCTGGGGGTAAAGGACATCGCACTGATACGCCTGGAACAGCTGCACCCCTTTCCTGCCACTGAGGTGGAAAAGATCATCCGGAAATATTCCGGGAATATGCTGACGCTTTGGGTGCAGGAAGAGCCCGAGAATATGGGAGCCTGGTTTTATATACAGAACCAGATGAAAAAATATGAAGTGATCCCTGTTAGCCGGCACCCCTCAGGAAGTCCGGCAACAGGACTGTCGAGGATTCATGAGCTGAGCCAGGCCGAGATCATCGGAAAGGTATTCAGGGAGTGCGATTGCGAACTGCAAAATGTATATTGCGGACTGCAGTGTGTAATTGGCGGCTCCAGAAAAGAGGTACTCAAACAGCACTATTACTTTGACGACAATTTGAAGATAAAATAACATCCCTATGATCATTGAGATAAAAATACCCAGTCCGGGAGAATCCATCACAGAGGTGGAACTGGCCAGCTGGTTTGTTGAAAACGGAAGCGTTGTTTCGAAGGACCAGGAGATCGGTGAGGTCGAATCGGAGAAAGCCACGCTTCCGCTTATCGCAGAAAAAGGAGGCAAAGTGGAACTGCTTGCTGAAGTGGGGGACACACTTGCAGTCGGCGCTGTTGCTTGCAAAATCGACACCTCGGTGCAGCCGGCGGAGGAGAAAGAAAGCAGTGCGGAGTCTAAGGGTGAAGAAGATGGTGAATCGAAGGAGGGTCCGGTGGATGAGAAGGAGAAGGATAAAAAGGAGGCCGGGGATAAAGGAAGGGATAGTAATAAAGAAGAGAAGTCTGATGATAAGAATGCGAACGGGGGAAAATTAGAGGAGCATGAGGCATCAGGCGATCAGAAAAGTATAAAAACACCGGAAAAACAGGGAGAAGAAAGCGCAAAAAAATCGACTGATAAGGCTTCCGCAAATACAGAAAATGTAAAGACAACACCTGTAGCCCGAAAAATGATGCTCGAGGAAGGGTTTAGCGTTGAGGATATTATCAGCGGACTGCGAAAAATAACCTCTTCTGATGTTCAGGCAGTGAAGGAGGCAGGACAAGCCACTCAGGAGACAAGCGCTTCAGCAGGAACCATATTATCTTCGGGTACGGCCATTTCAGGCAAAAACTTCAAAAAGCCAGAAGCCTCCAGGGAGCTCCGGCGGAACAAGATGAGTCAGCTCAGAAAAAAGATCAGCGAAAGGCTGGTGGCCGTGAAAAATGAAACTGCCATGCTCACCACCTTCAATGAGGCCGATATGAGCGCTGTTATCGCTATCAGGAAAAAATACCAGGACCGCTTCACTGAAAAACATGATGTCAAACTCGGTTTCATGTCTTTCTTCACCAAAGCAGTGACGATGGCACTGCAGCAGTTTCCGGAAGTGAACTCCTACATGGAAAATGATGAGATCATCACACCCGGCTACTGCGACATTGGGATCGCGGTGCAGACCGAAAAGGGACTCATGGTGCCGAACATCAGAAACACTGAAACGCTCGAACTCGCCGATATCGAAAAACAGATACTGGATATCGCCGGTCGCGCCAGGAAAAACAGGATTTCGATGGACGAACTTTCAGGAGGCACTTTCACCATCACCAACGGCGGTATCTTCGGCTCTATGCTCTCTACACCGATCCTCAACCCGCCCCAATCGGCCATCCTCGGTATGCACAACATCCTTGAACGCCCGGTAGCAGTTGATGGCAGGGTGGAGATACGACCGATGATGTACCTGGCGCTCAGCTATGACCACCGCGTAATAGATGGGAAAAACTCCGTCGGATTCCTGAAAGCAGTGAAGGAGTATATCGAAAATCCTGCCTCCATGCTGTTTGGTACGAACGACACGGAACAAATTTTGCTCGGACTGTAACCATGGAACGAATCGACAAAACAGCCATTCTTTTTGGTCCGACCGGAGCTGTTGGACGGGAGCTGTTGCAACTGCTGCTCAACGACCACAGATACGAAAAAATCATCGCCTTCTCCAGGAGGGTCCTTCCTGTCGAACACCCAAAACTAGAGGTGGTGCTGGACACACTTTCCAACCTCGATAACCTGTCAGACAAAATAGGGGGCGACGACCTCTTCTGCTGTCTCGGCACCACCAGCCGAAAAGCAGGCAGCAAGGAGTCCTTTAAAAAGGTGGATCTCGAAATGCCTTCAGCACTCGCGCGGATCGCCAGTGGGAATGGCGTGGAGGGATTTATCGTCATCAGCTCTGTCGGTGCAGGCAAATCCGGACGGGGATTCTATCTGGATGTTAAGACAGAGATGGAGGACCGGGTGATCCAGCATGATTTCAAACGGCTGGCGATTGTGCGACCATCACTGCTTCTGTCAAAAAGAGAGGAGTTCAGACTGGGTGAAGAGGCGGGCAGGGTGCTCAACAGTGCCCTGGGCTGGGCCATGACGGGCACTATGAAAAAGTACAAAGGGATTTCTGTTTCCGATGTTGCCCGGGCAATGATCGAGATTATGAATATGGAAAAACCAAATCTCATCTGGGAATCCGACACGCTGCAGTCACTCGCATAATTCGCATCTGTCTGTTCATTGATAAACTGTTTAACCTATAAATGCTGTTGAAAATCTCCTTTCGGCTCTCAATAGCCTGAACGATGATCGGCTATGTGAACTGCTCCTGATGCACCTGTTACCTAAATCAACGCAAACCGCATCAAGATCTAGTGAGTGAAGACAATAACCTCCTGGTTATCCATAAATTTCATGGACCCATACACCCCAACTATTCATTCATAGCTGACCGAACAAGCCCAAGCAATTTCTGCTCCTCCCTCTCCCAGCATAGCTCCTCTGCAGCTCTTTCCAGGTTGCACTCCCACTGCTTCCTGGCATCACCATCCTGCAGCATACCTGTAAGCTGGTTTGCCAGCTGATGCGGCTCCCGGCTGATACATACCTCCCCTACCCTATATGAATGCACGATGGCCGACATCTCGGGCAGATTGGAACAGAGCACCGGGATCCTCGCCTGGATATAATCGAAGACCTTATTAGGAAGGGCCATCCGGTAATTCAATCCCAGATCCTCCTCCAGCGACAGCCCCAAATCGCACTGCGGGGTAATCCGCTGCAACTCCCCGGGAAAGAGCCTGCCGGTAAAAACAACCCTGTCGCGTAACCCCAACTTCTCCACCTTCCGCTCCAGCTCATTCCTGATATCCCCATCACCCGCAATAAACAATACCGCATCCTCCATCTGGGCCATGGCATCGATCATTAACTCAATGCCCCTCCCTATATTCAGCGCCCCCTGGTAAATGATCTTGTATTTTGATGCGTAATTTTTGTGAAAATCAGGATACGGTTCGGGAGTATATGACCGGGCCAGGTTCCTCACAGTAACAAAAGGAGTGCCGTATTTCTCAGTGTACACCTCTGCAATGGAGTTGCTGACAGCCATCGCATACTGAAGCTTCGGAACAATACGCCGCTCGATCCGCTCCCAAAACCGCTTCACCCCCCTGCGGTCAACCAGCTCCGGCACCTCGGTAAAATATTCATGCGAGTCATACAACAGTGGGATCCTCCTGAGACGGCCGACAAGGTAATTCGCCGGTAGCGTATCCAGATCAACAGCCACCAGCAACGCAGGTCTCTTTAAAAATAGCAGGTAAAAAAAGAGTCTGAGGTTATAAAAGGCATAAAATAGTGGTCCGCCGGTAAATACCATCTGAAATCTCCTGACCGGAAATGGCAGATCCGTCAGCAGTAAGCAGTCACCCAACCGCCGACCGGTCAGCCTCACCGCATACCCCTCCCCCGCCAGACTCTCCGCCATGCGATGAACCCGCTGGTCGGTAGCCAAATCATTAATCGCTGATATATTAATACTTTTCACTAGTAATTACTTTAGTGCTGGAGAAAGCCTGTCTTACAAACCCAGCGCAGACAAAAACCGTACATTTTTGTGCCTGATAAGAACCGAGCTTGCGAGCTCAGCGAAGCTAAAGCGTTAAGAGCAAGCACCGCCTGCCTTAGCACCTAAGTACGGCGGTCAGGGCAATCGACCGCGCATAACGTAGCTATTAACGTTTTCTTGCAAGCACGAAGTTAGAAATATTCTCCAATGTTGTCTATCTTTGATCCAGATTGCACCGCCATGATACAGATCCATCAGAACCGCTCCCTGAAAAAGAACACTACTTTCCGACTGGATATTGTCTCGCCGCTGTTCACCGAACCAAAAAATATCAGTGAACTAACATTCGCGTTAGAGTACGCGGGCGATCGCTCACTGGACCACCTGGTTATCGGGGAAGGCAGCAACCTGCTGTTCACCGGACCGTTCGACGGACTGATCATTCATCCCGTGATGCAGGGGATTGAGATGGTGGACGAATCGTCTTCAGAGGTACTGGTTAAAGTCGGTGCCGGGGTGAACTGGGATACCTTCGTTGAATATTGCGTTCAGCAAAAATGGTATGGTACAGAGAACCTATCGCTGATCCCAGGATCGGTGGGCGCTGCCCCGGTACAAAATATCGGTGCATATGGGGCCGAGGTAAAAGATATCGTCGAATATGTTGAAGTGCTGAATACCTCCGAAATGAAACCGGAGATGCTCTCCAATGCTGCCTGCGAATTCGGTTACCGCGACAGTGTTTTCAAGCATGGGGTAAAGGACAGGTATATCGTAACAGGGGTGGTTTTTAGACTGGCGAAAAGGGGTGAGCTGGTGCTCGACTACGGGAATGTACAGGAAGAGCTGATGAAGAGAAAGGAACAGTCAAGGAAAGGATTGAAAGAATTGACGAAAGAATCAAAAGAACCAACGAAAGGGTCAAAAGAATTAACGAAGGAGCATAAAGAATTAATGAAGGGGCATAAAGAACTGACGGAGAGGCGTAAAGAACTGACGGAAAGGCGTAAAGAACTGACAAAAGAACCGGAAGAGTTCTTAAAGGGTCCGGAACAGGATCTTCAGGTACTCAGAGATACGATTATTGCTATCAGGCAAAGTAAACTGCCCGATCCGGAGCAGACAGGGAACGCTGGCAGCTTCTTTAAAAACCCGGTGATCGCCCGGGAGCTGTTCTTCGATTTGGAAAAAAATTACAGGATGGTACCCAACTACCCGGTCGGTCCCGTAGGACAAGGTGGCGCGGACAAAATAAAGGTTCCCGGAGCCTGGCTTATCGAGAAGGCCGGATGGAAAGGGGTTCGGGAAGGGGATGTCGGCACCTGGCCGCTTCAGCCGCTGGTGATTGTAAACTATGGATCGGCCACCGGAAAAGAGATCTATGATTTTTCCGAAAAAATCCGACGGAGCATCGCCGAAAAATTCAATATTGAACTTGAACGGGAAGTTACCGTTATAGGGGGTTAGACATGTCGCCCTTAACAGGGCTTGTTCGGTATTATGTGGACATTGCGTGCTACAGATATCATACCCCTAACGGGGTTTTACATTAGGCTCCTAACGGAGCTGAAATGGCTCCGAGGAGCCCAATGTCTGTAGCAGATGGCCCACATGAAACCCCCAGCCCCGCTAGGGGCGGCATGTCTGTAGAACCGTCAGCCAACATAAATCCCCAAGCCCCGCTAGATAAAGCAATATGGCTAAACAAATATAAATGCATTTTTTTTTGA
>JBBDUV010000094.1:84165-85432 GCA_040903745.1 Bacteroidales bacterium | reverse complement strand
GATCAAGCTTGTATTTCTCATTATCATTTAAGTATTGGATCAGATTATCCATTAAGTTTTCGACCAGTCCTTCGCCTCTTGGTGGAGTATATACAATCTCTCCTGATCTAAATTCACTCTGTCCTCTTCGAATTACAACGTTAGCTTGTGGAGGTCTGTATGAACTATTGGTTTCTTTTATTTTCTGATAGATCCCAATGATTATTTTGTGATCTATTTTTCCTGTTTCCCGTATAAGGTTATATCCTGTCCACAGTGCTTCTCTGTACTTTAGTACCTCTTTTGTTGCAGGATTTGCATTTCGTTCCTTAACCGAATCAGAAACTGCTTTATAGAGTTCATCATTGGTTGTGAATATATTCTCTATCTCAGTGGAAGTTTTAGCTTCTTGAAGAGCAATTGTATTTACTAACATCAGAGGATTTGGTAAGCGATTTATATTTCCATCTACTGTAGCCAATGCTCTTGATGCAGAAACTAACTTTTTTAATATTTCGGGATCATTTTCGATCTCTGCACTTGGTGGTAGAGCCGAAATAACGTTGAAAGGTTTCGATCTGTCAAACATATCCTAGCGATTTGTCCAGTTTAAGTCTATTTATGAACATGCTGCAAATATACGTCCATTTTTTGTAAACGAAACCTAACTGTGTTCATTTTTCGAGTAAAGATGGACAAAAATGGGTTTTGTGTTCAGATTGGAAAAAACGGAGACATTGCCCACCTGGCGCCGGAATATTGATTTTAATGCAAGTATCTATTTTTCTGAATGATAAGGTGGTCAATCCAAATCGGCTTGACATGATCAACAGATTCGGTTTTTCCACTAAACGGATATTTATTTGAATTCTGGCGCCAAACTGGCACCATACAAAAACCACCTACAAAATAAATTGTAAGTAATTATGCTCTCAATACAAATGTCTCTTCGCAAAGGCCCTGCCGGAACCACTTTTCAGGTATTTCTCAAAAGCAATTGTTTTATATTTATCTGCAAACGCAGCATAAAAAATTAATTCAACCGGCAGTCTGTATTTTGTATAGGTGTTTTCACCTTTATTATGCCTCTTGAGCCTTTCCTCAAGATTTTGAGTATGTCCGGTGTAAATAGAATTATCGGAACATTTTAATAAGTAGGCATATTCCATAGTAGTTTTTAATGGTATATGTGTTGAAGAGGGTAAATATCATATTGGAAGGGATGAAAAAAAAAGCCCGCCTACGCATAAAGCTTCGGCGGGCGGAGTGGGTTCCGTCCACCCCCGCA
>JBBDUV010000094.1:0-84065 GCA_040903745.1 Bacteroidales bacterium | reverse complement strand
ATGTGTTAATTAAAACAAAAGAGCCCGCCTACGCATAAAGCTTCGGCGGGCGGAGTGGGTTCCGTCCACCCCCGCACGCTTCAAGTATCAAATAAGAAAACCATGTGTTAATTAAAACAAAAGAGCCCGCCTACGCATAAAGCTTCGGCGGGCGGAGGTGGGCCCAGCTGGGCTCGAACCAGCGACCCCCTGATTATGAGTCAGGTGCTCTAACCAGCTGAGCTATGGGCCCTAAAAATGTCTACTATTCTTCCGGGGGAGGTGTTACCGGTATGTGTTTCCAGCATCCCGACCTCATACCACGGATTCTCTTCCCTGAAAATCCCGGTCTGGTTATGCTCCGGAATTTCGGATTGCAATATTACGGAATTTCAGGCTTGTATACAATAGTTTCGAAAAATATGTCACCCTTTGTTCCCGCGCCGTGGCCTTTACCATCTCAGTATCCTAATAAAACCTCAGCTCTATCCTTTTCCAACTGATTTATTCCCGTGCCGTGGCCATCACCATCTTGATATCACCAAACGAATACCCTTTCCCGAGCGCTTTCAAGACCGGTGTAAGGCTGTCTTTATAATGATCCCGGATCGCTTTCCTGATCTCCGCATACCGGTCCTCATCCATCAACTCCAAAATATCCAGCTCCCCCTTCCTGATAAATTCCGACATGTGTCCCTGTATGGTAGACTCTGCCAACTCCCGCTCCTTCGCGATCTCACCGATCCCTTTTCCACCGCGCAACATCTCGTAACTCAACCGCGCCGAATCACCCTTCTGCACCTTTTTTCCGGTACCCTTTTTTCCCGCACCCTTCTTCCCGGTACCACCGATCTTTTTACCCCGCTTCCCCGCAGCCTTCCCGGCCAGCTCCTCACGCGCCTTCATCTCCGCATCACTCGAATACTCCCGCTTCACCAGATCACGACGCTGCTGCACCGCCTCCACCAGCGCCACCGACTTCCGCAACAGCTGCAGCTTCGCGAAAAAGGCCGCCTCCAGCTCCCGCAGCTCCTTCAGGTACTGCTTCACCCCCACCGCATCATGCAGCTCATCGATCAGCGACACAATAGCCGCCGAAATCCCCCTGAGCCGCGGCTCAAAATACCCCAGCGCTGCAGCCACCCGCTCCTTCAGCTGACCAAGATACTCCTCCCCGCCCCGGTCCGTAATCTCCACGATCTCTCCGCGGAACCGCCCTGCAACCACCGCCTCGGGACGAAACCGCGCCTGGATATCCAACACCCTGGGCATGTACCTTTGCTTGGCCGATCGCTTTTCATCCTTGGTGTAGCTGCGCAAATGGTAGTTAAATGCTTCCTGCAGGTCGCCAAAATCAAAGTATTGGAGCAGCCTGCTCTTTACAAACCTGTGCGTCTCCCGCTCGAGGATATTATCTATCTCCGAATCGGGCGGACGGGTAGCTGCAAAAGCCGCTATATCCCGGTCTGGCGCAAATCCGTTCGCCGGTACAGGCGACGATAACACCAGCCCATCCAGCGACACCAGACGCGACAAAGCCACGTAGATCTGCCCGGGCGCAAAGGCGTTCTCCACATCGATGATCGCACGCTCGAAGGTGAGGCCCTGACTCTTATGCACTGTCACCGCCCACGCCAGCTTCAGCGGAAACTGCGTGAAGGAGCCCAACACCTCCTCCTCAATCGAATTGTCGGTGATGTTCAGCTTGTACCTCTTATTCAGCCAGACATGCTTCTCCACCTGCACCGGATCGCTGCCGTCATTGAACCCCACCTCAATCTCATCCTCCCCCAGCTCGGTCACCGTGCCGATCTTCCCGTTAAAAAACCGCTGATACCCTGAAAGATCATTCTTAATAAACATCACCTGCGCACCCTTCTTCAGCTGCAACTCCTGGTCGAGCGGAAACTGGTGATCGCGAAAATCCTTCTCCACCCCGGCAGCATAGCTGTAGATCTTCCCCGGCAACTTCTTCAACTCCCTCCTGTTCACCTCATCGGCAATGCGGTTGTGGGTAGTGAGGTAGATGTACCCCTCCTGCTCCCCTGGTGAGAAATCCGGTTTGTAATAGCGGTTCAGAATCGCCACATCCTCCTGCGTCACACGGTTATCGCGAAAATTGTTCAGCAACCTGATAAACACCGGATCGCTCTGTCTGTATATCTTCTCCAGTTCAATATATAACGGCGGCTCATCCTTCAGGGCCACCGCCTCAAAAAAATGGATGCTCTTGTAAAAATTCCGGAGGATCGCCCATTCGTCCTCCCGTACCACCGGCGGCAGCTGAAGCAGATCGCCGATGAACAGCAGCTGCACCCCACCGAACGCGATCCCCCGTTGCCGCCGTACCGACTGCAAAATCCGGTCGATGGCGTCGAGGATATCCGCCCGCAACATGCTCACCTCATCGATAATCAGCAGCTCCATCTCACGAATCAGCCGCCGCTTGGTTTCATGCATATGCAGGTGGCGCATCAGGGTCCGCGGATTGTTGATCTCACTGCCGGGAACCTCGGTAAATTGGTAACTCTCCGAAGGGACATACCCCCCAAAAGGCAGCTGAAACAATGAATGAAGCGTGACCCCGCCGGCGTTGATCGCCGCTACGCCGGTCGGCGCTGCGATCACCGCCTTCTTATGCGTTTCGCTGATGATCCCCCGCAAAAAGGTGGTCTTCCCGGTCCCCGCCCTGCCCGTGAGAAAGAGATGCCGGTTGGTGCGGTTCAGGAATTTTTTCGCTATGACCTCCGGGCCGTTTTCCATGCTGTTTCAATCGGTAAAACTACAACAAACCTCAGACGGCTCCAAAATGAACCCCCCGACTGTTAATGTGTCGAAAACTAGATTTCTCGACAGTAGCATGCGCGTTCAAAATGCAACATGCTAAAACGCCCATCCGAGCCTGAAGAATGAACCGGCATGTCTCACATCGTGGGTCTGATCAGCTGTAAAATCGACCAGGCTCCGCTGCCATACATACCCCATCCTGAAATTCATGATCTCCATGCCAAAACCAAATACCAGCCCATAATCCGTATCACTGTAATCGCTGATATAATCCACCGGCACACTCGTTCCATCATCATTATGGATGTTCCCCCCGAAGGCATAACTGTAATACCCACCGATCTGGGAATAGAAACGCACCCCGTTCCCCTGCTCATCGGGCGTGGTAAACAGCAGACTCACCGGGGCTGTTACCGAATGTGTGCGCAAACGGCCACCGGAAACCCGGCTCCCGCTCCACTCATACAGCACCTCCGGTTGAAGCGCCAGCCACTGGGTAATCCGCGTCTCCAGAAAGACCCCTGCTCCATAGGCAAACAGGGCTTTTGCCTTATAAAAATCGTTCTTGTAATCGTGGTACGCACTCCCGGTATTAAGCTGGATCCCCGGGTTAAAAATCTTCATCCGCCCCGGATCTGCAACCACCTCCATCTGCTTCGACACCCTCACCTCCGGAACCGTCGACAACTCCCTGGTAAGCGAAGCCATGAAATTCACGATCAACGCCATCCCGGCATAATCCAATAGATCGCTCTCATCCTCCGGCTTGTGGTAGGGCGATTCCGTGCCGGTATAAACATGTACCGCGGGAACGCCAATTTTACCGAATGGAGCCGTGTCGGTCCTGTTCGCTAAGGAACCATTCATTTTAACAATATCCACTGGCATATAGGTCGTTGCATCTGCGATCAGTTGCTTGTGATCGGTCAGCATCTCCATTCCCAGCAGGTCAACCCCTTCATGGGCCTCATACATCCCCACCATATCGAGACTGAACATGGCTGCAACCGAGGCGGAATCGATAACCGCCCCCTCACCGGTAATCAACTCACTTACAAAGGCCTTCGATCCTATCAATCCGCTCTCCTCTCCGTCAAACGCCACCAGGATCACGCTCCTGCCCAGCAGATCGGGCCGCTCAGCAAGGATCCGTCCTGCCTCAATGATCGCCGCCACACCCGATGCATTGTCGTCCGCGCCATTGTACACCACCGTATCACCATCGCGCAACTCCCACCCCAGGTGGTCATAATGTGCCCCCAGGATAATGTACTCATCCTTCAGCACCGGGTCGCTCCCCGGAATAATCGCAGCAATATTGTATCCGGTGATATTCAAAATCCCTTTCCTGTAGTCGAAGGAGTGAAAATAACTCTCCAGCAGGGGATCAATACCCGCCTCTTTAAACTGATCCTTAATATAAGCTGCAGCCAACCGGCCTCCTTCACTCCCAAAGCCCCTGCCAAGATAGGCGTCGGAAGCCAGGTCAGTCACCATTTTTTCCAGGCGGCCTTCATCGGCCTTTTGGGCAAACAGTCCCAACGAAACAAACAACAACAATAAACAACTGATATTTCTCATTATCCGCAGATTAAAAGTGATCTATTTGATGAAGTTAATGATTTTTCATATGTTGGGAATGCTGATTTATTAAAATAATTCAATTATGTCAATTCAAACCGGAAAACGGACTGATAATATTATCCGAACTCCACTTTTTTAACATCTTCCCAGACTTTCATCCCCCCTTCATCCCCCTTATTCTCCCCCTGAAGACTGATCAAAATCATTACCTTTGCAACAAACGAAGATAAAGAAAATGAAGAACTTTGCATCATTAAAAAATATCCTATTCGACCTGGGAGGTGTGATACTCGACCTGAATGTAAGTGCAACGCTGGAACGCTTTCTCAACCTGGGCTTTCCAAAAGAGCTGCTCAACTACCCGGAGAATTTTGAAACGGATATTTTCTTCAATTACGAAACCGGCAAAACCTCCACCGATGAATTCCGCGATGCCATACGCAAGCTATCGGGTACAAATTTCAGCAATGAAGAGTTCGATGAAGCCTGGTGCTCCATGCTGACAGGGGTTCCCGAAAGCCGCGCCACGTTGTTGAAGTCCCTTACCATAGATTATAACCTCTATATCTTAAGCAACACCAGCGAACTGCACATTGAACAGTTCAACAAGATGTTCAATGATGCTGCAGGCTGCAAACTATCCGATGTCTTTATCCACGGATTCTACTCCTTCGAAACGGGATACCACAAACCCGACCCTGCTGCATTTAGAGATGTATTGAAAAAGGCGAAAATCAACGCAAATGAAACCCTTTTCCTCGACGACAACATCCACAATGTTAAAGCGGCCAAAGAAATTGGATTTAATGCGATACACATTTACGAAAACCTTCGAATGGAAGATGTGGGCTTTGACCGGTAGCCAGAAACCAACAGCCATTCTTCTAAAAAATTTTACAGCTCCTTATTCAGGACCTCTCGAATGTCGTGAACTTTTTTATGTCGCCATAGTGTCAACCTGATTATGTGAAAAGCTTTGAAGCACTGTCTGCTGCTGTGTATGATCAATGGTCTTAGAAGTTGACTAAGAAACACGGAAGACTTCTCTCGTTACCATTATTAATGACCCGGATAGCAAAACTTACAAATTTGACAAAATGTGTTTGCATTTTCTTTTCACAGACAGCTTCTATTTCTCAAATGAGTTCCCCGATTTACTACTTTTTTCTATCTTTGTGCGTTTCAATAAAATAGTAGGTTAACCCAAGGAAAAAGCAGGAGAGTTTTTATGGCCAGTAAATTTCCGCCATACACGAATTTTGATCTCTCACAGATCAACAAGGATATCAACGATTTATGGAAGCGTGAACAGACATTCGAAAGGAGTCTGTCATCTCGCGAGGGCGCCCCATCTTTCGTGTTTTACGAGGGACCGCCCTCAGCCAACGGGGTGCCGGGGATTCACCACGTAATGGCACGCACCATCAAAGATATTTTTTGCCGTTTTAAAACACAGTCGGGTTACCATGTTAAACGTAAAGCCGGATGGGATACGCACGGTCTGCCCGTTGAGCTTAGCGTGGAGAAGTCCATGAACATCACCAAGGAGGATATCGGAAAAAAGATCTCCATTGAGGAGTATAACCGGGCGTGCCGCGAGGATGTAATGAAGTATACAGACCTCTGGGAGGAGCTCACCGAAAAGATGGGGTACTGGATCGATATGAGCGACCCCTATACTACCTACGACAACAAGTACATCGAGACACTCTGGTACCTCCTCAAAGAACTGATGAAAAAGGACCTGCTCTACAAGGGGTATACCATTCAACCCTACTCCCCTGCCGCCGGTACAGGTCTTAGTACACACGAACTGAACCAGCCGGGTTGCTACCGCGATGTGAAGGATACCACCGTGGTGGCACAGTTCAAGGTGACCCGGGATAAGCACTCGGAGTTCCTCTTCAACGAAACCGATACCGGTGTCTACATCCTCGCGTGGACCACCACCCCCTGGACGCTTCCGTCCAACACTGCGCTCGCCGTAGGCAAAAAAATTGAATACTCTCTCATCGAAACTTTTAACCAATATACCGGCGAAAAAATTGCTGTGGTACTGGCAAGTGAGCTGATCGCCAAGTATTTCCCGGAGAAAAACGCGGAACTGCCATTCGCTGAATATAAGCCGGGCGACAAAATTATCCCTTTCAACATATTGAAAAGTTTCAAGGGCAGGGAACTCACCGGAATCTCCTATGAACAGCTGCTCAACTGGATCCAACCCGAAGGGAAGGCATTTGAGGTGATCCCGGGCGATTTCGTTACCACCGAAGAGGGTACGGGCGTGGTGCATATTGCTCCAACCTTTGGTGCGGACGACTACAAAGTGTCCGCTGAAAATGATATTGCTGCCCTTACCGTGATCGATACATCGGGGATGGTACACCCCCTGGTCGACAGGAAAGGAAGGTTCTTCCGGCTGGACGACCTCGATGCCAAATTTGTCGAAAAGCAGGTAAACACCGAAAATTATTGGGAGTTTGCCGGTAAGTTTGTGAAAAACGAATATGACGAATCAAAACAGAAGGACGATCCTTCCACCGACATCGATATCGCCGTATTCCTGAAGCAAAACAACCAGGCATTCCGCATCGAAAAATATGAGCACAACTATCCGCACTGCTGGAGAACCGACAAGCCGATTCTCTACTATCCCCTCAACTCATGGTTCATCCGCACAACAGCAATGAAGGAGCGGATGATCGAACTTAATAACACAATCAACTGGAAACCGGAATCAACCGGTACCGGGCGCTTTGGTAAATGGCTCGAGAACCTGCTCGACTGGAACCTCTCCAGGTCACGCTTCTGGGGAACACCACTCCCCATCTGGGTGAGCGAAGAGGGAAAGGAATCGATCTGCATCGGCTCCGTCGCCGAACTGAAAAGCGAAATAGAGAAATCTGTCGCCGCCGGTTTTATGAAGGAAAACCCGTTGAAAGATTTTATAGAGGGTGATTTTTCTGAGGATAATTATAACCGGTTCGACCTCCACCGGCCCTTCGTCGACGAGGTGGTCCTGGTAAGTCCAAGCGGCAAAAAAATGTTTCGCGAACCCGACCTGATCGATGTCTGGTTCGACTCGGGAGCCATGCCGTATGCACAGTTGCATTATCCCTTCGAGCACAAAGATGATTTCGATCAGTATTATCCCGCCGATTTTATTGCTGAAGGCGTCGATCAGACCCGCGGGTGGTTCTTTACGCTGCACGCCATTGCCACCATGCTGTTTGATTCGGTATCGTTTAAAAATATTATCTCTAATGGCCTTGTCCTCGATAAAAACGGGAACAAGATGTCGAAACGGCTCGGAAATGCTGTAGATCCCTTCAGGACCATCGAAAAATACGGTTCCGACCCGCTCCGCTGGTACATGATCACCAATGCCCAGCCGTGGGACAATATCAAATTCGATATCGCCGGCGTGGAGGAGGTGCGAAGGAAATTCTTCGGTACATTGTACAATACCTACTCATTCTTTGCGCTTTATGCCAATGTGGATGATTTTAATTATAACAGACCCGAGGTTCCTGTAAAGGACCGGCCGGAGATCGACCGGTGGATCATCTCCCTGCTTCACTCGCTGGTGAAAGAGGTGAAAGAACAGTACGAAAATTATGAACCCACCCGGGCCGCCAGGCTGATCCAGGAATTTGTGCTGGAGAACCTCAGCAACTGGTATGTCAGACTTAACCGCAAAAGATACTGGGGCGGCGAATTTGATACGGACAAACTCGCAGCTTACCAGACACTTTATATGTGCCTCGAAACCACGGCCAGGCTGGCCGCTCCGTTGGCTCCGTTCTATATGGAAAAACTGTTCAGGGATCTCAATGGTGTTACAGGTAGGTTCGACGAACCTTCGGTGCATCTGGTAAAATTTCCTTCCCACGATGAGCCTCTGATCGAACGCGATCTCGAAGAGCGCATGAATATTGCACAAACCATTACCTCCATGGTCCTTGGACTGCGCCGTAAAGTGAATATAAAGGTCAGGCAACCGCTGAACAAGATCATGGTTCCCGTGCTAAACAGCCAATTCCGTGACAAGCTGGAACGTGTAAAGGACCTTGTTCTTAATGAGCTGAATATTAAGGACATTGAATATATCGATGAATCAGAAGGTGTGCTTGTGAAAAAGATCAAACCCAATTTCAAGACACTCGGACCAAAATACGGAAAGCAGATGAAGCAGGTTACTGCGGCTGTGGGACGGATGAACCAGCATGATATCATTACCTTGGAGAAACAGGGAAAAATTGATCTTCAAATTGAAGGTGAAACGATCACTCTCGGAATGGAGGATGTTGAAATCGCCTCTGAAGATATTCCCGGATGGCTTGTAGCAACAGAAGGTCCTCTTACCGTTGCGCTAGATATTACCATCACCGATGAACTGCGCTCAGAAGGAATCGCCCGCGAATTGGTGAACAGAATACAAAACATCAGAAAGGAAAGCAACTTCGATGTGACCGATAAGGTAAATATTGTTATAGAACATCATGACACCCTTGCCGATGTTGTGGAGAGTTTTGGCAATTACATAAGCGCCCAGACACTTGCTGAAAACATTGATTTTACAAATCAGCTGGACAACAATGACAGCCGGAAGATAGAGATCGACGAGAAGATAAAATTGAAGATCAGGGTTGTAAAATCTGAAAGGTGATTTTTTAACTTTCAACCGGATCGAAAAAATATGAGTACATTGAAATATTTAGTATATTTAAGCAAATTAAAAACCAGAAACCATGGCGGAGAAAACAAGATATTCAGATGAGGAGCTGATGGAGTTCAAGGAACTGATCAATAAGAAGCTCGATAAAGCCAGGGAAGATTACGAAATTTTGAAATCTGCCATTACGCAAAGTGAAAGTAACGATACCCAGGATACATCACCAACATTCAAAGTGCTGGAAGAGGGCGCTGCAACATTGTCAAAAGAAGAGGCTGGAAGGCTCGCACAGCGGCAACATAAATTTATTCAACATCTACAGGGAGCCCTTATCAGGATTGAAAACAAAACCTATGGGATCTGCCGGGAAACAGGTAAGCTTATCGCCAAGGAGAGACTTCGTGCTGTTCCGCACGCTACCCTGAGTATGGAGGCGAAATCAAAACAGTAGTCCGGCAGAAACCGAATGAAATGATCCATTTCATGAAAACTGTTTGTACAACTCCTGACAAGACATAACATCATGTCCAGATCCCTTAAATGTATCCTTATTATTCTTGTGATCCTGATCGTCGATCAGGTGATAAAGGTCATTGTCAAAACCAATATGACGCTCTATGAGCAAAACCCGGTATTTGGCAACTGGTTCATTATACATTTCGTGGAGAATAAAGGAATGGCTTTTGGGATGAACCTGCCAGGTAATTACGGAAAGATCATGTTAAGTCTGTTTAGGCTGGTGGCCATTGTTGCGATCAGTTTTTACCTGCGTCATCTTATAAAACTAAAGGCACATGCCGGGCTGTTGATTACCATGTCGCTTATCCTGGCCGGCGCCATAGGCAATATGATTGATTCCGCTTTTTACGGGATGATCTTCAGCGAAAGCAGCTCCTATGAACCGGCCATTGTATTTCCTGAAAGTGGCGGATACGAAACGTTTCTTCATGGCAAGGTGGTGGATATGTTTTACTTCCCAATTATTAATGGGGTCTATCCCAACTGGTTTCCGAGTATAGGTGGACAATCCTTTACCTTTTTCAGACCGGTATTCAATATTGCCGATGCCAGCATATCCATAGCTGTTGTGATCCTGCTGTTCAGACAACGAAAATACTTTGAGTTCATGCAAGAAATCGAAGAAGAAAGTGAGCCGTCATCTGAAAAAACAGATACACCTAAGACAAAAATTAAAATCACTGCCCCTAAATAATTAAAGAGTATTGCTGCCAATTATTCCCTTTTAATTTCACTGAACACATTCGACGACCCGGCCCCGCAACTGATAATCGACTTCATTCCTGTCTCGACTGTAGCATTTGAACGCAGAATCTTGTCCCTGGGAACATGATAAATATTGCCGGATGTTGGATTCGGCCCGGTAGGAACAAAGACTGTGATAATATCTCCCTGGTCATCTGTAATAAAACCTGTCATGAGTGTACCGGAATTAAACAGATCACAAATAACCACCTCTTTGAAGAACGATCTGTTCTTTCCGAAAAACTGTCCAACCGTCTCCCGGGCAATTTTATACCCAGGAATCCTGTTCAGGTATTTCTGCTCCAGCTGATGATTAAGAAATCTTCCCCACCGCGTTTTGATAATCAATCCGATTGAAAAGAAAATCATAATAATTGCAACGATTGCTGAAACATACAGGCCGAAGATATACAGCTGGGAATCTGTTTCAACAACCAGGTCGATCAATGGTCCGATGGTACGTTCAATAAGTCCGATAATCCACCGAAACAATATTATTACCAGGGTAATGGGGAGAAGCGCCACCAATCCCCCGATAAAAGTTGTCCGGAAGAAACTCCTCAGACGTTTAAAAAAATTGATTTTCATGAGATAGCAATTTTTTATTTTTCTTCTGCAAATATACAACAATGATCAATGCCGGTGTATCGGCCATAACCACCGACCGACCCAACTGGCTCAGCAAACAAGTAAACCAGGAGTTGTAATCACTCCTCCCTCTTTACTATACCATAGAAAAATACTTTTATCAGCTCATCAAGCAACTTTTCTTTTTCCGAGCGGCTGTATTCATTCAAAAACAGGGGAAGTTCAAGTCCTTTCAGCATAGTGGTGAAGGCAATGGCGCCTATATCAGGTCGCTTAATCACAAACGCCCCTTCGTTGATACCCCTGTCGAGAATATCATATACCATTTTATACTCCTCCTCTTCAAATTTCTTTCTTACCCGTTTCACGAACTGCATCTGCTCCAGGTAGTCTTCCTTCAGTACCGCGTAAAAGTTTGTTACTGTTTTTACATGATACAACCTGAACATGATATAATCTTTCAAACGGTCTATGGGAGATTTACCGGTATTAATAACCTTGTATAACTGCCTCTTCAACTCCTGGGCCTCTCTTACAACGACCGCTTCAAAAATCTCCTCCTTGCTCCTGTAATAATAATACAAAGAGCTCTTACCCATTTTCGAGCAAAGGGCAATCTCATCCATGGTAGTGCCCCTGTACCCGTTCCTGGTAAACACTTTACGTGCAACCTGAACAATTTCGGCCCTGACCTTCGATTTTACTACTACCATATCCGAATGATTGCTGTATCCAACCCATCGCTCAACGTAAAGGTATACCATTCACCTTGCAACGAGTTTTAATTATTACCCGTCTCAAATTATATACAAACGATCCAACTATCTGTTCACTGCATCATCTTCTTCCACCAGTTTAAAGTCGAGCTGACGCTTCGACAAATTGGCATTTGTTACTTCGATCTTTATCTCATCGCCTATCTGAAACTCCCTGCCAGAATGCCTGCCGATAATTTTATAATCATCTTCATCGAATTCATAAAAATCATCCACCAATCCCTGCAATGAAATCATCCCCTCACATTTATTCTCCACAATCTCAACATAGATCCCCCAATCGGTAAGTCCCGAGATCACACCGTCAAACTCCTCTCCCACCTTATCCTGCATGAATTCAACCTGCTTGTATTTGATAGAGGCCCGCTCTGCTTCAACCGCCTTTCTCTCCATCTCCGAGGAGTGGTCGCACCGGCTCTCATATTTGTCTGCATTCTTAGACTCCCCCCCCTCTAAATAATGGGCCAGCAACCGGTGTACCATCAGGTCGGGATATCGTCTGATGGGAGAGGTGAAATGCGAATAGTCCTTAAAAGCGAGTCCGTAATGACCAATATTGTTGGTTGAATACCTCGCCTTTGCCATCGACCTCAGCGCCAGATTTTCAATCACATGCTGCTCCTTTTTTCCCTTGATCCCATTCAACAGACTATTCATCGATTTTGCCACCCGCTGGTTATCACCCATCTGCAGCTCATATCCCAACTTCCTGATAAATGCCGTAAAGGATTCCAGCTTTTCAGAATCGGGCAGGTCATGGATCCTGTATACAAATGTTTTTCCCTTCCTCCTGCCCGATTTACGTTCCTCCGGAGATAGCTCCTTCTCATATTTTCCTCCCCTGCTGGCATACTCGGCTACACGGCGGTTCGCCAGCAACATGAACTCCTCTACCAGGTGGTTGGCCTCTTTCTGAACCTTGAAATAGACCCCCAGCGGCTTGCCATCTTCATCCAAATTAAACTTCACTTCATCCCGTTCAAAATTAATGGACCCCTCCTTGTGTCTCCTTTCCCTCAATATAACGGCCAGGTTATGAAACAACAAAACTTCCTCTTTCATCTCTCCATCTCCGGTCTCAATGATCTGCTGCGCCTCATCATAATCAAACCGCCGGTCGGAATTGATCACCGTTCTTCCAAACCACTCATTCACCACCCTGGCTTCCGGGGTGATTTCCAGAACAGCAGAAAAACACAGTTTATCTTCATTGGGTCTCAGCGAACAGACATTGTTCGACAGCTTCTCGGGCAGCATCGGCACCACCCGGTCGACCAGGTACACCGAGGTGGCCCGCTCATAAGCCTCCTCTTCAATGATCGACCCCTTCTCCACATAGTGGGCCACATCGGCAATATGAATACCTGCCTCATAGTTACCGTTCTTCAACTTTCTGATCGACAAAGCATCGTCAAAGTCCTTGGCATCTGCCGGATCAATAGTAAACGTGGGAACGCCTCTCATATCCCTGCGGCGCTTAATCTCCGCGGCGGTGATATCAACCGGTATTCTCTCTGCAGCTGCCTCCACCTCCGGAGCAAACTTAATGGGAAGTTCAAATTCTGCAAGAATGGAGTGCATCTCCGTATCATTCTCACCCGGAAATCCCAATACCTCAACAATCTCTCCAAACGGATTCTTCACCTTCTCCGGCCAGTCGGTGATCTTCGCGATCGCCTTCTGTCCATGCTCCGCGCCATTCAGTTTATCGTGGGCAATAAAAATATCAAAGGGCATCTTCCCGCTGTCGGGCAACAGGAATGCATAGTTCTTCGACACCTCAACAATCCCCACAAATGTTTCACGCGCCCGCTCAATCACCTCGATCACCTCTCCCGACAAGCGGTTGTCATTTTTCTTTTTGGGATAGATATGCACCTTCACCAGGTCACCGTCAAGCGCCCTTCCCATGTTCGAACGTGATATAAACACATCCTGCTCGATCTCATCCGAAACCAGGAACGCATATCCGTGCTGGGTCATATCAATGGTTCCATTCACATACCCTGCGCGCTCCTTCAACCGAAACTTTCCTTTTTCCGGCTGCTCCAGCAATCCCTGCTCAGCCAGGTTGTGCAGTGCGTTGTTGATCATGTCGCGATCGCCCTGATCATTGATCAGCAACTGCTTGGCAAGCTGCTTGTAGTTAAACAATTTTCTGGGGTTCCTCGTAAAGACCCCCATGGATTGTGTCATCGCTTTATCGATGGTATACTTTCCTTTTCTCTGGTTTGATGTTCTTCTTCCCATCGTACTATTTGTTTCTGTTTTTATCGTTCCCGGATAATAAAATTAAGAGGATTGCCTTACCGGGCAAAAGGTTAGCTTTAAAATTACTAATTTTATGCTTTCTAATTCATATACTTATGAAAAATAACCTGCAGATATACAATACCCTCTCCCGCAAAAAAGAGACCTTCGAACCATCCAACCCTCCTTTTGTGGGGCTTTATGCTTGTGGTCCAACTGTTTACGGCGACGCGCACCTTGGTCATGCACGACAGGCCATCACTTTCGATCTGCTCTACAGAGTATTGTCACATCTCGGATACAAGGTCAGGTACGTCAGAAATATCACGGATGTCGGTCATCTCGAGAACGATGCCGACGAAGGCGAAGACAAGATCGGGAAGAAGGCGCGCCTCGAACAGCTGGAACCCATGGAGGTGGTGCAGCGCTTTATGAACGCCTACCACAAGAATATGCGCGAACTGGGTGTGCTCTCCCCCAGCATTGAACCACGAGCCAGCGGACATATCATCGAGCAGCAGGAGCTGGTAACGAAGATTATTGATGCCGGATATGGATATGAGGTGAACGGATCCGTCTACTTTGATGTGGCTAAATACTCCGAAAAACACGCCTATGGAAAACTTTCAGGAAGAAAAACAGACGATCTTCTGGCAAATACACGAAACCTAAAAACGCAATCTGAAAAAAAGAGCCCGTTGGATTTTGCTCTTTGGAAAAAGGCAGGACCGGAACATATCATGCAGTGGCCGTCGGAATGGAGCAAAGGATTCCCGGGATGGCACCTGGAGTGTTCAGCCATGAGCGCGAAATACCTGGGAGAAACCATCGATATCCATGGCGGCGGAATGGACCTGCTCTTTCCTCATCATGAATGTGAGATCGCACAGAATGTGGCCGGATATGGGAAAGAGAAGGTACGGTATTGGATGCACAATAACATGATTACCATCAACGGGCAGAAGATGGGCCGCTCGCTCGGGAATTTTATCACCCTCGACCAACTCTTTACCGGTGACCATCAATTGCTGAAAAAGTCATTTGATCCGATGACCATCCGCTTCTTCATTCTCCAGGCCCACTACCGCAGCACGCTCGATTTTTCGAACGATGCAATTGCCGCCTCCGAAAAGGGGTTACACCGGTTGCATAACGCGATCAGAATCCTGAATAAAATCGAAGCTGACAAAAACGGAGTAGTAAATGCTGCTGAGCTACAGGAGAAGTGCGAAGCTGCCATGAAAGATGACCTGAATACCCCCCTGATGATCTCCACGCTTTACGATGGGGTCAGAATGATCAACTCATTGCATGAAAAACGAATCAAGACCGATGTGGAGAACCTGGATCTTCTGAAAAAGATCTATACAACCTATGTTTACGATATACTCGGCTTAACACCCGAGTCATCTGGCAGATCAGACAGTGCGATTACAGAGCAGTTGATCGGTTATGTGCTTCGGCTCAGGCAAGCGGCGAAAGAGCGAAAGGATTATGAAACGTCCGATCAGATTCGCGACACATTGCAAAAAATGGGGGTCGTTATCAAAGATCGCAAAGATGGCTTCGACTGGGAAATCGGCTAACGCATGAAAAAGAGACATTCATACCCGCTTCCCCGGTCATCCGAAATTTGTATCGGCGACCTAAAGATGGGCGGCAGACAACCTGTTGTGGTTCAGTCGATGGCCAATACCCCCACCACCGACCTATCTGGCAGTGTGGAACAGTTCAAAAGGATCGTCGATGCAGGGTCACAGATGGTTCGCTTCACCACCCAGGGTCTCAGGGAGGTTGAGGCCCTGAGAAAAATCATCGACGCTCTTCCTCCCAATTACAGAAAAGTACCCGTTGTCGCGGATGTTCATTTCCGGTCGGACATTGCCCTTAATGCCGCTCAGATTTGTCACAAAGTACGGATTAACCCAGGCAATTTTACAGAAAAAAAACAGGGACCGGCCATTTACAGCGAGGAGCAGTTTCTTGCAGGGCTCGCTGAGAACAGGACAGCGTTTGTTGCCCTTATCAATGAGTGCAAAAAACACAATACAACAATCAGGATTGGCGTCAACCACGGCTCCCTTTCAAAAAGGATCATGTCGAGCTATGGCAACACACCCGAAGGAATGGTCGAGTCGTCCCTCGAATTCCTCAGGATCTGCCGCGAAGAGAATTTTCATCATGTGGTCGTTTCGCTGAAATCGAGCAATTCCGTTTTGATGATACATGCTGTCCGTCTGCTGCAGAAGCAGATGGCAAAAGAGAACCTCTGTTACCCTATCCACCTGGGCGTTACCGAATCGGGCAACGGTATGGACGGTCGCATCAAGTCGGTGGTTGGCATGGCCCCCCTGCTGGCCGAAGGCATTGGCGACACCATTCGGGTGAGCCTTACTGAACCCCCGGAAAACGAAATTCCGGTGGCTCTTGCGATCACCCGTATATTTAAAAAACCGGAACTGCTGCCCTATGATCCGGTGGGTAAGCTCCCCTGGAATCCCTTTGATTTCAACAAAAGTAAGGCTCGTGAAGTATTGGGGATCGGAGGTGCCAATCCTCCTGTGGTTGTTTTGGCTGAAGGCGTTTTTGGGAACCTGGTACCGGATATCACGGCCTCTACAGAAAACAACCGCATGGTACTCTCCTATAACGGATCAAAGTATGTTCTTGAAGATCATCGTACTACTTTATTATCTGTTCCCGGATTCCTGATTGCCGGTCCGGAAACCGAACCCGGTGAAATTGTTGGGATAAAGCAGAACGTGATCCTCATACTTGATGCTGGCCGCCATGAATTGGCAGAGGTCAAGCAATGGATGATCGACTATCTCAATCAGGGCGGATCCGCCCCGGTAATTCTCAGGAAGAGGTATTCTGAAAAAGAGGAAGAGCATTTTATGATCCGTGCCGCCGGTGAATTTGCCTTGCTGCTGGTCGATCAGCTGTTGGATGGTATATGGATCGAAAATCCAGACATGACACCGGAATTCAACAGCCGCCTCTCATTTAGCATTCTTCAGGCCTCCCGGAACAGGATCACTTCAACGGAATATATCGCCTGCCCCTCATGTGGCAGAACAAAATTCGATATTGAGTCGGTTCTGGAGGAGGTGAAGGCAAAAACTTCCCATTTGAAAGGTTTAAAAATTGGTGTAATGGGATGTGTTGTAAATGGTCCGGGCAAGATGGCCGACGCCGATTATGGATATGTCGGAGTGGGAAAGGGGCTTGTTACCATCTACAAGGAGAAAGAGGCGATTGCGAAAAACATCCACGCCGGGGATGCTGTAGATCAGCTGATCAGCGTAATAAAAAAGCATGGTAACTGGATTGACCCTTAGCCTTTATCGAGAGAAAAAACAAATGAGGTGCCTTTACCCATTCCGCTTCTCACATTGATGGACTGGTTGTGGACCTGTATAATATGTTTCACAATGGCAAGACCGAGGCCGGTACCACCTGAATCGCGCGACCGGCTTTTATCCACACGATAAAATCTTTCAAAAATTCTGGGCAGATCCTCTTCGGTAATTCCGATTCCGTTGTCTGTAACATCGACCATGATCGTCTCTCCTGCATTCACAAAACCCACCTTTGTTTTTCCGTTTGCATTTCCGTATTTAATGGAGTTCACAATTAAATTATTAAGAACTTCAGTAATTCTCTTCTTGTCTGCAAGTACCTTAACCGGTTTATTGTAGCTTCCGTCAAATTCCAGTTTGATCTTGAATTTTTTAGCAAGCATCTCATGCGATTCAAACACCTCCTCCACAAGCTTTACAATATTGAAACGCTCCATCTGGAGTTTGAACTCTCCGGATTCCAGCCTCGACATGGAGACCAGGTCATCCACAATGGAGATCATCCGGTTCACGGCCTTCTCTGCCCTTTTCAGGTAGAGCGTATTGATCTTCGGATCATCAATACCTCCATCAAGTAGCGTTAATATATATCCCTGGATATTGAAAATGGGCGTCTTGAGTTCGTGGGAAACATTGCCCAAAAAATCCTTCCTGTATCTTTCCATCTCCCTGAGCTGTTTGATTTCATTGGTCTGACTGCTCGCCCAGGTCTTTACCTCTTTATCCAAATCTTCTGAAAACCCTTTGGAATCAATCGTTTTCCTGATTTTCCTCTTCGAAAGAGTCACATTCTGAATGGTTTTATATATGGGATTGAGTCGCTTTTCCACATAATTCAAAAATAGCCTGTGAACAAATAAATAACTTATCAGAAAAAGAAATATGCCAAGCCCTGCCTGCCAGTATACATTTTGCGGCTCCCCAAAGACATGGATAATAAAACAACCAACCAAATAAGCAGATAGAACCAGGATAGCTATGATGAGCGACTGCTCCCTGGGTGATTTTTGTAATGCCATAATTTCAATTTATTTACCAATCAAAAAACGGTGTTGTAACATGAAAAAAGAATCCCGTCATACCGTATCTGTTTATGGCATATTCAATGCCCAATACCTTGTCATAGTAGGTAACAATGTCAATCCCTATACCTGTACTGTACTGAAGCTCGTTAACCATAAAATTATTCGATAAACCGCTAAAATTCAGACTGTTTACATAACCCAAATCCCCCAGAAGATTGATGTAAATAGCATAGTGTACTTTGGTAAACTGAGCTAAATTAGTAAAAGGAATGGAAAATGTTTGGGGCTTTACCAACTGGTATTTAAGAATAAGCTTGTTAATAACATAATCTGTGCCATCAATTACAAAATCATCATAACCGGTCAGGTTAACACTGTATCCAAAAGCCCTCTGTTGGTGAATGAGTGGCAGATCCTTGTTTGAAGATATTTTTCCCTTGGAAACATTGGCCAAATAAAGCCGGTTTGATAACCTCTTGTGATAAAACAACGCCGCTTCCGCTTCCAGGTTCCCATATGGATATGCTTGTAGTATTCCCAAACCATACTTTTCGAATTTCAGTTTGTAGGCAACTCCTTCCAACGGGTATATCTTTGAGTCCCGTATATCGTATCTGAAGACATAGTCGATTTTAAAATACCTGTAACGGGTATGTCCTTCTCCAAAAAAATCGGGGTTTAGCTTTGCTACAGTATCACTAATCCAGTCGTCGACATAATGTGTCCTGATCCGATGAACCGAATATAGCTGGGGTCTATACGCGTAAGCCACAAATGCTCCTGTAGTACTCAATGCGTAATTATCATCATCCCTGAAATAAACCGGTCTGTTGTTTTCAGTTGCATAATTTACACGGCGCTGGCGGCTCAGACTGTAACTAAGAAATAGTTTATGGTCTTCATTCAATCCGAGGTTGGGTTTTTCATACTGGAGCATATATTGCTCCCTGTATCCGAGCCTTATTCTTGCATTTAATAATTCATTCCTGCCACGAAAGTTATTCCATTTGAGCCACATGCCGTAATTCAATTTGCTCCATTCCGGCTCTTTCAAAAATGTACTCAGGTTTCTTTCCCCATGTTCAAAGATCGGATTTGGCCATATATACCAGCGCTCCTGAACTTCCACGATCACATTTGCTCTGTTTCCGGGATAATGCTCCACCTCCATGTTAACAAAATTAAAGAGAAAAAGGTTGAGCAAATTATCACGACTTCTTGTAATAGCCGGAATAAGTTCCATTTTTTTGATTGTATCGCCTCTGGAGAAGACCAGTTCGCGTAAAAGAATATTGTCCCGGGTAATCTTGTTTCCTTCAATAATTATATCATTGATAAATAGTTTGTTGTGCGGAATGGTATCCGTCTCCTGACCGATAGCAGGAGCCGAAAAAAATAGGATCCATATAAATAATACAATATACTTTGCTGCGGCCATGTACACCTTTTCAACCAGGCTGCAAGTTAATAACAAAAAATCATTATCCCTCCGCAAGCAAAAGCGCTTCAGCTACTTTCATGTCCGATGGAAATGTAATTTTTATGTTTTCAATATTACCTTCCACCAGGGTAATCTGGCCATAATAGGATTCAAATACAGATGCATCATCATTATGGCCCTGTTCCAGGCAATGTTCATAAGCGGTCTGCAACTTTAATGCCCGGAATACCTGTGGTGTTTGTACCCTTTTAACTATACTCCTGTCAAGAACATGGCTTCCCAAACCAATAATGCTTCGCAATGAGTCTTCAATATCAATTACAGGAATTGCGCTGCCCGATTTTTCAGCCTCATTGTAACAACGCTCCAACGTTTCAAGCGATACCAAAGGTCTTACAGCATCATGAATAGCAACGATCTCATCCTGTCCAACATTGGCCAGCCC
Organism: Bacteroidales bacterium; assembly: GCA_040903745.1. Taxonomy (GTDB): domain Bacteria; phylum Bacteroidota; class Bacteroidia; order Bacteroidales; genus M55B112. Next base: position 63,890 of record JBBDUV010000094.1, on the reverse strand, counting down.
TTTCATTACCGAATGGAACCTCGTGGCACCACCTGTAGTTACAATGACATTTTGTGTTGATTTATACCGTGCTTTTAAACTTTCCCATACGATCAGATGACTTTCCGGCAATACCAGTATAATTTTTATTTCAGGATCAAATGACAAAAATTTTTCTATAGTCCAGATAATAACAGGCTTACCCACCAACTCCAGGAACTGCTTCGGTGTTTCAGTCTGCATTCTCAATCCTGTTCCGCCGGCAACAATAACTACAGATCTCATAATTATCGCTTAGCCAAATGTTCGAAACCCTGTTGGAAGCTGCTTCGCTCTGGGTGTAATACACAGCAGAGGGACCTTCGACTTGTTCATCATCTGCTGTGCATAACTTCCGAAAAGCACATTCCATTTATCAATTGAACTCGCCATAATGATAATCATATCTGCATCAACCGCATTGGCATAATTTAGTGTAAGTATGGGCAGACTATCACCAGTTACCATATGTTGAACGCTATGAACCTTTCTGCTTTTTAAAAATCCTACTGACTGATCACAATAAGACTGGATCCGATTAATATCCCGCTTGTTATTCTTTGTCGATATTCCGACAACATGTACCTCTGCTCCAAATAATTTTGCAACTTCTGCTGTAGCAGGCAATTTTTGCCGCGTGTCGGGATGAAGCTTAATAGGAACAACTATTTTCTTTATTTTGGCAGGAACCGGACTTTTCCTGATAGCAAATACCGGCTTGTTTGTGGCTGCCATTATTTTTAGTGCATTGCTTCCCACAAACAACTCCTCAAATCCTGAAGCCCCATGTGTTGATGCGCAAACAACGGCATCCTTATATGAATTTACCTGATTTACAATTTCCCTGTATACTTTTCCCTGTTTGATAATATATCTCAGTTTGGAATTGTTTCCCAGTCTTGGTTCATATTCAAGAATTAACTTTTTAAAGCGCTCTTCTGCAAATTTCTTCTCGTCACTGATGGTACTGGGATGGTAATCAGAAACTGAAGTAATAACATAGACCATCTGCAAATTTACCTCCCGAACCTTAGAAAACTGAACAGCCAGTTCAAGACCATTAATCGATTCCTTGGAAAAATCGATCGGTATAATGAAATTTTTCATGGGTTTTGTTTTTATTGATACGGCTAATTTAAAAATAATTCCACAATGAAAGGTAATTATATGTATGATATTGTCAATATCGGAAAATTCTTTATAAAACCCTCTGATAGCTGCCTAAACTGTAACAACAAAACATCACTTGAAGGAATAAACTATTTGTTTTACTTTTACAAACATAAATGTCTACAATAAACAGGATGAAAAAAGAGGTAGTAATCGGAATAGATATTGGAGGTACGTACACGAAACTGGGAATTACAGACCGCTCGGGGAAATTGTTCTACGATAATGCAATAGAAACGGATAAATATGATGATCCCAAATCTTTTGCAGAGGCAATCCACGCTCTTCTTCACAAAGACATTGGTGAGAAATTGGATAAATTTAAAATTCTCGGTATCGGTATCGGTGCCCCGAATGCTAATTACTACACTGGGAATATTGAATATGCTCCTAACCTTATCTGGAAGGGTGTAATCCCCTTTGCAGACATCTTTGGTTCTACCTTCAAATTGCCGGTGGCTCTTACAAACGATGCCAATGCTGCCGCCATCGGAGAGATGGTTTTTGGCGCAGCACAGAAGATGGATAATTTTCTGATGATCACCCTGGGAACTGGGCTTGGAAGTGGTTTGGTAGTAAACGGCAGGCTTATTTACGGACACGATGGTTTTGCTGGTGAGTTGGGTCATGTATGCGTAAGGGAAAACGGACGTACCTGTGGTTGTGGTAAAAAAGGCTGCCTTGAAACGTACGTGTCCGCTTCGGGAATTAAAAGAACTGTATTCGAAATGCTTGCAACGGAAACCGATGATTCTGTTTTTCGGGGAGTTTCTTTTCAGGATCTGGACTCAAAACAGATTACCCTGGCGGCCAATAACGGTGACACCATTGCAATGAAGGCTTTTAAAAAAACTGGAAAAATGCTTGGAAAATCACTGGCTGATACGGTTGCCCATATCAGTCCGCAGGCAATATTTCTCTTTGGTGGCCTTGCTTTAGCCGGTGATTGGATTTTTAAACCGACAAAAGCAGCAATGGAGGAGAACCTGCTTAAAGTATTTCAGAACAAAATCGATATTCTTCCCTCTGCGCTTTTACACAAGAACATTGCTGTTCTTGGTGCTGCTGCGCTTATCTGGAAAGAATTGAGCTAAATAAAACTTATAACAACAATTTCTCTTTCTCATCCTCATCCTCTTCAGCAGATGATGGTGGATCACTGTTTGTGCCGATTATATAAGCAACATCGTGGTCCCAATTTGCCCGAATTTTTAGCTCACGTGGCACAAATTCCACTTTTTCCGGTTGCAATCCCTTCAGGTAATTTCCGGTATCCCATTTTCCATTTCTGTTTCGGTCGTGAACGATTTTAATGTGATATGTAGCGGGATCAATGAAATCGAAAAGATATGTCCCGGAGGTGGAGATTTCAAGACTCCTTGTCATTTTGTCTTTTTTGAAGAGCTGGATAATCAGGGTGTCGCTGACATTTTCCAGTGAAAGATTGATTCTGCCATAATCAGCAAGTGGTCGGATCTGAAATGTAAGGTCGGTCGTATCATTGGTAACTCCGTAGATATTAGTCATCGCACCTGGATAGAGCACAATTCTGTATTTTCCCTCCTCTTTCCATGGATGACTGATCTTTGCCCTCCGCAAGTGGGTTGTGTCAATAAATGGTTCCACTTCAACCGGAACTTCAATGGAATCGGGAATGATGAACAGACCGAATAATTCAGGTTCGATGCTCAACAACGGCTCGTTGATAGTAAAATTCAAATCTCTTCTTATATCATGTTTGGCCCTGTTCCTGATTGTTGATATTTGCAAAGACTCCATTTTCACCTTCTTCTTATCATCTTTCCTGCTTTTCGTTGTTCGCTCACGGTAGGAAAACAGGAGTGTATCCACTTTGGATACAGGATTATCAATGGAGTCGTATACTGTATATTGAAAGGAGAGTTGAACGGTATCCAAATCTGCAACAACTGTATCCCCCATCCAGATAGTCAGTGAATCCCTGTTCCGACCAAATTCATAAATCAGATCATCCATGGAAAGTGTACCAGGAAAAACAGGTTGAAAAGCAAAACTATCTGTAAGTGGCAGGTTGAAAAGCAGCTCTATCTTTCTTTTGTCATCTCTCTTATATTCACTGATAAATTGATTATTTGATTCCTCTGTGAACATATACAAGTCTACATACAGTGCATTGAAATCCGGCTTCGCCTGTTCCAGTGAGTCCAGCAAAATCTGAATAGAATCTGAACTCATTCCCACAGTATCAACATCAATGGTCAGGGACTTCATTTGAAGGTCTGTTGAATCATAAACATCAGACTCCAGCATAATCTTTCTGAAATACTCCCCGTCAATCGTCAGGCTTGAATCCAGAAATGCAATTTTTTCATCCGGCATATCAAATAAAAAGTTGCTGTTCCCATCTTTCAGAACAAACATCTTGTATATCCCATCCTTTAAATTATTTACTGCAAAATTTCCCTCTTTATCAGCTCTTCCGACATAGTACGGTATCTGTTTTAAAGGAATTGAATCTTCCAACTCCCTGTACAGCATGACATTGATCGGAGTTTCCGGAACTGACAGATCAAATGCGTTTTTCAAAGTCCCTTTTACAGAGAGGGAATCCAGGTAATCGCCTGTTGAAAAAACAAATTCATAATTTAGAAGTACATTTTTTTCGTTCAAATCCTTAATGCCTTCCCCAAAGTTATACGTATAGGTTACTTTCTCTTTCAGATCCTCCTCAAATTCTATGATCAATTGCTTATTCCTGAGCCGTATCTCTGGCTTCTCTTCCATCGGTGGCGAAACTACCAGTTCCTGTGTAAAATTGCCCATATCAAGATACTCATCAAATGTGATGGTTATCTTTTTAGCGTTAAAATTCGTAGCGTAATTTTCCGGTGTCGATTTTAGAACAACCGGAGGGTCTTCATCCTTTGGTCCTCCGGTAGGTGCCCCCTGCTGTGCACATCCGAATACAATAAGTAACAAAGTATTCACCAGTAAGCACAATATGATCTTAATTGGTTTCATTCGGATGTACAAAGATATGTATTCAAAGTATGCTATCATATAAAATCAGCTATCGGTAATCAAGAATAACATATTATTTGTAGCTTTATCCCTCGAAAAAAATCTTTTGCTATGATATTGAATTATATAACCTGGGATATTGATCCCGAGATTTTCAACATCGGTTCACTGTCAATCAGGTGGTATGGACTTATGTTTGCGATGGCATTTCTTTCGGGATACCTGGTATTTACAAAAGCGTTAAACATTAAAAGGCTGGATGCAGAAATGCTCGACCAGCTGCTTATCTATGTTGCCATTGGAGTGATTGCCGGAGCGAGACTTGGTCATTGTCTGTTCTATGAACCCTCCTATTATTTAAGCAATCCTCTTGAGATCTTGAAAATATGGAAAGGCGGACTGGCAAGTCACGGTGCAGCTATTGGTATTTTACTGGCAATTTGGCTTTATATAAAAAAGCACAGACTCTCATTCCTTTGGCTGATGGACCGGCTTGTTATTGTGGTTCCGTTAGCCGGAGCATTTATCCGAACCGGTAATCTGTTCAATTCGGAGATATATGGACGAGCTACGGATGTCCCCTGGGCTTTTCTTTTTGTACGTGATAAAGTAATCGACCCTGTAACCGGATCCTTGCTCCCCAACCTGCCCAGCCATCCTACCCAGATTTATGAAGCCTTGAGCTACCTGATTATTTTTGCAATTCTTTTCATTTTCTATATGAAAAAGAAGGACGAATTAAGGGATGGATTTATTTTTGGATTATTCCTGATCCTGCTGTTTTCGGCCCGGTTCTTCATCGAATTCATAAAAAACGAGCAGGTTTCTTTTGAGGTTGGCATGTTCTTAAATATGGGACAGATGCTAAGTCTGCCCTTCATCCTAATAGGCATTGGATTGATTGTTTATACCAAAAGAAAACCCTCATATTTTTCTAAAACACCTATACCCAAGAAACCAAAGAAGAAGGTCGAAAAAAAATAGTACCGTGATACTTGTAGATTTTATCTCTTTATAATTTCTTATACTTCCTACATGGACACAGGGAACTTCTGGTTTGCATTTGGATTAACGATTTTTGCCGGCCTCTCCACCGGCATCGGGAGTGCTTTGGCCTTTTTCACAAAGAAAACGAATACCCGTTTCCTCTCTGCCAGTCTGGGTTTTTCTGCCGGGGTAATGATTTATGTGTCATTTATGGAAATTCTCATAAAATCAAATGATTCATTATCGGAAACTTATGGTTCCTACCAGGGTGCCTGGTTAACAGTGGTCTCTTTTTTCGCAGGCGTACTGGTTATCGGCTTGATTGACAAACTTATCCCTTCGTATGAAAATCCCCATGAAGTCAGGCGAATTGAGGAGGTAAAAAACGGTTCTGAGAAACGCGATCCCAAACTTATCCGAATGGGATCCTTTACCGCTATTGCCATTGCCATCCACAATTTTCCGGAAGGTGTCGCCACCTTCTTTGCGGGACTCTCTGAGCCTGAACTGGCCATCCCTGTAGCTATTGCTATTGCCATTCATAATATTCCAGAAGGCATTGCTGTATCGGTACCGATTTCATATGGAACAGGGAGCAAGAAAAAAGGCTTCTTCCTCTCCATGCTCTCCGGTCTGGCAGAACCTGTTGGAGCACTCTTCGCCTTTTTCATTATTTCAATATTTTTTTCCAATTCAGAAATACCCCCGGGAGTATTCGGGGTAATGTTTGGATCTGTAGCCGGCATTATGGTATTTATTTCAATAGATGAACTGCTTCCTACTGCTGAAGAATATGGGCATCACCATTATTCGATTTATGGTTTCGTGACTGGAATGGCAGTGATGGCCCTAAGTCTGTTATTGTTTTTATAAAATGGTAAATCTTAAAAATAAAATTGTATTTGCATCCTGGGTTTCCATTATAGGAAATGCTCTGCTGGCATTGCTTAAGCTGGTAGTTGGCTTTATCTCAGGCAGCTTCGCCGTTATTGCAGATGGTATTGATTCATCTGCCGATATTATCAGTTCAATAGTTACTTTGGTGGCTGCAAGGGTGGTACAGAAACCGCCTAATATAAAGTTCTCCTATGGGTATGTTAAAGCCGACACGGTAGCTACGAAAGTATTATCAATGCTGATCTTTTTGGCTGGTGCCCAATTGGCCATTTCTGCTGTTCAACGACTCATCAGTCAGGAGGTCAATACCATTCCGGCGATGATTGCAATTTATGTTACCATCTTTTCAATGCTGGGAAAAATCTTGCTGAGTCTGTATTTAAAAAGTATCGGGAAAAATACAAACAGCAATATGCTTGTCACCATGGGTATCCATATGCGCAATGATATACTGGTCTCCTTTACTGTTCTGCTTGGATTGCTTACAACAATCTTTTTTCAGATCGCTGTAATTGATAAAATTATCGCATTAATAATTAGCATATTCATTATGTATGAAGCGATAAAAATTTTTCTTAAATCCAATACAGATCTCATGGATGGAATTGATGACCCCAATCTTTACAATAAACTTTTTGAGGCTATTAAAAAGGTTGAAGGGGCTCATAACCCACACCGTACACGGGCCAGAAAAATCGGATCGCGGTACATGATCAACCTGGATATTGAGGTAGACCCCGAAATGAGCGTAATGGAGGCACATGGCATAGCAAAAAAGGTCGAAAACAAAATTAAAGAGGATATAAAAAATGTGTATGATGTCATGGTTCATGTTGAACCCACAGGAAATCTCGAATCTGATGAAAAGTTTGGTATAACTGAAAAAGATGTTCCCCATAGTCGTAAGAAGTAATAATATAAAGTGCTTACAAAAAAGGAGTTAACGCGCTCAGCAAAGCTAAAATGTTAATCCCATTCTTATGGTCACCTTCAAAACAGTCAATTACCTATATAATATCTGCACGAAAACCAAGTTGTTTTCAGTCTTTGAAAAGAGTTCCGCGGTTGCTGTCTAATTCATATATTTGTACTTGTTAACTTAAATTATAATGGCTGAGAAAAAAATAAATACAGGAGTACTCTATGGAGTCATTGGATTATTGGTTGTGGTGTTAAGCGTTTCGGTGTACATGCTCGTGGATTTGAAGAAAGACTATGATAATACACAGAGAATACTCGAGCAAAACAGGATCTATTTTGCCATGGAAAAAGATTCCCTGGAGAGTGAATTACATAATATCTATTTATCATATGATTCTCTTAATACGGACAATAAACGTATTCAGGAAGAGATGGCTATTCAGCAGGAAAAGATTAACAGGTTGATCGCTATACAGGCTGATGATGCCTACAAAATAAGAATGTATAAACGCGAAATGGAAACATTGCGTTCCGTGCTAAGGAGTTACATTGTACAGATCGATTCCCTTAATTCCCACAACCAGGCCCTAATGGCTGAAAATGTACAGTTAAAAAGGTCTGAACAGCAGTTAAAATCGGAAAAAACCAGGCTTGAAACTGATAAGGCCCAATTGGAAGAGATAAAAGATTTGGCCTCCTCTCTTCAGGTCTCAGATATTTTCGTTGAACCGATCAATGAGAGAAACAGGCCCAGGAGAAGAATCAAAAGCATTTATAAAATAAGAACAGATTTTATCGTTCGTGCAAATTCTGTGGCTTCTCCCGGAGAAAAAACGATTTATCTCCGGTTAGTAAGGCCAGATGGAATTACACTGGAATCACCGGAGATGGAGGTGGTTCAAGCAGGAGGGGAGGATCTTCCCGTCTCAGCCTCAAGAACTGTAACCTATGAGAACACAGATTTGCCTGTCTCAATCTTCTGGACCAATAACGGAGAGATCGTCCCTGGAGAATATTCCGTTGAATTATATGCTGAAGGACGCCTTATCGGCAGCGATCTGTTTTCGTTATAAATTCAATAAAGCATCAGTGCTTCTATAACCTGGTCCGATCTCAACCAACCGCCGGGAGTCATCCTGAGTATTCCTTTTTCCAGAATGATGTCTTCACTTTCTATAAATGGTTTTGCACTTCCAATTAGATGTGTCAATATTTTCTCTCCAAAATGGTTGTGGATATATTCCGTATCTGCGCCATCAGATGTTCTTAGTGAGGTAAGCAGGTAATCGTGGTAGGAATCTTTTGTTGTAAGTATCTCCGATTCAGTAAATTTTTCTCCGGAATTTACCTTTTCAATGTACTGTTTTAATGATGAAACATTCCAGCATCGCTCCTTCCCGTTAAAAGAATGCGCTGAAGGTCCGAGTCCCAGGTATTTTTTCCCTGTCCAATAAGTACTGTTGTGTTTCGAGCGAAACCCCTCTAGAGCAAAATTAGATATTTCATAATGTTCAAACCCTGCTTCCCCTGTTAGCTTTCTGAGCGAATAATACTGGTCTATGCTTATCTGCTCCGGTACTTCGTTTAGTCTGCCTTTTTTTTTCCAATGATGAAAAACAGTACCCGGTTCATAGGTAAGATGATATGCAGAAATATGCGTAATGGGCTGTTCCATCGCTATCCCTACGGTTTCCTCCCACTCAGACAGGGAAAGCCCTGGCAATCCATAAATAAGATCTATACTGATGTTCTCAAAGCCCTTGCTTTGTGCCAGCCCTATACACTCCTTTGCCTGCTTTGCATTATGGGACCTTCGCATCAATTCAAGGTTCTTTTCCTGAAACGATTGTATGCCAATACTAAGCCTGTTAAAACCCTCCCCTCTCAGAAAATCAATAGATTCCCCCGTAAGGTCATCGGGATTCGCCTCTATTGTAATCTCTGCATCTCCATCAATGGAATAATCCCGTATAACCCTGCCCATAATCCTGTCTAACTGCTTTTTGGATAGCACCGAGGGTGTGCCTCCTCCAAGGTATATCGTGCTGATTGTATCCCTAAAAATATAATTTTTCCTATACGATATTTCCTTTAACAGTGCGTTTACAAATTCGTCACGGTATTTCAGACTAACGGTAAAATAAAAATCACAATACCTGCAAGCCTGCCTGCAAAACGGCACATGTATATATAATCCAGCCATGTTATCTTTGTCTTAACACATTTACGATCAAGGTGTTTGATAGTTCCCTGAGTTGTTCTGCTTCTAACACGTCTTCAATAAAATGCATGGGCATTCCCTGGTAAATCTCTTAAGTGAGTTGCGCTTTAATCAATTACTGAGTTTCGGAATATAATAAAATATATCTTTGCATTCAATTTAATTAGCTAAAATCAGTTATATTGATTAAAGAATTTTTGAAGGTATAAAGAAATAGAGGGGATGGATAAAAAAAGCAAACGCGGATTTTTGCTTACGGCTCTTTTTGCCCTGTTCATATTAATATTAACTGTTATTCCTACAGGAATCAGTGAAGAAGCGCCAGGTTTTTTTTTCAAAGGGATGGATAAACTGATTCATGGGATTATGTATGGTCTGCTTGCCATGCTTTCTCTATATGAGTACTTTAAACTGAAACCGTTGAGCTATCTTCCCTATTTCCTGATACTGCTCGGTGTTTTTTTATATTCAATACTTATGGAGATCATTCAGCATTACCTTGTAGCATATAGATCCTGCGAGATGAATGATGTTCTGGCAAACTTATTTGGTATCCTTATTGCAGCATTATTTATTCTTTGGATAAAAAAGGTCAAATCCTGATCCTGCCTTTGTCCCTTTTGAATTCGGTAGACAAATCTTCTATGGTTTGATTGATGAAGAATGCTTTGGTCTCTTTTCTGATAGCGGTAATTTTATCATGAATACCACAAGGCTCCTCGTCCGAACAGTGTGTCGTTCTCACCAGGCAGGTGTCAAAAATATCAGTTCCATCAATAATTTCAACAATATCCATTATTGAAATATCTGCTGCTGGCCGACCCAGACTAAAACCGCCATGAGGCCCTTTAATCGAATGAAGAATTTTCTTTCTTGCCATAGTCTGCAAAATCTTACTAAGAAAAGGGGAAGGAATATCCAGTGCCGCGGAAATCTCTTTGATCCCTATTTTTTTTTGCTCCGTAGAATAAACTGAAAGGTAAACTACAGCCCTTATAGCATATTTACATGTGTTGGATAACATATCTTATATATCTATTTTCTCTATCCGCCGCTTGTGTCGCCCTCCATCAAAACGAGAGTTAAGAAAAGCATCCACAATTTTAATTGCCTGTTCTGAAGAAATAAACCTTGCAGGCAGGGCACATAGGTTGGCATCGTTATGGCTGCCAGCCAATTCCGCAATCTTCTCATTCCAACATAACGCTCCCCTTACTCCCCGGTATTTATTTGCCGTCATATTTATTCCGTTACCTGTACCACAAACGGAAATACCTTTCTCATATCTCCCTTCGGAAATAAGCTTTCCAATTTTATGTCCAAAATCCGGATAATCGGAAGCTTCATCACTGTCGGCTCCCAAATCCACCGTTTCTATCCCCTTTGATTCCAAATGTTGCATAAGAACATTTTTTAGTTGAAATCCTGCATGGTCGCTGGCCAATAATATGGTTGTTTTGGTATTCATAGTTACATTTGAAAATAATATAAACAACTGAATTTATAAGTATAGTTTTAACAAAAATAGTGTTAATTTGTTGTTAATTGCTTTTTACTGTAAATCAAAAAAAATCTTTTGTTTTTTAGATTCGTTCCTGTATATTATTTTTCCTGATAATTCAACCAAAAAATAACCTCTATTTATTTTAAAAATTAAACAGGATATAAACATCTGAACCATCATTCATGAACGATTATTTTTAAACAATGCTCTATTAACAATAATTGTAGATGCATTCTAATTTACAGATTTTCAAAACATAGTATAGCTAACAATTGTTGAATATTTGTTGCTTTGATATGAATAACACTTTTCAGTAACATGCGTAATTTTTTTTTAAACACGATTAACCGGATATCATCATCATTATAATAGATTTTAAATAATTTTTTAATAATATTGTTTTTATGGGAATTGTTGAAAAGATAAAAATAGATAAAGGATATATTGATGAAAATATCTCTACAGCTATCAATATTGTTGAAGAGATAAAGCGAATGTGTAAAGAAAAAAATGCTGTAATTCTTGCACATTACTATCAGGAAAGTGAAGTACAGGATATATCCGACTTTGTGGGGGATAGCCTTGATCTCTCCAGAAAGGCAGCAAACACTGAAGCTGATATTATTATATTTGCCGGAGTTCATTTTATGGCTGAAACCGCAAAAATTCTGTCCCCGGGTAAAAAGGTGCTTATTCCTGATATGAATGCAGGTTGCTCATTGGCAGATTCATGTCCACCGAAAGATTTTGCTGAGTTTTTAAAAAAATATCCGGATCATACGGTAATATCATATGTAAATACAACGGCAGAAATAAAAGCGATGACTGATATTGCATGTACTTCAACCAACGCAATTCATATTGTTAATAGTCTTCCGAAAGACGAAAAAATAATTTTTGCGCCTGACCGTAATCTTGGTAATTATATACAAAGCATTACAGGAAAAGAGATGGTTATTTGGGATGGGGCCTGTCATGTTCATGAGGAGTTTAGTTTGGAAAAGATTCTTGAATTAAAAAATGATTACAGCGATGCAAAAATTATCGCTCATCCGGAGTGTGAAAAGCCAATAAGAATTGTAGCGGATCACGTGGGGTCAACCTCTTCTCTTCTTCAATTTAGCAGAGAGGACAGTGCCATGACATATATTGTAGCTACTGAATCCGGTATCATTCATCAAATGAGGTTGGCCAGTCCTCTCAAGCGTTTCGTTCCTGCTCCTCCAAAAGACTCGACATGTGCGTGTAACGATTGTAAATACATGAAATTGATAAATTTGAATAAAATTTATAATACACTTAAATATGAGCAACCGGAGGTGGTCCTGGATCATCTATTAATGAAAAAAGCAGAGGTTTCAATCAGGCGGATGCTGGAAATATCAGATAAACTTGGAATATAGAAACTTGAATATTCAAAGAAAAATATTATTTTACTTATACCAACTATTCTTCTTTATGTTAGTTCTTTATCCGGAAATAGCAAAAGCCCAGTTGGATCATAAAGATGGACCGGTAAAAATATACTATCCGAACGGACAAGTTTCAAGTGAAGGAATTGTAAGGGATGGTAAACCCGATGGATACTGGAAAACCTATTATGTTACCGGTATATTGAAATCTGAGGGAAAAAGAACGAACTTCTTACTTGACAGCACGTGGAAATTCTATAACCATTCCGGAGAACTCGTGAAGGTAATAAATTATCAACTAGGAAAAAGAAGTGGATATACCTATACTTATGATTATAATAATCCTGAACTACCCGGTAAGAGAACTTTGATATCTAAAGAGTTATATATTAATGATAAAAAAGAGGGAAATTCATATTATTATTATAATACTGGTGAATTGAAAAAAAACCTGTTCTTTTCTGCTGGTAAGAGACAGGGATATTCAAAAGAATATAATAGAGATAGTACGGTTATTGCCTTGAAACAATACAACGACAATTACCTGATTGCTATGGAGAGAATCAACAGAACCGATTCAGAAGGAAGGAGACAGGGAACCTATAAAACTTTCCATACCGATGGTTCTGTAAAAAAAGAGGAAAACTATCTGGACGATGAGTTGCATGGCTACTACAGGGAGTTTGATAACAATGGAATTTTGGTGCAAACACTAAGATATGAAAGAGGAGCCATTGTTGAAGAGATAGACGAAGAGGCAAAAGAGATTATTGATTTTAGAAGAAACTTTGATGATGAGGGAAGAATAATTTTTTCCGGAGGCTACCGGGATGAAATTCCAATAGGGATACATCGTTTTTTTGACACAACAGGTGCTGTAATTAATGCATATGTGTATAATCAAAAGGGAGAAAGAGTTGCAGAAGGTATTGTTGATGAACAGGGTAGACGAAGAGGTGAATGGAAAGATTTTTATATCAGCGGAGAGATAAAGGCCAAAGGAAATTACGCCAATAACCGAAAAAGCGGTCAGTGGGTATATTATTTTAAAAACGGAAAAGTTGAGCAAACAGGACGGTTTCTCAATGGTCGATATGATAGTGAATGGATATGGTATTATGAAACAGGAGAAGTGTGGAGGGAAGAAAATTATTTCAATGGCCTGGAGGATGGCTATGCGGTTGAATATGACAGATCAGGTAATATCATTGCTTCAGGAAATTATATCAATGGGGAAAAGGATGGGGAATGGGTTCATATTGTAGGTGATCACAAAGAGGTTGGAAATTATATTTCCGGATTACGTGAGGGAAAATGGATCTATTATTATGAGGATGGTTCCAGGAAATTTGAAGGCAACTATGTTCGCGGTCTTCCCGAGGGAAAACAATTTTATTACTATAGAAATGAAAATATTCAGGAAGAACAGTTTTACAGTTCAGGTTTAAGGGATAGAATTTGGAGAAAATATGATGAGTTGGGTAATGTTCTCATATCAATTGTTTATAGGGATAATAAGGAAATAAGGATAGACGGAATCAGAATTCGTCTACCTGAAAGAGATATAAAAATAATCAGCTAGATGGAGAATAAAGAGGATTTTGATTTCAGGGAAGAACCGCTGACAGGAACAGACAAGGAACTTGACCGTCAATTGAGACCCTTGACATTTGAAGATTTTAGTGGGCAGAAGAAAATCACCGATAATCTGAAAGTATTCGTTCAGGCCGCAAGCATAAGAAATGAAGCACTCGATCATGTTCTCTTGCATGGACCTCCGGGATTAGGGAAGACGACCCTGGCAAATATTATTGCGAACGAACTGGCGGTTGGTATTAAAACAACATCAGGACCAGTACTGGATAAGCCGGGAGATCTTGCCGGATTACTCACAGGATTGGAGGTGGGCGATGTTCTTTTTATTGATGAGATTCACCGGCTATCTCCTATTGTTGAAGAGTATCTATATTCGGCAATGGAGGATTATAAAATCGATATTATGATAGACAAAGGACCCTCTGCCAGATCGGTTCAGATTAAATTGAATCCGTTTACGCTGATTGGAGCAACAACCAGATCCGGTTTACTCACAGGTCCTTTAAGGGCCCGTTTTGGTATTAATTCTCTTCTGGAATATTATGATTATGAAATTCTTACCGGAATCGTAAATCGCTCTTCCTCTATACTGAAGGTTGAGATAGAAGCCAGGGCTGCAAATGAGATTGCATCAAGAAGCCGGGGAACACCCCGTATTGCTAATGCACTGTTGAGAAGAATTAGGGATTTTGCACAGGTAAAAGGGTCAGGAATCATTGATCTGGAAATAACACAATACGGACTTGAAGCTCTGAATATTGATAAATCCGGACTCGATGAGATGGATAATAAAATATTGTTAACGATCATCGAAAAATTCAAAGGGGGACCAGTGGGTATTACAACCATTGCTACAGCCGTTGGTGAAGAAGCCGGGACGATTGAGGAAGTGTATGAGCCATTTCTTATCAAGGAGGGTTATATTAAACGAACACCAAGAGGACGTGAAGCAACGGAAATTGCATATAAACATCTCGGCAAATATAAAGAGGATCAAAGCCTTTTGTTTTGATATTTTGTATTATATTTGACATGAAAAATAATAGAATTAAAATCGATGAAAGATCTACTTAAAAATATGGGTCTCATATCTATTCTTCTAGGTGTAGTAATTTTAAGTATTGCTGTTTTTTTTGAAAGCCAGACAAATGTAAAATTGGTTATCAGTTTGATTCTTGTCGTTATCGGGCTTTTCGGCCACATCCTTCTTAACAAATACGTGGAGTAATATTACCTATGTCAAAAGAAAATATTACTAAATGAATCCTGGATTTTCCGGGATTTTTATTTTAGATATTGTTTACGAATGCAGTACAGCCTAAAAGATTGAGATTTCTTTGAGATAGCAGACAGAACCTGTTTCTGTTCATTATAGCAAATGATATTTATCGTTTCTTGCCAGTACAATATCTTTGAACAAATTTGTTTTTCATTTGATATATTAGAGTATATAAGTATCAATAAATAAATGGATAGAAAATATTTTATTATGCGAGGCAACAACCGGAACGAAGTGGAGCTCATGAGGCCGACGAAGGAGGCCGAATAACTCACTTGTAGTTAGAACAATATTTATATTATTTTATATCAAGAAGTTAAATAAAAAATTAATACATATGAAGCAAAAATTGGAATTGGATTTTTTAGGAGGAATGGCTTTTGAAACAGAACTCAATGGTCATAAATTCTATATAGATGCAGGCGAATCAGTAGGAGGTAAAGATACAGGTCCCAGGCCAAAAGGGTTGATGATGTTAGCACTGGCAGGATGTACCGGTATGGATGTTGTTTCAATATTAAGGAAAATGAGGGTTGAATATGATTCTTTGAGTATTGGTATTGATGCTGAGATGGACGAAGAGTTTCCTAAACCATATACCTCTATGAAAGTTATCTATAAATTCGCCGGAGAAAATCTACCCGGGGAGAAAATCCAAAAAGCCGTTGATCTTTCAAAAGACAGGTATTGTGGTGTTTCCGCAAATTACAAGGATTCTTTTCCTGTTTATCACGAAATACAGATAAACGGAAAAATTGTATAAACTTTAGAAAGCTGCTGAAAACTGCTCGAGAAAACGGGCATCATTTTCGAAATACAGGCGTAGATCTTTTACCTCATATTTCAACATGGCAATTCGTTCAATGCCCATACCAAATGCAAATCCTGTATATTTAGCACTGTCTATACCTGAATATTCCAGAACGTTAGTGTGAACCATTCCGCAGCCAAGAATTTCAAGCCAGCCGGTGTATTTACATACATTACATCCTTCCCCTTTGCATATTTTACAATTGATATCCATTTCTGCGGAGGGCTCTGTGAAAGGGAAAAATGAAGGACGAAAGCGTGTGCTGGTCTCATTCCCAAATAACTCTTTTGCAAAAAACATCAGCGTCTGCTTCAAGTCGGCAAAAGAGACATTTCTATCAATATACAATCCCTCAATCTGATGAAAGATACAATGCGCCCTGGCAGAAATGGCCTCATTTCTAAAAACCCTGCCCGGTGATATGGTCCTGATGGGTGGCTGGCTGTTTTCCATAACACGTACCTGCACGGATGAGGTGTGGGTTCTGAGCAAGACATCCGGATCCTTTTCGATAAAAAACGTATCCTGCATGTCCCGGGCAGGATGTTCAGGAGGAAAATTAAGGGCAGAAAAAACATGCCAGTCATCTTCAATTTCAGGTCCCTCAGAGATATTGTATCCCAGCCGATTAAAAATACCAATAATCTGATTTCTTATTATCGAAACAGGATGCCTGGATCCAGTAGGTAACGATTTTCCGGGTGCTGTTAGATCAGGAACAATACCTTTCTCCTCGGAATGCTCCAGGTTATTTTTCAGCGATTCAACTTTCCCGGACACATAGTTTTTCAGTTCATTGATCTGCTGACCCACTTCTCGTTTTGAATGGGAGGGAACAGATTTGAAATCTAAAAAAAGCTCATTTAAATGGCCTTTTTTACCAAGATATGCAATTCTAAACTCTTCAACAGATTCAGGTGTTGTGGCATCGAATAATTTTGCCTCCACAAACAGCTTCTTAATTTTGTCTAACATGATCCGCCTTTAAGGCTACAAAGGTAATAAAAATCAGTAAGTGCTACTTTAACCGAATGGTATAAACAACATCTTTAACAGGTCTGTCGTAATTATCGGTTTTTACAGCGGCAATAGAGTCTATTACATCCAAACCCCTGGTAACCTCTCCAAACACTGTATAAGAGCCATCCAAATGGGGCGCACCCCCGAGGGTAGTATAAGCCTCAATCTGTTCGGGGGTGAATGGTGATTGTTTTCCCGAGGATTGTAGCATCATGAGTTGATCTTTATTGAATACCTGTCCATGGACCAGATAAAATTGTGAACCGGAAGATTCCTTGTCAGGATTTACTGAATCTCCCTGTCGGGCAGCAGCAAGCGCACCCTTCTTATGAAAATAGTGATCTCGAAATTCAGCAGGAATCCGGTATCCTGGTCCGCCGGTACCAAGACGCTGTCCTTTGGGTGATCCGGCAGAATGAGGATCCCCCCCCTGGATCATGAAGTTTTTTATTACCCGGTGAAAAAGTTGGTCATCATAAAAGCCTTCCCTGATCAATTTGATCATGTTTTTCTTGTGTAAAGGGGTATCATCATAAAGTGCGATCTCAATATCCCCTAAAGTAGTAGCGATAACAATGGACTGATTTTGGATATCATCGGTTTTTTGTGACCAGGCAGCAAGAACTACCAGAATAAAAACCAGTATTAAGAGTATACTTCTCATTTTTACTTAATTTTGATGGTTGGTACCTGCGTAGCACACCATACGTTCAAAATGTTTTCATGCTAATTTAATAAAATATGATCATTGCACTGTCAGGACATAGAGGTTTTATTGGATCAAACATAAAGAAAACATTTTCGGATCACACCTTCATACTGGTAAACAGAGATGAATTGTACGGCGATTATAGGTCACTTGCAGAAAAAATAGCAGGGGCAGATGTGGTCATTAACAGTGCTGGTTTTTCTGTTTCGAGCCGATGGACCAAAAAGAACAAAAAGCATATTTATGATAGCCGGATAAAGGTTACGAATAACCTGGTGAAGGCGATTAATTCTCTGACTAAAAAGCCCGATTTATTTATAAACAATTCCGGTATTGCATTGTATGAATATGATAAAAAGCATACTGAATCAGACTATTCCTGTAATGATGATTTTTTGGCAGAAGTTGTAAAAGAGTGGGAGAAGAGTGCAAATGCCGTTGATAAGAATGTGAAACTGATAATCATTCGTCTGGGATTGGTGTTGGGTAAAGATGGGGGAGCAATGCCTCGTCTGTTGAGGCTTTTCAGAATGGGGCTGGGAGGAGTTCTTGCTTCCGGAAAACAGGTCTATTCTTTTATTCATATAGACGATGTTACCAGGGCCCTTGAATACCTGATGATCTATAACAATAAGGGGGTTTACAACTTTACTGCTCCATTTCCTGTTACCAACAGGGAATTTACAAAAGCGTTGGGTAAAATTCTTAACAGACCGTCTATATTCAGAGTTCCTCGATTTGTGTTGAAGCTAATCATGGGAGAGGGTGCCGTATTGGTTACAAAGGGACAATCTGTTTATCCCCAAAATCTGCTTGATGCTGGATTTGTATTTACTTTTGGTACCATTGATAAGGCAATCGAAAACCTGGTAAGCAAGCGGTGAATCCAATAAAGCAACTCTTCGGTCAGACAGCTGTCTATGGAATGGGAATCGTTCTCCCCCGATTGCTAAATTACCTGTTGTTAACACCTTTTTATACCAGGATTTTTGCAACTGAAGAGTATGGTATTGTTACCGAGTTATATGCGTATGTTGTCTTTTTACTGGTCATCCTTACCTATGGAATGGAGACAGGTTTTTTCAGGTTTGCTACCAATGATAAACAGGAGAATCGAAACGCTGTCTATACAAGCACACTCCTATCAGTTTTTGCCACATCATCAATTTTTATATTGGTCCTGTTTTCATTTATACATCCTGTTGCGGGAATATTGGGGTATGGATCCGAACCACAGTATATAAAATGGCTGGCATGTATTGTGGCCATTGATGCATTTACGGCCATTCCTTTTGCGAGAATACGACTTCAGAATAAGCCTTTAAAATATGCCCTTATCAGGATTGCTGAAGTAGTTCTGAATATTGGTTTGAATTGGTTTTTTCTTTTCTATTGTGCAAGGAATACTGATTCAGAATTTGTTATGAAGGTATATAATCCCGACTTAGGGGTTGGGTATGTGTTGATCTCAAATCTTACGGCCTCAATTCTTAAGATAGTTTTGCTCTCCAGTGAAATATGGGCAGCGGCAAAAGGCTATTTTGATATGAAATTATTAAAAAAAATTCTTATATATGCCTACCCTCTATTAATTGCTGGACTTGCTGGAACTATTAATGAAGCCCTTGACAGGATTCTGTTAAAACATCTGATCGAAGAAGGGCAAAATCCGATGGCACAGTTGGGAATATATGGAGCCAATTATAAAATTGCTGTACTTATGACTTTATATGTTCAGATGTTTAAATATGCTGCCGAACCATTTTTCTTTTCAAAATCGCAACAAAAAGATGCAAAGATATTGTATGGCGATGTTCTGATGTTTTTTATTCTTCCGGGACTGCTTATATTCCTGGGGGTTATGTTGTATATAGACTTTTTCAAACTATTTATTGGTATTGATTTTAGGGGAGGAGTCGGTATCGTTCCTGTCATCCTCATGGCAAATCTGATTATGGGTGTTTTTTTTAATCTTTCAATTTGGTATAAACTTACCAATAAAACGATGATTGGAGCCATGCTGGTTGCCGTCGGAGCACTCATCACAATAACTATAAATGTCCTTTTTATACCAAAATACGGATATGTCGCCTCTGCCTGGGGACACTTAATTTGTTATACCATAATGGTAGTTTTATCATTTTTACTTTCAAAAAAGCATTATAAAATTCCTTATGATTTTAAGCGTATTCTGTTTTATATTGCTATTATTGTTGGTTTCTATTATATGGATGTTTTATTATCGGGGCATAGCGTTTCAATATGTAGGGTGGTTAAGCCGTTATTAATACTAGCATCCCTGGTAATGTTCTATATTGGAGAGAGAAAGAGGTTCATAAAATATAAGGATTTGAAAATCAAAAAAGTTTAAAATGACGATAAAAATTGTAAATAAATCGGGCAATCCGCTTCCATCTTATTCTACATCCTATTCGGCTGGGATGGATGTAAGGGCCGGAATCACCAAAAAAATAGTTCTTAAACCGATGGAGCGCAAATTGATTCCTACCGGTTTATTTATTGAATTACCCGAAGGGTTCGAAGCGCAAATTAGGCCAAGAAGCGGACTTGCTCTTAAACACGGAATAACAGTTTTAAACACTCCCGGAACCATTGACGCTGATTACAGGGGTGAGATTGGTGTAATTGTTATAAATCTATCTAACGATGATTTCATAATTGAACCAGGAGAGAGGATCTGTCAGATAGTTGTAAATAAGCATGAATCAATTTCATGGTTAGAGGTAACAGAGCTATTTGCGACAGAGCGAGGATCCGGAGGATTCGGACACACAGGAAGAAAGTAGTATAATGCGGTTTAGAACTATTGTTGGAGATATGCCTGGGAGGATAAACATGAGATTACAAACAAAATTGACAGTTGCAACTATTCTATTATTGGGTTTAACGCTCTATTCCCAACAGGGTAATTCTGATTATCAATATGCTTTGATAGAGGCAGTGA
Organism: Bacteroidales bacterium; assembly: GCA_040903745.1. Classification (GTDB taxonomy): domain Bacteria; phylum Bacteroidota; class Bacteroidia; order Bacteroidales; genus M55B112. The sequence goes on along the minus strand of JBBDUV010000094.1, from coordinate 43,380 downwards.
AACAAAAAAATTTGGGTAATCTGTCTGGAGCGATGGAATTGTATAATTTGGTGCTTGAAGAGAACGACTCAGTTGCAGTTGCTCATTACGAAATAGGAACACTTTATGCGGTTACAGGTAATTATGAAAAGGCCGTAAATCATCTGAAAAGGGCACATGAGCTTGATCCGGATATAAAATGGTATTTAGACGCCTATATTGATGGTTTATTGGTTCAGGAGGAGTTTAGGAAGGCTAAGAAGGTTTTAAAAGAGCGGATTAAAAGGTGCTTTGAATGCAAGGATCAATGGTATAGGCTTGCCAATGTATATTTTCTTGCTGAGAGATCCCGCAAGGCGCTTAAGGTTTTGGAAAAAATGGAAAAAAGGTGGGGATTATCTGACAAAATTACCTTGTTGAAGGTTAATATTTATGAAGACAGGGGAGAATTTAAAAAGGCTTTGGATGAGCTGGAAAAGATCATTGAATTTGTTCCTGAATCTTTGGAAATACGCGTTGTTGCTGCTGAACTCGCTTTAAAAAGCAATGACAAGGATCTTGCTGCTGATTATTATGAAGGTGTTTTGGAGCTGGATAGTATGAATATCTATGCATTGACAAACCTTACAGACTATTACCGGGAGAAGGGAGAGTTGAGCAGGAGTTTTTCATATCTCAACAAATCGTTTGAAAGTGATGAGATTGATTATGAAAGAAAAATTGCAATTCTGAGTTTCTATTTTTCAGATGAGAATTTGATCAGAGAACAGGAGGTTGCTATGCGGGAACTTATTCAAACTATGATAAGAAAGTATAAAGGCAAGGATGAAATTCATTTGATTGCAACAGATTTCTTTATTAATCGCAGAGATTACAATGAAGCACTCTTTGCAATAAAACCTTTGTTAAAAAGTAATGAAAAAAGATATGAATTATGGAGACAAGGAATTCTACTGGCGAATACGACAGAAGAATATGAAGAGATGTTGGTTATTGGAGATAAAGGCTGTAAAATATTTCCTGACAGTATAGAACTTTATTATTTTAAGGGGATCGCCGAATGGGAATTAGGTGAATATGAAAAATTGATCAACACATTTTCTAACGAGCGAATTTTAAAAGCAAATGACCGGGATATGGCTTCGCAAATGAGAATGATGGTAGCTGAGAGTTATTATCAGCTTGAACAGCATGATAAATCTGATAGTATTTTTAGAAGTATAATCAGGAATGAACCTGTAAATTATTTGGTATTGAATAATTTCAGTTATTATCTGTCGATTAGAGGGGAGTGCCTGGCTGAGGCTGAAGAATACAGCAGAATAGCAATTATGAATAATCCTGAAAACGGAACTTTTCTTGACACTTATGCCTGGGTGTTATATAAATCAGGAGATTATGAGGAGGCTGAGAGATATATTATGAAAGCTTTAGAGCATGGCGGTCAGAATAGCCCGGTTATTAATGAACACGCCGGTGATATTCATTGGAAGATGGGTAGTACTGAGCTTGCGAGGAAATATTACCAAAAAGCGATTATACTAGGTGGAGATAAGAACAATTTAATACGTAAGCTTGAGAAGCTGAGTGAAGTGTATGAGGAGTAAATTTGTGGGAATCATAATGGTTTTATTACTTATCATTTCTTGTTCTCCTCAACGGAAAATGAGTCGGATGAACGATGAAATTAAAATAGAAAATGTAGAAACAGAATCGTATTGTGATTCAATTAAGTCATTTAAAGCATTGTATATGAGTAAGATAAATGCTAAAGTTATACTGAAAGAAGAACAGTACAATGCAAAATTATCAATTTATTATATTCCAGATTCCGTTTTTTTTGTAAGTGCTACAAATTCTGGGTTTGAGATCGTACGTATAGGGGTATTTAAAGATAGTACAGTGTATATAAACCGGGTTGAAAACGTGGTTTTTATAGTAAAATTGATGGAGTTGGGTTTTCCTGCTCCTATCTCGTTTGAAGATATAGAATATCTGGTTAATAAACAATTGATTTGTAACGGGTTTGATGTAAGTGGTGATTCCTCCATTACGGTGAATCGGTCAATAAATAATGTTGTGAAGGAGATTGAATATTCATCAGTGAATTTTTCCCTTAAAAGATTTGAGTTCTTTCAGAAGAAAACCGGAGAATATGTTGTGGGAAAGCAAACTCTGACAAATGGGATTGTGATATACTCAAATTATCTGTTGGGGCATTTTATGATCGAAGGAAGTGAGGGAGAGATTGAGTATGACCGGGAAATCAATGTGGATTTGAGTATAAATCGAAGAAAATATGATATTGTATATTTGTGATGAGGCCTATTATTATCATACTAATTTTAGTTCTCTTTTCAATAAATGGTAAGAGTCAGGATAAGCATGCCCTGGAGCAGCAAAAGCAAGCTGCCATTAAGGAACTTGAAATTGCTAAAGAGTTGCTCAACAAAACACAAAACAGCAAAGTAAGTACAATTAAACGGATTGGCCTTATCAACCGCGGGATTGAATCGCGGGAGGGACTAATACAAACAATTGTTGAGGAGATTGAACTTATTGAGGAGGAAATTTTTCTGCTTGAGGAGGAAATTGGTGATTTAGGGAGAAAAATTGAGCAGGGTAATGAGGATTATGCAAGAATAATATATAGTATATTTATTAATCATACAGAAGAAGAGAAACTGATGTATTTATTGGCAAGCAAGAACATCAACGAATTTTATCAGCGAATTAAATACATGAAATACTTAAAGGAGTACCGGGAAGATAAAATTGCAGAACTGGAAGGGATGAAAATAGCCCTCGAGAGAAGAAATGCTCAATTATTGTCAATTAGAAATGAGAAATCTGATTTATTAAAGGAAATTGAGTTAGAGAGCAGAAGACTGATAAGAGAAAGGAGTGAACGGAATGATATCATAAGAAGACTTGCACAGGATGAACGAAGGATACGCAGCGAGATTCAACAAAAAGAGAGAATTCGACAGGAGCTTGAAACAGAAATTCGCCGAATCATTGAATCGGAGGCAAATAAACGCTCATCAAGTTCTTTGTTATCTTCCCTTACACCTGAACAAAAACTTGTGGGCTCCAACTTTTTTTCAAATAAAGGGAGGTTGCCATGGCCTGTTGAGCGCGGTATTATTACCGCTAAGTTTGGAATTGTTAATCATCCTGTTTTGTCAGGTGTTAAAATTAGCAATAACGGTGTCGACATTAGCACTACGAGTGAAACAAAAGCCAGGGCTGTGTATGATGGGGAGGTGACAAGTATTTTTGCTATATTAGGGGCCAATTACACAGTAATAGTAATGCACGGGGAGTATTTGAGCGTCTATCAAAATCTGATAGATTTAAATGTGAAGGTAGGAGATAAGGTGAAGGCAAAGCAGGAATTGGGGACAGTGCATTCGGATGTTAATGAAGACATGGCGATATTGCACCTTCAAATATGGAAATCTAAGGATATTCTTAATCCAATAGATTGGTTAAGTAAATAGTATTTTTATCGCTTGAAACACCGTCATGAATGTAACCTTATAGCTGTATTGCCGTATAAGAGATGCATCTGACTATTGTTTTATGAAAAAGGATATTGAAATATATTCATCCAAAGAAAACTTAAGGGTTGTAGAAAAGGTTATTGATGAAATGTCAATTGAGCTTAATTTGAGTGATGAGGTATATGGTAATATTTTGGTTGCTACCATGGAGGCAACAAACAATGCTATTGTACATGGAAATCAATCCGATCCGGAAAAGCAGGTGAAGGTATATATTGTGAAAAAGGAAAGAGATCTTTTAATACGAATCATTGATCAGGGAAAAGGGTTTGATTATACTTCAGTACCCGATCCTACCTCTCCTGAGAATATTGAAAAAATTAACGGACGAGGATTATTTCTTATGAAAAGACTCTCGGATGGTATGTGTTTTGAGGAGCAGGGAAGAGTAGTTGAATTAAAATTCAGGATATAGTGCCTGTATATTTTCATTCGGAGAAAACCGGATTTCTGTTAAAAAACAAAAAACTGTACCGTCAATGGATCGATGAAGTGGTAAATGACTACTCAAAATCTATAGGTAATCTCAATTTTATTTTTACCACGAACGACTACCTTCTTGAAATTAACAAACAATTTTTAAACCACAACCACTTTACAGACGTTATTACTTTTAGTTATAACGATAAGGATATTGTATCCGGAGATATTTTTGTTAGTATCGATCAGGTAAAGCTGAATAGTATAGAGCATAAGGAAAGCTTTATAAATGAGCTTTCCCGTATAATGATACATGGTGTTCTTCATTTGTTGGGATTTAACGATGATAGTAGAGAGGAGATGAAGAAGATGAGGATGATGGAGACTGCATCATTAAATCGTTTGAAAGAATATATCGATGAAAAAAGAGTATGACGTAATAGTTGTAGGCGGAGGTCATGCAGGGTGTGAGGCTGCAGCTGCAGCTGCAAATATGGGCAGCAGGACACTGCTGATCACTATGGACATGACAAAATTTGCTCAGATGTCTTGTAATCCTGCCATGGGAGGTATAGCAAAGGGGCAGATTGTGAGAGAAATAGATGCACTTGGAGGCTATTCAGGGATCATCACAGACCGGTCTATGATTCAGTTTAGAATGCTTAATCGATCAAAAGGTCCTGCCATGTGGAGTCCACGAGCACAATGTGACCGCTCTATCTTTACGCTTGAATGGAGAAAGGAACTTGAGTCTATTTCAAAATTAGATTTTTGGCAGGATAAAGTTAACAAGTTGGTTATAGATGGATCTACCATTAAAGGTATTGAAACTGAAATGGGAATGGTTTTTCTCGCGAAATCAGTTATTTTAACAAGTGGTACTTTTAATAACGGACTAATGCATATTGGGAAGGTGAGGATGCGGGGAGGAAGGATTGGAGAGGCATCTTCGCATGGTATAAGTGAACAGTTGGAGGAATTTGGTTTTGTAGTTGGGAGAATGAAAACCGGTACTCCGGCCCGTGTCGATGGTAGAACAATAGATTTCTCAAAAATGATCGAGCAACCGGGAGACTTTGAAAACAGGAAATTTAGTTTTTTGGGTTATGACATTAGCTATGACCGCCACAAGAGCTGTTTTATTACACATACGAATCCGGATGTCCATAAAGTGCTTGAGAAAGGGTTTAAGACTAGTCCGCTTTTTAATGGTTCAATTGATGGAATTGGGCCCAGGTATTGCCCAAGTATCGAAGATAAAATTATTACTTTTTCAGATAAAGAGGCGCATCAACTGTTTCTGGAACCAGAGGGGTTGTCTACCATAGAATATTATATTAATGGATTCTCCTCATCGCTTCCATGGGAGGTTCAGTATAGTGCACTTAGGAAGGTGCGAGGGCTGGAAAGGGTAAAGATTTTCAGGCCAGGATATGCCATCGAGTATGATTATTATGCACCAACACAATTGAATCATACTTTGGAAACTAAATACATCGAGAATTTGTATTTTGCTGGTCAGATTAATGGGACTACCGGCTATGAAGAGGCGGGCGCTCAGGGGATAATTGCAGGTATTAATGCTCATTTGAAAAATGAGGGCAGTGATAAATTTGTATTGGGAAGAGATCAGGCATATATTGGAGTACTTATTGATGACCTGGTTTCTAAAGGGGTGGATGAACCTTATCGAATGTTTACTTCAAGGGCGGAGTATAGAATTTTGTTGAGGCAGGATAGCGCTGACGTTCGACTTACTCCTTTAAGTTATGGTATTGGCCTGGCGGGAGAGGATCGAATGAGTGGATTGTTAAAGAAGAGAGTGGAAGTGGACAAGTTAACAGAGAAACTTAAAAGTACCAGTGTCGATATAGAAAAAACCAACAGATTTCTTTTAGAGGCGGGTTCGACTGAGTTGAGAGAAAAAACCAGAGTGATTAATGTAGCACGAAGGCCGCAAATAGATTTTAAAAATCTACTTGAAATAAGTGGAATCGATATTGATGAAATTGATTGTTCTGAAGACATTAAAAATGCCATTATGGAGACGGTGGAAATAGACATCAAGTATGAAGGATATATTATCAGGGAAAAATTGATGGCAGACAAGATCGGGAGATTGGAAAAGATTAAACTCGATCCAGGCTTTGATTACGAACGATTAAAAAGCATTTCCACAGAAGCAAGACAAAAGTTGAAAAAGCATCAGCCAGAAACCGTAGGACAGGCATCCAGAATTTCAGGAGTTTCACCCAGCGATATAAGCGTACTTTTGGTTTTTATGGGGCGATAATATGTTCCACGTGGAACATGCGCCCTAACGTTCCACGTGGAACAAAAGATAGGGCGAGTAGGGTTCTTGGCCAGACCCAATAAATAATATCATTGCAGATGCGACTTCAATCAAATTTAGTGGACATTCATCGACGCAAAATTTATCCGGCGGAAATAAGGATAAAGAATGGTAATATATATTCTATAGAAGAATCCGGAAAAGCTCCGAATCATTTTATTCTTCCAGGCTTTGTAGACGCGCATATTCACATTGAAAGTTCAATGGTTACACCCGTCTCCTTTTCGAAAGCGGCGATTCGCCACGGCACGGTTGCTGTTGTTTCGGATCCTCATGAGATTGCTAATGTGCTGGGAAAAGAAGGGGTGGTTTTTATGGTTGTAGATGGAAGAAAAACGCCCTTGAAAATAATGTTTGGGGCACCAAGTTGTGTGCCGGCCACCTCTTTCGAATCTTCTGGAGCGGCAATTGATGTCCATGAAGTTGAAGAAATCTTAAAAATTCCGGGCGTTGGCTATTTGTCCGAAATGATGAACTATCCTGGTGTTTTACACGGTGAGGCTGGTGTTATGGAAAAGATATATTTGGCAAAGTCGATGGGAGTACCCATTGATGGTCATGCACCAGGGTTAACCGGAGGGGACTTAGAAATTTACAGCGCCGCTGGTATTTCTACAGATCATGAATGTTTTACATATAATGAAGCGAAAGAAAAAATTTCAAAGGGGTTTAAAATCTTAATTAGAGAGGGGAGTGGGGCCAAGAATTTCAATGCGCTTATCCCTTTATTAAAAGAGCATCCGGAGAAGATCATGTTTTGTACCGACGATCTCCATCCGGATGATTTATTGAAAGGACATATTAACCTCTTTGTCAGAAGAGCTATAAGAGAAGGCTATGATCTGTTTGATGTTTTAAGGGCTGCAGGATTAAATGCAGCTGAACATTATAATTTAGAAGTGGGTCTATTAAGGGAAGGAGATCCGGCAGATTTTATTATTGTTGACTCCCTGGAAGATTTTAATATAGTTGAAACATTTATTGATGGGAAAGCGGTTTTTTCTAATGAAACAGTAAATATTGATTTTGACCAACCAGAAAAACCGAACCAGTTCAATATAAAAACGATAGAAGAGAAGGATCTGGCAGTTAAGGTAGATGGAAAAAGCATCAGAGTAATCCAGACAATTGATGGTGAATTAATTACCAAAGAGATCAAAGAGACGCCTAAAGTTGAGAACGGGAATGTAATTAGCAATACAGATAGGGATGTTTTAAAAATGGCAGTAGTTAACCGCTATTTTCAATCTAATCCGGCAATTGGTTTTGTAAATGGTTTTAAACTACAGAAGGGGGCATTGGCTTCAAGTATTGCTCACGATAGTCACAATATAATTTGTGTTGGTACAGATGACAGGTATATGAAAGAGGCTATTAACAAAATAATTGAATATAGGGGTGGTATTGTTGCCCATGATGGAAAAGACTTGTTTGGCCTTCCCCTTGAAATTGCCGGCATCATGTCAAGTGGTTCTGTAGAGCATGCCGCGCAAAAATATTCCGAGCTGACAACTATTGCAAGGAAGATGGGATCTGATATGAAAGCTCCATTTATGACCCTTGCCTTTATGGCTTTGTTGGTAATTCCAGAATTGAAACTGAGCGACAAAGGACTTTTCAGTGGAAACACCTTTTCATTTACATCTTTGTTTTATTAAAAAAATGAGTGTTAAAAAGAATAAGGAAATCCTAAAAATACTTAGAACACTTCCAGAAGATCCGGGGGTATACCAATTTTATGACTCGACAGGAAAAATACTTTATGTAGGGAAGGCGAAAAACCTACGGAAAAGAGTTTCTTCCTATTTTCAAAAAAACAGACATGAAAGTTATAAGGTTCATGTTCTTGTAGACAAAATTGCTGACATTCGTCATATTGTAGTAAATACTGAATCAGATGCATTGTTACTGGAAAACAGCCTGATCAAAAAATTGCTTCCCAAATATAATGTCCTCCTGAAAGATGATAAAACTTTTCCGTGGATATGTATAAAGAACGAACCCTTTCCAAGGGTATTTCTTACCAGAAATGTTGTTCATGACGGCTCAAGGTATTATGGACCTTACACCTCCGCATCAACTGCAAGAACATTGCTCGATCTGATTCATCAGTTATACCAGCCAAGAACCTGTAAACTTAATTTGGAAGAGGAGAACATTCGTGCTGGTAAATTCAGGGTTTGCCTTGAGTATCATATTGAAAATTGTAGGGGTCCTTGTGAAGGATTACAGGAAGCCTCCTCGTATAACGAATCAATAGATCAGATTCACGAAATACTGAAAGGAAATTTGCAAGGGGTTATCTCTTTTTTAAAAAAGAAGATGAAAAATCTTGCTAAAGAGTATAAATTCGAAGAGGCAGGAAATATTAAATCAAAGGTTGAAGCGCTACAGCAATTTCAGACAAAATCAACCATTGTTAATCCTTCTATAAACAATGTAGATGTATATAGTATCGTAGATGAGGAAAAATATGCGATTGTCAACTACTTAAAAATAACGAAAGGATCTGTAATACAGTCACATACAGTCGAAATTAGGAAGCGGCTTAAAGAGTCAACCAGAGAAATTTTGGCCTTTGCGATCATTGATATAAAAAAAAGAGTGCGAAGTGATGCAAAAGAGATCATACTGCCATTGGATTTATCAGAGGAGTTATCATGGTATAAAATTATTGTGCCCAAGAGAGGCGATAAGAGAAAACTCCTTGAGCTCTCTGAAAGAAATGCAAGGTTGTATAAAATTGAAAAAAAGAGAAGGGAAACAGATAACCGAAACAAAGATTCATCTCAACGAATCCTGAAAACCCTGCAAAAGGACCTTAGGATGGAAAAGATCCCTGAGCATATTGAATGTTTTGACAACAGCAATATCCTGGGGTCCCAGCCGGTTGCAGCATGTGTAGTATTTAGAAACGCGAAACCGGCAAAAAAAGAGTACAGGCATTACAACATCCAATTAGTTACCGGAGCGAACGACTTTGCATCCATGGAAGAGGTGGTATATAGAAGATACCGGCGATTAATTGAGGAAAAGAAAGAAATACCCCAATTGGTGATTGTAGATGGAGGAAAAGGCCAGCTGAATGCAGCTATGAAAAGTATTGAAAGGCTTAAACTGAGAAGTGTGGTGGCAATCATTGGGATTGCAAAAAAACTTGAAGAGATCTATTTTCCTGAAGATCCGGTACCACTGTATATTGATAAAAATTCGGAGTCCTTACGTTTGATACAGCAGTTAAGAAATGAAGCGCATCGGTTTGGAATTGAGTTTCACAGATTGAAAAGATCCAGGGAGATGATTCATTCCGGACTTCTTTCCATTCAGGGAATAGGAGAGGGCTCTATTCAAAAGTTGTACAAAACGTATAAGTCCATTGAGTCAATAAGAAAGGCAAGCGAAGAAGAGTTATCCATTTTACTCGACAAATCAAAAGCAAAAAAAATTGTTGCATATTTTACAAACCCGGGAACCTGATTGATCACTTGGTGCGTTGGACTGTAAAAGAGACCAGATCGAGTAATGACTGACGGGATTCCGATTCGGGATAACTTCTGAGCACTTCATCTGCCCTGTCCTTAAATTCATTCATCTTTCGCTCTGCAAAAATCAGCCCCTCCTTATCATTCACAAATTCTACAACGTGACGAATCTTATTTGCATTCATACTTCCGTTGCGGATCAATTTAATAATAGAGCGCTTTTCCGAAGATCCGCTTTGTTCAAGAGCGTATATCAAGGGCAATGTAAATTTCTTTTCTTTTAAATCGTTCCCTGTGGGTTTTCCAATCAATCCCTGTGGTTGGTAATCAAAGAGATCATCCTTGATCTGAAAAGCCATTCCAATATCAATGCCCATATTATAAAGCGCATTCATCTCTTCATTGGAAGCTCCGGCAGATTTCGCTCCACTTGCAGTGCAAGAGGCGATCAGCGTAGCCGTTTTTTTTCTGATTACTTCATAATATGAGTTGGTATCAACACTTAAATTTCGTGATTTTTGTAATTGAAGCAACTCTCCTTCGCTCATCTCCCTGACCGTATCAGAAACAATATTCAGTAACCCGTGGTCGTTTTTTGATGTGGCCAGTAATAATCCCCGGGCAAGAAAATAATCTCCCATCAAAACAGATAACTTGGATTTCCATATTGCATTCATGGAGAATAATCCGCGTCGCTGATACGATTCATCTACAACATCATCATGGATGAGTGTTGCCGTATGCATTAATTCTATAAGAGATGCAGCCGTATAGGTCGAATCAGTGATTTTGCCAACCATCTTTGCAGTGAGAAAAACGAATAGCGGCCGCATCTGCTTTCCCTTATTGCGTAAAATATATGATGCAATAATATTTAACAACTTAACATCACTTTGTATGGCTGACCTGAAACTGTTTTGAAAAACCCTCATTTCTTTGTCAACAGGCCTGCGTATATCACTCAATTTTAACATAGAAATTAACTTACATTGGCAAATTTATAATAATTCACCGGCTTAACAGTTATATTTTTTAATAATCGTAAATCGGTATTTGTTGAAAACTGTACATTGTTATTTTCTGGTTACACATCTGTCTTTTAGTATGTATTATAATTTATATCAACTGTTTGATATCTTCATTAAGCTTGTCAGAAATAACTCATTTAAAAGCGATAGCGATCTATTTCCTGACATAGTAAGCCTGGCTTTTGACGATCTGAAAAAAGAAGGATTTAAAACAGGGTGCTTAATGATAAGCAAACGTATAAATATTAATATATTTGCATATAAGGATTTTTAAATGATTCAAGTGAAAAGCTATGTCAACTTTTGCACAAATTGACCCCGGCCGGATTGATATCGCGGCCAATATGATGAGGGCCATTGCTAACCCAATGCGGTTGGCCATACTTGGTTACTTATCAGAAGGAGAGGAGTTTAATGTAACTGAAATTCACCGTTTGGCGCATATTGAACAATCAACGGCCTCGCATCATCTGGGGATACTAAAAGATAAGGGAATTCTGAATTCACGGCGTGAAGGGAAAAACACATATTATTCATTAAAGAATAGAAATTTTAAGAAACTTATGGAATGTGTAAGCAATTGCGCATGTTTTAATGAATAGACATTATCGAATGAGGATAATTAGGGTAACCAAGGAATTTACATTTGAAATGGCGCATGCTTTATGGAATTATGATGGGCCCTGTAAAAATATTCATGGCCACAGTTATAAGCTCTTTGTTACCGTGTCCGGATCGCCTATTATGGATGAAAACAACGTGAAATTTGGAATGGTGGTGGATTTTAAGGAACTAAAGGCAATTGTTAAACAACATGTAACAGATATTTTGGACCACAGTTTGGTTGTTTATAAAAATGCTGAAGGGGAGGGCCTTGATAGTGTAAAAAAGTTGTATGAAAAGGTCTTTGTGTTTGATTTTCAGCCCACCTGCGAAAACCTCGTATCCCATGTTGCTGACATAATTATTTCTAAATTACCTGCCGGATTGTCACTCCATTCCCTGAAACTCTTTGAAACTGCAACATCATACGCAGAATGGTATGCGTCTGATAATTAATCTTAATTGAATGGACAATTCAAAAAAACTTTATTTATTAGACAGTTATGCCCTGATCTTTCGATCTTACTATGCATTTATTAATAATCCAATGAAGAACTCAGGGGGGATGAATACGTCAACTGTTTTCGGTTTTACACTGACTCTGGATGAATTATTGAGAAAAGAAAACCCCACCCATATAATCGCGGCCTTTGACGCCTCCGGTCCAACTTTCAGACACGAAATGTACAAGCCATATAAAGCAAACCGGGATATTACTCCTGAGGAGATTAAAGAGGCTATTCCATGGATTAAGCAGCTGCTAAAAGCGTTTAAAATTCCAGTAATCGAAAAACCTGGATTTGAGGCTGATGATGTTATTGGAACCATTGCCAAATCTGCGGAACAGAAAGGTTATGAAGTTTATATGGTAACTCCGGATAAGGATTTTACCCAACTGGTAAGCAAAAATATCTTCATGTATAAACCTGGAAGATCCGGGAATCCACCAGAAGTATGGGGAATTCCGGAAGTAATGGAGAAATTTGGAATAAAAAGTCCCGAACAGGTTATAGATATACTTGCACTTTGGGGCGACACATCAGATAATATTCCCGGAGCTCCGGGTATAGGAGAAAAAACAGCAAAAAAACTTATCGAACAATTCGGATCCATAGAAGGAGTGTACGAAAATATCGGTTTGCTAAAGGGAAAACAAAAGGAAAACCTGGAGAATTCCATTGAACAGGTTCAGCTTTCAAAAATTCTTGCCCGAATCAGGGTGGACGTTCCGCTGGAATATGATCTGGAATTGGCAATGCGACAACCATTGGATAATGAACCACTGGAAAAGATTTTCGACGAGTTGAATTTTAAAAATCTTAAAAGCAGAATATTGGGTATAGAAAAACCTATAAGTAATTTTAAATCTGAAGTTCAGACATCTTTATTTGAGTCTTCAATTCAACATAATTCAAACAATTTATCATCATTGAATACAATACTAAATATTGAGCATGAATATAAGAGCATAACCTCTGAAGAGGAATTTAACTCACTAATTGAAAACCTTGAAAACCTGGAATCCTTCTGCTTTGACACCGAAACCACAGGTCTTGATATCATTGATAGTGAAATTGTTGGAATATCATTTTGCTGGAAATCCCATGAAGCGTTTTACCTGGATATTTCAAAAGAATTCTCCGGAAAACCTGTAAGGCTTGGCGCACTTAAAAAGATCTTTAAGCGTGAAGATCTATTGGTTGTAGGACAAAATTTGAAATATGATCTGCATATTCTTAAAAACTATGGTATTGAGGTTAAGGGGCGGTTATTTGATACAATGGTTGCACATTATCTGGTCGCACCGGAGAAACGCCATGGGATCGATGCCATGGCTGAAGATTATCTGAAGTATTCAAAGATTAAGACTGAATTTTTGATAGGTGAGAAGGGGAGAAATCAGAAGAATTTTAAGGATTTAGATCCAGAAATTGTAAAGGATTATGCATGTGAGGATGCCGATATAACCTGGCAAATGTATGAACGTTTGTCGAAAGAACTACAGGAGAAAAAACTATTGGAATTATCGGAAAACATTGAAATGCCACTGGTCCGTGTTTTGATGGAGATGGAGCATAAAGGGGTATCACTGGATAAAGCGGCTTTAAAGGAATTTGCTGCTGCTTTAAGAGAGAACCTGTTAGACAAGGAAAAACGAATTTTTAATTTGGCCGGACAGGAATTTAATATCAGTTCGCCAAAACAACTGGGAGAGATACTATTTGATAGATTAAAGATCCAGACTGGAGCAAAAAAGACCAGAACCCGGCAATACAGTACCAGTGAAGATATTTTGGTAAATCTGGTCGATAAACATGAGATCGTTGGTGAAGTGTTGGAATACAGGTCCACGCGTAAGTTATTAAACACTTATGTAGAGGCCCTTCCTACATTATTGCACCCTAAAACCAATAGATTGCACACCTCTTTTAATCAAACCCTTGTTGCCACAGGAAGACTATCTTCCAATAAACCTAATTTGCAAAACATTCCCATAAGAGAAGAGCGTGGAAGAGAGATCAGAAGAGCTTTTACCAGCTCTGACAAACAGCACAAATTCCTGTCGGCCGACTATTCACAGATCGAATTAAGAATAATGGCTCATCTGAGCAAGGATGAAAATATGATTCACGCCTTTTTGAACAACGAAGATATCCATACCACTACAGCCTCAAAAGTGTATGGTGTCGATCCTGAAAATGTTACCAGGGAGATGAGATCCAGGGCCAAAACAGCAAATTTTGGTATTATTTATGGTATTTCTGCTTTCGGACTATCTCAAAGGATGAGAATTCCCCGCGCAGAGGCCAAACAGCTCATCGATGGCTATTTTGCCACATATCCGGGAGTAAAGGAGTACATGGATTATTGCAAAGAGAGGGCGAAAGAGAAGGGATATGTAGAAACCATGTTTGGTAGAAAGAGAAATTTACCGGATATACATTCCAGGAATTCCATGATTCGGGGAAACGCTGAACGAAACGCTATAAACACTCCGATTCAGGGCACAGCCGCAGATATCATAAAAATTGCCATGGTGTCAATTTATGATGCATTCCGGAAAAATGACCTCAAAGCTGAAATGGTTATTCAGGTTCATGATGAGCTAAACTTCAACGTTCCGGCAGATGAACTGAACCAGGTTAAAAAGATTGTAAAAAGTTCTATGGAAAAGGCAGTGGAATTATCTGTTCCTCTCCTTGTAGAGATGAATGATGGAGAAAACTGGCTCGAAGCACATTGATTATTTCATCTTTTGATCAATGTGAGGCAAGAACATCCTCTTCTCCCCCCAAAACACCCTTCACCTGAAGAGGATCTGAAATGACTGATAAGGCTTTTTTTAATTGAGAATCCTCTCCAAGCTGCTGCTCTATCCGGCCCGCATGATAGTAATATCTTCCAACAATTTCTTCTTCAAGGAATTGCTGTATCTCCTCGCGAAAAGTATCCAAATCCTTCATGTTGTCATGAGCCAGCTTGATCTTCAGTGATTCGAATTCCTCTTTGGATAGGTCGTAGTATTTTTCCCGCTTTGCAGTCTCAACAAGCTTGTTAAAAGCTTTCATGCTGGCAGTTTCGTATTCAAACTCTTTTTCAGCAACAAATTCCTTGAAATTATTATACTCCTGATCAGTTAACGAAAACAGTGCCGGTGGACCAATAGAGTCCTGCATATTTCTGTACCGGTTGGCATAGTCAAAATAGATATTTTCGGCATATAACCTGAGTGCAATCTCACTGATGTTATCTGGAACCATTTCAATATCTGGCTGTATACCTCCCCCATCATAGACAAGTCTGCCATTTTTTGTTTCATATTCCGATATAAGAGAATCGGGAACGGAGCCAACACTTCCATCCTCATTCCGGTTTGTATAATCCAACGCCTGAATACATCTGCCCGAAGGAATATAGTATTTTGCCGTCGTTACTTTTAATTGGGCGTTGTACTTTAATGGACGCGTTGATTGAACCAAGCCTTTTCCAAAAGTTCTTTGTCCGATCACTACCGCCCGGTCCAAATCCTGCATGGCACCAGCCACAATCTCAGACGCTGAAGCCGAACCTCGGTTTACAAGAACAGCAATTGGAATGTCAGTGTCAAGCGCCTGATTCGTGGTTGTATAATCATTGTCCCATCTTTTTACTTTCCCCCTGGTACTGACAATAAGCTCACCTTTTTCAATAAAAAGGTTACACATTTTTACAGCCTCAATCATCAAGCCACCCGGATTACTGCGCAGATCAAGTACAAGATTTTTAAAATCCGGATTTTTCTTTAACTTCATAAAGGCTGAACGCACCTCTGCCGAAGCGTTCGTGGTGAAATTGCTCAAACGTATGTAACCGGTATGCTCATCGATCATTCCTGCATAGGAAACATTGTTGATAACAATTTTTTCCCTGGTTAAAAGAATCTCCATTGACTCTTCCGTATAGGGTCTTTTGATCTTAATCCGCAGATCGGTACCGGGTTCTCCTTTTAGAAGTTCGCTAACATCAGCGATTTCCATACCATCGGTTATATTTCCATCTACTTCTATCAGGATATCTCCGGGGCGCAATCCCGATTTTGCGGCAGGAAAATTCTCATATGGGTCAGCAATAATGATATGATCCTCGTATTTCCTGATCAAACTACCGATGCCCCCATATTCCCCGGTGGTCTGAAAATTAAAATCATCCATCTCTTTTTCAGGAATATAGGTTGTGTATGGATCAAGAGATTTTAACATGGAATTGATACTGGTGGTAATGAGCTTTTCCGGCGAAGTCTCATCCACGTAAAACATATTTAACTCCCTGTAAAGGGTACAAAATATATCAAGATTTTTTACTATTTCCAGGTCCTTGTTACGAATCTCAGTAAATCCGGCCCCGAGAAACAAAACGACTATTCCGGTTATTATTATCTTCTTTCTCATCCGTATTAATTTTATATGTCTGCTTTTTATTTCATTTATTTCGAAGAACATTCAGTTGATCATTCGGAGTCTATACAAAAAAGTACATTGCTGTTCAAATAACAATGCAAATATATCGCAAATAATGATTAATCTCTCCCGAAAAACCCCTTCAGTTTAATCTCTTTGCTCTTAACGCTGTCTTATCAAGCACATAAAAGAATTATGGGTTTTAGCTTCACTGGGCTTGCAGGCCCGGTTCGTTCTGGCACTATGATCCGGAAACTTTAACATTCAATGGTGTCAAAATTTAGCGCGCTCTTGTATAATGACGGGACAGGTCCCTGATAAATGCGGGGCAAGTTATGCTCTCGAACTTTATTTTCAAGCCACCTGATTCTATCGACAGACTAAATATTCTGTATATCTTTGTGGCAAATTATTCTATCCTCAGAAAACATGCGCCATTACGATGCTGCATATATGTTCGCTCACGTTTCCTCCGTAATAGACTCATGTTTATATAGTCTTAATGAACCTGTTATCAGTGAAATGGTGAATAATTCAGGATTGATTCAAGGCACACCGGGCTTTTTGGTAAATGAAACCACCCCCATCTGGTATTTCTATCTTTTAATGACGCTGATAGTAGGTTATGCGGTCGCCAAAACCTTTCTCGGGCAGTTAATTACAAGTACTTTTATGGCAACCGTAAGGTATAACATTGCCGAAGGGATGTATAAGGATAACAGTCAACTACAACGCCAGAGAGACAATGCCCTGTATGGCTTTTACTTTGTAACAACAGGACTTTTTTTTATGTTGCTGTCCGATAGAATGGAATTGGAACCCTTTGGATTATCCGGTTTTCGCCTGTTTCTTTTTTATTCGGTCCTGTTGATGGCACTTTTCTTCGCTAGAATTTTAATAACAATTATTGTTGGACATGTATTCTTAATTCATGAGCTTCTTCGGGAAAACCTGTATATGGAGTTTACCTATAATAAGTTGCTTGGTATACTACTGTTGCCGCTGAATTTTATTATTGTTTATTCTGAGGAAATTCTTGCGAAATGGACGTTTTATATTGCTTTGTTTATAATTATTGTTTTGGTTTTCATGAAAATGGCACGAGGTGTAGTATTTTCCACGAAAAAGCGTGTTTTTAATTTCTATTTGTTTTTGTATCTTTGTGCCCTTGAAATAGTTCCATTATTATTGTTTTACAAGTGGTTCACAACCGTAGTGTAGAGATAGAACGAACTAAAAGGTAGAAGAAAATGAGCAGAATCAAGAAAATTTTAGTTTCACAACCCGAACCTGAAAACAACAAATCCCCCTACTTTGATCTTGCTGAGAAACACAATCTGAAAATTGATTTTCGACCGTTTATCCATGTTGAGGGTATTACATCGAAAGAGTTCAGGCAATCAAAAATTGTTTTATCAGATTTCACAGCAGTGGTTTTTAACAGTAAAACCGCAATCGATCATTATTTTAGAATTGCTGAAGAAACCAGGGTAACCATCCCGGATACCATGAAGTATTTTTGTCTTTCAGAATCCGTTGCCTATTATCTGCAAAAATACATCGTCTACAGAAAAAGGAAGATATTCTATGGCTCCGGAAAGATCGAAGATCTCGCAGATATTATGATGAAGCACAAATCAGAAAATTTCCTGGTGCCCTTGTCCGCAGCCCACAAGGAGGAGATACCTGTTCTGCTTGAGAGGCAAAATTTCAATTTCACAAAATCCATCCTCTACAAAACAGAATGTAGTGATTTGTCAGATCTGGCCGATGTAAATTACGATGTTCTTGTTTTTTACAGCCCGTCGGGGATAAAATCTTTGTTTAAAAATTTCCCCGACTTTAAACAGAACAATACCAAAATTGCTTCATTTGGTGACAAAACTGCAAAAGCCGTTGAAGAAGCTGGTCTAAGGCTTGATATTAAAGCTCCGGCTCCACAGGCCCCTTCTATGACAATGGCCCTTGAGAGCTTTATTGAGCAGCACAACAAGAACGGAAAAGGATAAAGAGCATTATTAATCCAGGACAATAAGGGGGAGGGATTCCCCTTTTTTATGGAACGGCATACTTTCAATAAAAAGGAGAAGTTAAAGAGCAGAAAATCGATCGAAATCCTGTTCAGAACCGGTAATTCTATATCATCTCCTCCTTTACGCTTGATTTATAGAAAGATAAATGATGGATCCGCGCCTATTATGATGACAGTATCGGTGCCAAAAAAGCTGATAAAAAAAGCTGTGCACAGAAACCTGCTAAAGCGACGAATTCGTGAAGTATATCGACAACTTAAACCTGCAATCACCAAACAAACAGAAGAGAAATCATTCCATTATGAAATCATGTTTGTCTACCAGGCCTCGGAAGTTGTAGAATACAGGACCATTAAAAACGCGGTGAACGTCCTTCTGATCAGATTATCAGAGATTATTAGCAGGTAATAGTGCCAGGCGATCATTGAAAACCCGCAGGGCTAAACCAATCGCCTATCAGTGCAGACAGACTAATGAGAAATTATTCTTCCATACGTGCGAGGTTATTTTCTGTTATGTCCAGGAAACCTTGCACGTTTTATAGAGAGCTAGTCTAAACAGCTGAATATAAGCATATTACATACTTTTTAGCAGATCCTGCCATAAGCAGCTGATAAATGTCATATTATTCATAGGCTTTTCGGCCAATGTGATGCACCCGTATTAAAAAAATCATAAATTGCATCATCATCATTGAATATGATGGCTGACTTTCATACTTTTAAAAAGTGAATAAAAATCCTGAAACAATGAAATCTTCCACCCGCTCTTTCGCTGTCTTGTTTCTTATTTTTTTGTTGTTTAACGAATGCAACCAAAAACCCGGCAAATCCGGACTGGACAGCCCTGCATTTAATCCGATGATTACCGCTTTCACCAGCGGTGTAATTTCCTCGGAAACGCCGGTGCAGGTTCGCTTTGCGCAACCTTTCCCGATTCCGTCGAATTAAACAGTCTTGTTGAGAAAGGCGCAATGACCCTGCAGCCAGCAGTCGATGGTAGGGCCTATTATGTAGACCAGCAGACGATTGAATTTCGGCCGGCTGACCGGTTCAGGCAGGGAACAGCCTATGATGTAAAACTCAAATTAGATAAACTTTTTCCAGGAACCGAACAGGAAAAGTCATTTAATTTCCGGTTTCATACCATCAATCAGCATTTGAGCATAGAATTGGCCGGCTTCAGACCCTACAATGATTATCAACCTGTTCTCAATAGCCTTTCGGGTACCTTGCTGACAGCGGATTATGCAGATCCTGGGGCGGTCAGATCAGTGATCCATGTTACCCAGGGGAACACAAAACTGCCTGTGAGTTGGGTTCACCTGGCGGATGAGAAGACGCATGAATTCACAATAGACAGTATTGTGAGAGGAGAAAAGGAATTGAAGGTAGAGGTAATGTACAATGGAGCTGCGATCAACTCCGATCAAAAAGGGGTTCAAGAATTTATTGTTCCCGCTTTGGGCGATTTTAAAGTGATCGGACATCAACTGGTGCAGTATCCTGAACAACATGTGGTATTGCGATTTTCGGATCCGATAAGGAAGAACCAGTCACTCGAGGGACTGATCCATCTGAGTAACGACACAGACATGCGGTTTATTATAGATGGTAACAGTATAAAGGCCTATCCGAATGTGCGCCAAAATGGCTCACTTACTCTATTCATCGAACCCGGTGTAAGAAACAGCTCCGGTAAAGGGATGAAAACTGGACAGCGCCTTGATATCGTTTTCGAAGAAATTAAACCTTCTGTTGCATTGCTGGGACAAGGGGTAATTATTCCGACTGCAGACGAGGTAATCCTGCCGTTTAAAGCAGTTAATCTCAAGGCAATTGATCTTAAAGTGATCAAGATTTATGAGAACAACATCACCCAATTTCTTCAGGTAAACCAACTGAGCGGAAGCAGTGAACTTAAACGCGCAGGTCGACTGATCATGAAGCGGACCATCGACCTGGCGGCAGATAAGCCCATTCATTTCGGACAATGGAATACTTTTTCACTCAATCTTACCGAACTTGTGAAAACAGAACCCGGAGCTCTTTACAGGGTGGAGATCAACTTCAGACAAAGCCAGTCTCTCTTTTCGTGCAGCGAACAGATTATGGAACTTACAGGAACCATTGAACCCCAGGACGGAATAGGTGTTGATGAGATGTCTTACTGGGACTCCCATGAAAGCTATTACAGTAGCTATGACTATTATGATTATGAGGGTTACAGATGGGAAGACAGGGAAGATCCTTGTAAACCGGCTTATTATGGAAAGCGCAGGGCCGTTGCGAGAAACGTGCTGGCAAGCAACCTGGGACTGATTGCTAAATCTGGTTCCGGAGAAAAGTTGCTTATCACCGTTACAGATCTTCTTCAAGCAACAGGAGTATCAAATGCCCTGGTTACAGCCTATAATTACCAGCAGCAAGAAATTGCAAAGGAATCAACCAATAGCAGCGGGATGGCAGAACTGCTATTGAAAAGCAAGCCTTTTCTGGTAGTGGCTGAACATGGAGGTCAGAAAGGTTACCTGAAATTAGTTGATGGGGCGGCCCTCTCCTATAGTATGTTTGATGTGTCCGGAACAGCTGTGCAAAAAGGGATCAAAGGATTTTTATACGGCGAAAGAGGGGTTTGGAGACCGGGTGATTCAATCTTTATGAACCTGATACTCGACGACAGGGCAAATCCATTGCCCGATGGACATCCTGTTACCTTTGAGTTGAAGGATCCCCGCGGAAAAGTTGTCCGGAAAAGCGTGGCTCCGGGAAGCAGCACAGGTTTTTACCCGTTTCACACAAAAACCGCCCCGGATGCTCCAACCGGCAGATATACATTGAATGCTACAGTTGGGGGGGTACGCTTTACTGAGGGCATTCAGGTTGAGACCATTAAACCCAACCGACTGAAAATAGACCTCTCTTTTGACGGGGATACAATATATCCTTCAAAAGGTGCGGTATCTGCGCACTTGTTTGGAAAGTGGCTCACCGGAGCCGCTGCCGGAAATCTTCGGGCTGAAATAGAAGTTCTTTTCAGGTCAGCTACAACATCTTTTAAAGGATATGAGGATTATACCTTTAGAAATCCCGGCAAAAAAGTAGCTCAATACCCCAGCATGTTCTGGGAGGGCAACGTCGATAAGTCAGGAAATGCGAACTTTTCTAAACAACTCAATATTAAAGGAGAGGCCCCGGGTATGCTGCAGGCGATCTTTACAACCCGCCTGTTCGAAAAATCAGGAGAATTCAGTATTGACCAGAAGTCCGTTTACTGTTCTCCGTTCAACACCTATGTCGGAATAAAATCGCCGGAGGGTGACAAGCGGAAAATGTTGCTGACAGACACCCTCCATACCATTGATGTGGCGACCGTCTCTTCTGCAGGAGAGCCACTTACAAAGCTTGGACTGGATGCTAAAATCTATAAGTTATCGTGGAGATGGTGGTGGGATGCCTCGCACGAAAACCTTGCCTCCTACATGGGAAGCAGTCACCAGACACCGGTATACAGCACAACGATCAGTACAAAAAATGGAAAAGGTTCTTTTAATTTCCGGATCGAATACCCTGAATGGGGACGCTACCTGGTGGTTGTATCTGACATGGGAGGACACAGTGCAGCGGAGGTGGTTTATCTGGACTGGCCCGGGTGGGCCGGAAGATCCCGCAAAGCAGATCCTGACGCTGCAGCAGTTCTCACGTTCAGCTCAGATAAGTCGACCTATTCGGTGGGAGAAACAGCTTTGATAACCATTCCCTCCTCCGTGAACGGCCGTATACTGATCAGCCAGGAGACCGGATCCGGTGTGCTAAAGCAGGAGTGGATCGAGGCCGGCGGATCAGAAACCAAATACCAAATGAAAATCACCGGCGCAATGGCACCCAATATTTATCTCTGCGCATCATTGATTCAACCGCATAAGAATACCGGAAACGATCTTCCGATCAGGATGTTCGGAGTGATACCCATCCATGTTGTAGATCCCGGAACCAAGCTTACACCACAAATTGATATGCCCGATGAGCTGAGCCCGAACAGCAGGATAGAGGTAAAAGTTTCTGAAAAGAACAACCAAACCATGACCTATACCATCGCGATGGTGGATGAAGGATTGCTGGATCTTACCAGGTTCCGGACACCGGATCCCTGGGCTTTCATTTACGCGAAGGAGGCCCTCGGTGTTAAAACATGGGATATGTTCGAGCATGTTTTAGGAGCCTATGGAGGACGAATTGATGGTATCTATAGCATCGGGGGCGATATGGATGAGCCGGGAAAAGGAACCAGGGAGGCAAACAGGTTTCCCCCTATGGTGCGCTTTTTGGGTCCATTCACCCTCGAAGGGAAAAGCAATACCCACACCCTATCGATACCCAATTATATCGGGTCGGTAAGAACAATGGTCATTGCCGGGAACAGGGGAGCCTATGGACATGTTGATAAAACAATCCCTGTTAAGCAACCTCTGATGCTGCTTGCAACCTTGCCCAGGGTCCTGGGGCCGGGTGAAGAGGTGGCGCTGCCTGTCAATGTATTCGTAATGGACGAATCAATCAGAAATGTCGAGCTGAAATTGATTACCAATGATATGCTGATCGCAAAGGAGACGCAGCAATCGGTAGTTTTCCGTGAAACCGGCGATCTGATCGCGGATTTTATGCTGAAGACACCTGAGAAAACCGGGGTAGGCAAGGTTAAGATCGTAGCGACCGCCGGGAAGCATACTGCTGAATATGAAATTGAACTGAACATTCGTTCGTCCAATCCGCCGGTAACAAAGTATATCACAACAGTTGTTGAGCCGGGTGATACCTATGCAGGTGTTGAGCTATGTTGGAATGGAGGGAACCAATGAGCTGCTGATGGAGGTCTCTGCCATACCTCCGATAGATTTTGGCCGGAGACTTAAATTCCTGCTGAAATATCCGCATGGTTGTATTGAACAGGTTACCTCTGCTGTGTTTCCCCAACTTTTTTTGGGTGATGTGGTTGAAATCACCGACAAGGTAAAACAGAAAACAGATGAAAATATCAGGGAGGGAATTAAAAAACTCGCCTCCTTTCAACTATCCGGTGGTGGTTTTTCATACTGGCCGGGATCAGGCGATGATCCTGGAAGCGATGATCCTGATCGGCATGAGGGAAAATGGTGTTCTTCTGTTGGAAAAGATTGCCAGGGAACTCTCTGGTCAGCAATGGATGAGCACCCAAACTGCTGCCTACAGCCTGGTGGCAGTAGCCAAATTTACCAGGGGAGAGATGTCGGACAATCAAATTAGCTTTGATTACTCTTTTAACAGGGAGGCTACCAAAAAGGCAGAAACAGGAATGCCGCTCGCACAGATAGCTTTTGAGCCTGGCGAGAAGATTCAGGGAGAGGTAACGGTAAAAAACAATACCGGTGGCATTCTGTTTGTGAGGTTGATCAATACAGGTATTCCAAAACCCGGTGATGAGGAGGCAATGAACAGTAACCTTGACCTGCAGGTACATTATACCGATATGGATGGGAACAGGATATCGCCCGGAGAAATATCTCAGGGAAGAGATTTGATCGCTGTTTACAGGGCATACAACCCAGGGACAAGTGGCCATCTGGAAAACATTGCCCTAACCACCATCTTTCCCTCGGGATGGGAAATCCACAACGAAAGATTGTTTGGCACCTCTTCTGTCAGTCAGCCGTTTACCTACCAGGACATTCGCGACGACAGGGTGATGACCTATTTCTCTCTTCCGGTAAACCAGTCCAGGACCTTTACTGTAAGGCTGAACGCGGCTTATAAAGGCAGGTACTATCTGCCCTCTGTCAAGGCGGAAGAGATGTATAAAAGGGAGGTTCAGGTGGTAATACCCGGCAGTTGGATTGATGTTCCCGTGACTCATTAGCATGTTTACGGGAAAGATGATCAAGTGGTGGAAGGAATACAGGGTGCTGCTGATCACCATGGTTGTCGTACTGTTCCTGTTTTGGATCTCCCTGCCCGATCAGCTATTCAGGGATCCTTTATCTACAGTAGTGTACGACCGGAATGGAGAACTGCTGGGAGCACGTATAGCAGGTGACGGTCAGTGGAGGTTTCCCGGTATTGATTCCCTGCCGCGGAAATATGTCGCTGCGGTGATTGAATTTGAGGACCGGTTTTTTTACGTTCACCCGGGAATAAACCCTGGCAGTATCGCCAGGGCTGCAATACAAAATATCAGGGCAGGAGAGATCAGGAGCGGGGGCAGCACCCTTACTATGCAGGTAATGCGGATGTCGGGGAAGAACCGGCCGAGGAATTTGTTTTGGAAAGCCATTGAGATGGTTCAGGCGGTGAGGTATGAACTAACGGCAACCAAGGAGACGGTACTTACCACCTATGCCAACAATGCACCTTTCGGAGGGAATGTTGTAGGCCTTGAAGCAGCATCATGGCGCTACTTCGGAAGGTCCCCGCATCAGCTTACCTGGTCAGAGGCGGCCCTGCTTGCCGTTCTTCCCAATGCACCGGCCCTGATCCATCCCGGAAGAAACCGCGATCTGCTGAAGCAAAAGAGGGACAGGTTGTTGAAGAGGCTTATTGACAAGGATTATATCGATGAGAACAGTTACCTGTTGGCTGTTATGGAGCCCCTTCCCGGGAAACCGCTTCCCCTTCCGGATATGACCCCGCACCTCACCGATGGGGTTATGTTGGATAAAGCGAAAAACCGCTTCTATTCAACCATCGACCGGTATACCCAGGAGCGGGCGAATGAGTTAACGGAGATCCGGCAGGAGATGTTGCGCGCAAACGAAATACACAACATGGCCTGTTTGGTGATGGCGGTGGAGACAGGTGAAGTACTCGCGTACGTTGGTAACAGCAAGCCGACAGAAAATCAGTCAAACGGTAACAGCGTGGATGTGGTCAGATCCCCCAGGAGCACCGGTAGTATTCTGAAGCCTTTCCTATTCGCAGGGATGCTCGATAATGGCGATATCTTGCAGCGGACCCTGATCCCCGATGTGCCCATCCGGTACAATGGATATGCACCGAAAAATTACGACCGGGGATATGAAGGCGCCGTTCAGGCTCGACAGACATTGACAAGGTCCCTTAATATCCCTTCGGTTATCATGTTAAAAAGGTATGGTGTGGAACCATTTTTGGGACTACTTAGGAACATCGGTTTCACCACCTTTAAATCATCGCACGAACATTACGGTTTAACCCTGATTCTCGGCGGAGGTGAGACAACCCTCTGGGAGCTGGCAGGTACCTATGGAAGCCTGGCGCGGGTGCTGAAGCACTATACAGATTCTGACGGCAATTACTTTCAGTCAGATTACCACATGCCCCGGCTGGAGAAGGGAGCCCCCATACCCGAATATGAACTGCTCCAGGAAGAAGGTGTTCTTTCTGCTTCAAGTATCTACATAACATTTAAATCATTACTTGAAGTAAACAGACCTGATGAATTATCATTATGGTATTTAATGTCATCTTCGAGAAGAATTGCCTGGAAAACCGGAACAAGTTATGGGTTCCGGGATGCGTGGGCCGTTGGGGTTACTCCCGAATATGTGGTGGCTGTTTGGGCGGGCAATGCCGACGGAGAGGGAAGACCGGGACTCACCGGGATCACTGCTGCTGCGCCTCTGATGTTTGATCTGTTTACCATGTTGCCGGAAACAGGTTGGTTCGATGCACCACTCGATGATCTCTCCGAGGCAGTTACCTGCGCACAAAGCGGCTATCTTGCCGGACCTCTTTGTTCCGATACCGATACCCTTCCGGTAGTTCCTAAGGGGATAAAATCAGAGGCATGTCCCTATCATCACACAGTGCATCTGGACGAATCCGGGGAGTACCGTGTGAACAGCGAATGTTATCCTGTAAGCCGGATGCAGCGCCGCAGCTGGTTTATCCTTCCCCCGCTGATGGAGTGGTACTATAAACAGACTGATCCGCGCTATGTAAGTTTACCTCCGCTAATGCAGGGGTGCCGCGATGAAACTGTTCGGGAGATGGAGATCGTTTACCCGGAACGTGACAGTTACCTGGTGATACCACTCGAACTGGACGGCGAAAAGGGAGAGGTAGTATTTGAGGTGGCACACCGCAATCCCACAACCCGGATTTTCTGGCATTTGGGTGAATCCTTTATTGGAACAACCCAGGGGCGACATCAGATGGGAACGGATATACCTCCGGGGAGACATACGCTCACAGTGGTCGATGAACAGGGAAATATAGAGTCAGTCAGCTTCGAAGTGTTGAAATAGCATTGATTACAGCTGCCAAATTTGCTTGTTTCACATGTGGAAAGGCTTACGCATTGTGCCCAGTCATCAATATTGTGCCATGCCATTCATGATGCTGTCCAGATCAGCAAGCAGTGCCTGTTATTCTCTACTTTAAAATAATACGTTCGCCGATTACAGTCGAAATTTCATTTTTGGCTCCCTCTAGATCACGGAGGTGGGCCATTAATTCCATGACTTTATCCCCGTCCCCCGCCTGTTCAGCTTCACTGATCTGTTTCCGGATATCATCCAGAGCCATATCAACAACCTTCAGTTTGTATAACAAAAGGGCCTTGGGAACTTCAACGCCCAGGTTTTCGCCGGGTAATTCGATGTACGACTCCTTCCTTTTCCACACCTTGCTGAGTTCATACTTGGAGGTTACAATATCGACGGCAAGATCCTGGATCTCCTTGTTGTCATGAAAGGTGAAAACCCGCTCCGATATTTTTCTGTCAGACTCGATGATTGCCATCACATCTTCGAATACGGCTTTATACACAAGGTTGGTGAATTGTAGTTCATCATTCTGAATCTCTCGTATAATATATTGCGAAACAGTAATATCCAGATTTTTATCTGAAGATATTTTCAGCGGTCTGTTTCCGAACTTAAGTAGAAAGTAGATGATCTCCCGCTCCTCAATTTCAGAATATACATTTTGTACAAAAGCAGGAACAGTCGGCTGTACAGGCACCACAAGCTGATCAGGACTCTGGCGCTCTCTTTTCCATGAACTTTCTCTTCTTTGCTCCCTTATTTTGTTGACCTCAGCATACAGAACCGCCTCTTCAACATCCAACAGCAAACTACACTCCTTCAGGTATACCGATCTTTTGATCCCATCGGGGATCACTGCCACGGACCGTACAATATCCGTAATCATGCCGGCCCGCTTGATGGGATCGTTCCTGGTATCGGCAATCAGCACTTCAGTTTTGAAAGTGATGAAGTCGCGCTCATTGCTATCGATGAATTCAATAAATTCGGAGGAGCTTCGTCCCTGGGAGAAAGAGTCAGGATCTTCTCCTTCAGGAAACAGGAGAACCTTGACGTTCAGCCCCTCCTCCAGGATCATGTCAATCCCCCTGAACGAGGCCTTCAGCCCCGCTTCATCTCCGTCGTACAGGATGGTGATGTTCTCTGTGAAACGCTTGATTAGCCTGATCTGCTCTGCGGTAAGTGCTGTTCCGGAAGAGGAGACTACATTTTCTATGCCTGCCTGGTGAAGTGCAATAACATCGGTGTATCCTTCTACCAGAAAGCAACGGTTGTTGTTAACAATGCTCTTCTTGGCCTGAAATAGACCGTAAAGGATCCGGCTCTTGTGGTAAATATCCGATTCAGGTGAATTGAGATACTTGGCAGTGTTTTTATCAGATCGCAATGTGCGACCCCCAAATCCGATAAAATTGCCTGATATACCGTGAATGGGAAAAATGATCCTGCCTGCGAACCGGTCAAAAACATAATCTTCCTTCTCAATGGTGAGACCGGTCTTTACAAGAAATTCCTGTTTGTAGCCGGCCTTTAGTGCCGCCGTTGTTAGGGCTTTGCGTTCTTCCGGACTGTATCCCAGGTGGAATTTTTCGATGATATCGTCCCGGAAACCTCGCTGCCTGAGATAACTGAGCCCCACCGCTTTGCCTTCAGCAGTATACAGCTGTCCGGTAAAATATTTTTGTGCAAACTGTGTTACTGCCAGCAGGCTTTCACGCTCATTGCGCTGCTGGATCTCTTCTGGAGTTAACTCCGTCTGCTCCAGCTCAATGTTGTATTTCCTCGCCAGGTATTGAAGCGCTTCCGGATAGGAGAGCTTTTCATGCTCCATGAGAAATCCTACGGCGTTACCTCCCTTGCCTGAACTAAAATCCTTAAAAATCCCCTTGGAAGGAGAAACCATAAAAGAGGGGGTCTTTTCATTGGTAAAAGGACTCAATCCCTTGTAGTTGGTTCCCGATTTTTTCAGGGTTACATAGTCAGAGATCACCTCTACAATGTCTACAACATCGAATATTTTATTTACCGTCTCCTGACTAATCATCTAACATACAATATATCAAACATATACAATATAAAATCGGATGCATAAAATTAGTTAAAGTTTAAGAAATATCCTATTTTTGAATTGATACAAAAACAAATCGTTATTATGCTAAGAAAAGGACAGATATTTTTAATTACCGGAATACTGTTGACATTCGTTTCGATGACAATGACCAGAGGTTACTTGCCCGACAGAAAGTGGATCTATATTGCATCTGACATTTTTCTGATAATTGCAACGGTTTTGGTTATTTGGGGCGTAGTTTTGGTGGTAAGGGCGAAAATTAAGAGAAGATGATGAAAAAATTGGTTGTATTATCAGGTGCGGGAATTAGTGCGGAGAGCGGGATCAGGACCTTTCGTGATATGGGAGGATTGTGGGAGGAGTATGATGTAACAGAGGTCGCTACACCCGGGGCCTGGGAAAGAAACAGGGAGTTGGTACTTCGCTTTTATAATGATAGGAGAAAAGCCCTGCGTACCGTGAAACCCAATGCTGCTCATATCGCATTGGCGGAGCTCGAGAAGAAATTTGATGTGGAGGTGATCACGCAGAATGTTGACGACCTTCACGAGAGAGCAGGATCATCAAAGGTCCTCCATCTCCACGGGGAGTTGAAAAAGGCGCGATGTACAGTGAACGAGGATGATATCGTTGAAATTAAAGGGTGGGAACTCAGCGAAGGGGATCTGTCGAAAGGCGGTTACCAGCTGCGGCCACACATCGTCTGGTTCGGAGAACTTGTCCCGGCCATTGAATCGGCCGTCCCGATTGTGAAATCAGCAGATATACTCCTGATTATAGGCACATCTCTTAATGTGTACCCAGCTGCCGGACTGATGAATTACGCCACTTTCGGGACACCTGTTTACGTAATAGATCCCGGAGAGCCGGAAGGGATCGGATATATGGATGTAACCTTTATTAATAAAAAAGCCACAGAAGGGATCAAGGACTTTATCCGCATAATCCGGGAGGATGAGTAATTTCTTTTTACTGTCCGGCTCCTTCTCGGGAATTAACTATATTTACTACATCAAAATACAAAACAATGATTCAAACAAAAACAGAAACAATACCGGGCAGGGAGATCACCGAACTTTCTGGTATTGCCTTTCTCCAATGGGAAACATTTCAGTTGCGTGATAATTAATTTTTTAAAACAGTGAAGATAAAATTCCTGTTCATACTCAGTCTTTTTCTGGTGCTGCATGGCCTCTCTGCACAAAATTTTCAGGGTGGTATTTCCGGTGGATTGAATGCAGCCAGGATTGACGGTGACGGGCACGAGCTATATGGAAAGCTTGGGCTGAATGCCGGTGCTTTTGCTGCCCGGGCAATTGTCCCGGAGATGCTCTATTGGCAACTGGAACTGAAATACACCTCGCGCGGAAAATATAATATCCAGCGCAATACTTCCGGGAATATTATCGGAATGAGCCTGATTGACCTGCGATACATTGAGATGCCCCTGTCCATTCACTATTTTTTAAATGAAAAGGTGCAGCTTGAGCTGGGCCTCTCTCCCGATGTATTGCTTAAGGAACGTTATGAAGATCAGGACGGACCAGTCCGTTCCGATCGGGAATTGGACCGCTTTGGTATAACTGCTTTTGCAGGGGCAAATTATTTTATCACAGATCCGTTTGCAATGGGGATCCGATTCAATTACTCAGTGTTTCCATTCTACAAATTCAGCGCTTATGCGGTCCGTTACCGCGATTCAGGCTGGTTTCATGATGTACTGAGCATCAATGTCAGGTATTATTTTACCAGGTAACCTGAACGCTTTAAGCACAGGCAACCGTTGCCACATAGACCTTTGCCCCGGCGATTTTCAACAGCGTTTCTGCGCACGCTTCAAGGGTTGACCCGGTGGTTACCACATCATCGACCAGCAAAAATGAGCACCCGCACAATGAGGCCGTATCCTTCTGCAGCGCTACATCCTTCTGCAACGTTACGTCCTCCTGCAATGCTGCATCCTTCTGCAGCGCTTCATCCTCGTGCAATGCTGCATCCTTCTGCAGCGCTTCATCCTCCTGCAATGCTGCATCCTTCTGCAACGCTGTATTCTCCTGCAATGCCGCGTCCTCCTGCAATGTAAAAACATGCTCCATGTTCTCCCACCGTTCGAACCTGCTTTTTTCTGTTTGGGAATCTGTATCCCTGTCTCTTCGAATGATTTTGGTATTAACCGGGATACCGGTTACTCGTGAAACACCGGCTCCTATAACCTCGCTCTGGTTATACCCTCTCTTTTTTTGCCTTTTTTTATGTAGTGGAACAGGAACGATATAATCTGCATGCCCGAAGGGATGACTCCTGATCTCTGCCCCAAGCATTCTCCCCAGGAAAATGCCAATTCGTTTCTGGCCCTTGTATTTGAGCAGGTGAAGCAGCGGCTGGTATTTCGACCCCTTTTCAAAACGGAAGAGTGACGTTGCCCCCTCGAGTCTCACCCTGCCCCAGAACAGCTGTGCAACAGGGTTGTCCGGATCGCCAGTATATCCCGTTCTTGGCATCTTGAGCTCACAGATCAAACAGATCACCTCTCCGGGAACATAGAGGGGAATACCACAAACCGGACAATAGACAGGAAAAAAGAGACCAACAATATCATGTATCCACTGCTTGATGTGCATAAGTTCTTTATTTAAATCAGAAGAAAACTAAGTCTTTTTGCAAGTGGCTAGTAAGAAAGCTTCATTTTCAAGGGTTATTCCCTTCGGTCATGAGCTCAAAACTTACAGTTTTTCGGTTGTGAAGTCTGAAAATGAGGAGTTCATCTGGGTTCATGTGATGGGGGAGCAGAATATCGCTCCGGATCCTTATTTTTTTAGCAGCTCCCTGGTAGAAAGGAGACCGCAAGCAGCATAGATGTCTTCTCCCCGGCTTGCTCTTAAAGTTGTTACAATGCCGCGGGCATTTAACCCATTCCTGAACGCAGATATCTGCTCAGGGGTTGAGCTTTTTAACGGAGTATCAGGGATAGGATGAAATCGTATCAGATTGATTCTACAACGAATACCATATAATATCTTAACAAGTTGTTTAATATGACGCGGTGTATCGTTCAGCTCTCCAAACATGATATATTCAAATGAGATCCTGCGCTGTCTGCCAAAGTCCCACGACCCGATCTCCTTCAACACCTCTGTGAGTGGATAAACCTGTTGAACCGGCATCAGCATTTTTCGCTCCGCATCGAAAGGAGAGTGCAGACTTACCGCCAGATGGGCCTCGCTTTTTTCAAGGAACTCCTTCATGGCAGGGATAATACCGATGGTCGAGACGGTGATTCTGCGCGGACTCATGGCAAAGCCCCACTCCGCGGTCAGGATCTCCAGACTCTTCAACACCTCTTCCAGGTTGTCAAGTGGTTCCCCCATTCCCATATAGACAATATTGGTAATCCTGTCCCACTCTTCAATGCTTCGGAGCTGATTCAGAATCTCCCCGGCCGTCAGGTTTCCCTGGAACCCCTGCTTGCCGGTCATGCAAAACAGACACCCCATTTTGCATCCCACCTGTGTCGATATACATACAGTATGCCTAACCTTGTCCGGGATATATGCTGTTTCAACGAATTTTTCAACCGAGGTGTTAAACAGATATTTTTTTGTGCCATCAGCCGACACCTGCACATTCCTTGCAGGGGAAAGCCCGACCTGGTAGTTCGTTTTTAGCTTGCTTCTGGCCTGTTTCGACAGGTTGGTCATATCCTCAATGGAGCGGATTTTCTTTTTATACAGCCAGTCAGCAATTTGCTTCGCGGCAAACCCCGGCAGCTGAAGATCAGCCGCAACCTGCTTTAGCTCTTCCAATGTTTTCCCAAAAAGAGGTTCCATTCCTAAGATTAATTTAAATTTTAAAGTGTATTCAAGAACCGAGCCTGTGAGCTCGGCGGAGCCAAAACCAATTCATTTTCAGAGCGGACTGGAATCATTCCATTGAGATCATTTATTCAGAGGCAGTGTCATGCCCCGGGGTAATTGCTCTACCTAAAAGTAGATCTCGGAGACAATGTTTTCAAATGGGATGCCCCGCCTGATTAACAGATCCCTGGTTTCAACGACCATCTCGGCCCTTCCACAAAGATAATACTTGTGGCCGGCCGGCAATACGGAAAGCTCATTCAGATAATCTGTTACCCGCCCACTGAATACAGCCTCATCTTCCTCACCAGAACAGCACCGGAAGTAATCACCCCCCATCTCCGCAGAGAAATCGTCATAAAAATAGAACCGTTCAAGGTAGCGCTCCCCGTGTATCAATATATTATTGTCATGTTTTCCTGATCGCAGCATGGCGTAGAAGGGGGCAATGCCTGTGCCGGTGGCGATCCAGACCGCAGGTGCCGGATCATACAGAAACTCACCTCGTGGTTCTGTGATCCAGATGGTATCGCCCTCGGCCAGGTCGCACAAGCGGGGTGTCAGGTAACCCTCGTCAATCACATTGTATAAAATTTTTAGCTCATCCTCCTGCTCACCACTGCAGATGCTGTAAAGTCTTCTCGGACCCTCTTTTTCAATGGATATGCCGATCACCTGACCGGCAAGAAAATCAAAATCCCTTTTGAAGGAGAGGATATAGACCCCTTCGGCAATCTCTTCTGACGAGAGGAGGGTCTTTTTCGACAGTGTATGTGGCTGCATGAAGGAAGGATTATCGAACAGAACGGGTCTTTCCTCCGTCAATGATGAATGTTTCGCCGGTCACGTAAGAGGCAGCGTCGGAGAGTAAAAAAGTAGCCGCTTTGCCAAATTCATCCGGATCGCCATACCTGCCCAACGGTATCTTCGAGAAGTTAATCTTTTGGACCTCCTCCGGTGTCATCCTCCACTCCCTTGCATTGATCAGGTCAAGCGCTTTTAGCCGTTCCGTACCGAAAAGTCCCGGCACCAGGTTGTTGATCCGGATCCCTTCCGGAGCCAGCTCAAAAGAGAGGCTTTTCAACAGGTTGGAAACGCCAGAACGCATCACATTCGAAAGCAACAGATTGTCAATAGGTTCTTTGATGCTAATTGAAGTAACAGTTAATATAGATCCGCTCTTTTGTTTGCGCATATAGGGAAGGACGTTTCTGATCAGCCTGACGGTTCCCATCATCGTAAGTTCAAAGCCCGTGAGCCATTTTGAATCATCAAGGTCATCGAATCGTCCAGCTGGAGGACCCCCGGCGTTAACCACCAGTCCGTCGATCCTGCCATACTTCTCAGCAGTCGCCTTTACCCACACTTCAATCGACCGGGCATCTGACATATCAATGGTTGAAGTGAACACCTCGGCGCCACTCTCTTCCCGGATCTCCTCACCCGCTTTTTCAATGTGCTTTTGTCCGCGACTGGCAATCGAAAGCCTTGCTCCCTCTATCGCCAGGTTGCGTGCAATGGCAAACCCCAGTCCCATGCTGGATGCAGCCACCATCACCACTTTGTCTTTTAGTCCAAGATCCATAGGTATGATTTGATATCTAACAGCTTAACATCATAGAAAGGAAAATGTTTTGCTGCCGTTTTCAGCTCTGGCGATCATCTGTACCACAACTGCTTCACCCTGATGAAACGGTCCCTCATCCAGGTCCCTTTCTATAACTTCCAGGTGCACGATCTCCAGCATCGGAAAATCCTCTCTCAAATCCGTTTCATCGAAAAGAAAATCGATGTTCTTCGGTCCGCCGGTCTCTCTTTTTAACTGGTCCTTATGGAACGCCTCTAACAGAATAATTCCACCGGGGCGGACCATATTTTGCAAGTTTCTGTGGAAATTCCGCCTCATTGCAGGGGGCTGGTGGGTGAAAAAGAGTCCGATCACATCATACATGCTTTCATTCTGATTAAAACCCTGGTAAGGCATCAGCATGTAATCGATTGTCACACCCCTCTCGGCAGCAAGTCGAAGGGCTTTATACCTTCCCTGTTTGCTAACATCGAATGCAGATACGTTCCAACCCTTTTCGGCTGCATAAACGGCATTCCTGCCCTCACCTTCTCCGGGGAGCAAAACATCTCCTGGCTTCAGTGTGTCCAGTTGTGATTGGAAAAATGTATTCGGTCTTTTCCCATATACATATTCCTCCACCTGGTATCTTTCGTCCCAAAATTCCTGCATCCGCACTTTTTTATGTAAATATCTCTTTAACAAGATATGGTGCTGATTGTTTTCATAAAGAAACCGGTTACCGTTTCTCCAACTGTGAGATCACCACGGCCCCGACGCTGTCGCTAAAGACGTTGACTGTGGTTCTGAACATATCCAAAATGCGATCCACCGCCAGGATAACGCCTATCCCTTCGAGGGGCAATCCAACAGCATTCAGGATAATGGCCATCATTACCAGTCCGCTCATGGGAATGCTGGCTGCGCCGATCGAGGCAAGGACCGCCGTTAGTACAATGATGCCCTGTTGCGCGAGGGAAAGGTCGAATCCATAGACCTGGGCAATAAATATGGTGGCCACGCACTCGTAGAGGGCCGTACCATCCATGTTGATCGTTGCTCCGATGGGAAGGACGAAGCCTGCTGCTTTGTCAGATGCCCCAGAATGCTCTGTCACCGCCTTCATGGTAAAGGGCAGCGTGACGATGGTGGAGCAGGTCGAAAAGGCGGTCAGCAGGGCGTTGATCATGCCTTTGTAATGAACCGCAGGTGATGTTTTGCCGACAAACCGCAGGATCAAAGGCAATGTTACCAGGAAATGGATGGAGAGTCCGGCCAGCACAACCAGGAAGTATTTTCCAAGCGGGATAAAAGCATCGAAGCCGGTCTCTGCAACAATCACCGCAACGATTCCGAAAACACCCAATGGGGCGGTCCAGATTACAAAGAGCGTAAGCTTCATCATCGCGTCAAAACCCGCCTGGAAGAGATCGCCCATCAGGATACGCTGCTTTTCTTTCAGTTGTGTAACAAAGAAACCGAATAGAATGGAAAAGAAGATCACCGGCAGCACATCACCTGTGGCCATGGCATGAAAGACGTTTTCCGGGATGATATCCAGCAGCAGCTCCCCCAGCCCTTTTTCCACCACACCGATGCTGTCCGGATCTGCTTTCAGTCCCAGGCTCACCCCGATACCCGGTTTGAAGATATTCACGAGGATCAGTCCGGTAATGATCGCCAGGAAACTGGTGGTGAGGTAATAACTGATCGTTCTGAAGGTGATCTGGCCGAGTCCGCGCGACGAGCCGACCTTGACAACGGCACTGACGATAGAGGTGATCACCAGCGGCAGAATAGCCATCTTCAGCAACCGCAGGAACAGCTCTTTCAGGGGGGTGGCAACGGGTACGATCCTCTCACCGCCGATCCATCCGGCAAGGATCCCCAGGAAGAAACCAGCAAAGATCAGGATCGTTAATGTATATTTTCCCTTTTTCAATTCAATGGATGATTCGATGAAAACCAGGTCCGGCCACCTTTTCAATAAAAGTTCAAATAAGTAAAGATTGAATTAAACTCCAAACAGAACCGGAAAAAAGCGCATGGAACCGGGAAAAAAGTGCAATTTTGCAGCAAAATATGTTCTGACAGATATTTACTGTAGTGTTATCTATCACAGTATCCACCTTGTATTTTCAAAATATCTATCAGCTTAACCAAAATATCGCTTACCAGTGCAAGGTGGTTTGGTCGAGAGGCAAGAATCGACACCATACATAGAACGGTTGAAAAAAAGGGATCCGGCCGTGGAAGTTTTGAACAGAGTTGCAAAATTGCTGTTAGTTCCTTCGCAATTAACGGGCAATCACCTATTTTTGGAAATCAAACGGTAAAGCAGTGGCGGGACAGGAAAAAAATATAGTGGAAACACCCCTGATGAAGCAGTATTACTCCATCAAGGCGAAACACCCTGATGCCATTCTGCTGTTCCGTGTGGGCGATTTCTACGAAACATTCGGGGAGGATGCCATTCGGGCAGCCGATATCCTGGGGATCACGCTTACCCGCCGGGCGAACGGTGCCGCCTCCTTTGTCGAGTTGGCCGGCTTTCCCCACCACGCGATCGACACCTACCTTCCCAAACTGGTTCGTGCCGGTCAAAGGGTAGCGATCTGCGAGCAGCTCGAAGATCCCAAAATGACGAAGAAGATCGTGAAGCGGGGCATCACCGAGCTGGTTACACCTGGTGTTACCACCAATGACAATGTGCTCGAGCACAAGGAGAACAATTTCCTGGCGGGGGTATTTCTCGATGCAAATGTAGCAGGGATCTCCTTTCTCGATATCTCCACTGGGGAATTTCTGACGGCCGAAGGAGGACTGGAATATATCGACAAGCTGTTAAGCAGTTTTGATCCGAAGGAGGTGCTGGTGCAGCGCAGCAAAATGGCCCTCTTCGAGGAGAAATTCGTAACGGGATATTACACCTATCCGCTCGAGGACTGGGTTTTTACAGAGGAAAATGCCGAAGACAAGCTACTCAACCATTTTAAAACCAAGAACCTGAAGGGATTCGGGATACACCGGCTCAAGCATGGCATCATTGCGAGCGGTGCGATCCTCCAGTACCTTGATCTGACGCAACATACGCAGACGGCCCACATCTCCAATTTGTCGAGGATCGAGGAGGACCACTATGTATGGCTCGACCGGTTCACGATACGCAACCTGGAGATGTTTCAGGCGTTGCATGATGGGGGAAAAACGTTGCTGGAGGTGATGGACAGGACCCTTTCACCAATGGGCTCCAGGCTGCTGAAACGCTGGCTGGCCCTTCCATTGAAGGATATTCTGCTGATCAGGGAGCGGCACAACATGGTGGCGCATTTTCTGGATGATTCGGAATTTGCTGATTTCCTGAAGGAACATATCCGCCAGGTGGGCGATCTCGAAAGGGTTGTTTCCAAGATTGCCGTGGGAAAGGTAACCCCGAGGGAGCTTATTCAGTTGAAAAATGCACTTGCTGCCATTGATCCGGTGAAAAAGGCGTGCCGGGATTCGGGGGTGGCGGCGCTGAAAAGAATCGCTGACCAGATCAACCCCTGCACCACTGCGAAGGAACGAATCGAGAAGGATATTAACCACGATTCGCCGAACCAGGTGAACAAGGGCAATGTGATCGCTGCCGATGTCTCCGCCGAGCTCGATGAGTACCGCGATCTGATGCGCTCGGGAAAGGATTACCTCAGGCAGATCCAGCAGCGGGAGATCGAGCGGACAAAGATACCGAGCCTCAAAATAGCCTTCAATAATGTGTTCGGCTATTACATCGAGGTGAGGAACACCCACAAGGACAAGGTGCCGGACGACTGGATCCGGAAGCAGACACTGGTGAGCGCCGAACGGTATATCACTGAGGAACTCAAGGAGTATGAGCAGAAGATCCTCGGGGCGGAGGAGAAGAGCCTGGCATTGGAGCTGGAGCTTTTTAACAACCTGGTGCTTAGCATGGGCGAATACCTGGAGGCGATCCAGCTGAACGCGTCGCTCATCGCGCGGCTCGATGTGCTGCTGGCGTTTGCACGTATCGCGGCAGAGAACAGGTATGTCAGGCCTGAATTGAACGACTCAACAGTGATCGATATAAAGGAAGGCAGGCACCCGGTGATCGAGCAGCAGTTGCCGGTCGATGAGGAGTATGTGTCGAATGACATTCTACTTGACAACGAGGAGCAACAGGTGATTATCCTTACCGGTCCGAATATGTCGGGTAAATCTGCGCTATTGCGACAGGTGGCACTGATCACCCTGATGGCCCAGGTCGGGAGTTTTGTGCCGGCATCCGGGGCAAAGATCGGATGGGTGGATAAAATATTTACCAGGGTGGGTGCTTCGGATAATATATCTTTGGGGGAGTCCACCTTTATGGTAGAGATGCTCGAATCGGCCAGTATCCTGAACAACCTCTCCGACCGGAGCCTGGTTCTGTTGGATGAGATCGGCCGGGGAACGAGCACCTACGATGGAATCTCCATCGCCTGGGCCATGGTGGAGTTCATCCATGAACATCCTAAATGGCGGGCGAAGACGCTGTTTGCCACCCACTACCATGAGCTCAACGAGATGGAAAACTCCTTTGGTCGGGTGAAAAACTACAACATCTCGATCAGGGAGCTGGATAACCGGGTGATTTTCCTGAGAAAACTGGTGCGAGGCGGAAGCGAACACAGTTTCGGGATCCACGTGGCCGAGATGGCCGGAATGCCAAAAAGTGTTGTGAAACGGGCCAATGAAATTCTCGCCGAACTGGAAACCGGGACCAGGGGAAGCGCAGAGGGAGAGAAGGGAGCAGCCAGGATAAGCAAACCGGTGGGGGAGCTGGGAACCAACCGGGAAGGGATGCAGATGAGCTTTTTCAACCTGGATGATCCTGTACTCAAACAGGTTCGGGACGAGATCGCCAACACCGATATCGACAACCTCACCCCCGTCGAGGCCTTGAACAAACTGAACGACATCAAACGGTTTATCGGGCTGAAAAAGTAGTGGATATGGATCCCTGCTGTTGAAAATGGAATGATTCCTCTCTAGGATTTTAAAAATAGGGAAAATAAATAATTGTTAATGACGAGTTTTGGCTTCACCAATCCAGTAACCCCGATTCCTACAGTCATTTGTTACCTTTTACTAGATCAAAACTACCGTTTAATAAAAAATCTTACCGGGTAATACAAATATTCTCAATATTTGTATCTACATTTCCGTAACACCCCATATTATGATAAAGCGCATTTTACCTTACTTCCTGATTATTATTGTTGGAATAATAGAAATTAGTGGACAGGATTTTCCCCCGTTCGAAAATCAACTTCAATTAAAAAAGGGAGATGTATTTGTGTATAATATCCAGAGGAGACAATCATTTGTCAGAAAGTATCTTGAGAGTACTATTTACTCCGGCAATCCCAATAGAAAGGGAAATATTACTCATACAACCTATGATATGGATACAAGACTTTATTTAGAAGTACTTGAGAAGGAAACCGATGGTTGCTTCATTTTCAAATTCAAGAAGGAGTATTTAATTTACCGTACTGAATCTGAAGGAGTTTCCAGAACTGCGGATTCACGTTTTCCGGAATATGGGTCACAGCCGAAGGATGTTGTTGGTTGTTTTTTGAATACAGTTTATTATCATATCCATTTTTGTGCATCATCGGGCAAAATGAAAGTGTTGAATCTTGCTCAGATCAAGGAAGAACTGGAAAAATACCTCGATATCAGAGGCGTTCCAGATAGTTACCAAAGGGAGGAGGCTATTTCGAGGAATCTGGACGAAAAAGTGATTTTGGACGATCTTCATTTCATGGATTATTATACTGTTCTTCAAAACATGAAGAACGGGACCTTTAAAAGAGACAATGGTGAGTTGGTTTCATGTAAAATAATTGAAAGTACTAATGATTATACATCTTACAAATTTGTGGTTGATAATTATGATATGAAATTTGATGCTTCTTCTCCGAAAAACAAATACGCACTTATCGGTTCATTTACAATTGATAAAGGTTCCGGAATATTGATGAATGTAGCATCAGGTTCTTATCTTGGAAAAGGTACAATCAGAACAGATACGATTTTTAGCAAAAGGTCTGATATTGCAGATTATTCTGAAAAAATCCAATTAAAATATTATTCCGCAAGGACGCAACCAACATGGATTTGCGGCAACGTTAGAATTCAGGGTGTTCAAAAAGTAGGACTTTTTACAAAGGAAAGGATAATAGGTTCAGAAACAAGTTACAAGGAGTTTCAAAAAGATTCGTCAGGTTATTTTTCAATTCCCCTGGAAATTCATCAGAATATGAAATATCAAATGCATTTTTTTAAGAGATTTCCTTCTCTCAACGCAAATGAGCCTATCCTGTATATTAAACCTGGCGACAGTATTTTTGTCACATACGATTCATCGATGAATTCTTACGGGTTTACCGGCAGAGGATTCAGGGACAGTGAGTTGCTAAATGAAATTAAACTTCTGCCTAACCTGGACCTGTTGTTTCATAGTATTAATTTAACACAAAGGGGGACAGCTAAG
The DNA here is from genome assembly GCA_040903745.1 of Bacteroidales bacterium. GTDB lineage: Bacteria > Bacteroidota > Bacteroidia > Bacteroidales > M55B112. The sequence continues at coordinate 2,668 of JBBDUV010000094.1, read as the reverse complement.
CAGTTAGAATATGTAGAAGGATTTATAAAGGCATTTGAAGATAAACAGCAAATTTTGACCGATGAGAAGAGCAATATCTCTGAAGGATTCTATGAATACATGCTTTCGGAATATGAAAGCGCTCAGGAAATCATTAAATATATCAGTAATTGGAAAATTTTCGCACAAGATTTTTTGGAAAGTGGCAATGCAACTATTGATCAGGAATTGTTACGCCTGCCAGATTTGCCATCATGCCCTGATTATCATATGCTTCAACAGTATGATGCTTATATTTCAACCTATACCAAGTTAAGATATAGTCTGTTTACTTATTATAATACAGGCGAATTACCATCCTCCATACGTTTGCCAAATTTACCCTTTGTAGATGGCATGGAAGGTCTGAATTTTAATAAGCTACTATTATCCGGGGTTCCATTTTATCTGACAATTGGAAATATGATGGAAGAACTGATACCAATGATAAAACATTTACCCGTGAATGATTATAGAAATTTTATCATCGATGATTACATGGAGAATTGTAATCACCAGGAATCACGGGATCATATCAGTGACTTAATCGATAGAAAGGCACGAATATCTCCCGGAAGCGACAGGCCTGATTTGAATCTAATGGATTTAAAAGGAGATACTTTTAATTGGGAAAAAACGTTAGGAAAAGTTGTTGTCCTGTTGCTATACCGGGATTATAGCCGGGAGCATTTTTTTTCTGAAGACCTATTTAAGGAATACGGTGAAAATAAGAAAGATGTAATCATATTGAGAGTCAGCCCGGGCATTAATTTCAAAAAGTGGAAAGCATTCAATGAAAGATATTCAACACTGGGACATCAGATGTATTATACTGATGGAGAGCATGCATTTAAAAAGCAATTCCTGGCAAACGATAGAAATGGATCCAGGTATCTGGTTATCGATAGAAATGGAAAGATTTTCAGGAATCCGGGGGGTATACAGAAGCTTAAAGGAGCCATCCATGCTGCGCTTAACCAGGCCTCTCCTCCTAAAACCCCGTTTTTTGAGACCCGTGCCGGAAGATCGCTACCCGGTGTTGCAATCGGTATTATTCTAACGATACTGATATATAGAATTGTCCTGATTCGAAGAGCCAGAAAGCGGGAATTGTTGCATAGATTAACATCCCTGGAGCATAAGGCAATAAAGGCACAAATGAATCCACATTTTTTATTCAATTGTCTGAATTCTATTCAAAATCTAATCAATAAGAACAAGCAACAGGAGGCAAATAATTATTTAACCTCTTTTGCGAGTTTGATAAGACGGTTTTTACAATATTCTGATAAGGATGAAGTGACGATACATGATGAACTGGAAACGCTAAACATATATCTTGAATTGGAGAAGTTACGATTTAATTTCAGTTCCCTGATTGATATTGATCCGGAGGTAGATATATACAATACAATGATTCCGCCTATGCTTCTGCAGCCTGTTGTGGAAAATGCCATTCTTCATGGATTGGATCCAAAGAATGGAGAAAAAGCCTTGAAGATTCAGGTAATATTGCGTTCCGGATCTATTCTTTTCCGCATTGATGATAATGGTGTCGGAAGAAAATCCGGGATCCCTGATGAAAAAGAGAGTGACAGCAGAGGGTTGGATATCATCCGTTCAAGAATTAAATTTATGAATGTGATTCAACCTGACAGCTATTCATTTAAAGTAATTGACAATTCAGACGACGAGGGTAAACCAACCGGAACAACAGTTGAAATAGTTGTTCCAGACGAAAAATAGATCATGAATTCAAAAAAGATCAGGGCCATAATTATTGATGATGAAATCCATGCAAGGGAGAATCTAACTGGTTTGATTGAAGCGCATTGTACAGAAATAGAACTTGTTGGAGAAGCAGCAAATATTCCTCAGGCAATCGATTTAATTAATACCAGGGCCCCGGAGTTACTGTTTCTTGATATCAGGCTTTCCGACACAACCGGTTTTCAACTGCTTGAGATCTTGCATAGTCATACGTTTGGAGTAATTTTTACCACGGCATATGACAATTATGCCATCAAGGCCATTAAGTTCTCTGCAGTGGATTACCTTTTAAAACCTATCGATTATAAAGAACTTAAAGAAGCAGTAAGAAGGTTTTCCGATAAATCTGTTTTAGAGAAAAAAGTCATGCAGCTTGAAATACTGATAGAAAATCTTTCCAAAGACGGGGCCTTTCGCAGGTTGGGGATTAATATGGATGGTAAAACAGAAATGATAGTGGTACAGGAGGTTATAAGATTGCAGGCGGAAAGCAATTATACGAGACTGTTTTTTAGGAATGGAGATACCATTATGGTTACAAAAACCCTTGTGGAATTTGAAGATCTATTTGAAGGACTGGACTTTTTGCGTGTGCATAAAACACACCTCATCAACGTAAGTTATGCAAAGTCTTTACAGAAGCAGCATGACTGGATGATCCATATGGAAGGAGGAACGGTAGTTCCAGTATCGAGAAGAAGAAGAGCAATTGTATCTCAACGATTAAAATCTATTTAGCGAAAGATTTCTGTATCATAAAAAAAGCGAAAGGCTTAATCGTTTTTCGCTTTGTATGAAGGTACACCACCCCGCTTCAATCTCGATCTCATTATTGCAACAAGACCTTACTCTTCTACTCAATTTAGCTGGGTCGAATTTG
>JBBDUV010000093.1:0-85670 GCA_040903745.1 Bacteroidales bacterium | reverse complement strand
TTCACAACGTGTCAAAGCCTGTATTGTCTGCGATTCCTCCTGTGTCAAAGATCGTTAAACTACAATTTGAAAGCAATTCACAACGTTTTGTTGTCATTGCTCTGTTGTTTTGTTACCTGTGTCAAAGATCGTTAAACTACAATTTGAAAGCAATTCACAACGCATATAAGGGTGCATAGTTTTTAGAAATCCCTGTGTCAAAGATCGTTAAACTACAATTTGAAAGCAATTCACAACTCGCATACCTACTTCATCCTCGGCACTCGCCCTGTGTCAAAGATCGTTAAACTACAATTTGAAAGCAATTCACAACAAATATAAATAAATAGTCCTACCATCGTCCACCTGTGGCAATGATCGTTAAACTACATTTTGAAACCAATTCACAACTGTATGTCAACAGATCATCAATTTTCTTTACCTGTGTCAAAGATCGTTAAACTACAATTTGAAAGCAATTCACAACAAGCCGCAGACGACTCAAAGGCCTAAATTCCCCTGTGTCAAAGATCGTTAAACTACAATTTGAAAGCAATTCACAACGTAATGTACGATATAAACTCCATGTGCTTTCCTGTGTCAAAGATCGTTAAACTACAATTTGAAAGCAATTCACAACGGAGACAGATAGATAGCGGTGCAGGCGGATCCTGTGTCAAAGATCGTTAAACTACAATTTGAAAGCAATTCACAACTTGAATTGCCGTGGTCGCCAGGAGCTTGTTCCTGTGTCAAAGATCGTTAAACTACAATTTGAAAGCAATTCACAACGCCACTCTTCCGCACTCATCTTATCGGAGGCCTGTGTCAAAGATCGTTAAACTACAATTTGAAAGCAATTCGTACTTTTTTCCTACTGTTGAAAAAGTCACCCCGCAAGATACCCCGCAAGTCACCCCGCAAGTTGAAAAGCTTCTGAAAGTGATTACAGGTGAGCATTGCAGGCAGGCATCAGTATTAATTAAGAATTTCATTTCAATAAATATTGTATCTTTGTAAAAAAAGTTACAAGATGATAGTTGAACGTAGAAATAATGAAATTTTGGTTAGATTATCACCTCAAACAAATACCTCCGACCTTCAAGACATGCTGGACTATTTGGAGTATAAAGAATTGGTTTCTAAATCAAAAGCAAAGCAACGAGATATTGATGCTTTAGCTAAACGAGTTAATCGTTCAATGATGAAAAAGGTTAGAGATTCCCGCAGATAAGTCTAACCATGAAAATTGTTATTGATACCAATATAGTTTTCAGTGCAATACTTAATCCCGAAAGTCCAATAGGACAAATAATTCTCGATGGTTCAAAATACTTTACCTTTTATTCTGCTGATCAATGGACTCCGCAAAAAAGAGTTTATACAAATCATAACAACGGATGAATTATTTCAGTATTATCTCAATAAGGAGTTAAAGAGAAAAAACAGAAGAAAATAATTATTATTGCGCCAAATGACTGGTCGTAAATCATTAATGGCGATGTATGTATACTTTATAAGGATTCCTAAATATAAATCTATGAAATTCATTAGCTTTATCCTACTTTTCCTGGGTGTTACACTTTTTGCCCAGGAGCAGAAAACAGAGATTGATTCCTCACTTGTCAGCGGACTGAAATTCAGGAATATAGGTCCGGCTTTTTCATCCGGACGAATTGCCGATATGGCCATCCACCCGTGGAACGAAAACACGTGGTATGTGGCTGTTGGTTCGGGAGGCGTCTGGAAAACGGTCAACGCGGGCGTTACCTGGAAACCCATATTCGACGATCAGTCATCCTATTCCATCGGCTGCATAACGATCGACCCCTCCAATCCGCACACCATCTGGGTGGGTACCGGCGAGAACGTGGGCGGCCGGCATGCAGGCTATGGCGATGGTGTCTACCGCAGCGACGACAGGGGGAAAACATGGAAGAACATGGGACTGAAAAGCTCGGAACGTATCTCCAAAATTATCGTTCACCCGGAAAATTCCAATACGGTATTCGTGGCTGCGCAGGGACCGCTCTGGAGCAAGGGGGGTGAACGGGGATTGTACATGTCGGATGATCGCGGGGAGAGCTGGCAGCTGGTGCTGAGTGACAACGAGTGGACCGGCGTAACGGATATTGCCCTCGACCCCAGCGATCCGAATACAATGTATGCGGCTACCTGGCAAAGGCACAGGACCGTGGCGGCCTATATGGGTGGCGGACCGGGCTCAGGGATTCACAGAAGCGTCGACGGGGGCGAAACATGGGAAAAACTTACCAAAGGTCTGCCCAAGTCGAACATGGGCAAGATCGGTATCGCCGTTTCACCGTTCGATTCGGATGTGGTCTATGCCGCGATCGAGCTCGACAGGCGCACGGGGGGTGTGTATATCTCGCGCGACAGGGGCAGCAGTTGGAGCAAGCAGTCGGATGCGGTTGCCAGTGCCACCGGTCCGCACTACTACCAGGAGCTCTATGCCTCCCCACACCATGAAGGGACCCTCTACCTGGTCGATGTCTATATGCAGATATCGGACGACCATGGAAAAACATTCAGAAAGATGAATGAGACCCTCAAGCATGTGGATAATCATGCAGTATGTTTTAAGAGCAATGATCCCGATTATCTGCTGGTGGGGACCGACGGGGGGATCTATGAGACCTTCGACCTCACAAAGACATGGCGGTTTATTGATAACCTGCCGGTGACACAATATTACAAAGTGGCGGTAGACGATACCGAACCGTTTTATAATGTATTCGGGGGAACGCAGGATAACGGCACGCATGCCGGTCCGTCGCGCACTGTTAACCGCGAGGGTATCAGAAACGCCGACTGGGAACATATCCTGGGGGGCGATGGGCACCAACCCGCCACCGAACCGGGCAATCCGGGGATCGTATACGGCCAGAGTCAGCAGGGATATGTTTCCCGTATCGACCGGATCACCGGCGAAGCTGTCTTTATTCAACCACAGGCAGATAAAGACGAGCCCCATGAACGGTTCAACTGGGATGCCCCGATCCTCGTTAGCGCACACGATCCTGCAAGAATCTACACCGCCTCCTACCGGGTATGGCGATCCGATAGCAGGGGTGATAGCTGGGAAACTGTGTCGGGCGATCTGACCAAAGGAGAGGAGCGCATTGAACTGCCGATCATGGGACGCAAACAGAGCTGGGACAACCCGTGGGATATCTACGCTATGTCGAACTACAATACCATCACCTCCCTGGCCGAATCGCCACTTAATGAGCAGATCCTTTATGCAGCAACCGACGATGGGATCATTCAGGTGACCGAAGATGGCGGGGAGTCGTGGAAGCTGATCGATGTGGGGTCCATCAAGGGAATACCTGCTACGGCATTCGTGAACGATATCAGGGCGGATCTTTTCGATCCCAATACGGTCTATGCAGCGCTCGACAACCACAAGTACGGGGATTTCAATCCCTATATTATCAAAAGTACAGATGCCGGGAAAAGCTGGAAAGTAATTACCGGGGGGATCGACGACCGCACCCTTGTATGGCGACTGGTGCAGGACCATGTGAGAAAGGAGCTGTTGTTCGCGGCCACTGAATTCGGCGTCTGGTTCACCATCAATGGCGGTGAGAAGTGGATCAGGATGAAGGGCGGACTCCCCACCATCTCTTTCCGCGATATTACGATACATAGAAGGGAGAATGACCTGGTGGCGGCCTCCTTCGGACGTGGATTTTTTATCCTCGACGATATGAGGCCATTGCGTGAACTTACCGAAGAGATGCTTGAAAATGAGGCATTGCTCTTTCCGGTGAAGGATGCCCTGCTCTACCAGCCCCAAAGGGTGACCGTATCACCGGGGAATTCTGAATACCGGGCCGAAAACCCATCCTTTGGAGCGGTGTTTACATACTACCTGAAGGAGGAGTTGAAATCGCTTAAAGAGGAGCGGAAAGAGAAAGAGAAGGAGCTGAATAAAGCGGAAAGCGACATCCCGTTCCCCGGTTGGGACGCTTTGGAGAAAGAGCTGAAGGAGGATGATCCGTTCCTGGTTGTTACGGTGAAGGATGCCGGCGACAAGGTGGTGAACCATGTGATGGCACCTGCAAAGAAGGGAATCCAGCGGGTCAGCTGGGACCTTCGGTCTGCATCGCCGGGCGGACTCGATCCGGATGAAGGGTCAGAAGAGCTGGAGGTCGATTCCAGGGGCTTTATGGTTTTGCCCGGGAATTATTCTGCGACCCTGTATGCAGTGCAGAAAGGGGCAGTGAAGCAGCTGGCGGAGCCGGTTTCATTTAATGTGAAGTCACTCTATGAGGGTGTCCTAAGGCCCGTGCCGGAAAGAGAGAAGGAGGCTTTCAGACAAGCGCTGGAAGGTGCCATGCTCGATTATGCAGCGGTGCGTAAGGCGCTGGAAGAGGCGCAGAACAGGGTGCAGGTGGCGAAGAACGCATGTTTTAGGATGGAACAGGATGCCGGCGGATTGCTGGAGGAGATCTACAGGGCCGAATCGCAGTTGCAGGATATTCATGAGCAGTTGAACGGTAAGGAGACAAAAGAAGAGGTCGGAGAGAAGCAGGAGAATACGCCCGGACTGAGATTCTCTGTGGCCATGCGTGGCCTTTCAACATCCTATGGTCCGACGCTCATGCACAGGGAGAGTTTGCATATCGGAGTTGAGGAGTTGCAGCCGGTGAGAGAGGAGCTGAAGGAATTTGTTAATATTACGCTGCCGGAACTGGAGGAAAAACTCAGGCAGGCCGGCGCTCCTATCATAGAGGATATTTAAAGAATTACCCAGACTCCGCAGCATATATATCATTAGCCAGCAATTATTTTCCGGTAATTGTTGTGTTTCTGTAAGTGTCTGTGAATATCTGTTGGTGGTCGGAACGTGTATTTTTTCTATTTGGTAACTCTGCATTCCTGAAACTAATCCTTTGCAATCCTTTTGATCCACCAGCCGAACAGCGCAGTGGAGAAGAAGGTAAATGAACCGTATACCACAGCTACCAGTGCCATGGTGCGATTACCCAGCAAAGTGCTGGCAACAAAGATGGCGAGGGCCGAGTTTTGCAGTCCCACCTCGATGGCAATGGTAAACCGGTCGCGCGCTTTCAGGCGGGTGAGCCAGGCGATCTGCCAGCCCATGAACATTGACAAAGCGTTCAGCAACAGTGCAACCGGCATCAGGTTCCAGAAATCCCCATTGTTGGTGGTCTTGTCACCCTCATCGATAAACAGAACACCGATATAGACAACCAGCAGGATCAGAGGGAGGATAAACTTGAGCGGACGGTTCAGTCGCCGGGCAAGCTTACTTTTGCGGTGTCGGATGGTAACACCTATGTATGCCGGCACGATTGTCAGCAAAAACACCTTGAGAATTGTGTCCCACACATCCAGTCTCACTGTCGTATCGGTATGCAGAAACACCATTAGCGCAATACTTACGTTCACCGGAATACTTACCAGGGTGATGATGCTGTTCAGTGCCGTCATGGAGATTGACAAGGCAACATTACCACTTAGGAGGTAAGTGACCAGGTTGGAGGTGGCACCGCCCGGACAGGCTGCGATGATGACCAGGCCGACCTTCAGGTGGGGATCGAGGTTGGTAAGCAGGGCAATGCTGAAGGCGATTACCGGCAGCAGAAAGATCTGACAGCAGATACCGATAATTACCGCACGCGGACGAAAGAAGACATTCTTGAAATCCCGGTGCGTGATCGACAGTCCCATCCCCAGGGTGATGATCGCCAGGGTGACAGGAAGAAAGTATGCTGAAAAGATGTTGGACATGTAAAACCGAAAATTTTTGGAGCTGCAAGATAGAGATTTTTCCAATAAGGTAATATCACGATCTGCAAGGGCAAGGGTTTTCAGTCAGGAAAAACTCTGCCAACCTCGGGAACGGACAGGACGAAACACAAGTACCCCATGATGATCAGCGATACGGCCAAAGAATTATTCATTCATATTTTTCAATAATACCATAGATCTTCCTGCAATTTTAAAAACACTTAGCACGTGTTTCTCAGACTCCTCCACTTCTGGATTATCAGTATACATAAGGACTTTCCAGTTGGAACTTACCCCTTCATGGGGCAGGGTAAATGTAACCGGTTCCCAGTAGCTGTTGACAAGAACCAAAAGGATATCGCCTTGCAGGGAGTTTCCGTATTCATCTACCCCCTCCATAAGTTTGCCGTTAAGTAACATGCCCATACATCGTATAAAACTGGTCTCCCACTCCTCCTTGCTCATGTCCAGTCCATCGGTGTTGAGCCAACGGATATCCTTGATGCCTTCACCTACGATCTGGCGGTTCTTGAAATAGCGCCTGGGGTGTATTACGGGAAACCTATTTCTAATTGCGATCACCCTTTTGGTAAAATCATATAATCTTTTTTGATGTTCGTTCCAGTTCCAGTCCATCCAGGCTAATTCATTGTCCTGACAATAGGCATTGTTGTTTCCACGCTGGGTTCGGCCATATTCATCCCCATGACTGATCATCGGGACCCCCTGGCTAAGCAATAGTGTACCCAAAAAATTCCTTTTTCTTTTCTCCCGTAGAGCAATGATCTCTTCATCATCTGTGGGGCCCTCTACACCACTGTTCCAGCTGATATTATGACTTTCCCCATCCTTGTTGTCTTCTCCGTTTTCCAGGTTGTATTTCTCGTTATAACTTACAAGATCATGGAGCGTAAAACCATCATGGGCAGTAACAAAGTTGATACTTGAGGAGGGTAATTTTCCGTTATCCTGATAGAGATCACTGCTGCCACTCAGGCGGTATGCAAGTTCGCTGACCTGGCTTTCATCTCCCCGCCAGAATTTGCGCACGGAGTCGCGATACTTGCCATTCCATTCGGCCCATAAAACAGGGAAATTTCCTACCTGGTAGCCACCTTCACCCAAATCCCATGGCTCGGCAATCAGTTTCAATTGTGATATGGTTGGATCCTGGTGGATGGTATCAAGAAAGGTGGAGAGTTTACCCACATCGTACAGGCCACGGGCGAGGGTTGAGGCCAGGTCAAATCTGAATCCATCTACCTGCATCTCAGTGGCCCAGTATCGCAGACTGTCCATTACCAGTTGTAGCGTGCGGCTATTCAGCATATTCAACGTATTCCCGGTGCCAGTGTAATCGGTATAATACAAAGGTTTTTTTGGATTCATCCTGTAATAATTGAGGTTGTCAATACCCCGAAATGCAAGGCTTGGTCCTAAATGGTTTCCTTCTCCGGTATGATTATAAACCACATCAAGAATAACTTCTATCCCTGCACGATGATAGGCTTTCACCATCTCTTTGAACTCCGTTACCTGGTCTCCCGACATCCCCGATGAGCAGTATTCAGCGTGAGGAGCAAAAAAGCCAATGGAGTTATACCCCCAGTAATTGCTAAGCCCCTTATCCAGCAGGAACTTATTATGCACAAAATGATGGATGGGCATGAGTTCAATGGCTGTAACCCCCAGATTTTTAAAATACTCAATGATCTTTGGGTTTGCCAACCCCTTATACGTACCCCGTTCATTTTCGGGAATATCAGGATGGGTCGCGGTGAAACCCTTAACATGCAATTCATAGATTATCGAATTATGCATCGGCGTCTCTGGCTTTCTTACCCCCTCCCAGTCAAAACTGGTATCTATCACGACAGACTTATTCATCTCCCCGGCACTGTCGACAATGTTCTTCTCGAAAACATTCTTTTTTACATTGGTACCAAAAGTGTAATCGAACATGCTGTCCTTCACTTCTATTCTTCCATGGATGGCCTTGGCATATGGATCGATGAGTAATTTCTGCGGATTAAACCTAATCCCTTTTTTTGGTTGGTATCTTCCGTAAACCCGGTATCCATATAACTGACCCGGTCTGATTCCTGGCAGATAGGCATGCCAGACATAATCAGTTACTTCATGAATATCCAACTCTTCATAATTCTGGTGATCGTCAGAATTATTAAACAGACATAGTTTAATACCTGTTGCATTTTCCGAGTAAAGCGCAAAATTAACACCTTCTCCATCATAGTTCGCTCCTAATGGGTAAGGTTTCCCGGGTAATACTTTACCAGTATAATTTTTCATTATTTAATGTAATTTTATTGTTAACAAGGATGTATTGTTTCTTATCTGTAAATAGTCATCATGCAATAATACCATCTCCAAAATAACAAAACAAAGTGTTAATTCATTTGTTAAAAAGGTAGTTGTAATACAGTCTGTAAATATACTCATTGTATTGGGACGTGCTCAGAAATGATATTTTCGTCAATTTATGGTAAAATTACAGTATTATTATTCTGTAGTTTCACAATACATTAAATTCATATTGTATAATGACGTACAAAGGAATATTTCCATCTTTTACGAATGACAATAATTGCGAGTTCAATTTGTGGTCACCGAAAGCCAAAGATATTAAGCTGGTTTTTAAGGATAGCAAACTGGAAATACCTTTAAACAAGCAGGAATTTGGATACTGGAATGTTACATTGGATATAACTGATACCGGAAGACGCTACAAGTATAAAATTGATGATGACGGCTGTTTTCCTGATCCCGGCTCGTTGTCCCAACCCGAAGGGGTTCACGGTTATTCAGAAGTTATTAATATTGAAGAGTTTGAATGGACCGACCAGGAATGGAAAAACATAGCCTTTGATGACATGATCCAGTATGAAATTCATGCAGGAACATTCAGTGATGAAGGAACTTTTGAGGGAATCATTTCAAAATTAAGCTACCTGAAGGAACTTGGTATAAATACCATTGAGATTCTTCCGGTTTCCCAGTTCAGCGGCGAAAGAAACTGGGGTTATGACGGGGTTTATCCTTTTGCAGTTCAGGATTCTTATGGTGGTCCAAAAGCCCTGATGAAACTTGTTAATGAATGTCACAACCAGGGAATCGCTGTTATACTCGATGTGGTCTACAACCATTTTGGCCCGGAAGGGAACTACACTTCACAGTTTGGCCCTTACTTTTCGGGAAAATATTCCACACCTTGGGGAAAACCGTTGAATTTCGACGGACCCTACAGCGACGGTGTCAGAAATTTTGTAATTCAAAATGCATTGATGTGGTGCCGTGATTTTCATATAGATGGCCTGCGACTCGATGCTGTTCATGCTATTTATGATTTCAGTGCCATCCACATTATGCGGGAACTGGCAGAGAATTTGCAACAGTTGAGTAAACATATGCAGAAAGAGCACTATTTGATAGCAGAGTCCAATCTAAACGACGTAAGGTATATAAACCCAATTGAAGGGGGAGGTTACGGTCTTGACGCCCAGTGGTCAGACGATTTTCACCATGCGATACACACCCTGGCAACAAAAGAGAATAAAGGATACTACATGGATTTTGGAAAATCAAAGCATCTTTCGAAATCAATTAAAGAGGCCTTTGTCTATGATGGAAAGTATTCAGAATTTCGAAAAAAAACCTATGGTAATTCCACGGAGGATAATGCTGCCAGGCAATTTGTGATCTTTAATCAGAATCATGATCAGATAGGGAACAGAAAATATGGTGAACGGCTTATTAGCTTAACCGGATATGAAACAGCCAAGTTGGTTGCGGGAACGATGTTCGTAACACCCAATATCCCCATGCTTTTTATGGGAGAAGAGTACGGGGAAAGAAGTCCATTCTTTTATTTTGTCAGTCACCTTGATCCCCACCTTAATAAACTGGTAAGAAAAGGCCGGTCAGAGGAATTTAAAGATTTTCATGATGACAACAAGGAGGCTCCCGATCCCGCTTCTCCGGATACCTTCATGCAATCAAAGCTGTCATGGAGGATCACTGAAGATGACCATAAAAAAAGCATGCTATCCTATTATAAAGCGCTTATTTCACTGCGTAAAAGTCATCCTGTTTTAAAGATTGCAGACAAAGATAAGCTGGAGATCTTCGAAGAAGGAGAATTGTTTACCCTCCGAAGATGGAAAGATGGAGATACTGTTTTATGCTTCATGAATTTCACTGAAGAAGATCAATCAACCCGGATCCCGGAAAAATTTGAAAGAACATTAAATAAGATCCTCGATTCGACTCACACGCGTTTTATGGGTCCGGGAGAAACTTCTCCCGAATTGGTTCATCCGGGTGAGCCAATCAAAGTAGTTAAGAACTCAATTATCATTTATTCAAATTAAAGATTATGAACGGTCAACAGAGAGTAGTTATAGAAAACGTTCAACCTGTGGTTCAATGCGGGCAGTTTCCCGTAAAACGGGTTATTCATGAAGGAGTGAGGGTTAAAGCAGATATTTACTGTGACAGCCATGATATTCTCTCTGCTGAGCTTTTATACAAATACGGGAAGGATAATACGTGGCAGAAAAAGGAGTTGGTGTATGATATTAACGACAGTTGGGTTGCAGATTTTAACCTGACAAAAATTGGAATTTGGTCCTTTGGTATTCAGGCCTGGGTAGATCATTTTAAAACATGGCACCGAGATATACTGACAAAAATTGAGGCTTCGGTTGATTTTGATATTGACCTTCTTATAGGGGGGGAGATCATTAAAGCAAGTCTGGAAGAATACAACAAGATTCCTCCTGAAGATAAAGCTTTTCTGAATGAAATGAAGGATCTTTTCACCTCTCCCAACATGCCGCCCGGGGATAAGATCCGTGTGATACTTGAAGGGACACTTTACGATATAATGGTTAAGTATCCGGTTAAAAAGCACATAACCAAATATGAAAAAGAGCTGCTGATTGAAGTGGATCGTACAGAAGCAAATTTCAGCAGTTGGTATGAAGTATTCCCCCGCTCATTGGGATTGAACAGGAAACATCATGGCAGTTTCAAAGACTGTATCGGGTTTCTTCCCTATGTTTCAGAAATGGGATTTAATATAATGTACCTCCCCCCCATACATCCTATTGGAGAAACCAGACGCAAGGGAAAAAATAACAGCACAACGTCCAGGCCGGGAGAACCGGGCTCACCATGGGCAATCGGAAGTAAAGAGGGGGGTCATAAATCCATACATCCGGAGCTGGGTAACCTGGAGGATTTCAGGGGGCTTGTAAAAAAGGCATCTGAATATGGGATTGATATCGCCCTGGACATTGCTTTTCAATGTTCTCCTGATCACCCATGGGTCAAAGAACAGCCTCAGTGGTTCAGGGAGAGGCCCGATGGCAGTTTGCAGTATGCTGAAAATCCGCCCAAAAAATATGAAGATATATACCCTTTAAACTTTGAGAGCGAAGACTGGAAGAATCTGTGGGAAGAATTAAAAAGCGTTTTCCTGTACTGGATTGAACAGGGAGTTAAAATATTCAGGGTCGATAACCCACATACAAAATCATTGCGTTTTTGGGGTTGGACGATCGGTGAAATAAAAAAGGAACATCCTGATGTAATATTTCTTGCCGAGGCATTTACCCGTCCCAAAGTGATGTATCAACTTGCTAAATCAGGCTTTTCACAGTCTTATACCTACTTCACCTGGAGAAATACAAAATATGAGATCACAACCTATTGTCAGGAGTTGGTTAATACGGAGGCCAGGGATTTTTTCAGGCCCAATTTCTGGCCAAACACCCCTGATATATTGCCTGAATATCTCCAGGTTACACCAAAATCAGGCTTTATACAGAGAATTGCCCTGGCTGCAACGCTTAGTTCAAATTATGGGATTTACGGACCAGCATATGAATTAATGGAAAACAGACCTGTTCAGGCAGGCAAGGAGGAGTATCTCAATTCTGAAAAATATGAAATAAAAAACTGGGATCTCAACAGTCCACAGAGTCTGAAAAGCATTATTACACGCATCAATAAGATCAGAAAAGAGAACAAAGCGCTTCAGAACACCCACAGTCTTAAGTTTCATGAAATAAATAATGAAGCACTGCTTTGTTACAGCAAAACTTCGGATGAGCTTGATAACATTATTGTGGTGGTAATAAATCTTGATCCGCATCATACACAATCCGGCTGGCTCAACATTCCACTGGAAAAATTTAAAATGGACCATCACGAACCTTTCCAGGTCCATGATCTCCTGAGCGGCTCATTTTATCTTTGGAACGGAGCGCATAATTACGTGGAAATAGATCCGGGAATCATGCCTCTGCATATTTTCAGGATAAGAAGAAAGATCCGCTCCGAAAGAGATTTCGATTATTTCATGTAAAAAAAGCAACATGCAAAATACAGACAAAAAGAGTTGGTATAAGGATGCTGTCATTTACCAGGCACATGTCAGATCATTTTTGGATAGCGATGGTGACGGAATTGGCGATTTCCGTGGATTGATAAAGAAACTGGATTACCTGAAAAACCTTGGAGTGAATGCACTCTGGTTGTTGCCATTCTATAAATCTCCTTTAAGGGACGGTGGATATGACATATCCGATTTTACGCATATCCACGAGGATTACGGTACCATGGCCGATTTTAAGCGTTTCATTATTGAGGCTCATAAAAGAGATCTCAGGGTAATTACCGAGCTGGTCTTAAATCACACCTCGAATGAGCACATGTGGTTTGAGAGAGCCCGCAATGCAAAACCCGGCAGTGTTTACAGGGACTTCTATGTTTGGAACGATAATACGAACAAATACAGTGAAGCACGTATCATTTTTCAGGATTTTGAAATATCCAACTGGTCATGGGATCCGGTGGCAAAGGCCTATTACTGGCACCGCTTTTATTCACACCAACCTGATCTGAATTTTGATAATCCCAGTGTACATAATGCCGTTATAAAAGTATTGGATTTCTGGTTCGATGCCGGCGTAGATGGACTGCGCTTAGATGCAGTACCTTACTTGTACGAACGTGATGGAACAAATTGCGAAAATCTTCCTGAAACACATCAGTTTCTTAAAAAACTTCGCAAGCATATTGACGATAAATATGATGACAAAATGATCCTGGCTGAAGCTAACCAGTGGCCGGATGATGCATCTGAATATTTCGGTAAAGGTGATGAATGTCATATGTCCTTTCATTTTCCCCTCATGCCTCGTTTGTATATGTCAATGCGTATGGAAGACCGCTTTCCGCTCATCGATATTCTTGACCAGACCCCGGCTATCCCGGATAATTGTCAGTGGGCAATTTTCCTAAGAAATCACGATGAACTGACCCTGGAGATGGTCTCAGATGAGGAGCGTGACTATATGTATAAGTCATTCACTCAGAATGCCATGCAGAAAATTAACCTGGGGATTCGCAGAAGGCTTGCACCCCTGCTTGGAAATGACCGGAAAAATATTGAGTTGATGAATGTCCTTCTCTTTTCATTGCCAGGTACACCAATTGTTTATTATGGCGATGAAATAGGAATGGGCGATAATTATTATTTGGGTGACCGCGATGGTGTCAGGACCCCCATGCAATGGTCGGCTGACAAAAATGCAGGTTTTTCTTCAGCAGAACCGCAACAGCTCTTTTTACCGGTTATCTTTAACCATGATTATCATTATGAGACCCTTAATGTTGAAAATTTTGAAAAGAATCCTTCATCGTTGTTGTGGTGGATGCGCCGTATAATTGCAAAAAGAAAGCAGTACAAGGCATTCAGCCGGGGCGATATTCATTTTATTGATACAAACAATTCAAAGATCCTTGCATTTACCCGGACATATAAAGAGGAGATTATTTTGGTGGTTATCAATCTTTCCAGGTACTCTCAGCAGGCCCACCTGGACCTGTCCCAATATGAAGGATATATTCCGACGGAAATGTTTAGCAAAAACGACTTTACAGCCATTGATGAAAGGCCTTATGCCTTCCCTTTGCAGTTTAAGAATTACTTCTGGTTCGAACTGCGTAAACCTCATGAAGATGAGATAGTGGAACCTCTTTCGGTCGATTACCAATTGAAACTGACCAACAAACAATGGAATCAGCTGTATGAACCCACAAAAAAAGCATTGAAGAACTTGCTGTTTGAATATATTCAGAAAAACAGGTGGTTCAGAGGAAAAGGAAAGAAACTAAAAGAGGTTGAAATTCTGGATGCGGTGCCGATGCCTACCGGGGATCAGAATTCATATATTCTTATTCTTGAAACAGTTTATTTTGAAGGTAAGAACGATACATATATTATTCCCCTGTCAATAGTTTTCGGTGATGATCTGCAGGATATAAAATATCATCATCCCGAATCTGCAATTGCAAATGTAGAGATAGAAGGGCGTGACGGACTCCTTTATGATGGTTCCTATAACCATGATGTAAGGGATTTTCTCCTGAAACAGATTGTACACAGAAGCAAGTACAAAAATAAAAAAGGGGAAGTTGTAGGTCTGCCAGGAAAGAATTTAGGCAGAAAAATCAAAAAAACCGATCTCCCCCTTCCTTCCAGGATACTCGCGGCAGAACAATCGAATACTTCTATACTTTACGATAACAGGTTTTTCTTAAAATTGTACAGGAGTCCGGAGGAAGGAAAAAATCCAGAACTGGATATAATAAAAGTTCTTACAGAAAATACGGGATTCAGAAACTTCCCGACCTATGCGGGTTCTGTTGAATACAGAACCCAGGGTGCAGAAAGCATGTCCCTTGGTCTTCTGGTAGACTTCGTGCCCAATGAAGGGAATGCCTGGGATTTTGCACAGAATTTTATTGAAAATTATTTTGACAATATAAGGGCCGAGAGAGAGACGTTAATGTCCGTAAGTAGTGAGAAAGCCACAGATATTCTGAAACATATCGGTAAAGAGAAGGAAGATCAGCTTTTTGATGCATTCTTCATGGAAATGATTGCACTTTTGGGTCAGAGAACAGCTGAAATGCACCTGGCTCTGGCCTCTGTGAAAAAAGAGAAAGACTTTGCTGAAGAGCCATTTTCCCTCTTATATCAAAAGTCATTGTACCAGTCTTTCAGAACGCTTATAAAACGAACCATCAACCAGATGAAGGCTTCAATGAAGAAGCTTGATGATGACCAAAAAGAGCTGTTGGGCGATATTATTAAGAATGAACAGCTTCTTTTATCTACCATAAAAAACACACTTGAACAGGAAAAGATACATACCTCCAGGATCAGAATTCATGGAGACTATCATCTTGGGCAGGTACTGTTTACAGGAAAAGACTTTGTTATTATCGATTTTGAAGGCGAGCCCACCCGCTCTCTTACAGCCAGAAGCCTGAAGTATTGTCCCTTTAAGGATATTGCCGGGATGCTACGCTCTTTCCACTATGCTATTTACATGGGATACCTGGAGTATAAATCCAAAATTCCTGAGAACGCTGATTCTTTTCTACCCTGGCTTGAAGTGTGGTACAGAAAAGTGCGCGATACCTTTATTGACAATTATTTGATAACCGCCGACGGAGCTTCATTTATTCCGGAAAAAAAGAGGCAGATCGACGACCTTCTCTCTGTATACACTATAGAAAAGGCCATTTATGAAGCCGACTATGAATTGAACAACCGGCCCGACTGGTTGCATATACCCCTGAATGGACTTAAAAAAATTCTTAATGAGTTGATACAAAATAAAGAATAAAAAAGATAACCCTTTTGGATTCTGATACAAAAATGGGCAGGCACCAACCTGGTCATTTCGTACGGAAAAAAAGCATATATATTATGACAGCACAAAAAAAATCATCAAGCACAGGATCATCAGCAAATAAGAAGAAAACTGCAGCAAAATCTGCAACAGCAAAACCTGCAACAGCAAAACCTGCAGCAAAAAAGCCGGTAGTCAGAAAATCACCCACCCCTGCAAAACAACCTGTATGGGAGGTTATCGATTTTATAACCGATTATGACATCTATCTTTTCCGCGAAGGAAAACACTTCTCCCTGCATAAAAAACTCGGGGCTCATATCATTGAGCATGATAACACGCCGGGAACCTTTTTTGCTGTATGGGCACCAAACGCCGCATCGGTTTCAGTTATAGGAAACTTCAACCACTGGTCGAAGAAGGCCCATCCTTTAAAGATCCGGGATGATGGATCAGGAATCTGGCAGGGTTTTATTCCGGGTATCGGCAAAGGGGAGGCTTATAAATACTTTATCAGGTCCCAATACGATAATTACGAGGTGGAAAAGGCTGATCCTGTATCCTTCTATAACGAACAGCCCCCCAAAACTGCATCAATAGTCTGGGAGCAAGGATATTCATGGAAAGATGCTGAATGGATGGGTAAAAGAAAGGAGCATAACAGGCTGAATGGTCCGATATCTGTCTACGAAGTACACCTTGAATCCTGGCGCCGTTCGCCTGAAGAGGAGATGCGACCCCTTACCTATCAAGAACTCGCAGAGCAGCTTTCATCGTATATTAAGTATATGGGTTATACCCATGTTGAACTGATGCCGGTTACAGAATATCCCTATTCAGGATCCTGGGGTTACCAGGTTACAGGCTTCTTTGCCCCTACAAGCCGTTTCGGAAACCCCGATGAGTTTATGGCATTCATAGATGTTCTTCACCAGAATGATATCGGAGTGATCATCGATTGGGTTCCTTCCCACTTTCCGGGCGATCAGCACGGACTTCATTTTTTTGATGGAACTTACCTGTACGAACACCAGGACCCACGAAAGGGTTACCATCCCGACTGGAGCAGCTATATTTTCAATTACGGACGCAATGAAATAAGAAATTTCCTGATTAGCAGTGCCCATAGCTGGATGGAAAGATACCACATTGACGGAATCCGCGTTGATGCAGTAGCTTCAATGCTATACCTCGATTACTCCAGGGAAGAGGGAGAATGGATTCCCAATGAACATGGAGGAAGGGAAAATCTGGATGCTATCCTCTTTCTACGCGATCTTAACGAGTCTGTTTATACCTCCTTCCCTGATGTTCAAACTATCGCAGAAGAATCCACTGCATGGCCCATGGTAACCAGACCGGTGTATACCGGTGGACTTGGATTCGGTATGAAATGGAACATGGGCTGGATGCATGATACCCTCAACTATTTCTCACATGAGCCTGTGCACAGGAGTTATCACCACAACCAGATGACATTCAGTATCATGTATGCATTCAATGAAAACTTTATGCTGTCCCTGTCTCATGATGAGGTGGTCCATGGAAAAGGAAGCCTGATAAATAAGATGCCGGGGGATGACTGGCAGAAGTTTGCGAACCTGAGGGCCCTCTTTGGTTTTATGTATGCCCATCCCGGGAAAAAACTTCATTTCATGGGCATGGAATTCGGACAGTGGAGTGAATGGAACCATGAAGGCAGCCTGGATTGGCACCTGAATGAATTTGAACCTCACAAGGGGTTGCAATTCTTTATCAAGGATTTGAACAGTGTGTACAGACGCTTCCCGGCCCTGTATGAGAAAGACTTTTCCGAAGAAGGATTCCGCTGGATTGATGCGAATGATTCACACAATTCAATACTCAGCTTCATCAGGTATGACGACAAGAAAAAGCAACCTGTCCTGATAATTGCTAACTTTACTCCTGTCCCCAGGTATAATTACCGCATTGGGGTACCAACTGATTCACGGTGGACAGAGATTATTAACAGTGATGCTAAACAATATGGGGGAAGTGGTATAGGTAATTTTGGTGGTGTAGACAGTAACCCGGTTCCTTATCATGGTGAAAATTATTCCATCAATATAATCATCCCACCCATGGGAATTGTAATGTTTTCAAACGATTCATGAAGAGGAACGTATATAATCCGGTGAGTGTTTACCGGCTTCAATTTCATAAGGGCTTTAATTTCAGGGATGCTGAAATTATTGTTCCCTATCTGAATTCTTTGGGTATTAAGACGGTCTACGCCTCTCCCATATTCCAGGCAGTGAAGGGAAGTATGCATGGATATGATGTTGTTGATCCACTGAGGCTTAATAGTGAAATCGGCAACATAGAAAGTTTTGAGCGACTCATCAAAGAACTCCATGACAGAAACATGGGCTGGTTGCAGGATTTCGTTCCAAACCATATGGCCTACTCAACCGAAAACCGATGGATTTTCGACCTGTTGCGAAGGGGAAAACAATCCAGGTTTTATTCCTTCTTCGATATCATTGGCAACCATCCTGATGAAGAGTTGAGAGATAAAATTATGCTCCCTTTTTTTGGAGAAGCAATCGACAAAGTGATCAAGGAAGGGGAGTTATCACTGGAATTTGATGAGAGGGGGTTCATACTCAATTATTTCGAGAATGAATACCCCGTTTCCTACCGGGCCTATCCTGGTTTGACCGAATTAGCCTCCGGAATTGAATTGCCCGCTATGCTGAAGAATATCTTTCAGTCAAAGGCACACCTGGATCTCACTAATGAAGATTTGGTGAAAATTTATCACTCCTACAAAGAAAAAGAGGATGTTTACGCTTTTATATCCAATTGTATAAGTGAGGTGAATACCGATCCCCTCAAAATGAAGAGACTGTTAGGTGAACTTGCGTATATTCCGACCCATTGGAAGGAGACCGAAAAGCAGATCAATTTCCGCAGATTCTTTACTATAAACAGTCTGATATGTCTGAACATACAGGAAGAACATGTATTCCGTACCTGCCACCAATTTGTTGAAAACCTCCTGCAAAAAAAATATTTCGATGGCCTGAGGATCGATCATATCGATGGTTTGGCTGATCCGTCAGCATACCTGGAAAAACTGCGGGACCTGTCAGGCGATCAGGCATATATCGCCGTGGAAAAGATCCTCGAAAAAGGGGAGAAGTTACCGGAAAAATGGCCTGTGCAGGGCTCAACAGGATATGACTTCCTGGCCATGGTCAATAATCTGCTTACCAATGAAAAGCACGGAGACGATCTGTATGCATTTTATAAGGAGTGGAGTGATGAATCCACTGATACGCATGATCTTCTTCATGAAAAAAAGAGATTCATTTTGTACCACAGATTGAAGGGAGAGCTGGATATCCTGGTTTATCAGTGCAAGCAGATCAATTCACCCGCCATCCAGCAGATTAAAAGCAGTAATCTGAAAAAAGCCATTGCCGAATTTTTGATCTATTGCCCGGTTTACAGGCTATATACGATCCCTTCCGGGTTTACAGAAGAAGATAAAACGCAGGTGAAAGCAATTTTTAATAGCACCATTAAAAACAACAAGAACAATAAGAAAGCATTGAAGGGTTTAAAAGCACTTTTCCTTTTATCAGGAACAGAAGAGCAGGAGATTATCACACAGGTGGATGACTTTTTCCGACGCTGCATGCAGTTTACAGGACCGCTTATGGCCAAAGGTGTTGAGGATACGGCCTTCTATTCATATAACCCATTCATGGCCCACAATGAAGTTGGTGACAATCCGGAGTATTTTGGGATGACCACCACCGAGTTTCATACATTGATGGAGGAACGCTGGCAAAAGTCTCCGCTGGCACTGAATACAACAGCCACCCATGATACAAAAAGAGGAGAAGATGCACGTGCCAGGATGAATGTTTTGAGCGATATCCCTGCCCGATGGAGAAAAATGACGAAGCGCTGGGAAAGCATAAACGCAGCGCTGAAACCGGGTTTCGGGTCACAACCTGTCCCTTCATCCAACGATGAATATTTTATTTATCAGACGCTTTGCGCCCATCTCCCAATGGATGGTAAAATCGACAATGATTTCAACCCCAGGCTGGAGGAGTACCTGGTAAAGGCCTTTCGGGAAGCGAAGGTTAACTCTTCATGGAGCGAGCCGGATACTGAATATGAAAATAAAACGCTGGAATTTACCCGAAGGATCCTGTCGCCGGAAAATGAATTTTTAGAAAGCTATCAAACTTTTGTAAAGGAGATCATCCCACATGGAGTAATCAATTCTCTTACGCAGATCATCCTCCGGAATACGGTACCCGGGGTACCCGATACCTTCCAGGGTAGTGAGACCTGGAATATGAGTTTTGTGGATCCCGACAACAGGCGGCCGGTTGATTATAAAAACCTTGCAGAGACGCTGGAAATGTTGATCGCCGATTATTCCCGGGATGCTGCAGCACTCACAGACAGGTTATGGCATAACACTGCGAACGGGTCTGTAAAACAATGGGTATCTTATCTGACATTACAGGAAAGAGCAGACAACCCGGATCTCTTTCTTAAGGGAAGTTATCAGGCATTACAGGTAAAAGGAGCGTTTAAGGAACATATTATCTCATTCATGCGCCGGTACAGGGATGAATACCTTCTTATTATACTACCTTTGAACACTGCGGCTTTGCCTGAAGATTATGACTGGAAAGAAACCAGGGTAATACTTCCCGACATTTCCCCTCCCAGGTGGGAAAACCGTTTCACAAAAGAGGTTCTTCAAACCAGCAATAAAGTTTATGTCAAAGATATATTTGCCAAAATACCATTCGGTATATTGAGGGGAATTGACCCTGCACCGGGGAGAAAGTCAGGCATCCTGCTGCATGTTTCATCACTGCCGGGGAATTATGGAATAGGAGATTTTGGTCCGGAGGCCATTCAATTCATTGACTTTTTGCACCGTACTGGTCAGCATTACTGGCAAATGCTACCATTAAGTCAAGCCGATCGTTTAACAGCCTATTCACCTTACAGTTCATATTCTGCCTTTGCAGGAAATACCCTTTTCACAGATCCCATTCAGCTCCATGAAATGGGATTGTTGGCGGCATTAGAATTGAAGGAGTTTGTCAAGGAAGGTGAGGATAAGGTCAATTACCCCTGGGCTGAAAAAGCAAAAGATTACTTTCTTGAAAAGGCCTGTTTAAATTATAAAAAGTCTGATGTTTCAACCTTAAGAAAAGAGATCAAAAAATTCGAGGAGAAAGAGCGGTATTGGCTCTCCGATTTTGCGCTCTTCCTGGCCATAAAGAGAGATGTTGGTTATTTACCCTGGAATGAATGGCCCGAAAAATATCGTGACAGGGATCCTGCTGCACTTGAAACCTTTACCAGGGAGCACAAAGATGAAATAGATAAGATCATATTCAAACAATATATTTTTTCAGAGCAATGGAATAATCTCCGGGAATATGCAAATGTTAAGGGCATCCGGATTTTTGGGGATATACCTATTTACATAGACTACGACAGTGCGGATGTATGGTCCCATCCTGAAATGTTCCGCCTGAATAGTGACAAATCAATGGAGGCTGTGGCCGGAGTACCCCCCGACTATTTCAACGAAAACGGGCAGTTGTGGGGAATGCCTCTTTTCAACTGGGATGCAATGAAAGCCGATGGTTACAGGTGGTGGCTGAACCGGATCCATAAAAATCTTGAATGGTTTGATCTGCTCAGGCTGGATCATTTTCGGGGTTTTTCAGCTTACTGGGAGGTGCCGTCAGATTCGGAGGTGGCTTCCAATGGAAGATGGATAAAGGGGCCGGCAAACGATCTTTTTGATATGGTCAGGAAGGAATTTCCCGAAATGCCGTTTGTGGCCGAAGACCTGGGTCAGATCGATCAGGATGTCTATGATCTCAGGGACCAATATAATCTCCCCGGCATGCGGGTTTTGCAATTCGGTTTTGAAGAGAATATGCCCTACCTGCAGCATACACCATTGAATTTCTCTTTGAACAGCATTGCCTATACGGGTACCCATGATAACAATACAATAAAGGGCTGGTTTAAGAAAGAAGCAGATAAGGCGACGCTTAAACGCATTAAACAGTACACCGGCAAACAGCTGAAAGAGAAAAACTGTCATACAGAGATGATCCGCCTGGCCTACTCCTCTGTTGCAAGAATCACAATAATCCCCATGCAGGACTGGCTTGGACTGGATGAAAGAAGTAGAATGAATTTCCCTTCCACAACCGAAGGTAACTGGCTGTGGAAATTGAAGGAAGACCATCCAGGCAAAAAAATTGAAAAAAAGATCAGAAAAATGGTCAGGACTTTTGGAAGAATATGAGTGAAATTCATCTCCAGGGGATGAAACTGAGTTTTTCAAAGTCCTTTAAACCATGCTTGTTATTCGTATTTGTGTTTGTTAATGGGTATTATTGTAAAAATCAATAGTAATAATGAAATCATCATTCGAAGTCAATCATCCTGATCCATCTCGATCCGGATGTGACCATCAAGAATATCAAGCTGCGTGACTATTACTGTTTGCATATTTACAACGCATTGACCCCCGGTCATGACAACTCACTGCCGCTACCTGAAGATTTGCCCGAATCTACCTACCAGTTTACCTGTGAATTCGGCGGACTATTCAAAACATTGCTGCTTTTGCCGGATACCCTCTGGCCTCATTTTACGAAGCAGCAGCAGGATGAGATGGCGGTGACCATCTCAAAATGGGGACACCACAGGACCACACAGAACAACTGGCGGATCTTCAATATAACGACCCTCTCTTTCCTGAAAAAAGCAGGGTACGAGATCGACGATGAGCTGCTGAAAAGTCACCTGCAGTGGGTGGTCTCCTACCATTCAGGCGATGGGTGGTACCTGGAGCAAACCTACAATTACTATTCCATCAGTCTTTTTATTGTTTATATGACCATATGGAACCGTGCTTTCGGCGACGAGCATTACCCGGAAATCGCAGAGGTCATTGAGCGTTCGGCACAGAAGCTGATGGAGTCGATCACCGCCTTTTTCGGCCGCGACGGTTATGTTAATATGTGGTCGCGCAGCATCACCTACCGGACCTGGGTTTCGGGTGCGTTCCCGGTGGCATTCATGTTAAAGCGATCTGGCAGAGATTACCCTTCCAGGTGGGGTGATCAGGATCGACCGGTCGAGGCTCGCTTTTGAGTATGAGCTTACCCTCGGACATTTCGGGTTGCCACATATTGATGGCGTCGAGCCGGAGGTTAGAAAGATTGAAAAGGGGGGTATAGCAGGGATGACCGCCACGATCCCCGGAAGGAGGGTTGCCCTGATTGCTTACCATGGATGGGACAATATTGAAGTACGAAGTCATGTCGACAGAAATGCAGAGGCCAGTGAGAGCACGGTATTGTATGTTCAGAAAAAGCGGTTACAAAAAAATCTGCCTATGGAACTGATAATCGCTATATTTGTAATCGATTGTCACAGGTAAAAATTTTTTTTCAAATCGGAAAAGTAGAATAAATAGAAGAGAAAATGAAAGATAAAAAAGATTTTAAAGAGATAGCACCTGGAGTATTCAGAAGGATCACCCACCTGGACAACCTGTTGGTAGCCGTGATTGATTTTACCGGCGGGCCGATGAAGGAGCCGGACCTTTACCACAGTCATGTGCATGAGCAGATCACCTACGTGGCATCGGGTCGACTGAAGTTTATCATTGAAGGCAACGAATATTTGTTGAAGGAGGGGGATACAATCAATATCCCATCCGGCATGAAACACACCATCCAGACCCTTATACCGGAGGTGAGGCTGGTCGACAGCTTTTCACCCATCCGGGAGGATTTTCTTTAGTAGAAGTTTCATCAGGCACAAAATTCAATCTTCTCTTTGTTTGCAGCATAGCTCAAACATGCAAGTATATCCTCTTTTTCCAAGTAAGGGAAGTCATCAAGAATTTCTTCAAAACTCATTCCTGAAGCGAGGTAACTTAATATATCAGCCACGGTTATCCGCATTCCCCTTACACAGGGTTTGCCACTTCTTTTACCGGGTTCCAAAGTTATTCTTTCATTAAGCAACATGGCAGTATTATTTTATTCAAAAATACAAAAAAAACAGTAGTAATTTTGCATATTGGGTAATGCTTAACCAAATTAGACGCCGTTTTTTTATTTAGCCAAACATATGCTTTACGCTGATAGAACTGAGCGAAGCGATCTTATGCCTGAAAGGAATAAACCTTGATTATCCTGTAAAGATACTAATTCCCACTTCCAAAGGTATACCCTGCTTCGGCGATTTTTAGTTCGATCTCTTCCTTAGTAACTGCTGTTTTGTCGTATTTTACCGTTGCAATGGAATCGGTGTGTGAGGCTGTAACCTCTCCAATGCCTTCCAACGAACTGATGCTCTTTTTTACTGCATTCTCACACCCTTCACAGGTCATGCCGTGCACTGGGATGGTCACCTCCACGAGGTTCTCCATACTGATTTCCTGCTTTGTTGTTTCCTGTTCTGTTTTGCTGCCACTACTGCAGGCAAATGTAAAAAGTGCAGTGATGAGTAATACTCCGAGTTTTTTCATGATCTTCTCTTTTTATTCCGGCTGATGCACCTAATAGTCAATCGACAATATCCTTCCGTCGGTGAAATCAAAGAACTTCTCCTTCTTTGCCGTAGTAACACCGCTCCTGAGCTCACTGGCCTTTATGCCGTGTACCGCCATGCAGCCAGGGCAGGCATAAATGGTAACGCCTGCATCAATGAGCTTTGCAAAGAGCGTATCCGATGAGCCAAAGGGCTCCATCAGCAAATTGGGAGCATCGTCAGTAACCATTTCGATCCCGTCGATATCAAAATAGATCAGCACATGATGGTCGGCCGCGAATTTATCGGCCATGCTCAGGGCCATCAACACATTATGCGGATTGTCCGCTCCCTTTTTAACATGCACAAAAAGCCCGTCTTTTGCTGCCATTTGTGCCATGTTGAATTGCGGAACAGGATTTTCATTCACCCTGATACATGAAGTTGCCACAAGGATCAGTCCGAGTATAACTGTTGTCTGGTTCATACGAGAATAATTATGTTGTGAATTTAAGTCCATAAAAATTTTATAAGATTTTGTAAGTTAAACAATTTCTGCATTGTAAAATCAGGCTTCGGGAGTTAATCAGGTTTCTTTTAAGTAAAACTAATAAATATTTCAATATCTTTGAAACCGGAGCACTATTGAAATAATATCTTTTTTACAGAATTCAATTTTAAAAACAATAATAAACTCCTAAATATTAACCAGAGGAAGAACCAGATAATTTACTATCTAAATGTACAAAGATTTGTAAATCAATCTGTTTATATGACAGACTGCTAAGGTTGCCTTTACTTTAAGCCAGGGCATCGACAAGTTTTTCTATTTATTCATAACTTAAATACACGGTTTTTTTTAATTTTGAAAAACTTAATCAATATTAGTATTGTTCCATAGTATAATTAAAACGAATTTTTCGACAAAATTTCATATAATGATAGGACTTACCGGGATTAGTCACAAAACTGCGACACTTGAAGTAAGAGAACTATTTTATCTATCAAAAGAAGAAATCATACTGTTTTCGGAGTTACTGAAGAAAGAAACCGGTATTTCCGATATTATTGTTTTATCAACCTGTAACAGGACAGAAGTATATTATTCGCAGAGTAAATATGATTTTCCTCACGCTGCAAAACAAGTATACAATGCATTAAAGCTATTTAAATTGATTAGAGATGAGCATTGGAACGCTTTTTACAATTATTCAGATTCCAAAGCTGTCAAGCATTTATTTAAAGTGGCCTCAGGAATCGACTCAATGATTATAGGTGAAGATCAAATCGTGGGACAAATAAAAGAAGCTTATCTGTTATGTGCCGAGGCCGCATTGACTGATGCAATTTTAATGCGGTTGTTTCAAAAATCACTCGAAGCCGGCAAACGGGTACGCACCGAAACCAGGATAAAACTGGGGAGTACATCAGTAAGCAGTGTTGCTGTACAGAAATGCACCGGCTTGAGTGAAGAATTATCAGGTAACCAGGTTCTGTTGATTGGTGCCGGGGAATCTGGAAATCTGGTTGTAAAGACGTTGCATAAAAGTGAAAAATTTAAGATAACTATAACAAACCGTACTGAAGGAAAAGCGAGAAATATTTCTGACAAATACAATTGTACACTTCTTCCATTCGACCAGATATCAAACAACCTGCACTGTTACGACATCGTGATTGTTGCAACCGGGTCGAATGTACCACTTGTGACCAAGGAAATGGTAAAAGAATCCAGAAAAAGACGAAATAGTTCCAAACAAGTTTTTATAGACATCTCTGTTCCAAGAAACATCGAAAAAAATGTGGAAGATCTAACCGCGGTGCAACTTTTTACCATAGATGATTTACAGGAAATTGTAAATACCAACATGGAGAAAAGAAAAAGCAGCATCGTTTTTGCGAATAGAATTATTGATCAAATTGAAGATGACTTTTCTGATTGGGTCGCATCCAGGACACTACAGCCAGCAATAAAAACAATCACCTCTAAAATGCTGAAAGTTTCAAAAAGGGAGCTCAATGGTTATAACAGATCTGAATCGGAAGAAATACAGCAGGCTATTCATAATTATTCAGAGCAGCTTACCCAAAAATATATCAGCTTTTTTATAAAAAAATTGAAAGTAATAACTGCCAATGGAAAGAAAACCGATGCTGTGAGGTTGGTCGATGAATTCTTTAAAACCGGTGATGAATAAGGAATGACCAGGGATACAATCAAAATAGGTACAAGGGGTAGTCAACTTGCCATGTTTCAGGCCGAATTAACCAAAAAAGAGCTTCTCAAAAAATTTCAGGGAATCGCAGTCGAAATTGCTATTATCAAAACCACGGGAGATAAAATCCAGAATGTCGCCCTGTCAAAAATTGGCGAAAGAGGCCTGTTTACCGAAGAAATTGAAAATTCTTTGCTTAAAGGTGAAATTGATATGGCTGTTCACAGCCTAAAAGACCTCTTAACAACGCTTCCAGGTGAACTAAAAGTGGGAGCAGTTCTAAAACGAGGCGAATTTCGTGATGCACTTGTTAGCAAAGATGGAAGGAAACTTCACGAACTCACTGCCGGTGATATCATTGCAACTTCAAGTCTCCGGCGAACAGCCGGATTATTGTGCATCAACAAGGACCTTAGCATTGTCGATATCCGGGGTAATGTGAATACCCGACTCAGGAAAATGGAGGATGGTTATTGTGGTGCTATGATTATGGCGGCTGTTGGTTTGCAGCGCCTCGGGCTTGCTCACTATATTACAGAAATTATTGAACCTGAATTAATAATGCCCGCTCCCGGCCAGGGAGCTATTGCTATTGAAGCCAGAAGGGACGATTCACGTATTGATGCATATCTACAGGGGATCAACCATATAGAGACTCAAAATATCGTTGAGATTGAACGGGCATTTCTGCGAAGAATAGAAGGTGGTTGCCAGGTACCCGTGGGTTGCTACACTATTACCCACAAAGATTCCATTACCATTACCGGTTTTGTAGCATCCGTCGATGGAAAGGAATTTCTGGTTGACAGTGAATCCGGAATGATCACGCAGGGGATGGAGATTGGTGAGAGGCTTGCAGATAAACTTATTAAACAGGGTGCAGGCAGAATCATTGAAAAAATTAGAAGGCAATGAATCTCCTTTTGAAAAATAAGTTGTTTATTTCAACACGGCCACAGGGACAGTCAGATGAGCTGGGCCGTCATTTTGAGGCAGCTGGGGCAAAAATGGTTGAATGGCCACTTATAAAGATTCAACCATCCCATTTAAATTCGAAGGAAAAAGAGTTATTCAATCAGCTCGAAAATATTCAATGGCTTATTTTTACCAGCCCGAATGGAGTAGTGTACTTTTTTAAGAATTTGCATACCGTTACAGGATCAAAACATCTCCCGGATTCGCTTCAAATTGCGGTTATAGGAGAAAAAACCGAAAAAACGTTGAAAAAGTTGGGGCACTCGGCATCATTTGTAAACCCCGGCATCACCGGCAAAGATTTTACAACGGCTTTTATACAAAAAAATGCAAGTGATAAGTTTAAACCCAATATTTTATTAGCACTTGGGAACCTGGCCGGTACTGGTACCAATGATCGCCTGAGTGGTCATGCCAGGTGTTACCGCATCAATGTATATGAGACAGTTGCACCGGCATCTATAGATGAAAGCGTACTTCAAATGATAATAAGTAACCAATATGATATGCTTATAATCACGAGTCCCTCAGGAATTCAAAATTTTTTGGAACACATGAATAATATACCACGCGAACATATCAGAATTGCCTGTATCGGTGAAAGCACTTCAAGAGCTGTCGGGGAAGCAGGCATTATACCTCTGGTTTACGCAAGGGAAGCATCATCTAAAGGTATAGTTGATTCAATTATCCGGTTTTATAGTAAAAAAGAGCATGATTAATATTTCAAGTAAGAGTATAATGGAAACTAATTCAAAATCCTTCATATATTAAGGATGAAGCAGTTTTATATTTAAAGACAATCTATTTTAGTAATATCAAATTAAAACATGACAATTATGCAGTATCCGGAAACCAGACTTCGTCGTTTACGCAAATCGCCTGTAATCAGAAATATGGTTCGAGAAACCAGCCTCACCCGAGATGATTTTATAATGCCACTTTTCGTGTGCCCGGGGAAGAACGTTAAAAACCCGATTTCCTCTATGCCGGGGAATTCTCAACTATCAGTCGACCTCCTTGTAGAAAAAGGCAAAGAGTTATACGATAAGGGTGTACAGTCGCTATTGCTTTTCGGAATCCCCGAGTCGAAAGATGAACACGGACTAGTTGCCTGTGATCATAATGGTATCGTACAACAGGCTGTCAGGGCACTGAAAAAAGAGGTACCGGACTTATATCTGATTGCTGACATTTGCAATTGTGAGTATACAACCCACGGGCATTGTGGTACTATAGTGGATGGAGATGTCGATAACGACCTGACATTGGAAACATTGGCCAGGCAATCGGTTTCCCTTGCAAAGGAAGGCGTCGACATGGTAGCTCCAAGCGATATGATGGATGGTCGCGTACAGGCTATTCGCAGTGACCTTGATCAAAACGGTTTTTATAGCCTTCCCATTATGGCATATTCAGCAAAGTATGCTTCTGCCTTTTACGGTCCATTCCGGGAAGCTGCTGAAAGCGCTCCGCAGTTTGGTGACAGAAAGACCTATCAGATGGACCCAGCCAACAGCGATGAAGCTTTGCGCGAGGTAGCACTTGATATCAGTGAAGGCGCTGATATCGTCATGGTGAAACCCGCATTGAATTATATGGATGTTATTTACCGGGTGAAATCCAATTTCAACATTCCGGTCGCTGCTTATAATGTGAGTGGTGAATTTGCCATGGTAAAAGCAGCAGCAGCCAATGGATGGATTGATGAAAAACGTATTGTGCATGAATTGCTTACAGGGATAAAGCGCGCTGGTGCCGATATCATCATTTCCTATCACACCCAGGAAATTGTTGAGGATTTATAGATAATGACAGACCAATAAAAAGCAGAACCTGATATGAACATCACAAAGAGTATCGAAGCGTTTAAAGAGGCTCAAAAACACCTTCCGGGTGGTGTTAATTCTCCTGCCAGATCTTTTGGCAGTGTAGGCAACAATCCTTTATTTATTGCCAAAGCCAGCGGTTCAAAAGTTACCGATATCGACGGAAATGAATACATTGATTATGTAGGTTCCTGGGGACCAATGATTTTGGGCCATGCGCATCCTGAGGTAGTAGAAAGCATTCAAAAAACTACTGCCAGGGGATCCAGTTTTGGGGCACCAACTTTACTTGAGACTGAAATGGCTGAACGAATAAAGGGGATGGTACCGTCCATCCAATCAGTCCGGATGGTCAACTCGGGAACCGAAGCAACCATGAGTGCATTACGCCTGGCCAGAGGCTATACCGGCCGTGACCTGGTTATCAAATTTGAAGGATGCTATCACGGTCATAACGATAGTTTTTTAATTGAAGCCGGTTCCGGTGCCCTTACTTTCGGAACGCCAACCAGTCCCGGGGTGACCCAGGGAACTGCACGCGATACACTTAATGCTCAATTTAACGATCTGAGTTCAGTTGAACAATTGTTTGATACGCACAAAGGCCATATTGCCGCTGTGATCCTGGAGCCCATTACCGGGAACATGGGTGTTATCGTTCCTGAGAAAAAATTCATCGAGGGCATCCGGAAATTGTGTGACGATAACAAAACCATCTTGATTTTCGATGAAGTAATGACCGGTTTCAGGTTAAGCAAAGGTGGAGCGCAGGAGTTACTTGGGATAACTCCTGATTTAACAACTTTTGGAAAAATCATAGGAGGAGGACTTCCTGTAGGTGCCTACGGTGGGAAAAGGGAATTAATGGATATGCTGGCCCCAAAAGGACCTGTTTACCAGGCAGGTACTCTATCCGGAAATCCTTTGGCAATGGCCGCCGGAATTACTACACTACGCGTGATTGATGAAACGGAAAATTTCTATGAGAACCTTGAAAGAACCTCTGCTTTACTCGAAGAAGGACTGCAGAACAACTTGAATGAACTTGGGATAAAGGGGATCCTTAACCGGGTGGGGTCAATGTTTACAATTTTTTTCACAGAGGAAGAGAGTGTAAAATCATTCGCAGACGTAAAAAATTGTGACACCAGTATCTTTGCAAGATATTTTCGTAATTCGCTTGAGAATGGAATTTACCTTGCACCCTCCCAATATGAAGCAGGTTTCGTTTCAGCTGCCCATACGGAAGAGGACATCCGGAAAACAGTAGAAGCAAATTATTTGGGATTAAAAAACTTATAGTTTAGATCATGTCAGAACCCATTTTATTGCAGACATTGAATGGAAAACCAACTTCCCGTCCGCCTGTCTGGTACATGCGACAGGCCGGGCGGATATTGCCCTCATATTTGAAGCTAAAGGAAAAATATACCTTCTGGCAGATGTTACGTCATCCAAAAGTGGCAGCAGAAGTGACCCTTCTGCCAGTAAACGAACTGGAGGTGGATGCCGCAATCCTTTTTAGCGATATTTTAGTGATCCCATTCGCAATGGGTATGGGTCTTGATTATACAGATGACGGGCCGGTTTTTGAAACACCGCTTACACACAGCAGCCATCCACTTGATTTTCTGAGTCCTGATCCTACAAAACTCAATTACATTTACGATGTGGTGGATGAAATTATCAAAATCCGTCCCTCTCATATTCCTCTCATTGGGTTTTGCGGTGCTCCACTCACAGTATTGCTGTTTATGCTTCAGGGCCCTGGGCGGAAAGGGGATTTCCCTGATGCTGTAAAATATATCTATAAGAATCTGAACACAACTAAAAAACTGGTGGAAGAAATAACCAATTTCTCCATCATTTATGCAAAGGAACAAATCCGGCACGGAGTGGACGTATTTCAGCTATTCGATACACACGCCGGAGTTCTGCCATTCGATCTGTATCAAAAATTGTTTATGCCTTCTGTAGAAAAAATCGCAGCTGCTGTTCGGGAAGAAAACATACCGTTCATCTTTTTCCCTAAAGGGTTGGGAGCAGGAATTGCTGAAATAACACCGGACCATTGTGATTTTCTTAGTATCGACTGGCAAACATCCCTTCCTGCGGCACGCAACTTGGTACATCCTGAAATCGGATTACAGGGGAATGTTGATCCCCGGCTACTTCATAGCAGTCAGGAAGAGATGGAAAAGATATTACATCATTATATAGAATTTGGCACCAGGAACCAGCATTGGATTTTTAATTTGGGTCACGGTTTCATTCCCGGTTTACCCTTTGAAAACGCCCGTTTTCTAACTCAATGGGTGAAGAATACCGATTGGAAAAGAAACGTCTGATCCATTTTTATGTATTTTTTAAATGCTTATGTATTTAGTAATTGCTAAATCTGAAAGGATTACTGACGGCAACTTCACATTCACCTCAGGAAATATAAATTGGTAAGAGCAAAGAACAATTTAATGTCCTGTTTGTTGTTTCTTTCAAATCAATCTAATTGCTATGAAAAATCCACATTTCGTTAATCTGATTTATTCACTTCTTTTATTGGTAACAGGAATTACAGCCTTTACTTTACGCTATCTCGAATCAAATGATTTTCAATATACTGCCCTTATTCCGTCTCTCTTTGGAATTATTCTGTTGTCACTGGGAAAGGGTATCAAACTTGAGAATAAGATTGTGGCTCATATAGCTGTTCTCCTGACACTCATACTTGCCGTTTTTGCATTGGTGATGTTAATAATAAATTCAGGAGACGGAATGTTGTTAACCAGGAAAGGAATAATATTTATGATAGTTCTTACCAGCTCATTTATTGTGCTTGGTATATATATTATGAGGTTTATCAGAATAAAGAGGGGTTCATAAAGGTTTTTGCAATTCTTCCCGGACATACATAATGATCTTCCACCTGTCGTCCGGTCGAATTTGCGGACCATGTGCTCCCATAATTCCTTTTCCAACGGTGATAACATGGTATAATTCACCATCCGGCTGGTTTCTGATTGCTTCCAGTGTTAAATCTGAGGGAGGAAATTTATAGACACCGCTGGTGAACAGATTACCTTTACCGTCGCCTTTTGAACCATGACAATTAATGCAAAAACGGTTATATGAAACTTCACCTCTCTCTAAATTTTCCCTGGTATATTCCAATGGATTGAAAATTGTTTGTCCGGCCAGTTGCTGATCTTCATCGTCTTTCGTATAAGGGTATGGGACCTTGCCACGGGCTACAGTTCCCTTAACCGGAGGCTGCATGGTTTTTCCGTCTTTAAAAACAGGATTCTCTGAATAGGCTTCATAGGCTCTTGAAATATCCATCTCCGGGAGGTAATCATAACCGGGATGGTTATTGTCTCTGTGACATGCTGCCGTAAATATAACAGCCATAATAAATACCACTACTATTTTTACTTTAGTTAAATATTTCATCATTCATTTCATATTTTTTCCATTCGGCTAAAATAATTTGACCGGTTCCAGGTCTTCTGTCAGGGGCTGGTTTTTTTTCATGTAAGTTTTGATTGTAATTGTTACCCTAAAAGGATCAGTTATAAATTATGGTATTCAAAACTCTCTTTAATAAAAGGATGATTAAAGGGTACCAGAGATGCTTTTGATAGTGCCCTGAACACAACCCATAGAAATATCCCCGCATATCCTACAGTCAGTCCAATTTCAAGGTAATTTATACCAGCTTCTTCAGCCATAATTCCAGGCATCACTGCCAGGTAAAAATCAATCCAGTGGCCTGCAATTACAATAACAGAGGCAATAACCATCATCATATTCTTTCTTGGGGATTTTCGGGGCAATAGGGCCAGAAACGGTATAAAAAACCCAAGTGCAACATTCATATACATCAATGTTGAGAAATTTTCCTGTCGCCTGATAAAATAGATTGTTTCTTCGGGTATATTGGCATACCATATAAGCATAAACTGAGAGAACCACAAATACATCCAGAAGATACTGAATCCAAAAAGGTATTTACCCAGGTCATGCAAATGCTCTTGATTTACATGTGGCAAATAATTCTTTGATTTTAAATAGATCACCAATAGAATTATCACAGCAATTCCACTAACAAAAAGTGAAGAGAAAACATACCATGCATACAGTGTGCTATACCAGTGTGGTTCGATTGACATTAACAGATCCCATGACGATGTAGAATTTGTAATTGCAAAAAATACAAGAAAAAGGATCGCGTACACATGGCTTTTTTTGAAATTTGTAATATTAAAGGAGTGATCGTCCTTCAGTGATAGTTGCCTGAGTTTAGCACTTAAAAATATCCATCCTGCAAAATAAATGACCAACCTTGCTATGAAAAACCATGTGTTCAGGTATGCCTTTTTTCCTTCTAATACCGGGTCAAGCGGCTCGTGCGTCCAGTGATATATATCATGTAAGCCAAATACAACAATTATAACCATGAATAAAACTGAAACTGGCAAAAAGGCACCCATGGCCTCAGGTATACGTTGAATGCTGGTGTGCCAACCGGATTGCCCTACAATATGAACACTGATAAAGAATACAGCGGCCAGTGAGAAAGAGAGAAAATAAAAGGTGTTTAACAGGACATTCGCCCAGACTCTTTCTGATGGCAATGTGAAAATTCCTGCAAGCAGGGCAGCAATGCCAATAAAAATCAAAATAATGAAAAATATTTTCTGTTTTATTGTAAAAATAAATCTCTGAGGTTCCATCTTATATCTGTAATTCATTTATTAACAATGGTTTCGATTCAAAGGTTATACGGTTTAATCATTTGTTGGCCCTGATTATTCAAGCTATCTTACCACCTATGGCTGTTCTTTCTTTATCCCCAAAGCTCCTGTCTCTTTCAGAAAAACTTCCAGTTGTTCGGTTTTGTTGTTTCCCTCTGCTTCAAGCAATATTACAAAATGATCATCAGTTATCCTGTTGTCGTAGATGCGGTTCTCTGCTCCCGGGCCTAGTTTGGATCTTAGTAAAAATGCCAAAACCATCCCCAGGGCAGCAAATAAAACTGTTGTTTCAAAGATTACCGGAATAAATGATGGTACTGCAAAATGAGGTTTTCCACCGATGTTAAGCGGGTAACTTTCAGTAAACACCCAGGTTTGAAATAAGAATGCACCGGCAGCACCGATTGCCCCAAAAATGAAGCCCACCATGGGAATGGCAGATTTTTTCAAACCGAGTAATCTATCTAAACCGTGTACCGGAAAAGGGGTAAACACATCACGTATCTTTACTTTTTTTTCTTTCAAATATTTAACTGCATCTACCAATTCCTCTTCATCCAGGAAATAACCTGAAACCAGTTTATGCTCCATCTTCAGAAGTTTTTATATGTATAACGTACAGACTTTTCAGGCAATAATTTGTCATAGTCTTAGTCTTCACTTTTTTTAAATTCTTTAGCGGATGTCTTAATAATTCCTTTCACCTCAGCGATGGCAATCACCGGAAAGAACCTTATAAACAATAAGAAACCGGTAAAGAATATTCCCAGGGTACCGACAAAAATAAGAACCTCAACAATGGTCGGCTTATACATTGTCCAGCTTGATGGCAGGTAATCACGATGAAGTGAGGTTACGATAATCACAAACCGCTCGAACCACATACCGATATTAATAAAAATCGAAAGTATAAATGTAAAAACAATACTCCTTCTTAACTTTTTTATCCATAGCAGTTGAGGTAATACAACATTACAGGTCATCATAGCAACATACGCCCACCAGTAAGGACCTGTAGCACGATTTAAGAACACATAACGCTCATATTCAACCCCCGAATACCAGGCCATGAACAACTCGGATAAATAGGCAATACCAACTATTCCCCCGGTTATTATTATTATTTTATTCATGGACTCTATGTGAGCCCGGGTAATGTAATCTTGCAGGTTTAATGCGGTCCGGGTGATGATCATTAATGTCAGAACCATCGCAAATCCTGAAAAGATCGCACCTGAAACAAAGTAGGGTGGGAATATTGTTGTATGCCATCCCGGGATTACAGATGTGGCAAAATCAAAACTTACAATGCTATGCACCGATAATACCAGTGGGGTGGCTAACCCTGCAAGCATTAAACTCAGTATCTCGTGCCTTTGCCAGTGTTTGGCAGATCCTGTCCAACCGAGGCACAATATACTGTAAACCGCTTTTTTTACCCTGGTTTTTACACGGTCGCGTATCGTGGCAAGATCTGGCAGCAATCCAACGTACCAGAATAACAACGAAACCAGTAAATAGGCTGTGATAGCGAATACATCCCAGAGTAACGGGGAATTAAAATTTACCCAAAGCGGTCCCCTGGGGTTGGGATAGGGCAGAATAAAAAACCCGTAAAGGATTCGGCCCATATGTATTAATGGGAATATGCCGGCACACATTACTGCAAAAATAGTCATGGCTTCGGCAGCACGGTTAATGCTCGTACGCCAACGTTGCCTGAACAGAAGCAGGATTGCAGAGATGAAGGTGCCTGCATGGCCGATACCCACCCACCATATGAAATTGGTTATATCCCATCCCCATCCAACAGTACGGTTCAGACCCCACACTCCAATTCCTTTCCAAATTGTGTAGATAATAGCAGCAAGCCCTAAAGCACTGGCTATGCTGGATATCGTAATACCTAAATACCAGAGTTTACCGGGTTTTCCTTCAATGGGCTTAGCGATATCTGCTGTTACCCCCTTATAAGATTTTACACCTTTTAGCAGCGGTTCTCTTAATGGTGAAACATACATGGGCAGGTTTACTTAATTATTAAACAGTTTTATTCTTTATTTTTGTTAAATATCCGACCGAGGGAAGCGTGTGGAGCTCCTCAAGCAGATGATAAGTCCTCTGATCCTTCATTAATTTTGATACTTTACTGGATTCGTCGTTCATGTCTCCAAATACAATTGCCTGACCTGGACAAACCTGTTGGCATGCAGTTTTAATTTCGCCATCATTTAACATCCTTCTGTCAAGCTTTGCCTTTAATCTTTTTTCCTCGATCCGTTGTACACAAAACGTACATTTTTCCATTACACCCTTGGCCCTTAAGGTGACATCAGGGTTCAGTACCATTCTTGACAGGTCTAACGTCATTCCCGCTGCATCAACCGTATTGTTTTTCAAAGAGTCTGCCTTGTTGTAATCGAACCAGTTAAACCGCCTTACTTTATACGGACAATTGTTGTTACAGTACCTCGTTCCTATACACCGGTTATAGGTCATCTGATTGAGGCCTTCTGAACTATGTGTTGTGGCTGCAACCGGACAGACATTTTCGCATGGGGCATTATCACAATGCTGGCACATGACGGGTTGTTGGTGCACAGAGGGATTTTCCGGATCACCCGAATAGTACCTGTCTATCCTTATCCAGTGCATTTCACGGGACTTCTTCACTTCCTCCCTGCCTACAACAGGTACGTTATTCTCCGAGGTGCAGGCAACTACGCACGCGTTGCAACCAATACAGGAGTTGAGGTCAATCACCATTCCCCAGTGATGACCTTCATAATTGTGTTTCTCATAGGGGGAATCTAAATGCTTTAGGATGTTTTCGCGGATTTCATTGCCGGCTGAAGGGTTTTCAAGGTACGCTTCCAGGTTGGTCTCCCTGATGATCGGCCTGCCCTCCATGGAATGGTGGGATTGGGTCATTGCCAATTCATGTTTTTTGCCTGTCTTTGTGAAATCTACAAATCTGTGGTATATCCTTTGTCCGTCCCGGTTATCAATCATTGAATAACCGTTAGCACCGATCCCGCTTGCAGCTTTGCCGGTTACCTCCTTTCCATATCCCAGTGCAATAGAAATTGTGCCGTACTTTTGACCCGGTTGTATAAGAATCGGTATTTCAAGATTCTTGTCAATCAGGATAACATCTCCGGTTTTCAGAAGCTGATCCTCTGCAAATAGCGGAGATACTGCAGCGTAATTATCCCAGCAAATTTTCGAAATGGGATCAGGGGTTTCCTGTAGCCAGGGGTTATTGGTATGTTTTCCTGTTCCAATTATATTGCTCTCATATAAATGTAATTCTACCAGATCGCCACCACCTGATGACTTTAAACTTTCAAGTATACCGTTTAAAGAAAATGGTCTGAAACGTGGTTGTCGTGACTGCTTGTTATTACCGGACTCAAAAAAACCATCCTGTAGTGAATGGTTCCAAAAATCCGTGAAATTTAAATGCCCTGTGCTTGCCGGAAAGAGTTCTTTGTTCCAGAATTCCTTTATCAATTCCAGGTAGGCAGTCTCATCACCAGACCACCGAAGCAAACTATCCTGCACCTGCCGTGTATCGAATATGGGACTTATTACTGGTTGGCATAAACTGTAATGACCAATCCGTGGATTGGCATCATTCCAGGATTCAAGATAGTGATGGTCCGGACAAATATAATCAACCAGGACCGCAGTCTCATCCCAAGTGTTTGAAAATGAAACGGATAACTCGATATTTTCAATGCCTTTTTTTATTTCACCGGCTATTGGGAAATCAAAGGCCGGATTTACGTGATAAAATAGTATCCCATCTATTTCACCGGTATTAATTTCTTCCACCAATTCTTTCAATTCTTTATCATTGCCTTTCTTTGTAAGGATTGGATCGTTCAGATCAAGTGTTTGGCCGTAATTCCCCAGTAAATTGTTTATGGAATTGATTAAAACCTGAACTTCAGTATCATTGGACCCGCTGATTACAAGGGATTGCCCTCTGTTTTCATACAATTCCCCGGCAATAGATTTAAATCCGGGATCCATGTCGGGGAGTGTAGTCCCCGGAATTTGACCAGATAGGTTTAACAATTCATGGTACAGATGTGCAACAGCCATCTTTTCTTCAGAGGGCCTGATCGAAATTCTTTCGTCGGCATTACTCCCAGTCATTGATAAATTGGTTTCTACCTGGATATGACGCGACATGCTTTTCTGTCCATCATCAAGTTTTCGCCTGGAGATATATGATCTGGCAAATTCATTAGGTGCCAGCCAGTTACCAAGGAAATCGGCATTAAATGATACAA
This sequence comes from Bacteroidales bacterium, assembly GCA_040903745.1. Lineage (GTDB taxonomy): Bacteria > Bacteroidota > Bacteroidia > Bacteroidales > M55B112. Next base: position 47,530 of record JBBDUV010000093.1, on the reverse strand, counting down.
TTACATTGGCCTTGTCAAATTGATATCCGGGAATGGCCCGGAGGCCAAAAGTAATTTCATGTGCTTCCCGTATTCCTGAAACGGATACGGGGTCGTACATGGTATGTTTCAGACCCGGGTATTCTTTCTTAAATCTATCTATCACTTTAAGTGTAGAAGGGCTTATAATGCTGGAGGACAAAAGTGCAATTTTACCACCCCTGGTTTTAATGGCCTGTAATTTCTCAACAATTCCTGCATCCACCGCTTCCCATGTTGACTCCTGAAGGTTGATCATCGGTTGTCTGATCCTGTTATCATCATAAAGTTCCAGAACAGAAGCCTGGACAATGGGAGAAGTAGAGCCCTGTGACAACCGGGACAGATCATTGCCCTCTATTTTAATTGGTCTGCCGTCACGTACCTTCACCAGAATACTGCCATATTGCTCTCCGTCATAAAAGGTGGATGCGTAATAATCGGACTCCCCGGGCGTAACTGTTTCAGGTTGAATTAAATAGGGTATGGCTTTGGTTACCGGCTTTTCGCAACTGGAAAGAACAGAAGCGCTTGCAATACTAAAGCCAAAAATCTTAAGAAAATCTCTTCGGGAGGATGTAGATTCGTTCTCAATCAAGTCAAACAGTGAGATTTCTTCCTCGTGGGATTTGACAGGATTGGCATTATGTAGGTCATTATTTTTATAATCATCAATATCTTTCCAGTATTTCATCAGTATTTAATTTATTATCAATTGTATGATTTGATATATTACACTTACCGGGAATGAATTGGCCGAATTGAATTAATTACCAAAACCTGACCAATCCCGGATCTTACATAAAATGAAAAAACGATTTATACCTGTCTTTTATTTGTAAACCTGATATTCAGGGAGTCAGGTTCGGTTTTGCTATTAATGCGCTGTCAATAATTGAAATAATTTATTATTCGAAAAATCCAGAAAAATCAGCACTGATTTATTCCGTTATATCATTATTTTAATACATAACCCTCTTTTGGTTTTATTGTTCAATAACTATCAATAGTGGCATTTCATGCAATCTGTTCCGCCTAACCGGGCAACTGTAACAGAGTCAATCTCACCTTTCATAATCTTATCATGATACCCCTTAAATGTCATTCCGTAATAATCATTTCCCAAAAAATCAACATTTTTAGTCCTGTGACAGTCAAGACACCATCCCATTGAAAGGTCGGCGAATTGGCCCAATACGTGCATCTCTTCGACAGGGCCATGGCATTCCTGGCAATCCAGTTTACCCACCGCCACATGTTGGGCGTGGCTGAAGAAAACGTGGTCCGGAAGCCGGTGTATCCTTATCCATTCAATGAGATCGACACTATCTACTGCATGATGAATTTTGTTTATTTCAAATCTACCGGTGTTGGTCCCGTCCCTGATTAATAAATGACAATTGAGGCACAAATTAGCAGGGGGAATTCCTGCCGTTTTACTAAACTCTCCTGCAGTGTGACAATACTGGCAATCAATCTGCTGGTCACCGGCGTGTATCTTATGTGAAAATTTAATAGGCTGAAGGGGGGCATAGTCTTGTGACTTACCAAGGCTCCATCCCTCTTCAACGAGTATTTTTGTGATCCAGACGGAGGTTATTAATAGAATTACCATGTGGATGTAACTCTTTTTGACATACTTAATAACGATAAGATCTGTTAGGGCCAGGAGAAAAACGGCAGTCAGGGCAAAAAACAATAGTATACCGGTAATCACGGGTTTCGGTTTTTCAAGCCCAATGTGGGCCACTTCTTCGAGGTAGGCCCGTATGAACTGCATCTCCTCTCCTGTAAGAGACATTCCTTCATGTACCTCCACCGACTTTGGAGTGATTGGATTTAATAGTAAGTTGGCAAATCCGAGGCTGTCAAGTCCAGCAGTGCTGAGGGCTATGTCCAATGCAGATGGATTCCAGTTCAGTGTATCTATTACATTTGTATTGTGACACGAAACACAGTCAAATGCTTTGCCGGATTCTGTAGTAACCAGTCCGTAGAAAAGCCTCTTTCCCCGCTCAACGGATTTCTTTTGCACCCCATGATGTTCACTTTCTTCGAAAGCACCCTCATAATAATTGTTCGAATATCCGATAGAAACACTGAAAAAAATAATCCCTGTAAGTAAAATCGCTAATTTCGTTCCGAAAATTATTATTATGGATCTCCCTTTCATCAATTTGCTTAATTAATTTAAGATACAACATTGGAATAAAACTCTTGCTGACTGCGCCGATAAAGATAAAAAAATATTGAATAAGCAAGTATGGAATCCCAATCAATAAAGTGTTCGATGGTTGTGGGCAGTATTTCTTTGATTAATATATGCCAATATTGAAATAACCGATAAAACGGTGATTGTATAATAGATAAAATCGGGTATGGGCAGAGGATCTCCTGCTGCATATGAATGCAGTCCGCTTAAATAGTAGTTTACACCAAAAAAAGTCATAATTACAGAAGAAAAGCCAAACAGGGCCAGCAGGTTAAACTTGAAAGTGCCCTGTAAACCAGGAATCATTCTCATATGTGCAATAAATGCATATACCAGGATGGTAATCAGTGCCCAGGTTTCCTTGGGGTCCCATCCCCAGTAGCGCCCCCATGATTCATTCGCCCATACACCACCTAAAAAAGTACCAATTGTCATTAAATACAAACCAGCAATTAATGTCATCTCAATAATATCAGTCAATTTTTCAATATCCCGGTCTATAATTTGTTTGTTTTTTCGGGTTTTAAAATTCATTAACACCAAATTTAGAAGTGCCAGTAACGCCCCCAGTGTAAAAAACCCGTAGCTTGCAGTGATAATGGACACATGAATTCCCAGCCAGACAGATTTCAGTACAGGTACAAGGTTGGTTATTTCCGGATCCATCCAGCTTAAATGAGCCACATATAAAATTAAAAATGCCATGATAACCGTTGCATGCATTGAAACACGTGATTTTCCGGAGAATAGGATTCCAGCTAAAACCATGGCCCATGCAATATAGGTCAGGGCTTCATATCCATTGCTCCAGGGTGCATGGCCGGCTATATACCAACGAATTATCAATCCTGCAGTATGCATTACGAAAAGCAATAAAATAACGATACTTCCTATATTGTATAGGATTCTCGGAAAGACAAGCCTGGATAACAATTCAATAAAATAGAGAATAAGCAGGATTAAACCTACAATTCCGTAGAGCAAAGATAAGTTGTCAAAAATGTTAAGTCTGTTATATAATAGCTCTAACTTTTGTTTGGATTCGGTTGGGATGATATGATCACCATGTTTTTTCTGATACAGTTTAATATACTCCACGTATTCATCTGGTTTGGACCAGTCACCACTTTCCAGCGAATTTTTAATTTCACTATAATATATCTTCATTACACCTGAGACAAAAGCTGAGTCCTGTTCTGAAAGAATTTCAGGGACCTCTTTTGGTGAATACCATTTGTCTTCATTGCTATTTGGATCTGGAAATATTTTAATTAAAGAAGTTGTATATACGGCGAAACAAATATTTACCCTTTCGTCTAAGCGAATGATTTCATTATCGAATTTTGACCTGTAAGCAGGTTGTTTCCGGTATGCTTCCTCCACAAATGGAGCCAATGGGTATGTGCCCGATTGGTCTCCTAAGACTATGTTGTTGAAAGATAAATAGTCAGATTGTGTATCCAAAATATTTTTAATCTGGTCGTGTGATATTTTGATCATTGGAACATGTTGCCAGTAATCAGGATTGAAGATCATTCCCAGCAGCACCTGATCGGGGGTTAATCCCATAAATCCGCTTTGCCTGGCTATTTTTCTTAATACCTGCGAGCTCAGTGTATTTAATGGCTTGATCCTGCCACCATTATCCTGAATCAATAGCCCTCCAAACTTCTGTGCATGACCTGCGTCTATGACATTATTTTCGAACTCTTCACTCCATGAGGCCTCCGATGCGAAGCCTGGTGTGGGGAGAAAGAAAAAAAGCATTAGTATGGGAGCTGCATATGAGGACTTTAGCAGCTTTTTAAATCTGCTGTTTTTATTAAACAGGCTGAGCAGCATCCCGATCGTTAACATCATATAACCCAGGTAGGTAAAAAATGTCCCGGCATAGTCTTTGTTTACCGATAAGACAGTTCCCTTTTCGTCTGAGTCGTACGATGCCTGGTAAAACCTGAACCCACGGTATTTCAATATATTATTCATGAAAATTTTTCTCTGCTCGGAAATATCTCTTTCAGCATCAATCAAAACAACCTCACTTTCAAAGAAGGAAGGGCTGTTTGAACCCGGATACCTTTCAACCCGGAATTCGTTTAGTTGAAGTGAAAAGGGTATTTTTTTTAATTTCGCTCCGTACGAAATGGTAAAATCTATCCCTTCAATTTTGAATTGTGTCTCTTCCCCAACGACATGTTGTTTTCCCCAGACAACAACCTGTTGACTGTTATTTATTGAGCTGGCTTCTATTATCAGCGCATCGGGTCCTATTGCTTCATTGTTTTGATCATTACCTGGAATAAGTATTATTTGTCCGGAGGATAGCTGATTTTTTAATACAAAAACAACTCCTTCGATCTGATAAAGCGTTTTATCTGTGAACGGAAAAACTTCATTATTATCTAATACCGATTCAGTCCACGTGTTTTTCTCTGTTATTTTCAGGTTATATCCTGACTGAATTACCAGATCTCCATCAAGTTCATAGATCCAAATGTCCGCATCCTGAATTGAATCATAAAATGAAACAGTGTACTGTCCTATGTTTTTAGTTTCCCCGGCTTCAAAGAAGACACTTTTCCTTCCCTGAAGATCCGGAGTGATCAGTTCCAAAACCGGTTTTCCATTATCCGAAGGTATCAGTGCCTGCATTGCATCGGGGATATAATCAACCCCGCTCAGGGTTACATTATGACCATTTGCTTCAATTTCTTTTGAAAACTTCCGGGCAGTGACAGGTGAAATAAAGACTGGCTTTGAGTAGTGGTATTCTGAATTTCCATGTTTTGCATCAATTTGAAGGTAGGTTTTGTCCGATATTATCCAATCCGATTGTTCGCCTTCCCTGATGTGCATATAACCCTCCTCACCAATATACCTGGTTATAAATCCCCCGATAATAATTACACTGAATGCAAAATGGAAAAGGAAAATTGTAAATTTTCTTCTTTGATACAATTTTCTTTTAAAGATATTTCCGGTTAAATTAATAAATAATATAGACAGCAGTATTTCGAACCAAACTGCATTATAAACTTTTGCCCTCGCGGTGATTATTCCATGGTCGTTTTCAATAAAGGTAGCGACAGCCAGCGTGACTGCCAGGATTACCAGTAGCACTGCCATTAATCTCATTGAGATAATGAAATTTCCAATATGCCTGAATATTAATAAATAGTTTGCAGTATTTCGTTTAATCATTGGTTCTGTTAGTTTTCGTTAACAGTGATAACCAGGAAGAATATTGCGGAATAACTGCCATATCCTGTTTACTGTTTACTTGCAGGATGATAGAATCATTGAGTTAATCCTATATCAGTAAAAAACACTGGCATGTGGACAACCAGGTAACACATTTATTAATTTTAAGCAATAATATTATGAAGTGTGTACAAGTAGTCCGGTTTAAATATTAAATAATAGATGTTCCGCTTAAACTTCCCTCCTACAAAACAGCATTTATTTATTTTTGTTTAAAAAATTGAATAATTCTTTCATTGCTCCGAATTTTTTGCGATCCGCGGCAGAAGTGGAATTTAATCTTTTTTCAGTTCAATTATCAGGTTCAGAATTGAGTACCAGGTTTAGTTAATCATGATAGCTCCAAAGAACTTATCTGCAATAAGAATAAATAGGATAAACAGATAGAACAGATTTACAGTAGTAAAGGCTTTTCGCCAGTTTAGAACCAGGTTATTCCGCGAGGAGAGTAAATACATCCTGATAATGAAAAATACTACAAGTGCAACCATCATAAATGCAATGAGGTTACTATGCATAATACCTGCTACAGGAAAGATCATTACTGAAACAGCAGCTGCAAAGATCCAGATGAAGCTGATGTTACTCAATTGGGTTTTTGAAAATATTTCAGTGATAACCGATAGCCCGGCCTCTTTAAACTCATCACCTAATTTTATCATTAACAGCCAGTAGTGGGGCATCTGTCCGATGAATAGAAAAAAGCTGATTAAAATGATCTCTTTGTCTAACAATGCACCCCCTGCAGCGGTCCAGCCGATCAATGGTGGCAACGCACCAATAAGCGCTCCCGGAAACACTGCAAATGGAGTGATTTTTTTTAGTGGAGTATATATGAGATTATACCATAACAATGTAAAGATTCCGATCCCTGCCGACAGGGCAGAGCCTGTAAACATCAGTAGGATAAATCCTGTTATCGATAGCACTGCTCCCGAGATCAGAGCTCCTTTTAGTGATATTCTGCCTGCAGGCAATGGTCGTCCCGCAGTCCGCTTCATCAGACGATCCGTCTTGCGTTCCTGCACCTGGTTAAATGTGCTCGACCCCATTGACATGAATAGGATGCCAAAGAGGGTAAAAACAAGGATCTCATTGAACTCACCTGAGGCACGGTAGTATCCCAGAAAACCGGTAAGAGTTACCGAAACTGATATTCTTGTTTTACCTAACTGAAGTACAGAAGAGAATGTTCCCCCCTGTTTTAATTTACTCATTCAAACTTTTAATATACGCTGTAATCAATTCAATTTCTTCCTCCGAAACCAATCCCTCATAAGAGAGCATCAGTCCCTTATTATAACCATCAACAATTTCTGCATTGGGATTAAAGATTGATCTTCTGATGTACTCTTCGTCGACCAGTACTTCAGTTTTCTTTCCGCCTGCGGTGACATTCTGCATTTTGCCCCAGCTACCCTTGTAGGATGGACCTACTAGTTTGGAGCCGTCGGATGAATGGCAGGCATTACAGCCATTTTTCAAAAGAATCTGGTATCCCAGATCAGCCGGTGTCGCATCCTCATCCACCACAGGTGCGACGGCTGTCGTATCCAGCAGCCACTCCTCGAATTCTTCGGCTGCCATTACGCGCACACCAGTATACATATAAGAGTGATCAAGTCCGCAATACTCAGCACAGAATATATCATAGGAGCCGGTCTGACCGGGAATAAACCACATCTGTTTGTCTCTGCCTGGTACCATATCCTCCTTTACCCTGAACGCTGGAATGTAGAGGCTGTGCAACACATCAAGCGCTTTCAGGTCAAGCACCACAGGTTCATTCACTGGTACATACAGGCTGTCGGTACGCTTTCCGTTCTCATATTCAAACTGAAAATTCCACATCCTTGCAATGGCCGTTACACGCATGGCATCTTCCGGAGGATTTTGCATGGGCCTCCAACCCATCCATCCGAAGTAGAACATTACCAGCACAAGAAGGATAGGGATCACGGTCCAGATGATCTCCAATTTAACACTACCCTCGTCCTGTATCGCCTTCGGGTGCCTGTCTTTGTGGTATTTTCGAATAAAAATCAGCATCACTATTGTGATTGCGATCAGGAGGAAGATCGAAACACCAAGAATGATCATGAAAGCAAGGTCAACACCGGCTACGAAATTGGATGCATTTTGAGGGGCAATATCGTACATAATAAGCTTATCTAAAAGTTTATCTGAATAAATAATCTAACATGGTCACAATGATAACAACGATTAATAGAGCCAGGATCAGGCCTATCATCACCCTGAATATCCGCATATCATATTTCAGATGCATGAAAATTAGCAGGACGAATGTTGATTTTATACCTGCCAGTAAAAGTGCGGCAATGACTGACCATCGCGTAAGCTCTATCTGTGTAATTGCAACAGACAGCAGGGTGAACATGATTAATACTCCTAAAACTATCAGGAAGGTTTTGTACGGGATGATATGATGTTTTTCGTCTGCCATAGTACTCTTCATTAAGCGATAAGATAAAACAACGGGAACAGGAAGATCCAGATCAGGTCGACAAGGTGCCAGTACAATCCGCCATTTTCCAGTAACTGAAAGTCATCGGATTTGAGACGGTCGTTTTTTACATAGTAATAGATGAAGCCCAGTATTACCATTCCGATAATGATATGAAATGCATGCAGGCCTGTCATGAAAAAATAGAGGCCAAAAAACAGCACATCACCATAACCCAGCTGATCGAGATACTCTGAACCGGGAAAAATTCCATGTTCGAATTTCGCTCCCCATTCAAAGTACTTGTTCACCAAAAAGATAGCTGCCAAAACCATGGTGGAGCTGATGAGGTTGAGTGTGAGCTTCTTCTTTCCCTGCTGGATCGCGGTAATCGACATGGCGATTGTGGCGCTGCTGATTAGCAGGATAATCGTGTTAATTGTACCGATAGGGACGTCAAGTTCCTGACTTGCCATGTGAAATGCCTCAGGATGCAAGTATCTGTAAACAGCATAGGTGATAAACAGTCCGCCAAACAACATCAGTTCCGTAAAGATGAATAGCCACATACCGAGCTTCGATCCGATGTCATCTCTGTGTGCATGTTCTGACATAAGCCTTCCTTTTAGTCGTATTTATAAGTTGCTTTATCGATGGTGGGAATCTCCTCGAAATTCTCCAGTGGCGGTGGTGAGGGCACCTGCCATTCCAGGTTGGTCCCTCCCCATGGATTGGCTTCTGCTTTTACGCCCGACCTGGCTGATTTGATCAGGTTTATCGCAATTATAGCAAATCCTGCCACCATCACAATCGCTCCAAGCGATGAAATGATATTTGGTCCGTGATAATCAGGAAGGTAATCAAAGTACCTGCGCGGCATTCCTTTTATTCCCAGGTAAAACATTGGGCCATATAGTGTAACAAATCCGAAGAAAAACATCAACCACCCGGTTTTTGCCCACGACTTATCATACATCCGTCCGAACATCTTCGGGAACCAGTAATGAAGGGCTCCGAAAAATGCAAATCCCGCTCCCCCGAAAACAATGAAATGGAAATGTGCCACCACAAAGGCGGTGTCGTGCAGGTGGACATTAATAGCCAGTGCCCCTAACACCAGGCCGGAGAAACCACCGATCATGAAAACGAAGATAAATGAGGCGGCCCAGAGGAACGGTACTTCGGTTGAGATTGACCCCTGGTACATTGTGGAGACCCAGTTGAAGACCTTGATGGCACTTGGAATAGCCACTAGAAATGTCAGAATGGAAAAGGTGAACAGGGCTGTGCCGCTCATACCCGATGTGAACATGTGGTGCCCCCAGACAAAATAACCGACAAAGGCGATGGCCATTGTGGAGATAATCATCGCGCGGTATCCGTAGATCGTTTTCCTGGCAAAGGTGGGGATGATCTCTGAGATTGCTCCCATGGCCGGCAGGATCATGATGTAAACCGCCGGGTGTGAGTAGATCCAGAAGAGGTGCTGAAACAGGATCGGGTCGCCGCCTTTGGCAGGATCAAAAAAACCGATATTGAAGACACGTTCGCCGATCACCATCAGCAGCGTTATACCAATGATTGGCGTTGCCAGCAACTGGACCCAGGCTGTGCCGTAGAGGGTCCAGGGGAAGATCGGCATCTTCATCCATGACATCCCCGGAGCGCGCATTCTGTGAATGGTAACGATGAAATTCAGTCCGGTTAATATCGAACTGAATCCCAGGACAAAGGCCCCCAGCACTGCAGGCAGCATGTTCGTGCCGGTCTTGAAACTGTAGGGTGCGTAGAAGGTCCAACCAGTGTCGGGAGGACCCCCGCCGGTAAAAAGTGAGGAGACGACAAGAATCGATCCTACAATATAAATATGCCATGACAGCAGATTCAGTTTTGGGAATGCGACGTCTTTGGCACCTATCTGTATGGGCAACATGAAGTTGCCGAAGATGGCGGGCAGACCCGGTATGATAACAAGGAAAATCATAATCACTCCATGAACCGTGAAAGATGCGTTGTAAGACTGGGCAGCCATGATTGTTTTCCCAGGTGCGATAAGTTCAAGCTTCATCAGTAGGCCTAGTGTAACGCCTATAAAAAACCATGACATGATGGAATACAGGTACAAAAGGCCTATTCTTTTATGATCAGTGGAAAGTATCCATACAAAAATTCCTTTCCTACCGCCCTTCTCTTCCAGATAGCTTAATGGCGCATTTTTCTTTGTATTTTCAGACATAATTTTGCGGTTATTTTGAATTTTTACGTTTAACTAAAATCAGTATCAGGAATATGATCACCCCGATAAAGAGGATCAGCGTTCCTGCTACTTTTGTGATGTTGAACACATACTGTTGGCCCTCCGGATCGAAAGAATAGCAGTATTGCAATACCTTGTTGATCGTAGGACCGGTCTTTCCTTCACTGGCATCGAGAATCGACATCTTCAAATCAAAGGGAAGGAAATAGATACCGTTCATGTAACGGGTAATCTTTCCCTGCGGTGAAGTGACGATCAGTGTGGCTGAGTGGATAAAGTCATTGCCCACCGGTTTGTACCTGAATCCCGTTGCATCAGTAAGTTGCGCGATATTGGCACTGTCGGCCGTGTAGAAGGTCCATCCCTCTTTCGCCAGTTCAGCCTTCTCCATCAGGTTCTGGTAGTTGTTGCGTTTTCGTTCAGCCAGCATGGACGACTCCCTTGGATCGAAGCTGATCGTGATTGCCTGGTAATCCTCACCGATCACCAGGTCGGATTTATCAATCACCTCCGCCAGTCCGTCCATGAGTGGCGAACAGATACCCGGACAACGGTAATAGACGAAATTGATTATTGTGGGTTTGTCGTAGATGTCACGTAGATATACTGTGTCGCCTTCAATGTTAAATAAAAACAGGTCGAGGGGAATCTGATTATTGAGCTTTTCCTCAACACCTATTTCCAATGATTGCTGTGCCAGGTCCTGACCATTCATTGATGTAATTAAAAGCAAGCCGATAAGTGAAATAGTAATTCTTTGCATGGTGTTTTATAAATGTTGGAAGTTCTTAACTAATAAACAAAATTTGATTAAATGACCTATCAGATCGAAAAAGTTTAAAATTACAAAAAACTCTTTTTTTGTTCGAAAACAGTTTAAATAAAATAATACAACAGCGTATTTAGAAACAGTTAAAATAACGAACAAATATATTATTTTTAATCATACTAAAAGCAGTCTTGCTATTTTTGTTCTAGACAACCGGCTTCATTAACAACCAGTATCGAATGCTTAAAAGGGTCTTTAGCTTTTATTACGATGGATTCAGATCAATGACCTGGGGGCGGTCGCTTTGGGCGATCATCCTTATCAAGCTCTTTGTGATGTTCGTGATCCTGAAGTTGTTTTTCTTCCCCAATGTGCTCAACCGCAACTTCGAGACGGATGAGGAGCGGGCGGGGCATGTGCTGGAACAATTAACAAACCCTACATACGATGATTGATGCAATAGACCCTTCCCTTATCGACTGGTCGCGCGGACAGTTTGCGCTGACAGCCATGTTTCACTGGCTGTTTGTTCCGTTGACGCTCGGGCTCTCCTTCATGATCGCTTTTATGGAGACGATCTACGTGCGGACGGGTGACGAGGAGTGGAAGCGGATCACGAAGTTTTGGATGAAGCTTTTTGGGATCAACTTTGCCATTGGTGTTTCTACAGGGATCATCCTGGAGTTTGAGTTCGGTACCAACTGGTCGAACTACTCCTGGTTCGTGGGCGATATCTTTGGTGCACCCCTGGCCATTGAGGGTATCATGGCCTTTTTCCTGGAGTCGACCTTCATCGCCGTGATGTTTTTCGGATGGAACAAAGTGAGCAAGCGCTTTCACCTGCTCAGTACATGGCTGGTGGCCTTTGGCGCCAGTCTCTCGGCAGTATGGATACTGGTGGCCAACGCCTGGATGCAGGACCCGGTGGGGACGAGATTCAATCCGCTTACTGCGAGGAACGAGATGACCAGCTTCTGGGAGGTAATCTTCTCCGAAACGGCGGTGAACAAGTTCCTTCATACGATCACCTCCAGCTTTTTGCTGGCTGCCATATTCGTGATCGCTATCAGCGCCTGGTTTCTGCTCAGGGGAAGACACATTCTCTTTGCGAAGCGAAGTACAGTGGTGGCCGCTGTTTTTGGCGTTATATCGGCGGTTGCAACAATCTTTACGGGCGACACCTCGGCGCGGATCATTGCACGCAAGCAGCCGATGAAGTTCGCTGCCATGGAGGCGCTCTACGACGGTCAGACCCACGCTCCCCTGGTGGCGATCGGTGCCATGCGAACCGACACAACGCTGGTCCCCAATCCGCGTCAGGAGTTTATCTTTAAGATCGAGATACCGAATGCACTCTCCTACATGGCCTTCCTCACTCCCAGTGGCTTTGTGGCCGGGGTCAATGACCTGCTTTTCGGGAATTCAGAGCAGGGGATCCTCTCTTATGTGGAACGCATTGAACGCGGCAGTGTCGCTATTGGCACGTTGAAAGAGCTGAAAAAGGCGAAGGACCGTGGCGATAAGGCAGAGGAGGCCCGGTTGCAGGAGAAATTTGATGACCCCGGGTGGGTGGAGAACTATTACAGGTACTTCGGTTACGGATACTACAAGGAACGTCCGATCCAGGAGTTGATACCCAATGTGAAACTCAATTTCTACGCATTTCATCTCATGGTGATTCTTGGCGGACACTTCCTCATCCTGTCGATCATCGCCCTGGTGTTGAGCATGAAGAACCGCTGGGGCGATAAAAAATGGCTGCTCTGGGTGGCGTTTTTGACTCTGCCGTTGCCCTGGATCGCATCCCAGGCGGGGTGGATCGTGGCGGAGGTCGGCCGGCAACCCTGGGTAGTATATGAATTGATGCCGACACTCTCGGCAGTTACCAGGATCAGTCCGGGAGCGGTACAGACCACCTTCTTTATATTCCTGGCAACGTTCACGGCACTGTTCATCGCAGAGATTAAAATACTGACTACACAAATTAAAAAAGGTCCGGAGGAGAAATAACATGTTTGAAAATCTGTCATATCTGGCTTTGCAGCAATACTGGTTTGTGATTGTCTCAATTCTTGGGGCCCTGCTGGTATTCCTGATGTTCGTTCAGGGTGGTCAAACCTTCATCTACACGATTGGCAGGACCAAAAACGAACGCACCATCATCGTTAACACCCTGGGTCGGAAGTGGGAATTCACCTTCACCACGCTTGTAACCTTCGGGGGCGCCTTTTTTGCCTCCTTCCCCCTGTTTTATGCCACCAGTTTCGGTGGTGCTTACTGGGTCTGGATGATTATCCTCTTCGCCTTTGTTATCCAGGCGGTCTCCTACGAGTTTCGTTCCCGCGTCTCCAACTTCCTCGGGCAAAAGAGTTATGATGCATTTCTGTTTATCAACGGACTGGTGGGTACGGTGCTGATCGGTACGGCGGTGGCTACTTTTTTCTCGGGATCACAGTTCTCACTGAATGAGATGAACAACGTACACTGGCAGACCGGTACGCGCGGACTGGAGGCGGCACTGAACCCTTTTAATCTATCGCTTGGTTTTACTGTCTTTTTCCTGGCCAGGCTACTCGGACTCCTCTATTTTATAAACACGATTGACCATGAGGTGATTATCGCGCGGACAAAGCGACAGCTGTTGATCAATGCCGTTCCGTTCGTGGTCTTCTTTCTCACTTTTGCTATCTGGTTGATGCTGAGGGACGGTTTTGCTGTTGATCCGCAGTCGGGGGTGGTGTCGATGGAGGCTTTTAAATATTGGCACAACCTGGTACAGATGCCGTTGGTGTTTGTGATGTTCCTTGTCGGTGTGCTGCTCGTGCTGGGGGGTATAGGGTGGTCGTTGCTGCGAACCACCTCGAATGGCATCTGGCTATCGGGTCCCGGGACGGTGCTGGTGGTGCTCTGCCTATTTTTTCTGGCAGGGTTTAACAACACCGCGTTCTACCCGTCGACCTACGATCTGCAGAGTTCGCTGACCATACAGAACAGCTCCTCGAGCGAGTTTACACTGACGGTGATGAGCTACGTCTCCCTGGCGGTGCCCTTTGTGCTTGCATACATCGCCTGGGCCTGGCGGGCGATCAACAACAAAAAGATTACCGAGGAGGAGGTAACAGCCGGGGATGACACCCATATTTATTGAAAGGTTCAGGGGCCGGTTGGTTGCAGATTAGCTGTATGCGGAAACAGATTGCAAGGCAGATTGGAAGAGGCTCCGGAGCTTTAAAAGAACTGAAAATAATTAAGAGAACAAAAGCAAATGTACATATCATCAATTATAGGATACCTGATGTGGCCGGTGATGATCTGGTTCAGCTACAAGATGGTGCGGTGGGCCCTCAGAAGATTTGAGAAGGTTTACGCTGAGCAGGAGGGAGCTGATACTACTTAACCGGAATCATCCGTTATTTTTCAGGTAGCAATTTAATGATGCCCCTTACCCCTTCTGAGATGCTGTTTCCGACTGCCCGGATGTCATTATTTCATCGTTGGAATAAACAGAATAAAGAGGAGCTTTTGGTCCGGCACCATATATTTTCACGGTGATTGCAGGGATTAGAAAAGCAAACTTACTAACTTTGCCGTTCAGCAATGCGAATACTCCTCATGAAAAAAAATATCCCTAACCTGATTACCCTGCTGAACCTGGTCTCAGGATCGGCAGCCCTGTACTTGGTTTTATTGGATAAGCCGGAACTGGCGATGCTGTTCTTTTTTGCTGCTGTCGTTTTTGACTTTGCTGACGGATTGGCAGCCAGGTTGCTGAAGGCGTCTTCGGAAATTGGCAGGCAGCTCGACTCCCTGGCCGACCTGGTCAGCTTCGGGCTTGTACCTGCCGCGATGGTTTTTACGCTCCTGCAGTTGAGTAGCGGTCACCCGGGAAAAGGTTTTGGCGAAATGGCGTTTATTGAGAAGGCGATGCTACTTTCGGTGCTGATTGTACCGGCCCTGACAGCGCTCCGGCTGGCGAGATTCAACCTGATGCCACCTTCGGAATTTTTCCTGGGTCTTCCGGCACCGGCCTTTGCACTGTTCTGGACGGGGATCTATTATGAGGTTATTTTCAGCGGATCGCTTTTTGGACAGGCTGTGGGGGGCTGGTTTATCTGGGCGTTGATGGTCGTGATGTCGGTGCTGATGGTGGTTCCGCTGCCGCTGCTGTCGTTGAAAATCAAGAGTTTCGGGGTGCGTGCCAATTTCTCCATGTACCTGTTGCTGTTGTTTGCTGCCATGGTCCTTGTATTTGCAGGCATTGCAGGGCTGCCGCTGATAGTTTTGACCTATATTTTACTGTCGCTGGTAAGGATCCTGTTAACATAACGACTCCTTTATGTGTTAGCATAAGGAGAATTTTTACTTCAATAAAGAGAAATTTGAATGAGTGAACTTAAAGAATTTTCAAAACACCTGAGCGCAATGAACCAGGGATTCTGCATGGAAGCACCCTCCATGGTGAAGACCCACCAGTTTATTGAAAATATTATTCATATATTGTTTCCCATCAAGCTTGATTGTAAGATTGATGAGAATGAAATTCAATTTGAGCTGGAGCGCTGTTCGCTTGAGCTGAAGGACCTGCTCTTCTCTATCAGGAACACCATTCCTGATACACCTGAAAAAATTGTGACGCGGTTTATGGAGGAGCTTCCAGTAGCTTATGAGGCCATGATTGAGGATGCGGTTTCCATTGCCCGGTTCGACCCTGCCTCAAGCTGTGTGGAGGAGGTGATCCTGGCCTATCCGGGGTTCTACTGCATCTCGGTGTACCGGATGGCCCATATTCTTTACGGGCTGAAGGTGCCGCTGCTGCCCAGGGTGATGATGGAATATGTGCACGGACAAACAGGTATTGATATCCATCCGGGAGCCACCATCGCCACGCCTTTTTTTATCGACCACGGCACTGGGATCGTGATCGGCGAAACAGCCGAGATCGGGAAGAATGTAAAAATCTACCAGGGTGTAACGCTTGGAGCCCTCACGGTGGAGAAGGATATGGCGCGTACCAAACGTCATCCAACCATTGAGGACAATGTGGTGATCTATGCCGGAAGCACGATCCTCGGCGGCAATACGGTAATCGGTCATGATACCGTCGTTGGTGGCAATACCTGGATCACCGAGAGCGTTTTGCCCCATTCGGTGGTGTACCGTCAGCACCGCGTCGTTGTGCGCGACAGCAAGGATTTCAAACCCCCGTTGGATTATGTGATATAGCTGACAGTCTGCATGTTCACGTGCGGACTGAAAAAACAGTTGAATGCTTATTGAACAGTTGCATGAATAGAAGCGTTTAACGATAATTGATCAGGATGCTTTCTCGGATGTTCCATAGTTATGCGAACTATAAAAAACTGTTAATCAGTAAACTAGAAATATTTAAAGGTATTTATACAAATAGAGGAACCAATTAATTATGAAATACAACAACATTTTAGAAACAATAGGAGACTCTCCCCATGTAAGGCTCAGCAAACTCTTTCCCGACCATGAGGTATGGGTGAAGCTCGAACGCAATAATCCGGGTGGCAGCATCAAGGACCGGATCGCTCTTTCTATGATTGAAGATGCAGAGAAGAGGGGAATTCTTAAGAAGGGAAGTGTGATTATCGAGCCCACCTCGGGAAATACCGGGATCGGACTCGCTATGGTCGGTGCCGTGAAAGGGTACCGTGTGATCCTCGTTATGCCCGAGTCCATGTCGGTCGAGCGGCGCAGCATTCTGAGGGCATACGGTGCCGAGATTGAGCTTACCGACAGGTCAGTCGGTATGAAAGGATCCATCGCCCGCACGCTGGAGCTGAAAGAGGAGATCGAACACGCATGGATCCCTTCACAGTTTGATAACCCGGCCAATCCGGGTGTCCACGAGCGAACAACTGCCCTGGAGATACTGAACGATTTTCCCGAAGGGATCGATTACCTGATCACCGGGGTGGGTACCGGAGGACATATCTCCGGTGTTTCTAAAGTGTTGAAAAAACAGATGCCGGGAGTGAAGGTTTTTGCCGTGGAGCCATTCGATTCCCAGGTGATCGCCGGAAAAGATCCTTCACCCCATCCGATCATGGGCATCGGACCTGGATTTATACCCGAAAATCTCTATACCTCACTACTCGACGGCACGGTTGCAGTAGAGAAAGAGGAGGCCTATCTCTTCACACGCCGGGCAGTGAAAGAGGAGGGGATCTTCGGAGGAATTTCAAGCGGAGCCTCGCTCGCGGCCGTGTCGAAAAAGCTTCCAGAGATCCCGGAAGGATCACGTATACTCACTTTTAATTACGATACCGGAGAAAGATATTTATCGGTAAATGAACTCTTTTAGGCGATGCATAAGGCACGCCTGCCTCTTAAAAATTTTTCTGCGTTTGACTCAGTGCTGCTTATACCGATCCGTGCAACACGCCAGTTTGCTGTGAGCGGTAATATATTTTATGTGTAAATGCCCACTTTTAGTTGGAATTTGATATTTTTGGGTCGTAGAATCAGACAATTATGAAGATCGCAGTTGACTTTGATGGTACGATCGTAGAGCACAAATATCCCGCGATCGGCCGTCCCCTACTTTTTGCTTTTGAAACGATGAAAAAGCTCCAGGAGCAGCGGCACCAGCTGATCCTTTGGACCTACCGGAACGGAAAAGAGCTGGATGAAGCGGTTGAATTCTGCCGGAAAAACGGGATCGAGTTCTACGCGGTGAACAAGAACTATCCCGAAGAGGAGTTCGACGAGAAATCTGTCAGCCGAAAGATCCAGGCCGACTATTACATCGACGACCGCAATATCTGCGGGCTTCCCGGGTGGGGTGAGATCTGGCAGATCATTCACCCCGAACTCAATCCCACTGTAGCTAACGAACTTAAAAACCTTCCGCGCAGACGCACACTGCTCGGTCGCCTTTTCGGAAGATAATCCACACACCCCATGAAGTTATACAGCATTACATTTCTCTTTATCCTCATCATTTTTTCAGCGGGCAGTTGCAACCAGAAAAGCCGTGAATCGGGCCGTACCAGGAAGCAGCGCCAGCAGGTACAAAAAATTACCACCCTCCATCTGCCTGTATCGGGGGATCGCTATGTGGCGGGGCAGGAGATCCCTGTACGAATTAGTGCACCTGATACGTTGAAGATCGATTCGGTGGAGCTCTTTTTAAGGGGGCGACTGGAGGTTGTATACGATGGAAAGGATACGGTTGCTCTTTCAACGGCCGGATTGAATCCCGGTAATGCTGGTGTTCGGGCCAGGCTCCACCTTAAAGGTGGCAGCTCCGAGACGCACAGCGTTCAGTTGGAACTGCTCTCCGATATTGAACCCGTGCAGTACAGCTACAGGGTGGTGAACTCCTATCCACACGATGTCGGCGCCTATACGCAGGGACTGCTTTTTTATGATGGGTGGATCTATGAGGGAACCGGCAACTATAACCAGTCTTCGGTGCGTAAGGTTCGCCTCAACAATGGCGAGGTGATACAGTCGAGAAACAACGCCTCAAATATTTTTGGTGAAGGGATCGCTGTTTTCGATGGGAATCTGTACCAGCTCACTTACAAGTCGCAGGTCTGTTTTGTTTACGACCTCAACAACTTCGAGGAGATTAAGAAGTTTTACTACCAGAACAAGGAGGGGTGGGGACTCACCAACTCGGAGGATGAGCTGATTATGAGCGATGGGACGAATATTATCTACTTCATTGATCCGTCGATGTTTACAGTAAAACGGCAGATCGAGGTGTACAACAACGAGGGACCGGTGAAGGATCTGAATGAGCTGGAATTTATTGACGGGAAGATTTATGCAAACAGGTATTACACCGATGAGATTGTGATCATTGATCCGGAGACAGGAAAGGAGGAGGGCAGGGTCGACATGAAGGGGATTCTCTCCGTAAAGGATCGTAGGCCCAGTACCAACGTGCTCAACGGCATTGCCTGGGATCCGATGGAGGAGCGGTTGTTTGTAACCGGCAAATACTGGCCGAAATTGTTTGAGATTGAACTGGCGCCAAAAACCAATTAGTGGCTGTATCTAAAGTCCGATAGTTGCGTTACTTCAAAATTTTTTGACTTTGCTGAGCCTGTATGCCTGTTTTTGCTCGTTAGAGTATAGAGCGGTGGAGGAGGAACGACAATGTGATCAGGTGCCCGCTCTTTTTAGTATCACCCGTACTTTTGATCCGACTGGAAAGTGGTTATATAAAAAATTTGAAAGTGTTTTTTTCGAGTAGGTTTCCCAGCGTATCAAACTGAATTTTGTATTGCTAAGCAGGAATTCAAATGAAGCTGCTGAAAATTCATTGCAGTGTCCGGGAACATATTGCGGATCATATTTTTTCTTGAAGAGCGACGTTCTGTTTCTTAATCTTTTGATCCTTTGTGGAATACCATCAATGTTTGGAAACTCAAGATGTACATGTCCTCCCGGTTTTACAAGTTTTTCCAGTTTTTTCATTGCCCCGACCGAGTCGGGCAGGTGTTCAAGCACATGCCGCAATGAAACCAGATCGTAGTCGCCTGACTGTTCATCGTTGAGAAAATTGGCCACTCGCACGGAAATATTAAAATGCTTTGTGACGTATTCAGCCAGTTTTGGAGATAGTTCAAGTCCCTCAACCTCCCATCCATCCTCTTTGAATAGCTTCAACAGAGCCCCATAGCCGCAACCTATGTCCAGATACTTTCCGCTACCTTTCACATATTTTTTTACAAAACGAAATGATTGTAGAGACAGGGTTTCCTCATTCGTCGGGGGATCATCACTTACCGCATATTTCTCCTGGTTGCTGGTG
The DNA here is from genome assembly GCA_040903745.1 of Bacteroidales bacterium. Classification (GTDB taxonomy): domain Bacteria; phylum Bacteroidota; class Bacteroidia; order Bacteroidales; genus M55B112. Next base: position 27,755 of record JBBDUV010000093.1, on the reverse strand, counting down.
ATGGTGGTTGTGTCGAGGTCAAGGTTGACCAAACGGCAACCCCTGCATCGGTAAAAATGAAATTGATCATCAGACCCCTGTTTATAAAAGAGATCGAGATCTTCGCTGTTACATAAACGGCATCTCATACAGGTTGTTTTAAATCCTTTCTACGCTGATATTCCATTGGCAATTACTTTTACGCTTCTGGGGATGATCTGAAACGCCATGGGAGAATGTCCGAGTGTCTCACCGTCAGTTTCCAAATGGAGCAGTGAGGGGGAGTCGACGTTGATCACCTTGCCGGTATAGGCCTCCACTTTGCTATGGGATGTGATCTTCCCGTTGTAGAGCATTCTGATGTTGGCGATCACATTCAGCTTCCCCATCCTTTTAATAAGCGTGATGCTGTAGAGTCCGTCATCGGCAATGGCATGCGGCACCTGCATCATCCCCCCGCCGTTGTATTTTCCGATCCCCACGTTCATGCTGAAAACCGTTCGCTTGAAAGCGTTGCCGTCGATTTCAATACTGGCCCTGATCGATCGGTATCTGAGCAGGCTCGTAAAGAGCGTGGCGAGGTAGAGTTGCGGACTGCTTTTCCCTTTGTCCTTCAGGTTGTTGGAGCGGGCAACTACCTTGGCTCCGAAGCCCAATCCGGCGATGTTGATAAAGTAGCGCTGCCAGCTTTTGTTGCTCTTGAAGTAGGTTACCATGCCGGCATCCTGGATAAAAGTTTTTTGGGTTTTTATTGTTTCGATCGCTCCTTCGTAATCGGAAGGCAGGTTGAACATCTTGCCCCAGTCGTTTCCTGTGCCGACAGGGATCATCCCTAACATCACTTCTGTTGTGGGGATCCGTTTCTGGGCAAACACCCCGTTGATCACCTCATTCATCGTGCCGTCGCCCCCCACTACGATGATCTTGTTGTATCCCGCTTCGATCTGCTGCCGGGCGAGCACCATCGCATGCAATCTGCGGTTGGTAAACACCGGATCGTGACCGACCCTATGCTTCGTAAGCAGCTTCTCGATCTCCGGCCAGTCCTTTCTTGTCTTCCCACCTCCGGCAGCAGGATTAACGACCACCAACCATCTGTTTATCTTCATGGGCAATTTTAGTAAGCTGACAAATATACATTTTTTGACGCAAAATCCATTATCTTTGCAGGAGTCAGAATTGTTGATAAACTGTTAATAAAGTTCAAAATGATTGTTTACAATAAAACTTCACGAAACAGATCAACCAGACTGAAAATAGTAACTTTGTTTTCCGGTTTTATTGTAAAAAAAGATTGTATCAGATGGGTAAAGTTATAGCTCTGGCGAATCAGAAAGGCGGGGTTGGAAAGACCACCACAGCCATTAATCTTGGCGCAAGTCTGGCCATACTTGATAAGAAGATCCTCCTTATTGATGCCGATCCCCAGGCCAACGCGACCTCCGGGACCGGATTCGATATCAAGAAGGTAAAGACCAGCATTTATGAGTGTCTTATCGATGATGTGGATCCCAACAGGATCATCCTGAACAGCGAAATAAAGGGCTTTGATCTGATCCCTTCCCACATCGACCTGGTGGGGGCAGAGATCGAAATGCTCAATATGCCTGAACGCGAATACATGCTCAGGAAGGTTGTTGAAAAGGTGCGTGATAAATATGATTATGTGCTGATCGACTGCTCACCGTCGCTGGGTCTGATCACCGTTAACGCCCTTACAGCGGCCGATTCAGTGATTATACCTGTACAGTGTGAGTACTTTGCCCTGGAGGGATTGGGCAAACTGCTCAACACGATTAATATCATACAGAAGGGACTGAACAAGGAGCTCGAAATAGAAGGCTTCCTGCTTACCATGTACGATGCACGCCTGCGGCTTTCGAACCAGGTGGTGGAGGAGGTCCAGAAGCATTTTCAGCAGATGGTATTCGAGACCATCGTGCAGCGGAACATCAGGCTGAGCGAGGCACCCAGCTTTGGCAAACCGGCGATACTTTATGATGCCGACTCCAAAGGGGCGGTCAACTACCTTAACATGGCCCGGGAGTTGCTTCAGAACAACGAGGAGACGGCCCTCAAACAAAAAGATAAAGTAATTGATTCATAATCATACACAATGGCAGCACAGAAAAATGCATTAGGGAGGGGATTAGGTGCCCTGATCGATCAGGGCGGAGAGGAGACCCGTGAGTTGATAAAAATGGCCACATCGGCCAATGAGATTTCGCTCAAGAGCATTGAGGCGAACCCGTTCCAGCCCAGGACTCATTTTGATGAGGATGCCCTCGAGGAGCTTGTAAGTTCGATTAAGGAGCATGGTATTATACAGCCGCTGACTGTCAGGAAGGTGGAGGAGAACAGGTACCAGCTGATCACCGGTGAGAGAAGGTTACGGGCAGCGATCAAGGCCGGACTGAAAAAGGTGCCTGCCTATATCAGGGAGGCGGAAGATGAGAACATGCTGGAGCTGGCGCTGGTGGAGAACATCCAGCGTGAGGACCTGGATGCCATCGAGGTGGCGATCTCCTACCAGCGGTTGATGGAGGAGGTAAAGCTTACGCAGGAGACCCTGGGTGAAAGGGTGGGTAAGAAGCGTGCCACGGTAACCAATTACCTGCGCCTGCTCAAGCTTCCTGCCGATATCCAGGCCGGGATCAGGGAGAAAAAGCTCTCCATGGGACAGGCACGTGCGCTGCTCGGTGTGGAGGATGATGAGGTGCAGCTCGAAGCATTTAAGCGGACCGTTGAACAGGAGCTGTCTGTGCGTCAGGTAGAGGCACTGGTGAAAAAGCTGAAGCAACAATCTTCCGGTGAAGAGAAGCCTTCAGCAGACGAACCCGACGAATATGAAAACCTGCGCGATCACCTGTCACACTTCTTCGGGGCCACCATCGATTTCAAAAGAAGTAATAAAGGGGCAGGCAAAATCGTTATACCATTCAAGTCAGACGAAGATCTTCAGAGGATCGTAAGCATACTTGATAAACCAGGTACATGACCAACACTGTTTCCGATATCAGCGGAAAAGGAATCAGGAGGATTGTGAGAATGATTCTCCTGTTTGCTTTTTTAGGAGTTTCCTTGTGGGGACAGGGAGAGGAACCGCAGAACGATACAGTGACTGACCTCAGGTCGTTTGACCTGGACAGGCCGGTCGAACGAAATACGCCACAGGGCCGAAGTACCCTGCAGCAGGAAGCGGGAAGGGATACCGTGCCTTCGTCGGACAGACCTTCTGAGCCCGGGATCTATGCAGCGGACGATTCAATGAGGATGTCGGCCGGGAAAACGAAGGAAGAAGGGATCAACAGGGAGGATATTGAACATTCACCGACCAAAGCGATGACCTATGCGTTGATTCTTCCCGGGCTGGGTCAGGCCTACAACAAGAAATATTTCAAGATTCCGTTTGTATATGGTGCCCTCGGCGGGGTGGGGTACTGGATCTATTACAACACCCAGGGTTACAGGCAGTCGAGCGCCAACTATACCGATGATCCGACTGATTTCAACGAACGCTACCTGCGGTTATGGCGCCGGCAGCTGGAGCTGAGCTACATCACCCTCGCCGCCGCCTATGCCCTTCAGGTGCTCGACGCCTATGTAGATGCCCACCTGTTCCACTGGGATGTGAATCCCGATCTCACCATCAGGGTGGAGCCGTCGATGGAGCCGTTGTATATGCCTGTTGGTGCGCCTGCCAGCAATTACGGAATAACTTGCAAATTAACGTTCTAAAAGGGAAGAATGAGGAGGAGGAGTAGTCTTTTACCGGTATTATTGGTTATTTTGCTGAACGTTTCAGCGCCCGCAGGAGCAGTGAAGGGCAGTTTATCACCTATACCATGCAGCACGGGGATACCCTCTGGGATATAGCGAAAAAGTTTTCAGGGGTGACCGATACCGATATTTCGCGCTGGAACAACCTCTCCAACAGTCACCGGATACAGCCCGGACAGAAGATCAGGATAAGGAAGATTTGAGTATGACACGTTCTTCTTACGACGATTACTTTGCATTTTGTTTACAGAGGATCATGGAGTTTTGAGCACGAACCATTCTCTTGAATTGACAATGAACTGTGCATTTTCCGACAAATTTGCTTATGTTTAGCTGATATAACGAATACTACGGTTTAAGTGGATTATGAAACCGTTCAGAATTTTCATATTTTTTTTGCTGGTATGCGGACTGCTGCTCGGACTCTCTTTTGTTTTTCCGGATGAAGGGGTCAGTCTGGGCAGGGAAATGAAACTGCGGTTCATCACATCAACCGATCTGTTTGCTTCCGATAGTACTATTTCTCATTATACCGATAGCTTAATAAAAAGCGCAATTCTGATGGATGATCCGGAATGGGATATGTCGGACTCAGAAATCCCTTCTGTAAATTCCAACTCCACAACATACTCCGACTCCACAACATATCTTACCGCGGAACCGGGCAGGACCGTCAACAACGATTCGTTGGTCAGAGAGCGTATTGTCAGAATCCGCGGAAGGGTCTATCCGCTCGAGGCTACCGATCGTGCAATCGGTAATTTGGTCCGTTTTTTCAGATTAGCAGAGCAGGCAGGGGAGAAGGGAGAACTGGTCAGGATCCTTCATTACGGGGATTCACAGATCGAGAATGACAGGATGACCGCCCTGTTGAGGTATAGGCTCCAGAAGGTGTTTGGAGGATCAGGTTGTGGAATGGTCCCTGCCATACCGCTCTATTCCGGGAATCCTGTGTTCAGGGAGAATTATTCGGGCGACTGGACCAGGTACACCGGATTCGGGAGACGCGATTCCACCCTCGGTCATAACAATTACGGCATGATGGCCTGCTTTACGGCAGTGCCGCCGGCATGGGAGGGAAGTCTGCCCTCATTGGAGTTTGCCTTCAAGGCTGGAAAAAGGGCATCGCAATTCAGTGCACTGAGGCTGTATATTCATTCGTATGCCGATAGCGGGATGGTGGTTGTGCATTTCAATGATACAATCACCGATACGGTGAGGAATATCCGGGATGGTTACCAGGAGCTCAAATGGTGGCCGGGTTTTGCTCCCGGGAAAGTGAAACTGGAGTTTGGACTGAAAGCGGGGGGAAGGATTTACGGGATCGGTTTTGATCCGGATGCCGGGGTACAGGTCGACAATATTGCGATGCGGGGGAGCTCCGGACTGGAGTTCAGCAGGTTCGACTGGGAGCTGATGTATACAATGTTTACGGCCCTTAATCCGGGGATGATCGTTATGCAGTTCGGCGGCAATGTGGTGCCCTACATCGAATATCCTTCATCATACAAGCGATTTTTTAAGCGTGAGCTGAAGTTCATGAAGCGACTTTGTCCGGATGCCGCCATCGTGGTGATTGGTCCGGCCGATATGTCGAGAAAAGAGAACGGTCGTTTCGTGACCTGGGAGTCTCTCGAACCGGTGCGCGATGCCCTGCGGGAGGCAGCACTGGAGTCGGATTGTGCCTTCTGGGATATGTACGGAGCGATGGGAGGAGAGAACTCCATGCAGAATTTCGTGTTGGCCGATCCACCACTGGCCATACCCGACTACATTCATTTCACCCCCCGGGGTGCCAACCTCATGGCCGGGATGTTCTTCGATGCTGTGATGCTGGAGTATGAGAAGTACAGGGCCGGACAGTAAATAGTGCCAGTCCATAAAGTCCGACTTTATGGACACACTCTAAATAGAAAGCGATTTTTTTATAGAGAGGTCAAAGCCCTTCTACCGGGCGCTCAGCAAACTCTTTCCGTGCAATACTCATGCCCGCCAAAAATGCGTTCAGCATATTTTGCCTATTTTTGCAGAAGACAAATCTGAACAGCTATGGCACTTATTAAATCAGTCAGGGGATTTACACCCAGGATCGGGAAAAACTGTTACCTGGCGGAAAATGCTACGATCATTGGTGATGTGGAGATTGGCGATGACTGCTCCATCTGGTTCAATACGGTGCTGCGGGGCGATGTGAATCCGATACGGATCGGGAACAGGGTGAATATCCAGGATGGTAGTACGCTGCATACGCTGTACGAGAAATCGGGCGTGGAGATCGAAGACAATGTCTCTATCGGTCATAACGTGGTCGTACACGGTGCACGTATCAGGAGGAACAGCCTGATCGGCATCGGCTCGATCCTGCTCGATTACGCCGATATTGGTGAGAACGCCATCATCGCTGCCGGATCGGTGGTGCTGCAGCATACGGTTGTAGAGCCGGGCAGCATCTACGGCGGCGTTCCCGCGAAATTCCTCAAGAAGGTCGACCCACAGCAGACCAAAGAGATGATCGAGGGGATCGCGGAAAGCTATCTGCACTATGCCAGCTGGTACAAGGAGTAACTTTATGATCCAGTCACTTCGGCTTTATTGACAGAGTTGCTATTCAAAGCGCTTCACCGTTCTGTAGGGAAGGATATGATTTAGCATATTTTCGGCAACAACGTGCCGTCATTTTCCCTGCCGGGCTCAGTCTACTGCCCTGATAGCCGGTTCAGGCCTCATCTTTTTTTGAAGTAGATAGGTTACGTTAGGAATTTCATTCTATCTTTACCCCATGCCCTGGCTAAGTGAGATATTCTTCTTCAACCCGGAGAAGCCCCTGATCTTTACCCAGCTCTATTTTTGGGTATTCTACGGGGTGGTGCTGCTGGCATTTTCAATCATATACAAGGACCGGGCCCTTAGGAACGCTTTTCTCTTTCTGATCAGTCTCTTCTTTTACTATAAAACTTCGGGACTCTTTTTCCTGATCCTTGTCTTCTCTACGTTCACCAACTTCTACCTCGGCAACTGGATCCATACTTCTGAAAAGCGATCATCCCGTAAATTTGCCGTATTTCTGAGTGTCGTTGTGAACCTTTTCCTGCTCTCCTATTTCAAGTATGCCTACCTGTTTGTCGATACGGTGAACAGCATCTTCAATACCGAGATTGAGGTGGTGAACCACTTTGCCCTCTGGACGAATAACCTCACGGGACTGAAATTCGATACGGCGGTGATCCTGCTTCCTGTTGGTATCTCCTTCTATACCTTCCAGGTGATGTCATATACCATCGATCTTTACAGGAGGAAGGTGAACCCGGTGAAGAATATTATGGATTTCGGCTTCTATGTCTCCTTTTTTCCGCAGCTGGTAGCCGGGCCGATTGTCCGTGCCTCGGAGTTTGTGCCGCAGATATATAAAAGATACAGCCTGTCGAAGGAGGAATTTGGCTTTTCCATCTTTTTGATTATGAAGGGGTTGTTTAAAAAAATATTTATTGGTGATTATATCGCGGTGAACTTCATCGACCGCATCTTTGCTAATCCGGCGGGCTTTTCTGGCTTCGAGAATCTGATGGCGCTGTATGGCTACTCCCTGCAGGTGTATGTCGATTTCTCCGGGTATACCGATATTGCGATCGGTGTCGCACTGCTGCTGGGGTTCCGTTTGCCGCGCAATTTTAACTCCCCCTACAAGGCCACCAATGTGGGGAATTTCTGGAAACGCTGGCACATCTCGCTCTCCTCCTGGCTGAAGGATTATCTCTACATTCCGCTCGGGGGGAACCGCAGGGGGCGGATCATGACCGATGTGAACCTGATGCTTACCATGCTTTTGGGCGGTTTATGGCACGGGGCGAGCTGGCAGTTTCTGATCTGGGGAGGGATCAACGGATTGGGAATCGTGGTCTACAAGCAGTGGAAAAAGATCAGTCCTTACGAACACAGCAAGCATTGGGCCGCCAGGATATGGAAGATTTTTATCACCTTTCAGTTTATCACCTTTACCCGCATCTGGTTCCGGTCAGACTCCATGGAGCATGCCAATGAGCTGATGCGCCAGATCGCACACTCCTTCAATGCTTCGGTCATCCCCGAGGTGCTGGTAGCATATAAATGGGTCTTCCTGGTAATGGCCCTCGGTTACTTTACCCACTGGGTGTCGAACAGGTGGAAACTTGCCCTGCTCAACTGGTATATTGCAACCCCCATCTGGGCCAAAGTGCTTATCGCCGTCGTCGTGGTATTTGTGATCTATCAGTCATGGTCGGCCGACCTCCAGCCGTTTATCTATTTTCAATTTTGATGCTTGTGGGTTATTGTTTCAGCCTGCTTTACTGTCGCTAATTGAATGACGGTTGATACATATTCAAAAGAATTTGGGAAATTATTTAATTACCCGATAAACAAAATATCTTAGTTTTACGGAATGTAACGTAATGTTATTTTAACTTCTTTATCTAGATGAATCCCTTATCATTGAATATTAATTAATTATGTTGAAGACGAAACTGCAGTTTGTTTTGTAGGTTCCCACCGTTTACAATGAACCTTTACAAACCTTATTTTAGCCCGCTGCTACTGACCGGCAAATTGTAGATCCGGGGTTTTCCTGGAATTTTGAGAACCCGGACATGATTCCTGAGCAAGCAGAAGTAACACGAAATCTTTCTATTACAGGAAAAAAGGGCGGCCTGTTCTGTTGCCCTACCCACATGCTTGAACCTGAAGTTCCCTGGGAGAATATTGAAGCTTATGTAGAAGCTTGTAAAACCTACCAGGCAGACAGGTTGGAATCTTTATAAAACCTCAACCGACGATCTGATATTGTAACTAACTCAAATGTAGCTTTTTGGACTTAGTAACGAAACATTTTGTGTTTATATCTGTCTTATTATCAAGAATTTATCAACCAGGAAACTTCAGTTGCCAAGTATGAGATTTTTTTTAATTTTGAAGTTTAACATCAAAAAATAAGAAAATGAAATTCTTTCGCGCAACCTTATCCTTTGTAATTTTTCTATCGCTATTTATTTCATGCAACCAAACGCAACCCTCCTCCGGGTTGCCAAATATTATTCTCATCAGCTCCGACGATTTGGGCTGGTCGGAAATAGGTTGTTATGGCAGTGAAATTCAAACTCCGAATCTCGACAAGCTGGCGGAAGAAGGTATTCGGTTTACCAATTTTCATAATACTTCAAAGTGTTTTCCATCGCGGGCTTGCTTGCTTACCGGCGTTTATGCACAGCAAAGCAATAATCATGAGACGCATACCCAACCCATTACCAATGCCGTTACACTTGGTGAGGTGCTACGAACAACTGGCTATCGTACCTTGTGGTCAGGTAAACACCATGGGCCTGAGAACCCCATTTTCAGAGGATTCGACCACTATTACGGTTTGAGGGATGGCTGCTGTAATTTTTTTAATCCAGGCGAACAGCGTCCGGGTGAAGGAATGCCGGCAAGAAAAGGAAGTCCTGGAAATAAAAGGGACCGTGCCTGGTGTATCGACAGTGTAACCTACATTCCCTACACACCCGAAGCAGAAGACTTTTACACGACCGATTATTTTACCCATTACGCGGTAAAATGGATGGAAGCGTATAAAGATGATGAAAATCCCTTTTTTCTGTATCTGTCCTATACCGCTCCTCATGATCCATTAATGGCGTGGCCCGATGATATTGCCAAGTATAAAGGCAAATACGATGAGGGGTATGAAGTGATCAGAAAAAGACGTTACAGAAAACAACTTGACATGGGATTGATTGATGAATCCTATAAACTTTCGGCCCCGACTTTCACCCCATGGGATGAATTAAGTGATTCGGAGAAGGCGGAAGAGGCCAAAACAATGGAGGTATATGCTGCAATGATCGACCGGATGGACCAAAATATCGGAAGGGTACTGGAGAAACTGGAAGAAACAGGCAAGCTGGACAATACGCTCATTATGTTTGTTTCAGACAATGGGGCCTCCGCCGAGAGTGTAAATATCGAAGATGATTACGGTGAAATTGGAACCCTTACCCGGTGGACCTCTCTGGGGGAAGACTGGGCAAATGTAGGCAATACTCCATTCAGGTACTTTAAAAATTTCAGTTACGAAGGCGGCACCAATACCCCGCTTATTGCATGGTGGCCCAATGTGATTAACTCAGGTTCTTTCAGTGATTTTTCGGGGCATTTTATCGATATTATGGCTACGTTGGTTGATATTACCGGGGCTGAATACCCCAACGAATTCAACGGACAGGAAATTACACCCATGCAGGGAGAGAGTATTCTGCCAGTATTTGAGGGTGAAAACCCAAGGAGGGAGAACCCGATATTCTATGAATGGAGACGTGGACAGGCTGTGTATCACGATTCCTGGAAGCTTGTGAGGCAAGGACTTGAATCCCCCTGGGAACTGTATAATCTTGAAAAGGACCCGACCGAAACCATGAATCTGGCCGGAGACAACCAGGAGAAAGCTAAAGAATTGGAATCTCTTTTTACTGCATGGAAGGAGGGACTACCCAATTTTTGACTTGCTTTAGAGTAATATTTTGGAATGAGCTTTTCTCTTCTACCGGGGTAATTTGTTCTATTAATATAGTTAGTCAGAAAACTTTCTACCGCTCAATGTGACGAGCGAGTGTAGCGATGGATCTCTGACTATAAACTCGAAAGGGGCAATGATGTATTTCAATAAATCCATACTCTATTCAACGACTTTCCAGTTGTTTAAATCATACATATTGTCAGTAACCTCAAATTGATGGAGTATGCGCAGTTGGCTCAACTCCCAAAGTTTTCTCTCCCAGAGAACGACAGAAGTGGGCAGCGTTCTTGATAACGGAGGGGTTGCTTTGGTGGGATCATTTTCATCAAAGATAATAGCACTTACGTCGGCATTGCTCATTAAACGCCAATCCTCCTTCAGCGCTCCTCTCTTATTAAAATCTTTTACAAGCATAAGTGCAAACAGTCCCATCGATTGCTCATTGATTCTCTTCACCTGTGTATTTGAGACAACGGGAATATTAGTATCCACTTCACCCTTATAGAACCACCAGTGAGGACCATGGTCCGAAACAATGATAATCTTCGTATTATCATATACATCATGTTTTTTCATCCATTCAATCCAGATCGAAAGCGTCTTCAGCGTCCATTTATTATTCTCATAAGGAGTTACATCGGTTTGCAATTCCCCTTCCTGGTCAACAATATCCCACGGATGATGTGTTGCCTGTGAGTAAAGGTAGATAAAATTGGGCTGGCTGTTTTTTGAGTCGGAGATGTAGGGAAGCAGTCTCAGGAAGTTATATTGCATGGATCTGCTCGTATTCTCATTGGTATTTACATTACCCTGTAACCATTGTCCCTCATTATATATTCCGGGTTTCAAAATGAGCGGAGCGCTATAAAAGGCCGCGTTACTTCGGAGCAGCGAATACCCAACCTCCCTGGTTACGCCTATATTGAGTTTGCTATTATACATATCCCAGTTCTCATGCCATTTAGGAATAAAGGTGTCGTATGTTAAACTATCGACATCGGAATAGATAATGCGGTTGCCTGAAAATCTAAACCCGCGGGCTCTTATTTTTGCGTTAAATTCTGAAGCAATGTGGTTGATCTTTTGCTGCAAAGTGTGGGTTATATCCTGATTTAGGCGATCAATGGTGTATTGATAACCCCCTAACATAGAGCCTATGGTTGATCCGGTGATATTTGAAACAGCCAGTGTGTTGGGGTACCACACAAATCCCTCATAGACACGCTTTAATTCGGGTACCTCCTCTATTGCTTTGTTCACGTACCAACCATGAAACATGTCAAGTACAACAAGAACAATATTCTCTGAATCCTTCGAAAATGAGATCGAACTCGAAGGATCGGACGGAATGTTCTGTTTGTGAAAAAAGGACCCCGTGTTTCCTGCAGCGACCAGGCTTTGTGTTATTAAAACAACGTTTAAAACAACAAGCACATAACGCAATTGTTTATGGTAATTTCGCTGGAAAAACCATTTAACGGCATAAATAATAGCGAGGATGCCAAGGCCTTCGAGCAGGTACGCCGGAAGGGGCCTTGCCAGGTTGTCGTGCTTCAAAAACACAGCATCCTGAAGCGTTCCCATCTTTATGGGCGCAATGGTATTATGTATAAATCCCAGGACAACAGCTGAAGTTGAAATGATAAATAGGATATGCCTGGCTTTTCGTGGTAGAACATAATAGAGGGTAGTAAGGATGATAAAGGCTGCTGCAAAACAGGTGAAGTTATTCTTAAGAATATCAAAGGCCGTGAAATCAAAATTCGAAGGGTAGGAGGAGTATACCTCTATCGGATTCCATAATAGGATGAACCCCAATAGATAAAGGATGGATAGAAGATAGACAGGCCCGTCGGACCTGAATTCGGCTGAAAGTTTTTTGCCGCTTCTCCCTGTTAAAACCAGTGCAATGATAGAAATGAACAAAATTCCCGGCAGCACAATATCAAGCAACGTCCCCTTAACCAGAGATATATTTAAGTTTAAAATCGATACCGCAAAAGACCCGCTACCTGTTGTTAGCGCCCATATATTCAAACACTGAAAGAGGAGAATTACGGTCAGTGCAGCTACAGCAATCCACGACCATCTGCGGCTTATATTTTTATAACTTTTCGCAAAGTATCTCAACCCGGTTATCTGACCAATCACCATTGTCACAATTGCAATTAAAGCCAGATCATCGTTCACTCCACCAAAGTAATATTTTGATCCAAAATAGAAGTAGATCGTTAGGAATAGCATACTCCGGAAAACGATTCTGTTATCGTTTGCCGAACTGACAATCCTGGTTCTAAGCTTACCAGGATTGAATGATATCTGGTCCTGATAGAAGAGTGCCACCACCGCAAGAAGAAGTGTTGCGATCGCCCCTGAAAACACTGACAGAATAACCCTAAGGGCAAAATCATTGAAGTTATACTCCAATGCCCAGTTGAGTTGGAATAGAACCGCGATGCTGGTAATCACTATCAACATAGGCTTAAAAACCGGCAGAAGGTGGAACAGAAATTCCTTTGGTTTGAGTGGTTGTTCCGGAAGATGAACCCAGTGAGTTATGACCAGTGCCGCGAGAAGAATAATTGTCAGCAAGCTCGATAATGCAGACAATATTATTCTTAACCCAATGTCATCGAAATTATGGTTGAACGCCCAGTTTAACTGCAGTAGCATTATCGCAACCAGGACTAAGAAAAATGTGCGGTATAGTTTGGGTAGGATTGCAATAAACCTCTTTTTCAGTCCGAAAAGAGCGCCCCCCCCGGCGTCTTCAGCTTTCCTTTCCCGCTCAACCTCCCCGAACTCCCCAACTTCTTCGGCACCCTCAAATGCTCTTCCCCTCTCAATCCCTCTTAAATCCTCTAATCGTTTGACACCCTTTAGTCCTTTGGTTCTTTTGAACACTTCAGGATTTGTAACAAACAGCCTGAAAAAGCTGAAAACATTGTTCATGGTCCAGTACAGCACCAATCCCGATGGGAAATTATACAGCAGTACAAGGAACAACCCTGCCACCACCAGCATCTGTTTGCGTTCAGCCTTATCACCGTTGCGGGTGTAAAAGTATGCGGTGACCAGGTTCACCAGGGTCATGATGATGGGAAGAACATTGATGGAGCCCAGCAGCCTGTCGGGAGCACTCAGATCATCTATAAACAGGAAGCTTTGACCGGCAAGTGTTTCAAAATGCTCCAGGAACTGGTAGGCTGCAATAAAAAAAGGGATTTGAAGCAGAAGACTCAAGACCGGAACGAGTGATTTGAAGGAATTGTAGCCATGTTGCCGGTGTAGTGTCCTTATGTAGTAATACCTTTCCTGTCCCTTGTAACTTCGCCTGATCTCCTCGAGCAGGGGTCTCATCTTTCGTTTAACAGCGTCGTCCTTTTTTTTGGAGCGTTCAATCAGTATAAAGATGGGCAGTAATAGCAGTGAGACAGCCAGGCTAAGCAGGACGATGGAGATTCCGTAATCTCCGGTAAGGTGGTAATTAAAGAGAAATATCTCCCTGATTAAAAATATAAAAGGCGCAAGCAGGTAGTCGATAAAGCTCATTGTTACTATCTAACCAATTGTTTAACTACTGTTTTTCTGTTTCTATCTTACCACGATGCTTGTCCCAAACCATCGTCCAGTTGTTAGCATCAAAAATATCATCCTCAACAAGATACTTATGTTCCAGTGAGAACTTTGTCCGGTTATTCATGTCCTGGGTCCACCAAGATACAAATGCCGGTAAAGTTCGCGTCTCAGGAGGCGCTCCTTTCGTGGGATCGCTCCTCTCAAGCGCAATGTCTGGCGCATCCATGTTGCTCATGAACCGCCAATCCTCCGAAAAAGGCTCCGTGGAGTTAAAATCCTTCACAAGAATCACAGGGTTCAGATCGAGCATATAATTAAGAGGGACCCCCCTCTCATCATCGACGTTCTTAAATGGGTTGTCAATATCCAGCTCGCGGTTAAACCTTTTCCAGTGGGTTCCATGATCCGAGACGATGATAATTTTTGTATTATCGTATACCCCATTTTTCTTCATCCATTTAAACCATGAATTAAGGGTTTCGATGATCCATTTGTTATTTTCATAGGGAGATACATCATGTTTCATTGACCCATTTTCATTTACAATGCTCCACGGAAAATGCGACACCATGGAGTAGATCAGAACAAAATTCCCTTTATCCGACCGGTTATTTGAAATATAAGGCAACACTCTCAGGAATTGGTGTTTCAAACTGGTGCTGGTAACCCTCCCTTCACCTTCTTTATGTCGAAACAGCCACTGTCCGTTGTTGTAAATTTTTGGTTTTAATGCAAGCGGAGCACTAAAAAACAGGGCGTTATAACAGAGCAGCGCGTAGTTGGTCTCTTTGGTTACCTGTACCCCTAACCGACTGTTGAATTTATCCCAGTCATTGTGCCAATCGGGAAGAAAAGTGTCGTAATACTCATTCTCTATATTACAATATGTCAGTCGGTTACTTGTAAACCGGTACCCTTGTCGCCTGACTTCATTTGAAAGATCACGCTTGGCCTTTGATAATTTTTCCTGAACGGTATGTTCACTGTCCAGATCCAGTAGGTCAGGAGCGTAACCGTGTCCGCCGATCAGTGGACCAACCGAGGTATTTGTAACCCTTGAAACAGCCAGTGCATTGGGATACCAAACAAAGCCGTTCAGCTGCTCTTTTAGTTCGGGGTTCTCATTCATCATCCGGTGCATGGCCCATCCCTGGAACATATCGGGAATAAAATAGACCACATTCTTTTCGGTTTTTGAAAATGAGATGGTATGGGTTGAATGATGAAAAAGGGTTTCGTTCCGGGTGAAACTATTGGAAGAAACCGCCCTGTAAATGCTTTGTGAAATGAGTATAACATTGAGCAGTATCAGTCCGGCAATGATCTGCCTGAAATATTGCTTTCGCAGTAAAAAGAGCGCTGCGCCAAACAGGGCGATCAGGGCAAAGCCCTCTACCAAATAGAGATAAGGGGAGACAATCAGTGCCTGTTCTTTCTCAAACCTGTTCTCCTGCAGCGTTCCTGTTTCAATGGGAAAAATGGTGTTGTGGATAAAGCTGATGGCAACAGCGGTCAGAGCAGCAACTGCCAACAGCCACCTGAACCTTCGCGGGGTTATGAAAAAGATGAGTATGGATGCGGCCAGGAATATGACCAGCACAGGCAGATTCTTCCAGATAAGTTCCAAGGCCGTAAAATTGAATGTTTCCGGAAAGGAGGAGAAAACGATCAGCGGGTTCCAAAGGATGATGTATCCAAACAGATATGCTGCAGACAGTATGAAAATGGTCCGGAAGACTTTCGGTCCGGTGGCTCCCGGCCTGAAGGAATTGCCCGGTCCCGCTAACAGAACTCCTTCCTCTCTGAAATAGAAGGGCAGGGTGATGAACAGGAACAAGATACCCGGATAGATGATATCTGAAAGCTGATTTTCAGCAAACTGGATATGAATATTAAAAAGGTTGAGATTTACAGCCTCTCCCGTTGTAAATACATAAACATTTAAAGCCTGAAAAAGAAAGGTTGCCAGCAGGAATGCCGATGAAAGATGGAAGAGAACCTGGCTGGCACCTCCTCTGATCCGGAAAAAATAGATAATGCCTGTAACCTGGCAAATTACCAGCAGTGCCAGTGAAATGGTTAGCAACGTATGGTTATCTTCCAGATAATAGAGCTTTCCCGATACAAAAAGATATAGCGCCAGGAAGGAGAGTGCCATGAAGAAAACCGGTTTGACCCGGAACTGAAAGAGCGAGGCTGGACTGAACTTCCATAGAGGCTCTTTTGTACGAAAATCTTCAGGATTTGTAATGAACAACCTGAAGAAACTGAACACGTTATTCATGGTCCAGTAGAGCACCAGTCCGGATGGAAAATTATACAACAGCACCAAAAACACTCCTGCCACCACCAGCATCTGTTTGCGTTCAGCCTTGTCTCCATTGCGCGTGTAGAGGTATGCGGTGACCAGGTTCACCAGGGTCATGATAATGGGAAGAACGTTAATGGAACCGAGTATTCCGTCGGGTTCGCTCAGATCCTTTATAAACAGAAAGCTTTGTCCAACCAGTGGTTCAAAGTGCTCCAGGAACTGGTAGGCGGCTATGAAGAAGGGGATCTGCAGCAGCAGGCTCAGAACCGGAACGAGTGACTTAAAAGAGTTGTAGCCGTGCTGGCGGTGAAGGGTGCGTATATAGTAGTAGCGTTCCTGCCCCTTGTAACAGCGCTTGATCTCATCAAGCAGGGGTCTCATCTTCCGCTTAACAGCATCATCGCGTTTTTTGGATCGTTCAAGCAGAATAAAGATGGGCAACAGCAACAATGAAATGGCAAAGCTCAGCAGGATAATCGCTAACCCATGGTCATCCGTCAACTTATAGCCAAGCAGATAGAACTGTTCGACGATATAGTAAAAAGGAGATATGATAAGTTCGAATACCTGCATGAAATTTTAATTGATGATTTCTTGTTCCGACCCGCCCGGCTCCGTGTGATTGCTCACAATGTCAATGATCTGTCTGGCTGCTACTTCACCTGCCTGGCCAAAGTTATAGACAGATTCCCTTTTGAGCTCCTCAAGCTGCCTGGAGGGTGGATCTTTCAGCATTTCATTCACCAGCTGACTGATATTGTCAATTTCATGCGCATTAAACTCCCTGCCCAACCGGTCACGTTCCCGCATCTCCCACATCTCATGGTCCAGTTCGCTCCCCTCAAACCCCTCAATGGTATCAAACTCCGTTTTAAGAAGCAGTACCGGTTTGGAATACAAAAACGCGTAGTCCCAGAAAACACCAGACAGGTCACTGATCATCAGGTCCGATGCAGCCATACTCTCTGTTCCAAGCTGTCTCCTGTCAATCGTAACCCGCGGCTCATCCTTCAGGTGCTCCTCAATCTCGTCCATTAACTTTGGGAAGCTGACATAGCTCTGCGGATGGGGACGCAGAATCACATCATAGGCGCTGTCCTTCAGCAACGAATCGAAGAATCCTGTGCCAAACCGGTTAATGATAGAGTACTCTTTCCATGTTGGAGCCACCATTACCACCGGTTTCTTCTTTTCGGGCAACGGCATGTTTTTTACTTCATCGAGCATTACATCATAGTAGGTAAGCCCGGTCTCCAGCAGCAACTTTTTGTTCGTGCCACGCTTCTCCTCTAGTTTGCGTATCCCCTCAATCTGGTGCGGTCCCGAGCAGAAAACCGAATCGTAATAGTCGAACGCAAATTTCCTGTAGGTAAAAATATCGATGGGGGCATGGATGATATGGCCATAATGCTGCACCTTCTTTGAGCGGCGGAGCATCATTACATCCAGCTGGGGGGTAGTCATAGCAACAAATTTTGCCTTCAGCCTGTTGAGGTATACCGATGTCATGGTGAGATTCCCGGTATATTTACTTTCATAATGCTCCGACTGGTATTCAAGACCGGGATCATTTTCATCGGAGGTCAGATAAACAGAGGGAACCCCTTTGTTTTCAAGTGCCCTGATCACCGGCAGGAAGACCGGCCAGTACTGCTTTCCCTCGGAATAGAAGATAATATCGATGTTAGCAAAATCTTTGCTGTTCACAAACCCTTTTCCCAGCAGCAGGTTTCTTACCTTGTAAAAGAAACCGCGCAAGGCGAAAATAAGTGTGGCAAAAAGTGCAACCAGAATATACAGCAAGGCACTGGTTGAGGCGGGGTCGATATAGAGAAGTTGGGCGATCATCTGTGTGTTGATTTATTTTTTTGATCCTGTAGAAAGGTCAGTATATCCTTTTTTGTTACTATTCGCGGGTTATTTGTCAGCCGTTCCATATTCACATGATCGATAATTATTTGCGGGTCAAACCCATCGATCAGATCATAAGGGTTCATAGTGATACCGATGCCATTGAAAAAATCTGCAAGAAGTGCGGGGGCACTGCCGGTACCGGTTTTCAAAATATCCAAAACTTTTTCAATCCGTTCCTTCACGCTCCCGGGGCCCCTGGGATCTGTAGAGGAATCGTTGGTGACCTTATGGTTAAATGATATGAAAAACGGGAGTGAAAGGGCCACGGCATGACCATGTGGAATATTGTAATAGCTGGTAAAAGCATAGGAGAGCGCATGAGGGGCCGTGGTTCTGGTAATATTAATGGCCCGGCCGGCCAAATATGCTGCCTCAGCCATTTTTTCTTTGGCCGGTGCACTACCGTCATCCACCGCCTGCTGTAGATGGTTCCAAACCAGATCGATGGCCCGCAGGGCGAATTTTTCTGATTCTGGGTTGGAATTGACGCTCCAGGCGGATTCTACGGCCTGACAAAATGCATCAAGGCCAGTGTATGCTGTAAGATAGGGGCTGGCCGATAAAGTAAAACCGGAGAAGAGATAGACATAGTCCGGAAGTACAAGCGGATGCTCAATGGAGAATTTTTGCTTTTCTATATAAAGCACAGCAAATTTTGTCGCCTCGGCACCCGAACCGGCTGTGGTTGGAACGGCCAGCAGCGGGGTTTTGATCTCTTTGACCTTAGATTTCCCTGTTACAATACCCGTAATATCCGACTCCTGGTGGGCAAAAACACTGATTAGCTTGCCCATGTCGAGCACACTGCCCCCACCGATGGCCAGGATCAGGTCGTAGTTGCCATTCCGGAAGATTTCAACTCCCCTGGTCAGGTCCTCCAACTGCGGATTCGGATCAAAATCATGAAACGAGTCAGCGTCCGAACCGCCCGTCAGCATCCTCACATATGCTTCTGCTCCCGATGCAAAAAATGACCTGTCGCCCCTCACAACAAATATTTTCCCGGCTCCGATGGCCCTGATCATACCTGTTAGTTCGTCCAACTGATCCTTTCTGAAAACCTCCTGCTCCATTACGAATTCAAGTTTCTCATAAAGTCCTTCTTATTATCAACGGGCTTGATGGTGGGGCGTCCAAGATCATCGCGTGAGCCGACCCGTACCTTCACCTCAATAAAGGCGGGACAGGTTTCTTCCGAAATTGAGGCCAGTGTTGCGGCCAGCTTGCCGGAGGTCGATACAGAGGTTGCACTTACATATCCGCAGGCTTTTGCAATAGATATGGTGTCGATGTTAAATCCGGCGGTGGGCTGACCGCCAACGGATTCGTGGGCACCATTGTTGATGACAATATGAATAAAATTTTTGGGTGCTGCATGACCAGCAATTGCCAATCCTCCCATATGCATCAGCAGGGCACCGTCACCATCCAGACAGATCACTCTTTTGGAGGGTTTGCTGATCGCAATTCCCAGTGCGATCTGACTTGAATGGCCCATGGAACCTACGGTAAGAAAGTCGGAAAAATGAGGTTGTCCGAGCGCTTCCCGGCATTCAAACAGCTCACGTGATGTCTTGCCCGTTGTGGATACAACCACTTCATCGCCTGTTAACTGATCAACGATCTGCTGAATGACTTTCTCCCGGCTAAGCTGGTATTCCGCCGCAACACGCTTTTTTATGCTGTACTTTTCAAAGGTCCCTTTTCTGACAACGATGGCAAAGGGAACATTGGTGCGATGCACTTTAGCGATTGCCTCCTGAATCTGCCTGCCTGCCTCATTCTCATCCTGACTGAGAATACAGTACGGGATCCTGGCTGTATCAAGCATCTGAAGCGTAACCTCACCCTGCGTGATGTGCTGCGGTTCATCCTTCACTCCCGGTTCACCGCGCCATCCAATCATGAGCAGTAGCGGAATATTATACACCTGCCTGTCGGTAAGCGACAACAACGGATTCATGGCGTTCCCCATGCCCGAGTTCTGCATGTATACCAACGGGACCTTATTGGTGGCCATATGATTACCTGCCGCCATGGCTATGGCATTGCCCTCATTGGCTGCAATGATATGATTACCCTGCAATGTATTGTCGGTGATATATGCACAAATATCCTTCAACAGGGAGTCGGGGACACCACAGAAGAAATCGATCTGGTTCGCAGAGAGCCAGTTATAAAATGTTTCCGGACGGATCATTATCTTGTTCCAGGTATTAGGTTAAGAATTTCCTTGATCGAAATGCACTGCTCATCCGTCTCAAGGGAGCGTTCGTGCGTCAGGATCGTTTTTGCCACAGAGACCATGGCCGGGTACGCACTTCGCAACAAATGATTTGCATAGATCACCACATTCACCCCTGCCTCAATGAGTTGCTTTTCGTACAGATGGTTGTAGCTCGAAGGAACAGCTACCAGGGGAACGCGCTTGCTGAAAGTGCCGTACTTTTGGCAGAATTCCAGAATCTCATTTCCGTCCTTCTCCTTGCTGTGGATCATTATTCCGTCGGCACCCGCATCAATGTAAGCTTTTGCACGGGCAATGGCATCAGCCATTCCATTACCGAGAATAAGACTCTCAATTCGGGCAATAATCATGAAACTCTTTGTAACCTGGGCCTTTTTCCCAACAGTTATTTTATAGCTGAAATCCTCAATGGATGCCTGGGTCTGCGGCACCTCCGTGCCAAAAAGGGAGTTCTTTTTCAGTCCGGTTTTATCTTCGATAATAATGGCCGAAACGCCTAACCGCTCCAGCGTTTTTACCGTAAACAGGAAATGCTCGGGGATTCCGCCCGTGTCGCCATCGTAAATAATAGGTTTGGTGGTAACCTCAAGAATATCATTCAGTCCGTGCAGCCTCGATGTGACATCCACCGCCTCAATATCGGGTTTACCTTTGGAAGTTGAATCGGTAAGACTGCTGAGCCACATCGCATCAAACTCTTTTTTGCGGCCCTTCTGTTCAACAATTATATTTTCTACAATCAGCCCGGTGAGTCCATTGTGTGCTTCAAGCACCTTCACAATGGGTTTTGAATCTATGAGTCTGCGCAGCCGTTCCATCCGCACCTCAGGGGTCGTGCCAATCTCCTTCAGGCTCTGGTTGAGCTGGGTCGAAGAGATCCCTTTCGTATAGGGAACCTCATGCAGCTCACCACCCCACTCCTTCAGCGTATCGATTACCCTTTGCCGAACTTCCCGCTGTACACCCTTCCTCCAGTCATCTCCATGAACAACATAGTCGGGTCGAATCTTCCGTAAATTAGGAACATAATCCAGCTCCTCCTGGGGAACCACTTCGCTCACCCCTTTGATGTTTTCGATAACAATCATTCGCTGTTCGTACTTCAGCGACGGAAGCCGCTTATAGCTGGCAATCGCCTTGTCCGTAAGCAATCCGATGATCACATCACCAAGTTTGCAAGCCTCTTTAATAATATTCAGGTGACCGGGATGGATCAGGTCAGCGCTCATCCCGACATAAACTTTCTTAGCCATAAATGGAAGTTTATGCAAAAGTATAAAGATTTTTCAGAATCTTTCCGGGTAGGAGCAAGTAATAGGCGACCTGATATATAGGTAGCTGTATATCGTTCCAGAATATTCCTGTACTCTGATCGCTTCTGTGCCGGCTGCAGAAATGATTTTCCGGCAGGTGAGTGGTTCGCCACCGGATACCGCATTTTTAGGACTGTTTACCAAGGGTTTATAGTTCAAAGCACGTGCAGAATTTCTCGCCGGGCATCAGTCGTGCTAATTACCTTAAATCCTTCAGAAAAGATGCCGGGTAACACAGTCGGTCCGATTGTCGGACATCATTATCAGACAGTCCCGGAATCTTTTTGCAGACTCGGAATCCCCTTCTTTTCCGACGCCTCATATTCCGTCACCAGTTCATTGATCAGCTCCTTCACCGACAGGATCCTGTCGATCCTGCCGGCATTGGTTCCGGTAAAGACAAACCCATCCTCCAGGTTGCCCTTGTAGGCCTGCAGCAGCGCATCGGCAATGCAGTAAGAGGTGGTCTTCGGATCGCATGATTTAATGCAGTGGTGCATGCAAACCTTCGGTCGCCGGTTGCCCTTCACCGCTTCATCCAGAAAGTTATTGAAGATGGTCCGTCCGGGCATACCCACCGGACTCTTGATGATTTGAATATCTTCAGCCTTTGCCGCTACGAACGCTTCTTTGAATTCCGGTGATGCATCACACTCCTCGGTTGCCACAAAACGGGTACCCAACTGCACGGCAGCGGCTCCCTGCTCAATAATTTTGTAAATGTCTTCCCCACTGTAAATACCGCCAGCGGCAATAACAGGCACCTCCTTGTTGAACCTCGCTTTCAAATCGCGTGCCACCTGCAATACCTCATTAACCAGATTTTCGAGTGTATTACTGATCTCCTCCAGGGCATTGGCCTTGAAGCCGAGGTGACCACCGGCCTTTGGTCCTTCAACCACAAAGGCATCCGGCAGGTAATCGTAGTTCTGCTTCCATTTATTGGCAATGATGCTGGCGGCCCTGCCTGATGAGACGATCGGAACAAGTTTTGTTTTTGATCCTTCGGTAAGGTATTTGGGCAGATCGAGCGGCAGTCCCGCACCGGAAAAGATAATATCAATGCCCTCCTCAACCGAGGTGCGGACCATCTCCGAAAAGTCGGTGAGCACCGCCATGATGTTTACCCCAATTACACCGGCCGAAAGCTCCCGCGCCTTGCGGATCTCACGCTTTAGCACCTCAATGTTCCTTTTCTTATAATTGACCTGCGCCTCTCTGTCAGTAAGTCCGATTGCAACGGTCGATATAATTCCTATTCCACCCATGTTCGCAACAGCCGATGCCAGTCCCGACATCGAAATACCAACCCCCATGCCTCCCTGAACAATAGGAAGACGAATCTCCAGATCTCCGATTTTAAATGGTTTCATCTGTATTAATTATATTTTGTCTATGTCAATCAATTTGAGTGGCAGAATCATCATGCTCGAAACACCTCGGACATGACGGCAGAGACAATTTTATCATCACTTTGTGGGCCCAAAGGTAATTCCTTTGGAACGATAGCACTGTTAAAAAACACAGTTTTGGGGTGAATAGTAGCTCTATGGTACCAATGGGGTGAAATTGACCTTAGCTTGTAATTGTAAACTTAGTTCATTTGCAATTATTGACTTATTGGTTTCGCTTAGCTTGTGGGTTCAGTTGCTGACTCTTTTAGCTTCTCAATAGCATGGAAGTGTCAATAGCATGGAAGTGGACAGCCACATTAGTTGGAGATGGGCCGGGCAAAGGCCTTCACATCCTTGCCTTCGATCTTCTGGTCGCACAGTATCACCAACCGTTCCAGCACGTTCCTGAACTCGCGGATATTACCGGTCCAGTTGATCTTCCTGAACTCCTCAATGGCATCGTCGGTGATCTCCTTTGGTGCCTTCCCATATTCGGCACAGATCAGCTGGTTGAAATGGTCGGCCAGCACAGGTATATCCTCCAGCCGGTCGTTCAGCGACGGCACATCGATCAGGATCACGCTCAACCGGTGGTAGAGGTCCTCCCTGAAGGTCGATTTCTCAATCTCCTCCTTTATATTCTTGTTGGTTGCGGCAAGGATCCGCACATCCACATTGATATCCTTGTCACTCCCCACCCGGGAGATCTTGTTCTCCTGCAGCACCCGCAGTACCTTCGCCTGGGCCGACAGGCTCATATCGCCTATCTCATCCAGGAAGATCGTCCCCCCGTCGGCCTGTTCAAATTTCCCTTTCCGCTGTTTGATCGCCGAGGTAAACGCTCCCTTCTCGTGACCAAACAGCTCGCTCTCGATCAGCTCCGACGGTATCGCGGCACAGTTCACCTCCACGAACGGTCCGCCTGCACGGCTGCTCTTCTCATGCAGCCAGCGTGCCACCAGCTCCTTGCCGGTACCGTTCTGACCGGTAATCAGCACGCGTGCATCGGTCGGGGCCACCCGCTCAATCATCTCCTTCACACTTTCAATAGCGGGCGATTCACCCACCATATCATACGCCCTGGTCACCTTCCGCTTAAGCACCCTGTTCTCCGTGGCCAGCGTACTCTTGTCGAGCGCATTCCTCACGGTAATCAGCAACCGGTTCAGGTCAAGCGGCTTCTCAATAAAGTCATACGCTCCCTTCTTGATCGCCTCCACGGCGGTTTCCACATTTCCATGTCCCGTGATCATGATCACCTGCACATCCTTGCCGGTCTCAAAGATCTTCTCCAGCACCTCCATCCCGTCCATCTCCGGCATCTTGATATCGCACAGCACCACATCGAAGCTGCCGGCGGCGAATTTCTCCAGCCCCTCCGGACCGTTCTCAGCCAGCTCAACCTCAAACTTTTCATAGGTAAGTATCTCCTGAAGCGCGTTCCTGATGCTCTTCTCATCGTCTATTACAAGGATCTTTGACATAGCTATTTATGTTTTACCATTCTCGCCATCGCCCCCTCTTTAAGGGCGTAGCGCGATTGAATGATGGTGCGCAGGTTACATTTGTTGCTGACAAAATTAATAAAAATCACCGCAGGAACGATCATCTCTACCCGCACCGGCTCCATTCCGGGCATCTTCATCCGCTCCTCCGCGGTCGATTGCAGCAGCAGCCCATGCAGCTCCTGAAAGTGCGCAAGCGCTATCTCCATAGAACTGCCGTTACCGGACGATCGCAACCCGAACCGGTGTTTTGCCATGGCAGCGAGGGTATCGAATGTTCCGGAGGCACCCACGAGCAGCGACGGATGGTATCTTTCCGCCTGCTCAAAAAGCGCGTTCAGCTCTGCTTTATAATAATTTTCAATTGAGGAGATCTCATTTTCGGTGATGGGGTCGCTTACTGGATACTTCTCGATGATCCGTGCCATGCCCAGTTCAAAGCTTCGCTTCCAAAAGATCCCCTCCCCGTTGCAGATGATAAATTCTACGCTTCCTCCGCCAATGTCCATGATCATCGCGGTTTCTTTGTCGAAGCGAACCGACTCCCTGATGCCGCCGTAGATCAGCGCGGCCTCTTCGTCCCCGTCAATGATCCGGGTACTGAATCCAAATTGCTCTTTTACCTGTTTCACAAACTCTTTTCCATTCGCAGCGTTGCGCATGGCGGAGGTGGCGAAAGCACGGATCTCATTGGCGCCGAACGATTCAATGGTCTTTATGTGGTTCGCGATGGCGGTGAATCCCCTTTCCATCGCCTCCGGGGTGATCACTCCCTTGTTGATGCCGCCTTTCCCCAGTTTCACCGGCTCCTTCCCATCGTAGAGCACATTAAAGGATTTTCCGTTCTCCTCTGCGATGAGCAGGTTAAAGGTGTTGGTTCCGAAATCGAGGATGGCTACCGGCATGATCAGTTTTTATTTGAGTATCAGTTCTTATATTTGAGCCACTTCCAGAGCTCTTTGTAGGTGATCTTTTTTCCATACATCAGGATACCCGTGCGGTAGATCTTCCCCGCTATCCAGATCGCCCCGAGAATGGTGATGATCAGCAGAAAGGCTGAAAGCGCGATCTCCCAGGCCGGCACGTCGAATGGCATGCGTACCATCATCACCACCGGTGAGGTGAGCGGGAACATGCTGAACCAGAAGGCGAGCGGACCGTCGGGATTGTTCATCACGTTGGCCATGAGGATGATCCCGAGGATCAGCGGCAGTGTAACGGGCAGCATGAACTGCTGTGTCTCCGTCTCATTGTCGACCGCCGATCCGATCATCGCGAAGAGGGAGCCATACATCAGGTAGCCGAACAGGAAGAAGAAGATAAATGCGATAAGGATCTTTCCCGGCTGGAGCGATTCAAAAGAGTTGAGGATGTCTGCGAGAAACTCGTTATCCCCTGCGAGCTCCTCCATCGCTTCGGTGGCACCATCTCCCCCGAAAAGATCGGTTCCCTGCACCTGCTCAACGGGCGATCCCTGTTGAAGGGATGCTCCCATGACCAGGCCGGCTGCGGTGACCAGCACACCGGTGAAGACCACCCAGATCAGGAATTGTGTAAGTCCGACCAGTCCCACGCCAATGATCTTACCCATCATCAGCTGGAAGGGTTTTACGCTGCTGACGATCACCTCTACGATGCGGCTCGACTTCTCCTCAATTACTCCGCGCATGACCATCGAGCCATAAATAAAAATAAACATATAGATCATCAATCCCGCGGCATATCCGATTCCCATCACCAGTCCGGTGTTGCTCTTTTTTGCCTCTCCTCCTTTGGTCCATTTGATACTGGAGACCTTGATATTGGTCTCGATTTCCCGGAGGATCTGCTCCAGGTTCTCAATATCATTGGCTGCAAGTTTCAGATTTTCAATTTCCTTCTCCATCGCGTTCCTGATATGCGAAGAAACATCCAGGCTCGGTTGTTTGTCGGAGTAGAGGATCGCTCTTTCAGAGTTAAAAACGTTGGAGGGAATGTAGAGTACTGCGTAATATCCTGTACTTGAAAAATTCTCCCGGAGTGTTTCCAGGTCAACATCTTCCAGTGCGATGAACTTGAGGAATTCAGTCTCAGGAATAACACTCGCCGGTTTTCCTGAGGTATATGAGGTCAGCACAGTCGACTCATCGATCACAGCAATTTTCTTTACTTCTTTGTCTTCTATGGTTGCCAATGCGGCAGGAAGGATCAGTAACGCGGCAAAAAGCAGTGGGCCGATTGCCGACATGATGATGAATGACTTTTTTCTGACCCGGGTCAGGTACTCTCTTTTTACAATCAGGCTTACTTTGCTCATGATACTTTGCGGTTATTTTTTGCTGAATCGGATTCCACAACCTGGATAAAGATATCGTTCATGCCTGGAATCACCTCATTGTAGGAGTGGATGGTCATGAGTCCTGCCAGTGCTGTGATTAATTCGTTCGGTTTTGCATCCGGCGGTAATTTAATACGGGCCTCTTTACCGATCCCGTTCTCTCTGATCTCCAACAATTCGAAACGCCTGTCCAGCTTTTGCCTGAGGCTCTCAACCTCGCCCTCAAATTCAACACTGATAATATCTGAGCTAAACTGCTTTCGTATCCCGGACACCTGTCCGGCAAGCACTGTCCTGGATTCATTGATCAGCGATATATGATCGCACAACTCCTCCACTGATGCCATATTGTGTGTCGAGAAGATAATGGTGGCACCGTTTTCCCGCAGCTGTAAAATCTCCTTTTTGAGGAGGTTGACGTTGATTGGATCGAACCCGCTGAAGGGCTCATCAAAGATCAGTAGTTCAGGCTCATGGAGTATTGTGATGATAAATTGAACTTTCTGCTGCATCCCTTTGGAGAGCTCCTCCACTTTCTTGTTCCACCAGTCCTCTATCTCAAATTTTTCGAACCAGTATTTCAGTTTCTTTTTTGCCTCTGCGAGCGACAATCCTTTCAATTGTGCCAGGTAGAGCGACTGCTCACCTACCTTCATCTTCTTATAGAGCCCCCGCTCTTCAGGAAGATAGCCAATGCGAAAAACATCGTCCCGTTGCAGCGGTTTGCCATCGAAGGTGATGGTCCCGGCATCGGGAGCAGTAATCTGGTTGATGATCCGTATCAGGGTTGTCTTTCCGGCACCGTTGGGTCCGAGCAGTCCGAAGATACTACCCTTGGGCACGCTGATGGAGACGTTGTCGAGGGCACGGTGGC